>NZ_JBDPME010000023.1:0-144215 GCF_039871825.1 Nonomuraea sp. B12E4 | reverse complement strand
CGACCACCCGGCAGGGGCACGGTCTTTCGTCAGGACTCGATGTCCAGGAGCCGAAAGTGCTCACCTGCCGGCAGCCACTACCCACTACGGAGTCTGCCGGATGGCTTACTCCCAACACTCATTAGGAGCTGCGATCGTGGCCGCTGTAGATCTTGGACTTCCGTCGGTGCGCCGGTCGCGACGCGCGTCCGCTGCGGGTGGCGGTCATGGGGTGCGTGGTCAACGGCCCGGGCGAGGCCCGCGAGGCCGACCTGGGAGTGGCCGCGGGCAACGGCAAGGGGCAGATCTTCGTCAGGGGCGAGGTGGTCAAGACCGTGCCCGAGTCGCAGATCGTGGAGACGCTGGTCGAGGAGGCACTGCGGCTCGCGGAGGAGCAGCCGTAGGCCCGGGTGCCGTCGGCTGCCGAGGCGCCGCAGTCCGGGACGGTGGTGGGGGGCGGCCTTCGAAGTCGTTTGGGGCCCTATGTGGGGGTATGCGGCATTTGTGCCCCCGGCAACGAGGAGACACGATGAAGGCAGTCACCTGGCACGGCAAGCGTGACGTACGCGTCGAGGAAGTCCCCGACCCGGCCGTCAAGGAGCCCAACGACGCGGTCATCAGGGTCACCAGCACCGGGATCTGCGGCTCCGACCTGCACCTTTACGAGCTGTTCGGGCCGTTCATGGCCGAGGGCGACATTCTCGGGCACGAGCCCATGGGCGTCGTCGAGGAGGTCGGGTCCGCGATCACGAACATCAAGCCCGGCGACCGCGTGGTCATCCCGTTCAACATCTCCTGCGGCCGGTGCCACATGTGCGGCAAGGAGCTGTACGCACAGTGCGAGACCACCCAGGTGCGCGAGCAGGGCATGGGTGCCGCGCTGTTCGGCTACACCAGGCTGTACGGGCAGATCCCCGGCGGTCAGGCCGAATACCTGCGGGTGCCCGAGGCCCAGTTCGGCCCGATCAAGGTGCCCGAGGGGCCGCCGGACGAGCGCTTCCTCTACCTGTCCGACGTGCTGCCGACCGCCTGGCAGGCCGTCGAGTTCGCGGACATCCCCGAGGGCGGCAGCGTCACCGTCTTCGGCCTCGGCCCGATCGGCCAGATGTGCGCCCGTATCGCCCGCCACCTCGGCCATCGGGTGTTCGGCGTGGACGGCGTCACCGAGCGCCTGGAGATGGCCCGCCGCCATGGCATCGAGGTGATCGACGCCGGTGAGATCCTCGATGTGGCCGCGGAGGTCCGCGAGCGGACGTCGGGGCGGGGCACCGACTCGGTCATCGACGCGGTCGGCATGGAGGCGCACGGTTCGCCCGCGGCCAAGATCGCCCAGACGATCACCGGGCTGCTGCCCAGCGCCGTGGCCGCGCCGCTCATGTCGAACGCCGGCGTCGACCGCCTCGCCGCGCTCCACCACGCCATCGACACCGTACGCAGGGGCGGCGTCATCTCCGTCACCGGCCTCTACGGCGGCATGGCGGACCCCATGCCCATGCTGCGCATGTTCGACAAGGGCATCACCATGCGCATGGGGCAGGCCCACGTCCGCCGGTGGACCAACGCGCTGCTGCCACTGGTGACCGACGCCGCCGACCCGCTCGGCGTGATGGACCTGACCACGCACCGGTTGCCGCTGGAGCAGGCGCCGATGGCTTACCAGATGTTCCAGCGGAAGGCCGACGGGGCCGTCAAGATCCTGCTCCAGCCGTAGAACACGCAGGTCAGGGTGTTTCGCCGGCCGCTCGGCGGGCAGCGAAGCGCCATGAGAGTCGTTGTGGTGGGTGCCACCGGGAATGTCGGCACTTGCGTGGTGCGCGCGCTGGCCGCGGACGAAGGCGTGACCTCGATCGTGGGGATCGCCCGGCGGCTGCCCGAGTGGCGGGTCGACCGCACCGACTGGCACCGGGCCGACGTGGCGACCGACGACCTGGCGCCGATCTTCGAGGGCGCGGACGCCGTGGTGCATCTGGCCTGGCTGTTCCAGCCGACCAGGGACCCGGCGGTGACCTGGCGGGCCAACGTGCTGGGCAGCATGCGGGTCTTCCGAGCGGTCGCGGAGGCGGGGGTGCCCGCGCTGGTGCACGCCTCGTCCGTGGGGGCGTACTCGCCGGGGCCCAAGGACCGGCCCGTGGACGAGAGCTGGCCCACGCACGGCTGGCCGGGTGCCGCGTACGGGCGGGAGAAGGCCTACGTGGAGCGGGTGCTCGACGTGTTCGAGCACGACCATCCGGGCATCCGGGTGGTGCGCATGCGGCCCGGGTTCATCTTCCAGCGTGCGGCGGCCTCGGAGCAGCGCCGCTTGTTCGCCGGGCCGTTCGTGCCACGGCGGCTGATCAGGGAGGGCCGCATCCCTTTCGTGCCGGATGTGCCGGGACTGCGGCTGCAGATCCTGCACGCCGAGGACGCGGCGGAGGCCTACCGGCTGGCCGTCACCCGGCCGGTGCGGGGGGCCTTCAACCTCGCCGGCGAGCCGGTGCTCGATCCGGCCGACCTGGCCGAGCTGCTCGGCACCCGTACGATGCGGGTGCCGTACGCGCTGGCCAGGGCGGTCATGGCGGCGGGCTGGCACCTGCGGCTCGTGCCCGCCGCGCCGGGGCTGTTGGAGCTGGCCCTGAGCATCCCGGTCATGAGCACCGGCCGGGCGAGGGATGTGCTGGGCTGGACGCCACGGCACTCGTCGTGGCAGGCGATCCGGGAGCTCATCGAGGGGCTGCACGACGGCGCCGGGATGGACACCGCGCCGCTGGCTCCCGACGCCGGGCCGGTCGGGCGGATTCGGGAGCTCGCAACAGGGGTTGGCGGACATCCGTAAATCTCAACGGAGTGTACTTTCTCCTTGTCGGGGAAGGCGATAGATCAGGAGGTCCAAAAGCGCGGCCCGCACGCGGAATGACGTGGAGGAGCGCATGGACTTTCACTGTGAAGCCGTTTCTTGCAGTCGTTCACTTTTTTCCCGCGAAAGGCGACAGCCCTTCGTTTGTTTGCGCGTCGGCGTACCAAGGCAAGGTTGGAGGAGCCTGCCATGCGCACCCTATTGACCCAGTCTTTTACGCTTCTCGACATCACGAAGCTGCGGCACGCGGTGGCCGGGCAGGCTGAGGCCTGTGGCCTGAGCGGTCCCCGGCTGGACGACTTCGTCCTGGCCGTGCACGAAAGCGTCGTCAACGCCGTGGAGCACGCGGGCGGGCACGGGCATTTCCGGTTGTGGGCGGTTGACGGTGTCATCCGCTCCGAGACGATCGATCGGGGGCCGGGCATCCCCGACGGTTACGTCAAAGGCCATCGCAGGCCGTCCGACCAGACCTCCACCGGCCGGGGGATCTATCTCATCCGCCGGCTGTGCGACGCGGTGGACCTCCGTACCGGGCCGGGTGGCACGACGGTCCGGCTCACCATGCGGTTACCAAGGAAGCTCGACGTCGGCGACCACATGACCATGAGGCGGATCAGGGTGATGACGGCCGGCGGGCGCTCGCTCGGCGACTTCAACGCCTGAGGTCAAGCCCTCCGAGCGACCGACGCCGAAGCCGGGCCTTACCGCGTGCTCAATGCCGAGCCCTCCGCGTGCGGGTCCGGGTGACAGCCTGTCGTCTGGCCTGGCCGGTGGCCGGGTAGGCTCAAGGCCGTGAGCGGCGAGCGGCCTTTTCCGGAGATCATCTCTCCTGTGCGGCGCATCGGGCGGCGGGAGTTCGATTTCGAGCGCCAGGTCGCCGTCATGGCCATCGTCAACAGGACGCCCAACTCCTTTCACGACCAGGGCCGCACCTACGCCCTCGACGGCGCCGTCGCGGCGGCCATCAAGGCGGTGGAGGACGGGGCGGACTGGGTGGACATCGGCGGATTCGCCTTCAGCGCCGCCCAGGCGGCGATCGGCGTGGAGGAGGAGATCGAGCGGGTCGCCCCGGTCATCGCCGAGGTCAGGGCCGCCACCGACGCCGTGATCTCCGTGGACACCCACCGGCCCGAGGTGGCGCGGGCGGCCATCGAGGCCGGCGCCGACGTCCTCAACGACACCAACGGCCTGCGCGAGCCGGGCATCGCCGAGGTCGCCGCGGCGGCCGGCGTCAGCGTGGTCGTCACGCACAGTCTCGGCGGCCCCGGCCGGCGGGTCTTCCGGCCGAGCTACGCCGACGTCGTCTCCGAGGTGGCGGACTTCCTGCGCGAGCGGGTCTCGGCCGCGCTCAAGGCGGGCATCGCCGCCGACCGGATCATCATCGATCCCGGTCACGACCTGAACAAGAACACCTTCCACTCGCTGGAGCTGACGCGCCGGCTGGAGGAGATCACCTCGATCGGCTATCCGACCCTGGTGGCGCTGTCCAACAAGGACTTCATCGGCGAGACCCTCGACCTCCCCCAGGGGGAGCGCAAGGAGGGCACGATCGCCGCCAACGTCGTCTCCATCCTCAAGGGCGCCCGCATCCTGCGGGTGCACGACGTGGCCGCGACGGTCGCGTCCGTACGCATGACCGAGGCCGTGCTCGGCTGGCGCGGCCCGCTCGCCCCCGCCCACAACCTCGCCTGAGGAGGCGCACATGCCCGATCGCAAACCCGCCGGCGTCCCCTTCGAGAGCTGGGTCGACAGGCAGGTCCGCGAGGCCGAGGAGCGCGGCGAGTTCGACAACCTGCCGGGTTCCGGCAAGCCGCTGCCCAACCTGCACCGCGAGCACAGCGAGATGTGGTGGATCAAGCAGAAGGTGGAGAGCGAGGGGCTGACCATGCCCCTTCCGCCCACGCTGGCGCTACGCAAGGAGGCGGAGGAGGCGCTGGCCGGCGCGCTCGGGGCCAGGTCGGAGACCGAGGCGCGGCAGATCATCGAGGAGATCAACGACAGGATCCGCCAGGCGATCAGGACGGGCCTGTCTGGGCCGCCGCTCAACCTGATGCCCTTCGACGCCGACCGGATCGTGTCCGAGTGGCGCGAGCGGCAGCAGGGATAGCGCGGCGGCCCGCTCGATCGCCGATCCCGATCGTCTCCGCCGGCTTGCCGCGCAGCGCGGCCCGGACCTGGCGGTGAAGGGGCCCCGGCACGCGGCCGGGACCCCTTCCGGTTGCCGGGGGACCCGGGTCAGGCGGGTCTCCCGGGTCGGGGCCGGATTCCGGCCCCGCGGGCCGATCTCAGTTGACGGGCGGGTAGGCGTTGGCGAGCAGTTGCCTGAACTGCGCGGAGAACCAGCGGCCCGACAACGGGGCGTTGGCCAGGGCGCCGCTCATGTTGTTCTTGTTGAGGTCGTTGCCGGTGTAGGTCGGGTCGCACATCCGGTCGAACTTCTTGCCCTCGTCGTTCTCGATGTCCGTGCTGGCGCCGTCGGACTCGCCCGGCGGCTTGATCCAGACGTAGGCGTCGAAGCCCGAGGCCGGGCTGGCGGTCGGCCGCGCGCCGAGGCCCGCGCCGTTCTGGTTGCACCAGTTGCCGGCGTGGATGCGGCGGTCGACGCGGGACTGTTCGACGAAGGGGTTCAGCTCCGTCGAGCTGCTCGGGCCGCTCGGGCGGGCGCTGCCGCCCCAGCCGTTGCGCGAGGTGTCGATGAGCATGCCGAGCCCGCTGCGGAAGCCCCGGCTGACGAGCGCGGAGCGCAGGTCCCTGGCGAAGGTCATCTCGTCGATGTAGTAGTTCCAGTCCACCCAGGTGGACTGCCGGATGGGCTGGCCGCCCACTGAGCCGCTGACGCTGAAGTACGGCTCGGTGGTCGCGGAGTAGTTGGCGGTGTTGACGATGAAGCCGTCCACGCTGTCCACGCCCGCGGTCGTACCGGCGACGGTGCTGTAGAACAGGTTGACCGACGGGTTGAAGTTCGAGTCCCAGCCCAGCCACGCGTGGTGGGCGGCGTCGACGTAGGTGTAGACGTTGGTGATGGCGTGGAGCTGGTTCAGCGCGTAGCGCACGCCGTCCACGTAGCCGCCGGGCCCGTTGGCCTCCTGGCACTTGGGGAAGCTGTTGAGGTTGGTGACCAGGTTCGGCAGCGAGTCGGGCTCGATGATCGTGACGATGCGCAGGTTGCGGTAGGCGCTGTCGCGCAGGATGGCCGCGATCGGGTCGATGTACTCGGTGCGGTAGCGGTTGAAGCCGTTCTCCGCGATGAGCAGCTCGCCGTTGGAGGCCAGCGCGGAGCAGTCGCGGTTGGGCAGGTTGTAGATGACGATCTGGATGGTCAGCGGCGCCGAGCCGTTGGCGGCGTCCTGCGTGACGGCCTCGTCCAGGTGCGCTCGGAGGCCCATGACCCCGCTCGGGCCGGCGATGGCCGCGATGCGGTCCATCCACACGGCCGTGGAGGTGTTGGCCACCGCTGCGCCGCCGGGCTCGGCGGCGGCCTTGGCCCGCCAGTCGGGGTTGACGTAGCCGGTGGCGCCGGCGTACGGGTTCTCGACGTGGCCGGTGGGCGGCGCGCCGTCGTCGTCGGCCTCGGTGGCGGTGACCGTTCTGGAGGTCAGGCCGCTGGAGGCGACCGTGAACGTACGGCTGCCGTTGGTCGTGTCGGAGTCCTGCGCGGCGGCCAGGGTCACCGTCTGGGGGGTGTTCCAGTTCGACGTGGTGAACGTGAGGCTGCCGCCCGAGGAGACGGTGATGTTGGTGTCACCGCTGCCCGCGGTCGAGGTGACGCTCACGTTCGAGCTGGGCTGCCTGGCCAGTGCCACGGTGTAACCGGCGGTGCCGCCCTCGGGCACGGTGACCGAGGTCGGGGTCACGACGATCGACTGCGCCGTGGTGGAGTCGTCGTCCACCTCGGTGGCGTTGACCGTGGCGGAGGTGACGCCGGTGCCGCCGACGGTGAACGCGGCCGAGCCGGAGGCGGTGTCGCTGTCCTGGGCCGCGGCCAGGGTCACCGTCTGGGGAGTGTTCCAGTTGGACGTGGTGAAGCTCAGCGAGGCGCCCGAGCTGACGGACAGGTCGGTGTCGCCGCTGGTCCGGCTGGTGGTGAGGGTCACGTTGGAGCTGGGCGCCGCCGACAGCCGGGCGGTGAACGTGGCCGTGCCGCCCTCGTTGACCGCGACCGAGCTGGCCGAGGTGACCACGGACGGCACGGTCGGGTTGGTGCCGCCACAGGTGGTGCCGTTGACGCTGAAGGAGGTCGGGTTCGGGTTGGTGCCCGACCAGGTGCCGTTGAAGCCCATGGTGAGGGAGGCCCCGGTGGCCAGGTTGCCGTTGTAGGACATGTTCGTACCGGTCACCCGGCTGCCCGACTGGCTCCAGTTGGCGCCCCAGCCGGTGGGGCTGTACCTCTGCGTGGTCGTCGGATAGTCGAAGGCCAGCGACCAGGACGTGAGCGGGTCACCGGTGTTGCGCAGCGTGATGTTCGCGGTGAAACCGCCCTGACCAGGGCTGCTCGTCCACGAGTTGGCTGAGTAGGTCACGTCGCAGGCGACGGCGGCGTTGGCGGCCGTGCTCTGGCCGGCGACGAGTCCCATGGCCGCGACACTCGCGGCGGTCATGGTCACGGCCCATTTGCGGAGGCCGCGTTGGAGTCTCACGAGCGATCATCTCCAGTGTTAGATGGTGGGAGCGCTCCCATGGTGAGCCGCACTCGGAGCCCTGTACAGAGGGCGTCTTTTGCGGAGGTGTTCGCTGCCCCGCATGCTCGCCGAATGCCCTGGAATGCGGATGAAACTTTCATCCCGGGCAGCCTGGTGAGAGGAAACGCGAGGGTTACCGAAGCGCCATTCCGTTGACATACGCCGGACGGCACAGACAATCCCCATTGGGAGCGCTCCCACACCCCTACTCCCATGGAGACCCCGTGAAGTACAGACCTCCACCCCTTATTACGCGCTTAACGAGGCGGCTCGCCGTGGCCACGACCCTCGTCCTCGTCGCGAGCGCGACCGCAGCCGTGGCGGCGGTCCCCGCCCAGGCGGCCGTGGCCTGCGACGTGACGTACGCGGCCAACCAGTGGACGAGCAGCCCCGGCCAGGGCGGTTTCACCGCGAACATCACGCTGCGCAACACCGGTGACCCGCTCACGTCCTGGTCGCTGGCCTTCGACTACCCGACCACGGGCCAGCGGTACACTCCGACGGGCTGGGGCGCCAACTGGAGCCAGTCGGGCACCCGCGTCACGGGTACGAACATGTCCTACAACGGCAACCTGGCCACCGGAGCCTCCGTCACCATGGGCTTCAACGGCACCTGGACCGGCAGCAACCCGAACCCGACCTCGTTCAGCGTCAACGGCACCACGTGCGGCGGCACCGGCACCAACACACCGCCCACCGTGTCGCTGACCTCGCCGAGCGCCGGGCAGATGTTCACCGCCCCGGCCACCGTGCCGATCGCCGCGAACGCCGCCGACGCCAACGGCACGGTCAGCAGGGTCGACTTCTACCAGGGCTCCACGCTGCTGGGCACCGACACCTCGTCCCCGTACAGCTACAACTGGACGAACGTGGCGGCGGGCAGCTACTCGATCACCGCCAGGGCCACCGACAACGGCGGCGCGACCACCACGTCGTCGCCGGTCGGGATCACCGTCTCCCAGAGCACGGGCCCCGGGCTCAACGTGAGCCCGACGAGCCTGTCCGTGCCGGAGTCCGGTACCGCGAACATCGGGGTACGGCTGTCGCAGGCGCCCACCTCCAACGTGACCGTCACCGTCGCCCGCGTCAGCGGTGACACCGACCTGACGGTCTCGGGCAGCGCCACCAGGACCTTCAGCCCGACCAACTGGAACACCGTGCAGAACGTGCCGCTGGCCGCGGCCAATGACTCCGACACGACCGCCGGCTCGGCCGTCTTCCGGGTGAGCGCCACCGGGTATCCGTCGGTGGACGTCACCGCCACCGAGGCGGACGACGACGTGGGCGGCGACAACGAGTACGTCCAGCGCTTCGTCGAGCTCTACAACGAGATCCACGACCCGGCCAACGGTTACTTCTCGCCCGAGGGCGTGCCGTACCACTCGGTCGAGACGTTCATGGTCGAGGCGCCGGACCACGGGCACGAGACCACGTCCGAGGCCTACAGCTACTACCTGTGGCTGGAGGCGGTCTACGGGCAGGTCACCGGCGACTGGACGAAGTTCAACAACGCCTGGACCTCCCTGGAGAGGTACATCATCCCGGCCACGGCCGACCAGCCGACCAACTCCTTCTACAACCCGTCGGACCCGGCCACGTACGCGCCCGAGCACCTGACGATCAGCAACTACCCGAGCCAGATGGACACCGGTGTCACCCCCGGCGTCGACCCGCTGGCCAACGAGCTGCAGAGCACGTACGGCACCCGCGACATCTACGGCATGCACTGGCTGCTCGACGTGGACAACACCTACGGCTTCGGCCGTTGCGGCGACGGCACGACCAAGCCCGCCTACATCAACACCTACCAGCGCGGCCCGGAGGAGTCGGTCTTCGAGACGATCCCGCAGCCGTCCTGCGACACCTTCGCCCACGGCGGCACCAACGGCTACCTGGACCTGTTCGTCAGGGACAGCTCCTACGCCAGGCAGTGGAAGTACACCAACGCCCCCGACGCCGACGCGCGGGCCGTGCAGGTGGCGTACTGGGCGCAGACCTGGGCCACGGCGCAGGGCAGAGCCTCGCAGATCTCCGCCACGGTGGCCAAGGCCGCCAGGATGGGTGACTACCTGCGGTACGCCATGTACGACAAGTACTTCAAGCGGCCCGGCTGCACGAGCCCCTCGTGCCCGGCGGGCACCGGCAAGGACTCGTCGGCCTACCTGCTGAACTGGTACTACGCCTGGGGCGGGGCGACCGACTCGAACGCCGGCTGGGCCTGGCGCATCGGCTCCAGCCACAACCACTCCGGCTACCAGAACCCGATGGCCGCTTATGTGCTGTCGAACGTGACCGCGCTGCGGCCCAGGAGCTCGACCGCGGCCACCGACTGGAGCACCAGCCTCACCAGGCAGTTGCAGTTCTACAGGTGGCTGCAGTCGGCCGAGGGCGCCATCGCCGGTGGCGCGACCAACAGCTGGAACGGCAACTACAGCGCGCCGCCGTCCGGGCTGCCGAAGTTCTTCGGCATGGCCTACGACTGGCAGCCGGTCTACCACGACCCGCCGTCCAACCAGTGGTTCGGCTTCCAGGCCTGGACGATGGAGCGGGTGGCCGAGCTCTACAACGTCACCGGCAACGCCGACGCCAAGGCCCTGCTCGACAAGTGGGTGACCTGGGCGCTGGACAACACCACGATCGGCTCGGACGGCAGCTACCAGATCCCCTCCACGCTGCGCTGGACCGGCCAGCCGGCCGGGGACTTCAGCTCCACCTCCGGCATGCCGGCGAACAACCCGAACCTGCACGTGACCGTCGTGGACCACACGCAGGACGTGGGCGTTGCCGGCGCGTACGCCAAGGTGCTGATGTACTACGCGGCCAGGGCGAACCACGCCGAGGCGCGTGACACCGCCAAGGCGCTGCTCGACGGCGTCTGGGAGAACCGCGACGCCAGGGGCGTGTCGGTGCCGGAGACCAAGACCGACTACCAGCGCATCGACGACCCCGTCTTCGTGCCGTCGGGCTGGACCGGCGAGATGCCCAACGGCGATCCGATCAACTCCAACTCGACATTCCTGTCGATCAGGTCGTTCTACGAGGACGACCCCGACTGGCCGGAGGTCAGTGCCTTCCTGAACGGCACCGGCCCCGCGCCGACCTTCAACTACCACCGATTCTGGGCGCAGGTGGATGTCGCCGTCGCCCTGGCCGAGTACGGGCGGCTCTTCCCGTGAGAAAAGCACTGATAGCGGTGGCGTCGCTGGTCCTGCCCCTGTTGTGGGCGGGGCCGGCGGCCCACGCCGCACCGGCCTTCAACTACGGTGAGGCGCTGCAGAAGTCCCTGTGGTTCTACGAGGCCCAGCAGTCGGGCGCCAAGCCCGCGTGGAGCCGTGTCGGCTGGCGCGGCGACTCGGGCATGAACGACGGCCGGGACGCCGGTCTGGACCTCACGGGCGGCTGGTACGACGCGGGCGACCACGTCAAGTTCGGCTTCCCGATGGCCTTCTCCGCCACGATGCTGGCCTGGGGCGCGGTCGAGTACCGCGACGCCTACGGCTCCTCCGGCCAGCTCACGCACCTGCTCAACAACCTCAAGTTCGTCAACGACTACTTCATCAAGGCCCACCCGTCGGCGAACGTGCTCTATGGCCAGGTCGGCAACGGCGGCACGGACCACGCCTGGTGGGGGCCGGCCGAGGCGATGCAGATGGCGCGGCCGGCGTACCGGATCGACACCTCGTGCGGCGGGTCGGACCTGGCGGGCGAGACGGCGGCGGCGATGGCGGCCTCCTCGATCGTCTTCCGCCCGACAAACCCGTCTTATGCTGACACGCTGGTGACGCATGCCAAGCAGCTCTACTCCTTCGCCGACACCGTCCGGCGGAAGTACAGCGAGTGCATCACCGACGCCAGTAGCTACTACAACTCGTGGAGCGGCTTCAACGACGAGCTGGTGTGGGGCGCGATCTGGCTCTACCGGGCCACCAACGACGCCTCCTACCTGGCCAGGGCCGAGACGGGCTACGACAGCCTGGGCAACGAGCCGCAGACCACCACCAAATCGTACAAATGGACGATCGCGTGGGATGACAAGTCCTACGGCGCGTACGTGCTGCTGCACAAGCTGACCGGCAAGCAGCGCTACCTGGACGACGCCAACCGCTGGCTCGACTGGTGGACGGTCGGCGTCAACGGCTCCCAGGTGCGGTATTCGCCGGGCGGCCAGGCCGTGCTCGACCGCTGGGGCTCGCTGCGGTACGCGGCCAACACCGCGTTCGCGGCGCTCGTGCACAGCGACTCGATCAGCGACGCCACCCGCAAGGCCCGCTACCACGACTTCGCGGTCCGGCAGATCAACTACGCGCTCGGCGACAACCCGCGCAACTCCTCGTACCTGATCGGTTTCGGCGCCAACCCGCCGAAGAACCCGCATCACCGCACGGCGCACGGCTCGTGGACCGACCAGCTCACCTTCCCCGAGCAGACCCGCCACACCCTGTACGGCGCCCTCGTCGGCGGCCCGCCCGACCCGAACGACGCCTACACCGACCGCCGCGACGACTACGTCATGAACGAGGTCGCCACCGACTACAACGCCGGCTTCACCAGCGCGCTGGCCCGGCTCCACCGGGAGTACGGCGGGACTCCGGCGGCGAACTTCCCCGTGGCGGAGACGCCGGACGGGCCCGAGATCTTCGTCGAGGCCGGGGTGAACGCCTCCGGCACCACCTTCACCGAGATCAAGGCCCTCGTCCGCAACCAGTCGGCCTGGCCCGCCAGGGTCCTGTCCGACGGGTCGTTCCGCTACTACTTCACGCTCGACGGCGCCACCACCGCCGCGCAGCTCAGCGTGTCCTCGGCCTACACGCAGTGCCGGCCGCCCACGCTGAACCCGGCCGGCGGAAACGTCTACTACGTCAACATCGACTGCTCGGGCCAGGTCATCGCGCCGGCGGGGCAGTCTCAGCACCGCAGGGAGGTGCAGTTCAGGATCACCAGCGCGGGCACCTGGGACCCGGCCAACGACTGGTCGTACCAGGGCATCCCGACCACGCCCGGCGCGACGCCGGTGCGGACCCAGAACATCGCACTCTTCAGCGGCGCCACCAAGATCTGGGGTGAGCTCCCCGGGCCGGAGGAAGAGGACGGAACTGCGCCCAGCAGGCCGGGCAAGCCCGTGGCATCCGGGATCACGGGCTCCACCGCGCGGCTGAGCTGGACCGCCGCCACGGACAACGTGGGTGTGAGTGGCTATGACGTCTACCTGGGGTCCACCAAGGCAGGCACGGCCACGAGCGCGTCCTTCGACCTGAGCGGGCTCACCCCTGACACGTCCTACACCGTCAGCGTGGTGGCCAGGGACGCGGCGGGCAACAGCTCGGCGGGGTCGGAGGCCACGACGTTCACCACCTCGGACACGCCGGCGCCGACCGGCGGGTGCGTGGCGGCGTACCGGGTCACGGGCACCTGGGGCGGCTCGTTCCAGGCCGAGGTGACGGTGCGGAACGCGGGCACGGCGGCGATCAGCGGCTGGACGGTCTCCTGGGCTTCCCAGAACGCCATCACCCAGCTCTGGGGCGGCCGGCACACCGCCTCCGGCGGCCCGGTCACCGTGCGGAACGAGACGTGGAACGGCGCGCTCGCGCCGAACGCCACCACCACGTTCGGCTTCATCGCCGGCGGAACGCCCACCACCCCCGACCCGATCACCTGCACACCCGCCTGACCGAAGACCCCGCCCCCGCCGCAATCGCGGC
This sequence comes from Nonomuraea sp. B12E4, assembly GCF_039871825.1. NCBI lineage: Bacteria > Bacillati > Actinomycetota > Actinomycetes > Streptosporangiales > Streptosporangiaceae > Nonomuraea > Nonomuraea sp. B12E4. The sequence goes on along the minus strand of NZ_JBDPME010000023.1, from coordinate 131,025 downwards.
GGGGGCGGTTCCACAGCCCGAGGCCACACAGAAGCTCCGAGTTCCACGAATCCGTGCGAACCGACCGGTCCCGCGTCGCGTATGAGGAGGTGAGGCGAAGCAACAACCCTGCTCAACGAACACCATCCCGCCCGGATGGGACGGACGCGGCCGGCGCATTCCGTCGGCCGCGTCCGTTGTCCAGTCGGCTGTCCTGTCCCGCAGGTCCTGACCGCCCCGCGACCCTGTTCGGTCCTGTCCCCGCGGTCCTGTTCGGTCCTGCCCCGCGGTCCTACTTGGCCTTCTCGGCCAGGGCGAACCTCTCCTGGGCCGCGTCGATCGCGGCGTCGTCGGTGAACTCGGCGAAAGCCTGCTCGTGGTACCGCGCCGGGATGATCCGCCGGACCCGGTCGGGATAGCCCTGCCCCGCCTCCGGCACCCGGATCTGCGGCGGGATGCTGATCTTGACGGCGATCGGTCCGGAGGCCCGTACGGAGGACGCCCAGTCGGGGCTCACCCCGGTGACCGCGCACATGTGCCGGACGTAGACCCAGGTGACCTCGACGAGAGAGGTGGCGTTGGGCGGCTCGGTGCCGAAGGGTTCCACGGCGCACACGACGCTGGAGTCGAAGTTGTGCCCGTGGGAGTGGTGCTCGTCGGGTGAGGCCTGTTCGAGTATCAGGGTCACCTGGGCGGCGAGCTCCTCGTTGAGCTGTGACGACGGCTGCCTGGCGGCGAAAAACATCACCCCGGCCAGGGTCAGGCTGGCCAGGGTGACGATTGCCGCGATCAGCCCGCGACGAGTTTTGATCACGGGCTGCTGCAGGTCAGAGTGGGTGCGGGGTTCGGGACGGAGCCGGTCGCGTTGAAGCCGAACGTGGTGCTCGCGTTCGCTCCGAGCTGGCCGTTGTGAGTGGCGTTCTGGACGGTCACGTTGGGTGGCTGGCCGCTCAGCACGCCGTTCCATGGCTGGCCCTCGAAGCCCTGGCCGCCGCTGTAGTTCCACCTGACCGTCCAGCCACTGATCGCGCTGGAGCCGGTGTTGCGCACGGTCACCTCACCCTGGAAGTGGCCGGCCCAGCCGGTGTCGGTCGCCCGCCAGGTCGCGGTGCAGGCGCTCGGGCCCCCCGGCGTCGGAGTGACCGTGGGCGTGACCGTCGGCGTCGGGCCAGGGGTGCTGCCGCCGGGGCCGACCCCGGTGACGTTGCCGTTGCCGCCGTCGAAGACCACGTCGGAGCAGCTGTAGAAGTTCTCGCTGCTGTCCGAGCGCTTCCAGTGCGTGTAGATGATGTGCCGCCCGCTCTTGCCGGAGGGCAGTTGGGCGTTCCAGTAGTAGTAGTTGAGCCCGCCGACCCCGCCGCTCTGGGGCGGGTTCGTGGCGGTGCCGAACCGCTCCAGGTCCGACCACTTCAGCGGCCCGTTCGGGTTCCAGCCGTTACGGGTGACGTAGTAGTCGAAGCTGCCCGGGTGCGCCGCCCAGTTGCTGTGCCGCATCTGGATGGTCGCGCCCGAGGTCAGGTGGGTCAGCGGCCAGTCGGAGCGGACCGCGTTGTAGGCCGAGAAGTCGTAGGGCCCACCGGTGCCGCCGCTGCAGAGCTGCCCGTCGGGGATGAAGCCGCTGGTCCGGCCCGCACCGTCGGAGCGCAGCACCGCGAACCAGTTGTACAACGGGGTCGCGCCGCTCTGGTTGACGGCCGCCGCGCAGGCCGGGTTGTAGGGGAGGATCTGGCCGTTGCTCCGCAGGCCGTCCTGCCAGCACAGGAACGTCCGGGCACCGGGGAACATCGACACCCCGTGCGCCTGTGCCTGCGTGGGCACCATCAGGACACTCGTGATCAGAACCAATGCGGCGGTGATCGCCGCAGACTTGAATAACTTCATGGGGGGATTCCCTTGCGCTGACGACAGAGGAAACCTGCCCACGAACAGCCCGCCCGGCCTGCGCATTGAACCACGCCGCGCACTGATCCGACAACGCGCGGTGAAACTTTCAGCCGATCTTGGTCACGGTTTCCCTGGTGCCTGCCCCCATGCGGGTCGCCCGCGGTCATGCCCGCTTGCCGTACCGGGGCGTGCCGGGAAGGCTGATGCTGGGAGCGCTCCCAGCACCTCCCTCCCCCGAACGCAGAAGCGGGAGCAACATGCCATGAGGCACGCGCACATCCACCTCATCATCGGGGTGCTACTCGCCACCGGCCTGTTCGCCGCCCCGGCGCAGGCCGCCCCGGTGCTGTGCGAGAAGTACGGCTCGACCAGCATCCAGAGCGGCCGCTACGTCGTGATGAACAACGTCTGGGGCGCCGACACCGCCCAGTGCATCGACGTCAACCAGAGCGGCGGCTTCACGATCACCCAGTCCGCGCACAACAAGGCGACCAACGGCTCGCCCGCGGCCTATCCGTCGATCTACGCGGGCTGCCACTACGCGACCTGCAGCACCGGCAGCAACCTGCCCATGCAGGCCAGTTCCTCCTCGTTCGGCGGGCTGCGGAGCAGCGTGAGCATGACCTATCCGGGCAGCGGCACCTGGAACGCGGCCTACGACCTCTGGTTCGATCCCACGCCGCGTACCGACGGGCAGAACACCGGTGCCGAGATCATGATCTGGCTCAACCGGCAGGGCTCCATCCAGCCGGTCGGGTCCCAGGTCGGCACCGCCAACCTGGGAGGCGCCACCTGGCAGGTCTGGTTCGGCAACATCGGCTGGAACGTGATCTCGTACGTGCGTACCTCGCCCACCTCGTCGCTGGACTTCGCCATCAACACCTTCTACGCCGACGCGATCAGCCGCGGCTACGCGCAGCGGTCGTGGTATCTCACCAGCGTGCAGGCCGGATTCGAACCCTGGATCGGCGGCGCGGGACTCGCGGTCAACTCCTTCTCCTTCGCCTCGGGCGGCGGCGGCACCGACACCACACCGCCGAGCACCCCCGGCACCCCCACCGCCTCCGGGACCACCTCGACCGGCACGACCCTGAGGTGGGGCGCCTCCACCGACAGCGGCGGCAGCGGCCTGGCCGGCTACGACATCCTGCGCGCCACCGGTGACGCCTTCGCCAGGGTCGGCAGCAGCACCACGACCTCCTTCACCGACACGGGCCTGAGCCCCGCCACCACCTACCGCTACCAGATCCAGGCCAGGGACGGCGCCGGCAACCTCTCGCAGTCCTCCGCCCCGGTCACCGTGACCACGCTCACCGGCGGCGGGAGCGGCGGCGCCTGCACGGCCACCGCCACCACCCAGACGAGCTGGAACAACGGCTACGTGATCCAGCCCGTGACCGTCACCAACGGCTCCGCGGGCAGGACGAGCTGGACGGTCACCTTCCCGCTTCCGTCCGGGCACACGATCACCGGTATCTGGAACGCGAGCTACACCGTCAGCGGCGGCACCGTCACCGTCAGGAACCTCGCCCACAACGGCGACCTGGGGCCGAACGCCTCGGTCAGCTTCGGCTACCAGGCCAGCAGGCCGAACGGCAACACGCAGGTGCCCACCGGCTACACCTGCGCCTGAGGCTCGCCCGGGGTGCTTTGCGAGGGGCGCCGCCGGGCGATCGAGGGGTACGGCTGGTGCTGCCGTACCCCTCCTCAGTCCCGTTCCAGGGCGACGTCGATCTCGTCGAGCCTGGCCTGCAGCTCGCTCAGGCAGGCCGGCTCCAGCCGGCCCTCGCGCAGCCTGTCGGAGAGCTTCTGGCGCAGGCCCCCAGTGTCCGACTCGTACGGGCCCTGCGGCGTCACGGTGGCGTGCAGCACCTGCTTGAGGTCGAGCACGACGTCGGCGTCGGTCGCGCCGCACGGCGTCCTGGCCTCCAGCACGGTCTGGAAGCCGGCCATGGCCTGCTCGACGGTGCTCGCCGCGGCGGGCGAGCTCGCCAGCAGCCTGTCCGTGGGCGAGCTCGCCGGTTCGGCCACCCGCTCCGGTTCGGCCGCCCGCTCCGGCTGCCGTAGCCCCGTCTGCTGGAACCACAGCAGGACCGACAGCGCGAGGGCCGCCGAGCCCGCGACGGTGAGTCCGCGCCTGACGTGCCGCCCCAGGGTCGCGGCGCCGAGCGCGGAGTTCAGCGCCTTGACGATCTCCGCCGCCGTCGGCCGGTCCTCCGGCCGGTGCGCCAGGCAGCGCTGGCAGAGCGAGGCGACGGCGTTCGGCACGCCGGCGGCCCGGGGCGGGGGAGCCGTCCTGCGCGCCGCCTCGATCTCCTCCCACGTGGTCTCGGGATACGGCGTGCGCCCGGTGAGCATGGTGTGCAGCAGCACGCCCAGGGCGTAGACGTCGACCGCGGGATGCGTCGGCGCGCCCAGTAACCGCTCGGGCGCGACGTAGGGAGGGGTGCCGCGGTCGTCGTCGGGGTCCCCGGCCCAGGCCGCGATGCCGAAGTCGAGCAGCTTGGGGCCGTCGGCGGTGAGCAGCACGTTCTCCGCCGTGACGTCCCGGTGCACCAGGCCGCGGGCGTGCCCGGCCATCAGGACCCGGGCCAGCCGCAGCGCGATGGCCGCAGCCTCGGGCCACGGCAGCGGGCCCGCCTCGATCCGCTCGCCCAGCGGCGTGCCGTCCAGCAGCGGCATGACCACGTAGGCCGCCACACCGCCGTTCGTGGTCACGGTCTCGCCGTAGTCGTAGATCTCGATGGAGTCCGGATGGATGAAGCGGGCGGCGGCGCGGGCCTCGCTGCGTACGCTGACCCGCTCGTCGAGGTCGGCGTGCAGCGAGGCGATGAGCACCTTGACCGCGATCATCCGGTGCAGCGACTGGTCGAAGGCACGCCAGATGACCGACATGCCCCCCCGGGCCAGCGGATCCAGCAACAGGTACCGGCGGGCCAGCACGTCCCCAGGCTCAAGCCGACTCACGGACGACCAGTTCCGTGGGGAGGACGGGGTCGATCCCCGCGGCTCCCGTCAGGAGCAGCCTGGTGGCGACCGCGGCGAGCTCCTCGACGGGCTGGCGGACGGTGGTGAGGGCGGGGACGGTGTGCCTGGCGACCGGGGCGTCGTCGAACCCGATCACCGCGACGTCCGACGGAACCTTGCGCCCGGCGCGGCGCAGTGCCTGGATCGCGCCCGCGGCCATCAGGTCGGAGGCGACGAACACGGCGTCCAGCCCGGGGGCGTGGCGTAACAACCACTGCATGGCGTGGGTGCCGGAGGCGGCGGTGAAGTCACCGTAGGCCACCGGTACGTCGGGGGCGCCGGCCGCCTGCAGTGTGCGGACGAGGCCCTCTAATCGGTCGCGGGCCGCCGGCAGGGACGGTGGGCCGCCGATGGCCGCGACGTTGCGGCGGCCGGTCAGCAGGAAGTGCTCGGCCGCCTGGCGGCCGCCGTCGAGGTTGTCGACGTCGGCGTAGGGGAGTTTGAGGTCGTGGGGCGGACGGCCGATGTTGCGCACCGGGACGCCCGAGGTGGATAACTTGATCGCCAGGGGATGGCGCTCTCTGGCGCCGACGATGAGCACCGCGCCCGACAGCGCGGGCAGGGTCGAGGAGGTGGGGGTGACGGTGGTCACCATGAGGTGGGTGCCGTGTTCGGTGATCACCCCGCCCGCGGCGGACAGGAGCCTGGCGTAGTAGGGCTCGGAGAAGAGACGGGGAAGGTGGTCGCAGATCACTGCGGTCACGCCGTCGGCCATGGTCTTGGCGGCCGTTCCCCGTGGTGCGCGTTGTCGGACGTATCCCATGCGGGACACGGCGTCGTAAACTTGGCGGCGGGTCGAGGTACTGACCCGCACCGAGCCCGTGAGGACCCGAGATGCGGTCGCGGGGGAAACCCCGGCAGCGGCCGCCACCTGTGCCAGTGTGGGCTGCTCGGTCATGGAGCACCTCGCGGAGAGAGCCTGGGAGCGCTCCCACGTTACCAATGTTTCGCCGCTGTTAATAGGGCCTTTGCAGCGAGTGCGTCCGACTGTACGGACGCCCGCCGAATCTGCTCAGCTAGGGGCGGTGGTGACCGTCAGTGGTTTCTGAGCCGAATGTGGATCACGCCATATTTCCCCACCCGATTCGTCAAATCTGACGATCTCGAAACCCCCTCTGGATAAATGTTCTCCGCGCGTCCGGGGGTTCCGGCGGGACATTCTGCAGCGGGGATTCCATGGATCGGCCACTGTTTCCGCCGACGTGGTGGTCCGGTCGGCGGAGGGCGGTCCGCCTCAGGGCGTTCCGGCGAAAAAAGTTGGCGACCAGGTTGGGCCCGGCACCCCTTGGCCCGTCACGATCGCGGCCGTGCACGGCATCGGGTTGCCGTGCACGGCCGCGACGGACCGTCATGGCCGCGCCGGTCCGTCGCGACCGCGACGGACCAAGGAGCGCGAACCGCCGATCGCGGCTCAGCCGAAGGTGGCGTCGCCGCGGTCCGCCTCGTCGAGCGGGCTGTCCGCCACGTTGCCGCCGTCCCCCTGATCGCCCTCGTCGGGCCGCTCCGACTGGACGGGAGCGCAACTCTGGCCGCAGCCACCGAAGCGGGCGGTGTTGACGGGGGTGAACTCGGTCGGCGGGATCCCCTTCAGCGCCGAGATCATGGTGTCCTTCCAGATCGGGCCAGGCACGGACGCCCCGAACACCGAGGCGTAGTAGGTGCCGCCGAGGGTGACGTTGTTCAGCTTGTGGTTGACCGCGCCGCGCGGGTCGCCGATGCTCACCGCACCTGCCAGGTCGGGGGTGAACCCGGCGAACCAGGCGGTGGACTGGGCGTCCGTGGTGCCGGTCTTGCCGCCGGCCGGACGGCCGATGCCGCCCACGCTGCTCATGGTGCCCTTGGTGAACACGCCGGACAGGATGTTCGCCGCGGCGTCGGCGACCTCGGCGTCGATCGCCTGCTTGCACTGCGGCTGGTAGGTCTTCACCTTGCCGTAGCGGTCAGTGATCTTGGTGATGGCCATCGGCGTGCAGTACTTGCCGCGCGCGCCGATCGCGGCGTAGGCGTTGGCGACGGTCACCGGGTCCATCTCGTTGATGCCGAGCGTGAACGTCGAATACTCCTGCAGCGGGTTGCCGTCGGAACGCTTGATGCCCAGCGACCTGGCCGTCCTGACCACGTTGCACAGGCCCACCTTCTGCTCCAGTTGCATGAAGAAGGTGTTCACCGACCCCCAGGTGCCGGTGGCGAGCGACTTGAAGCCGCCGCCGCCCTCGTCGTTGGTGACGGTGAAGGTGGGGTCGGCGATGTTCTCGCCCTTGCAGTTCTTGAACGAGGAGTAGTACGGGGCACGGTAGCCGCTGCCGACCGTGAACCCATCATTGATCTTCATGCCCTGCCCGAGCGCGGTGAGCAGGGTGAACGTCTTGAACGTCGAGCCGGCCTGGAAGCCGATGCCGCCACCGTGCGCGGCGTTCGCGACCACGTTGTACGACATCTCGTTCCTGCGCTTGCTGGTGCCGTACGTGCGGCTGGCCGCCATGGCCTTGATCTGGCCCGTGCCCGGCTGCACCAGGGCCTCCGAGGCGACCGGGCTGTCCGAGGGGTGAACGTGCTTCTTGATGGCCCGCTCGGCGGCCTTCTGCATCCTCGGGTCGAGCGAGGTCTGGATCGTCAGGCCGCCCGTGTTGAGGAGCTGCGTCCTGGCCCGCTTCGTCTCGCCGAAGACCTTGTTACTGAGGACCTCGTTGCGGACGTACATGCAGAAGTACGGATACGGGCTGGCCTCGCAGCCGCCCGGCAGCGGGGTGTCCTTGAAGCCGAGCGGCTTGGCCTTGGCCTCGGTGGCCTGCTCCTTCGTGATCTTCTGCAGCTCGGCCATCCGGTCGAGCACCACGTTGCGCCGCGCGAGCAGCCGAGCCCGGTAATCCTTGCCACGGGCGGGGTCGGTCATGTTGGGGTCCTGCACGGCGCCGGCCAGGGTCGCCGCCTGCACCAGGGTGAGGTCGGCGGCTTTCACGCCGAAGAAGCGCTTGGCGGCCGCCTCGATGCCGTGGGCGCCGGCGCCGAAGTAGGCGATGTTCAGATATTTCTCGAGGATCTGGTCCTTGGTGTACTTCTCCTCGACGGCCAGCGCGTACCGGAGTTCGCGGAGCTTGCGGGCGTAACTGGCCGCCAGCGCCGCGTTCTTCTCCTTCTCGGAGGTCGCCGAGTTGAGCAGCACCTGCTTGACGTACTGCTGGGTGATGGAGGAGCCGCCCTGGGCGATGCCGCCCGAGGCCATGTTCTTGGCGAGGGCGCGGATGGTGCCCTCGATGTCGATCGCGCCGTGCTCGTAGAAGCGGTAGTCCTCGATCGAGATGATGGCCTTCTTCATGATGTCGGCCACCTGGTCGAGCGTGATGTTCTCGCGGTACTGCTCGTAGAACTGCGCGATCTGATTGCCCTTGGCGTCGAGCACGGTAGTCTTCTCAGCCAGTGGGGGTTCTTTCAACTCCTCGGGCTGGATGCCCAGGTCCTCCGACGCCGATACGAACATCGCGCCCGTGCCGCCGACCGCGGGGATGGCGATGGCCGCGGCCACCACGCCGGCCGCCACCGCCGCGGCGGTCAGGCGACCGAGACTCGACATACGGGAACCCATGCTGGTGATTCCTCCCATTCGTGGCAATAGGGTGCATCCTAAACCCCGCCATACGTGCTCCATGTAAAAACTAGGACCCGCCGCGGGGCTGTTTAGTTCGGTGTTGACGCGGTGTTTTTGGTCACTTTTGGGCGTCCGCCCCGGGACGGGTCGTGTGCGGCGGGGCGAGTTTCCGCCAGCCCCGGGCAAAGAAGCGGGTTGTCGGCGGGTCGCGCGGCCGCGGCTCTGGCAACGTCAACGGAACATCAACGGGGTCGTTTTCTTGCGTGGGGGAGGGTCTAATGCGTCATGCCGGAGATGGCGAGCCCGCCGATCTTCTGCTCTCCGCCGTCAGGACATATTGGGGCGAACGCCACGGCGGTGCGAGATACGTCGTGGCGGAGGCGCACGGCCAGGACATCAGGGTCGTGGCGCGTACCCTCATGGTCGCGAAGGCCGTCTGCGGCCTGCTCTCGGCGCGGCTGGTCGTGCTGGCGGAGCCGGAGTGGAAGCGGCTGGCCGAGGCGTTCGGGTCCACCGGGGACGCCAGGCCGGAGGCGCCGCCCGCCGCGGTGGTCACCAGCCGGGTCGAGGCCGCCGAGGTCAGGGACGTGCCGGTGGTGCACGTCCACGGCACGGGCGGGCTACGGGCGTACACGCTGTTCCCTGATCAGGGCCCGGTCTCGTACCAGGACGAGATGCCCGCCAGGGTCGGCGAGTTCTTCGAGCGGCACGTCTGGCCGCGCAGGCAGGCCATCAGGCCCAGCGCGGAGCGGGCGGCCTGGCGCTCCAAGAGCGGCTACCAGATCCGTACGGAGACCGAGCGCCGCCAGCTCCGCTACTACGGCTGCGCCCGCCTGGGCCTCGACCCCGACCGCGCCACGATCACCGTGTTCGGCCACGAGCCGGGTGACAGGGAGCTGTTCGAGGCGGCGGCGGAGTACGCGGCCGGGAACGAGTCCGCCAACTGGCTCTTCCTCGACCCCGTCGGGCACGACCGCCCGCGGATCAGGTCCGTGACGGGCTCCCTGAGCGCGAACATCCTCTGGAGCCTGACGGACGTGGGCGTCACGTTCGGCGACAGCGACCTGCCCGCGTACGGCATCCCCGTCATCCAGGCCGGCTGGTCGGAGGGCGGCGCCTGCGGCGCCACGCACGTCGTGCGCTCGCCCGCCGAGCTCGGCCGGCTGCTCGACGCGGCCATCGGCAGGCACGCCAAGGGCGACAGCATCCTCGGGCCCGAGCAGCGCGAGCGCGCCCGGTTGTGGCTCTGGCTCCGCCGCTGCGGTGCCGACGTGCCCACCCAGCTCCTGCCGCACTGGGCGCACGGCGACGACTACGCCCGCGCGCTCGCCGTCAGCCTGGCGTACGCCGAGCGGGACGGTGATCCGCTCTACACCGCGGTACGCCGCATGTGGGACAGGCGTGAACCCGTCCTCACCCGATTCGACTTCCACGATCTCGACGTCGCCTTCACCTCCGAGGGGAGCCCCCGATGAACAGCTCAGAATCCTCGACCGACCTGGACCAGGTGATCCTCCCCGCGATCCCGCCCGTACATCTGCTCAGCGGGCAGATCTCCGCCCTGCAGGTGACCGACCGGCTGCAGCGGGGCGGTCACATCGTGGGCAGGTTCGAGGCGTCGGGGCTGGTCGGGTTCAAGGTGGCCGCGCACGGGCGGCCGCTGCGGGTGCAGGTGTCGCTGTCCACGGACGACATGTCCGTCAACGGCTGGCACAACGGTCAGACTGAGCCCCAGGGCCCGGCGCTGCCGCGCTTGGTGCAGGTCCGCTCCCAGGGACGGCTGCGCCAGTGCGTGCTGCTGAAGGGCCGGCGGGCGCACGCCAAGGTGGCCTTCGAGCTGTCCGCCGACGAGATCCCCGACGACGGGCTGATCTGCGTCGAGGTGCTCGACATCATGGAGGGCGAGGGCATCTCCGAGCAGGTCAGGCAGGCCGCCTCCGGCCGCGTCCTGCCCGACGGGGTGGCCGGGCTGCGGCTGAACAAGGTCGTGTTCGAGCTGATCCCGGAGTCGGAGTTCGACCCCGACACGCTGGACGGCCTGCGCTGCGAGTTCTCCTCGCTGGTCAGCGCCGGCGGGCTGGCCAACTGGAACCGGAGGCAGGGGCTGCGCGTATTGCGCTCCGGCATGCTCGTGATCAACCCGGTGTTCAGGGACACGTTCGGGTCGAGCGGCCGGCTCACGCTCAGGCTGGGCGCGAAGGCGGAGGCGGCGAGCCTGCTGCCGGTGACGTGGCGGCGGATGAGCAGCGAGCTGCGCTGGCTGGGCCACGCGGGCCGGAAGATGTGCGGCGCGGCGTCGCCGCTCGTGGAGCGGGTGCTGGGCATCCGGGGCGGGGACATGGGGGTGCCGGAGCAGAGCGCGCGCTCGAACATCACCGAGCTCACGCTGCCGGACCAGGCGCAGTGGCCCTTGCTGGTGCTCATCGCGCCCCGCCGCGGCGTCGTGCCCACCCTGGAGTCCGCCCGGGTACGGGAGTGATCCCGCGGCGCCGGCCCGCACGCGCGGCCGGCCGGTCGCGGCCCGAATAGGATGCGGGTCATGGGCGACCCGATCGACAGGATTCTCGAGCAGTGGCGGCGCGAGCGGCCCGATCTCGACCTGTCGGCCATGGGGATGTTCGCGCGGCTCGCCCAGGTGATGCGGATCATGGAGCCGCGGGTCGAGCGGGTCTTCGGCCGGCACGGGCTGCGCCAGGGCGAGTTCGACGTGCTGGCCGCGCTGCGCCGGTCCGGGCCTCCATACACGCTGATCCCGTCGGAGCTGTCGGCGGTGCTGATGATGTCGCGGGCCGGCATGACCAACCGGCTCGACCGGCTGGAGGCCGCCGGCCTGGTCGAGCGCAGCCTCGACCCCGCCGACCGGCGTAGTTTCCGCGTCCGGCTGACCGGCGAGGGCCTGCGGATCATCGACGAGACGCTCACCGAGCACGCCGCCAACCTGGCGCTCCTGGCCTCTCCGCTCACCGCCGAGGACGCGCGGGCACTCGCCGAGATCCTGGGCAAACTGCTCGACGGGCCCCTGGGCAGCTCAGAGGACGCCGGGACGCGATAGGCCGGAAAAAATTGCTCCTTCCCGTGATTACGCCGCACAGCGGGAAGTTTCACAGTGTGGGGACGAGTGGTTTGCAGATCGAGACCATCCGGCACCTGCGTTGCACGGTCATACGAGCCAAGGGCGAACTCGACCACGCGGGCCGGATACGGTTCAGCGCGTGCATCATGGCCGTGTGGGACTGGTCTGAGGGGCCCGTGCTCGTGTTCGACCTGGCCGACCTCGAATTTTACGACTCGTCGGTGATCGGTGTGCTGGCGATGGCGATGCAGCGGATGGAGGAGGAGGGCAGCGGCCGGATCATCCTGGTCCGCCCCACCAGTCATCTGCTGTCCGTATTGCGGCTGACGGACCTGCTGTCACATGTGGAGCTGCGTGACAGCGTCGAGGAGACGGTGGCGGAGCTGACGACGCGATCGGGTGATCCGGCCGCCCCTGCCCCGCTTCCGCCACCTGTGGTGCTGCGCCTGGGCGGGCCGCGCTGAGCCTGCCGAGGTCCCCGGCAGGCTCCGCCGAGCGCGCTTGGTGGTGCCTGGGTGCTTTGTACTGCCTGGGCGCGCCGTCTCGGCTCACAGCCCGTACGTCTCCAGCAACCGCAGCCAGATCTCGCTCACCGTCGGGAAGGACGGCACGGCGTGCCACAGCCGGTCCAGTGGCACCTCGGCGGTCACCGCGATCGTGGCGGCGTGCAGCAGCTCGGCCGCGCCCGGGCCGGCGAACGTCACGCCCAGCAGCACCTTCCTGTCCTCGTCCACGACCGCCCTGGCCCGGCCGCGATAGCCCTCGCCCAGCAGGTAAGCCCCGGAGACCGCGCCCATGTCGTAGTCGACCACGCGAATCCGGAAGCCCTCCTTGCGGGCCGCCGCCTCGGTGCGGCCGACCGCGCAGATCTGCGGATCGGTGAACACCACCTGGGGGGAGCCGTAGCCGCCGGCCAGGTCGCGCATCGCGGGCAGCTCGTCGCCGCGGGCCCTCGCCGCGATCACGTCGCCGGCGATCCTGGCTTGATATTTGCCCATATGGGTGAGCAGCACCCGCCCGTTGACATCGCCCACGGCGTACAGCCAGCCGTCGGACACCCCGGTCGCGCGCATGCTGTCGTCCACCTCGACGGGGGTGTTCTCGGGCAGGCCGACCGTGTCGAGCCCCAGGTCACGCGTCGCCGCCCGGCGGCCGGTGGCCACCAGCAGCTCGTCGGCCTCCAGCGGCGGGCCCTCCGCCAGGTGCACCGTCACCGGCCCGCCGGGCTTGGGGCGCTCGACCCTGACGGTCTCGGTACGGGTGCGCACGTCGATCCCCGCCTCGGCGAACGACTCCGCGACCATCTCGCTCGCGAACGGCTCCATCCGGGCCAGCAGGCGGCCGCCGCGTACGAGCAGGGTGGTCTGGCGGGCGCCGAGCCCGTGCATGGCCTGGGCCATCTCGCAGGCGACCACGCCGCCGCCCAGGATCACCAGCCGCTCGGGGACCTCCTTGACCCCGGTCGCCTCACGACTGCCCCACGGTGCCGCCTCGGCCAGCCCGGGCACCGGCGGGATCACGGGGGTGCTGCCGGTGGCCAGCACGACCGCCTGCCGGGCGGTCAGCGTGCGCTCGCCCTCGGGGGAGGTGACGCGTACCCGCTTGGGGCCGTCCAGCCGGCCGTGGCCTCGTACGAGCTCGCCCGGGACGTTCTCGATCCAGCTCACCTGGCCGGCGTCGTCGTAGTTGCTGACGGCCTCGTCGCGCCAGGCCAGCACCTTGGCCGCGTCGATGTCGCCGAGTGACAGGCCGGCGACCCTGCGTACCTCGCCCGCCAGGTCGATCGGGCGCAACAGCGCCTTGCTGGGGACGCAGGCCCAGTAGGAGCACTCGCCGCCGGCCAGCTCGGCCTCGACGATCGCCACGGTCAAACCGCCGCGTACGGCCCGATCCACCACGTTCTCACCGGCAGGACCGGCGCCGATCACGATGACGTCGAATTCGTCAGCCACCCCAGCCTCCCAGATGCACTCGCCTATGCTGTGCAACTCTTTCACGCCCAGGAGCCGGGTCCAGCGACCGGGCCTCACCACCTGTGCCGCCGAGGAGCCCCTCCCCGGCGGCACAGCCATGCCACGAATCCCCCTGGGTAGCGAGGTTTGGGCACTTTTGTACCTTGGGTTGCACTGGTATCGGTGGCCTCATTCGCCATTACGTCGGTCCTACGTCAAGGGGTGTTAACCCTGGCGTCGTAGCGTGCTCGCATGGCGGATCGTTACCCCACGTCAGTGCCGTTTCGGCAGGCGACCGAGGGATACCACACCTTCCGGATTCCCGCTGTGGTGGTGACCGGAAAGGGCACGGTGTTGGCGTTCGCGGAGGGGCGGCGGGGGTCGGCCGGGGACTCCGGGCACATCGATCTGGTGCTCAGGCGGTCCTCCGACGGGGGAGCGACGTGGGGGGCTCTGCAGGTGGTCGCCACGGAGCCGCGCAGGGGGACCGCGGGTAACCCGGCGCCGGTGGTGCTGAGCGACGGCCGGATCGTGCTGGTGTTCGTCAGGCAGTGCCCGACGGCGACCGAGGACAAGATCAGGCGCGGGCAGGTGGCGGCGGCCGACGGGCGTCGCGTGTTCGTGCAGGTCAGCTCGGACGACGGGGTCACCTGGTCGGCGCCCACGGAGATCACCGCCAGCGTGAAGCGGCCCGAGTGGCGCTGGTACGCGACCACCCCGGGGCACGCCGTGGAGCTGCGCCAGGGCCCGAACGCGGGGCGACTCGTGGTGCCCGCCAACCACTCCCTGCCCCCGAGTGGATCCGACAACGGCACGGAGGGCAAGTACAACGGCGGCCATTCGCTGCTCAGCGACGACGGCGGCCGGACCTGGCGGATCGGCTACCTCGACGACAAGCCGGACGGCTACATCAACGTCAACGAGACCACCGGCACGGAGCTGCCGGACGGGCGCCTCTACCTCAACACCCGCACCGAGTCCACCGCCCCGGGCGTCAGGGCCGATGCCTATTCCGCCGACGGCGGGCAGAGCCTGGAACACCCCTTCCGCCCGCAGACGGGGCTGGTGGGGCCGGTGGTGGAGGGCAGCGTGCTGTGGTGCGCGTCGCCCGACGTTCTGCTGTTCTCGGGCCCGGCGGCCCCGGACGCGCGGGCCCTGATGACGGTACGCGCCAGCGCCGACTTCGGCGTCACCTGGCGGGTCGCCCACACGGTGTCAGGCCTGCCCGCGGCCTACTCGGACCTGGTCCGGCTGGACACGGACACGGTGGGCCTGCTTTTCGAGACCGGCGACTTCGGGCCGTACGAGAGCATCGCCTTCCGCCGGATCCCCCTCGCCGACCTCATCCCATAGTGCCGGCCGTTGAGATCGCAGAACCGCAGGTCCGCCGCCGCGACGATCACGAATTTGACCAGGGACCGCGGGAGCGGGGCGAGGAACGCGGCCAGCACGGGCCTCGTCGTGGAATCGAGCTCTCCCGTCAGGGCGATCACCAGGGTGCTGTCACCCACGGGAACGAGGCGTACTGACAACTCCATCATCGCCCGTCTCCCTCCTCCCGCGTTGCGGACCCCCGGCGCCACGCTTCAGGGCGATTTTCCTCCCACCTCGGGTAAAGAGCCAGGCGCTTCGCGGCGGGAGGACGAACGCCTTCAGGCGAACGCCGCGAGCGGATTGCGCACGCCGACCCAGGTGTCCCCGGGTGCCGCGCCGTCCAGCCGGGCGAGCAGGTGGCCCTTCACCATGATCTGCGGCCCGAACAGGACCTCGCGGTCGGCCCGCACGTCCGGCGTCGCCGGGAGCCGGTCGAACGCGTCCCGCGCGGCGGCCGCCACGACGGCCCAGAGCCGGGATTCCGCGGCGCGGTCGCCCTGCCCGAAAAGCGAGATCAGGCTGCCGAGCGTGGTGCCGACGAGCGAACCGAACAGCTTGGCGTGCAGCACCCCGGGGTCGTCGGAGAGCAGGCGGGCGCTGATCGGCGGGGCCTCGATGCCGTTGCGGGCCAGCCGGGCGGGGCTGACCCTGATGTCGGCCAGGTCGCGGTAGACCAGCCGGGCCGGGAAGCCGCCGCGGTCGAGCACGACCAGCAGGTTCTGGCCGTGTGCCTCCAGCGCCGCGCCGAGGGCCAGCAGGCCCAGCGCGTCCGTCAGGGCCAGCCGGGCGAACGCCGCCAGCCACTGGTCCGGCCCGCCGGCCGGCACGCGGGTGAGCGCCGCCACCGGGATCGCGCTCCCCGGCGACGGCTCGCGCAGCAGAACCGACAGGTCGGCACTGGGCTCGCCGTTGACCCTGGCGGCGGCGCCGGCCAGGTAGCGGGCGATGCGCGGGCGGCCGCCCCGGCGCGCCGACAGTGTGGCGAGCAGGTGTGACAGGGGGACGCAGTCGCGTACGGAACCAGGGGAGATGTCCCTGATATCCGAGGTCATGCGGGTGCTGAGGGCCGTCTTGACGTGCGGGCCGCCGTCGAGCGGGGCGAGGGTTCGTACGGACATCAGCGGCCGTGCCGGTATCGCCCCGGTGGCGTACGGACGCAGGCCCAGGGCGGGCAGGACGTGCGTGGTCTGCCAGGGGTGCACGGGCAGCAGCAGCCGGTCGCCGTCCGTGAGGGCGGCCGGCCACGAGCCCGTCACCAGGCATTCGCCGGCGGGCACCGCGAGCAGGTCCAGCAGGACGACGGGGCGGTGCTCCGGCATGTACGCGAGCTGCTCGGCCACCGATATCCCCGGCCGGTTGCGGCACCCGGGGTGGTACGGATGACCGTCCACCACCCCCTGCTCGTGGTCCGCGAAGCCCGCGTGCGGGCCCGCGAGGGCGCCCGCGCGGGACAGCGCCAGGGAGGCGACGCTGTTGTCCAGGTCCTCGACCAGGCGGGCGGCGCCGGGCAGGTCGAGGGCGGACATCAGCTCGGCCGGATGCGTGTGCGGCCGGCCGTCCAGCCACAGGCACGGCTCGCCGCCGAGGTCGTGCGGCGACCGCGCCCGTCCGGTCAGCCTGCGCCCGCCGGCCAGGAGGATCTCCGCCTCCCGCCCCGGAGGCGGCACGGCCCTACTCGCCTCCCGGCCTGCGGGCGCTACGGCCCCGGGCTCTCCGATCGGAGGCGGTGCGGGCCCGGGCTCCCCGCTCGCCGCCCGGTTGCGGGCAGAGCCGTTGGGGGTGGTGCCGGGAAGGGGCTCGTACAGGAGGCCGCGCCAGAGGCGGCC
The DNA here is from genome assembly GCF_039871825.1 of Nonomuraea sp. B12E4. NCBI lineage: Bacteria > Bacillati > Actinomycetota > Actinomycetes > Streptosporangiales > Streptosporangiaceae > Nonomuraea > Nonomuraea sp. B12E4. The sequence goes on along the minus strand of NZ_JBDPME010000023.1, from coordinate 114,324 downwards.
CAGGACGGCGGCGCGGGCGCCGGGGAGCGCCGCCGCGTACGCCGCCGACAGGTCGGGGCGTACAGCGGCCAGTTGCGCCGCGAAATCAGCCTCCAGCCGCCGCATATGCCCCCCTGTCTACAGAAATATGCCTGGTAACTACCCCTGTGGGCAGCACCGGGTACAAAAGGTAGGAGCAAGTCCCCATGGCAACCACCGACGGCCTCCTCCCGCCCTTCGGGACGGACCAGGAGGCACACAGAGACGCCGAAGCTCTCGCGACGACGGCGCTGCTCAACTGCCTCATCCGCGAGATCGCCACCCACCTGGGCGACGGCGGCTACCTGCTGCCCGCGACCGGCCGCGTCCTGCGTGCCGGCGGTGACCGCTTCCCCACCGACCCGGCGCTGCGTACGCCCGCCGGCTGGCGTCCGCTGCCGCTGGAGGAGCTGATCGGCCTGACAGCGGCCGAGCTGCGCGCGGGCACCGGGGTCGCCAACGACGCGTTGCCCGCCGAGATCCGGCACAGCCGCGACGTCATGGCCACGCTGCTGGCGACCAGGCGTGGCGCCGTGCCGCCGGCGGACCCGTACGTGCGTTCGGAGCAGGCGCTGGTCGCCGGGCACCGCTACCACCCCGCGCCCAAGGCCCGCGGCGGGGCGGGGGCGGGGGCCTGGCTCCCGTACGCGCCGGAAGCGCATGCGAGCTTCACCCTGCCGCTGCTGGGCGTGCCCGTGGGGGACCTGATCGAGGAGGGGGACGCGGGGGCGCTGGACGGGCTCGGGCCGCCCGCGGGCGACGGGCTGGCCCTGCTGCCCGCCCACCCCTGGCAGGTGGAGCTGCTCGGCGGCCTGCGCGACGGCCGGCTGCGCCACCTGGGCGCCGGCGCGGCCAGGGCGGTGCCGACCTCCTCGATCCGCACGGTGTACCTGCCGGAGTGGGACCTGTTCTGCAAGTTCAGCCTGGACGTGCGGATCACGAACGACGTGCGGCGCCTGTGGCTGCGCGACCTGCGCCGGCTGGCCGTGCTCGCCGACCTGCTGGGCGCGGCCTTCGACGACCTGCCGGAGCACGTGCCGCGTCCCGCCGTGCTGCGCGACCGCGGCTACCGCAGCGCCGAGCTGGGGAAGGACGGCGGCGAGGCGCTGGCGGTGATCGTCCGGGACGGCCTGCGCGAGCACCTGCGCCCCGGGCTCACGGCGCTGCTGGCGGCCGGCGTCAGCGAGGGCTTCACCGGCAACCCGCTCGACGGGCTGGGCCAGGAGGGCGCGCTCGCCTGGTGGGAGCGCTATCTCGACCACGTGGTGCCCCCGGTGCTGCACGCCTTCCTCCGCCACGGGGTCGTGCTCGAATGCCACCTGCAGAACGTGCTGATCGCCGTGGACGGGTACGGGACCCCCGCGCGGGCGATCTTCCGCGACCACGAGGGGGTCAAGCTCGTCGCCGATCGCCACCCGCTGCCGCGCGGCGGCCACGTGCTGGGGCGCGCCCGGGCTTGGGAGCGGCTGGTGTGCTGCCTGCTGACCAACAACCTCTGCGAGATCGCCGGTGCCGTCGCCGCCCGCCATCCTGGGGTACGGGGCGAGTTGTGGGGGCGGGCCAGGGCCGTGTTCGCGGCCTGCGGGAAGGACCATGACGACCCGGAGGAGCTGCGTGACCTGCTGGCGGCCACGCACGTCCCGGCCAAGGCCAACCTGCTGCTGCGCTGGCTGGGCGCGGACGGCGGCACCATGCGCTGCGTCCCGGTGCCCAATCCGCTGAGACCTGGCACGCCGTGACCGGTGAAGCGCCTGCGATCTCGCGCGCTGTGACCGGTCGCTTGCGGGGCGCCCCGCTCGCCGTGATCCGTCACGCGCTGTCAAGCCGGTCGGGGAGCGACCGCAGGCGGCCGATGATGGCGGTGGTGGAGCGGTCGGGCAGGTAGTCGAGCACGCGCACCTCGCCGCCCAGCGAGCGGACGAGCGCCGCCTCCGCCAGCATCTCCGGCGTGTAGTCGCCGCCCTTGACGTAGAGCTCGGGCCGGATCATCCGGAGCAGCCGTTCCGGCGTGTCCTCGTCGAACTCCGTCACGTAGTCCACGTCGTTCAGTGCCGCGAGCACGGACATGCGGTCCTCGCACGGGTTGACCGGCCGCCCCGGGCCCTTGAGCCTGGCCACGCTGGCGTCGCTGTTGACCGCCACCACCAGCACGTCGCCGAGCTGACCCGCCTGCTCCAGGTAGCTGACGTGCCCCCGGTGCAGCACGTCGAAGCAGCCGTTGGTGAACACCACCCGCTCCCCCCTGCGCCGGTGCTCGTCCAGGAGCTGGGCCAGGCGCTCGGCGCTCTGCACGGCGCCCTCCTGGCGGCGCAGGGCGCGCAGCAGCTCGTACCGGGTGCAGACGGCCGTGCCCTGGCGGCGCACCACGACGCCGGCCGCCGCCTGGCCGGCCTCCGCGGCCTCCTCCGGCGTCGCGCCGTCGGCCAGCCAGAGCGCGAACGCGGCGGTGTAGGTGTCACCCGCGCCGGTCGCCATGTGATGGGGCGCGGGCTGAGCATAGGTCCGGTACGGCCGGCGCCCACCCCTGTGCAGCAACGTGCCCTCGCCGTCCAGCGTGGTCACCACGATCCCGGCCCCGGTCAGCTCCAGCAGCCGGTCGGAGCACGACGTCAGGTACGCCAGCCGGTCGGCCGTCCCGTCCGTGTGGCCGAGCAGGCGGACGACCTCCGCGTAGTTCGGCAGGACGGCGGCCGGACCGCATTCGCGCCATGGTGCCACCGCGTGCGCGTCCACCACCAGCAGCGGGAGCCCGGTGAGCGCCCGGCGTACGGCGGGGGTGAACACGCCGCCGCCGTAGTCGCACGCGACGACCACGTCCGCGCCGGGCAGGGCCGCCGCGAGCCGTTCGACCAGATCCCGCTCGGCCTCACCGGAGAGCAGGTCGAGGTCCTCCTCGTCGAAGCGCGCGGTGAGCTGGCCGCTGGCCACCAGCCGCCACTTGTGCGAGGTACGCCGTCCCGGCACGGTCAGCAGGTCCGTCTCGACCCCGAGCAGCCGCAGTGACCGCACCAGCTTGTCCCCGCAGTCGTCGTCGCCCACGACGCCGACGAGCCGGACGCGCGCACCCAGCGCCACCAGGTTGGCCGCCGTGTTGGCGGCTCCGCCGGGCGCGTCCTCGGTCGCCTCCAGGCTCATCACGGGCACCGGCGCCTCCTGAGCCAGGCGCTTGGCCGAGCCGAGCAACCAGGAGTCGAGCATGACATCTCCGACGACCACCGCATTGACGGCCTTCTCAGTGCCCATGAGGAGCGAATACCAGCAAAAGCCCAGCTCAAACCAGTTACCCGGGTGAGGTCTCGGGGTAGCCAGGCGGCTATGCACCACCGCGCGCCCGCGGATGCCCGCCACTCCGCGCCCACTGATCCGTATGGCTCCGCGCATGCGTCCGCACGCCGTTCCACGCACGCGGACGCGCGCCGTTCCGTCAACGCGGATGTCCACAGCCCTGTGGACGAGGGCGTGATGAGTTTCGCGCATCCGGACGTGCACACCCCGGCTCAGCCGGAGGCGCACAACCCCGCGCATGCGGATGTGCGCAGCGTCCGGCGGCCTGAGGGGGCCGAGACGGCGTTGGTCGGCGGGGTGCGGAGGATCGCTGTGTTGCGGGCCAACGCGATCGGCGACTTCCTGCTGGCGTTGCCGGCGCTGGAGGCGCTCAAGCGGGCCTACCCGGGCGCTCGGCTGACCTTGCTCGGCACCTCCTGGCACGCCGGCTTCCTGGCCGGGCGGCCAGGGCCGGTGGACGACGTGGTGGTGCTGCCGCCGATCTCGGGCGTGTCCACGCGCGAGATCGGCCGAGCGGCGCCCGACGGTCTGTGCGAGGAGCTACGGGGGCGCCGCTTCGACCTGGCGATGCAGATCCACGGGGGCGGGCGTTACTCCAATCCGTTCATCCGGCGGCTGGAGGCCAGGGTGAGCGCGGGGTTGCGGGCGCCCGGGGCGCAGGCGCTGGACCGCTGGGTGCCGTACCTGGCCTATCACCACGAGACGCTGCTCTTTCTGCAGGTCGCCGCGCTGGTCGGCGGGGTCGCGGACGGGCTGGAGGCGCGGGTGGCGGTCACCGGTGACGACCGGGCCGAGCTGGCCCGGGCACTCGGCGAGCCGGCGCGGCGGCTGGTGGCCGTGCATCCGGGCGCGAGCGATCCGCGGCGGCGCTGGCCGGTGGAGCGCTTCGCCGAGGTGGCCGACCAGGTCGGGCGGCCCGTCGTGGTGACGGGTACGCGGGAGGAGAAGGACCTGGTGATGCGCGTGGTCACCCTGATGCGCCGGCCCGCGATCCCCGTCGTGGGCGCGCTCGGTCTCGGCGGGCTGGCCGCGCTCTACGAGCGCTGCGACCTGGTGATCGCCAACGACACGGGCCCGCGCCACCTGGCCGCCGCGGTCGGCACGCCCACGGTCGCGGTGTACTGGTGCGGCAACCTGATCAACGCGGGACCGCTCAGCAGGACCAGGCACCGGCCGCTGATCTCGTGGACCACGGCCTGCCCGGTGTGCGGCGCGAGCTGCGTGGACCCGGCCGCCGAGCGCTGCCCGCACGACGTGTCGTGGGTGACCGACATCCCGGTGGGCGCGGTGCTGGAGCAGGCCAGGGACCTGCTCGCCGCCGAGTGAGAAAATTAGACCGCTCGTTCTTGAATATGCTAGCTTGGCCGCCGTGGCGAGGACAAAGGAGTTCGATCCGGAGGTCGCCCTGCAGCGGGCTCTCGAGCTGTTCTGGGAGCGCGGATACGAGGCGACCTCGATGTCGGATCTCGTGGAGCGGCTCGGCGTGGCCCGGGCCAGCGTCTACGCGACGTTCGGCGGCAAGCGGGAGCTCTACCTGAAGGCGCTGGAGCGCTATCTGGAGCAGGGCGACGTGGTCGAGCCGCTGTCCCAGCCGGGCCCCGCGCTGCCCGCGCTGCGGGCCTTCCTGGACCGCTACGTGGCCGAGTGCCTGGCCGACGAGCTGCGGCGGGGCTGCCTGGTGGTCAACACGGCGGTGGAGCTGGCCGGGCGGGACCCGGTGGCGGCGCGCAAGGTGGCGGCGAGCTGGGCGGAGCTGGAGACGGCGCTCGCCTCTTCACTGGTCAGGGCGCGTGCGCAGGGGGAGATCCCGGCGGGGAAGGACCCGCACGCGCTGGCCAGGTTCCTGCTCGTGCTGCTGCAGGGGATCAGGGTGCTCGGCCGGGCCGATCCGGACCCGCGCCGGTTGCGTGACGCGGTCGATCAGGCCATGAAGGCAGTGCAAATTTGAGAACGATCGATCTTATATCGAGGGGACAGACGATGGCTGGGAGTTTCGCCGGCAAGGTGGCGCTGGTGACCGGGGCGAGCGGGGTCGTGGGGCGGGCGGCGGTGCTCGCGTACGCCGCCGAGGGTGCGGCGGTGCTGGCCGTGGGCCGGGACGCGGCCAAACTCGCCGAGGTGGTGAAACCCATCGAGGAGGCCGGCGGGCGGGCCGGCGCGTTCGTCGCGGACGTCACCCGGTCGGCGGAGGCGGCGGCCATGGTCGAGGCCGCCGTCTCGCGGTTCGGCGGGCTGGATGTGGCCTGCAACGCGGCCGGGATCTTCGGCCAGGCGGCCCCGGTGGCCGACTACGACGAGGACATCTGGGACGAGGTGCTGGCGGTGAACCTCAAGGGGGTGTTCCTATCGATGAAGCACGAGATCGCGCATATGCGGGCGAACGGCGGAGGCGCCATCGTCAACGTGGCCTCCAACCTCGGCGCGCACTGGCGGCTGGCCGGAGCGGGTGCCTACGTGGCCTCGAAGGCGGGGGTGAGCTTCCTGACCCGCACCGCGGCCAGGGAGTGCATCGGCGAGGGCGTGCGCGTCAACGCCGTCAGCCCCGGGCCCGTCGACTCGCCCATGTCCATGCGCCCCGGCGAGACCCCCGAGGATCGGGCCGCCCGGATGAGGACCGCGCTGCCGATCGGCCGGGTCGCCACGCCCGAGGAGATCGCCGCGGCGGTGCTGTGGTTGTCGTCGCCGGAGTCGAGCTTCGTGGTCGGCCAGGACCATGTGATCGACGGCGGCGCCACCGCTTGATCCGCAGGTGCGGTGCTGAGGGTGCGGTGCTGAGGGTGTGGCCCGCGCCGCCAGGAGGGCGCGGGCCGCACGATCAGGTGTCAGGACAGGCGGCTGATCCGGACGGCGTCGGCGATGACCAACCCCGTGCCGGAGGTCCAGCGGCTCGCCCCGACGACGTTGTAGGTGCCGGCGTTGAGGGTGAAGGTGCCTATGTTGCGCCAGGCGCCTCCGCCGGCCCGTTGGTCGACGTAGACGGTCTGGTTGCCGCTCGACGTCGCCACGATGTACGGCGCCGAGCTGTTGTACCCGGGATCGTCCGGATACCAGACCTCCACCTGGTAGCTGCCCGCGCTCGGGATCGCGGCCGAGTACCATGCCGGGTCGCTGGAGGCGACCGGGTCGGCGAAGCGGTAGTCGGCACCGTAGCGCTGGGTGGAGTAGGTGGAGGTGCCCCAGTTGGCGCTGGCGGTGAACTGGCCCGCGGTGGTGTTGTCGACGGTCGTCGTCCACGTCGGCGGGTTGGTGGTGCCACCGGTCACGTAGTTCATGTACGTGGTCCAGTTCCAGTTGCGGCCCGGGTCGGTGTGGGTCGCGCCGGGCACCTCACTGTGGGCGATGATGCCGGTCCGGGTCTTGGGGATGCCGTACTTGTCGCAGAGGTAGCGGGTCAGCGCGGCGGAGGCCCGGTACATCGCGTCGGTGAACCATGAGGGGTCGTCGACGAAGCCCTCGTGCTCGATGCCGATGGAGCGGTTGTTGTAGGTGGAGTTCCCGGCGTGCCAGGCGACGTCCTTGTCGCGCACCATCTGGGTGATGGCGCCGTTGGAGGATTTGACCACGTAGTGGGCCGAGACCTGCGCGGCGGGGTTCTGGAACCAGGAGATGGTCCCCGCGTACGAGCCCTGGGTGACGTGGATGACCACCCGGTCGATGTTGTAGCTGGACTCGCGGCTGGAGACCCGGTAGTTGCTGGTGCTGGCGGCCACCCAGGCGGCGGGCGGGTAGTCGGGGCTGGCCACCGCGGCCCGCGCGTTCAGGTCGCGGACCTTGGCGTACTCGCCGCGGTCGGCGGTGACCTCCTGCGGCTTGACCTGCACGCCGCGGGTGTCGATGCCGAGGCCGAGCTGCCCGTACACGGCGTCGGCGTAGAGGCGGGCGGCCTCGGGGGAGGAGGCGGCCGCGTACTTGGCCACGGCCTGGTACCAGCGGCCCACGTCCTGCCGGGCCGCGTCGTCGAGGCCGAGGGCGTCGGCGTGGGAGCGCAGGACGGCCGCGCCGCCGAGGATGTTGGCCGCGTCGTCATTGCGCAGTTGCTCGACCGGGAGGTCGGTGAGCTCGGCGGCCTTTTCGAGCGAGTGGTTGGTGGGGTTGCTGACCAGGTGCATCAGGCCGTAGCCGTTGCTGGCGCTGGGCTCGCCGTTGTGGCCGTCGAGGTGGGTCTCGGCGTAGGCCACGGCGACGAGCAGATCGCGGGGCACGTCGTGGTCGGCCGCCGCCTTGGCGAACGCGGCGGGCAGCGCGGGCTCCTCGGCCTGTGCCAGGACGGGCTGGCCTGCGGTGATGAGGAGAGCGGCGAGCACAGAGGTGGCGAAAGCGGTTAATCGCGTGCGGGCGAGAGTCATGGGGGGCTCCTCGTTGGCGATAACGGCCAGCACGCTACGGCACTCCCTGACAATTGTCGATAATTGACATTACTTCCGTGTTAGGTGAAACTTTTCGCCCCAGCTTCCCGCGACCAGAGGCGTCCGGCGGGTGGCCGGGGAATGGCCTCCGGGGGCCTGCGGGGTTTCGTCGAGGGGCGCCGGAAGATTGGGCCCCCACGAAGTTGTGAAAACTATTGCGCATAATCGTGATCACGCTGAAACTTCCTTTCGTGACCGCGCTCCTGCGTACCGTCCTGGCGGCGCTCACCGCCGCAGTCGTCAGCATCGTGGCCCCCACCTCCTCGTTAGCTTCCTCCACCGCCTGCGCGACCGATCCGGCGACGCCGAAACGGCAGCTCAGGGCCATGTGGATCTCCTCCGTGTCGAACATCGACTGGCCGAGCCGCACCGGGCTGAGCGTGTCCGCGCAGCAGGCCGAGTTCCGCGCCTGGCTGGACCTGGCCGTGCAGAAACGGATGAACGCCGTCGTGGTGCAGGTCAGGCCGACGGCCGACGCGTTCTGGCCCTCGCCGTACGAGCCGTGGTCCCAGTGGCTGACCGGCACCCAGGGCGGCAACCCCGGGTACGACCCGCTGGCGTTCATGGTCAACGAGGCCCACGCCCGGAACCTGGAGTTCCATGCCTGGTTCAACCCGTACCGGATCGCCAACCACGCCGACCCCGCCCGGCTCGTGTCCACCCACCCGGCGCGGCAGCACCCCGACTGGCGGTTCGCCTACGACGGGAAGTTGTACTACAACCCGGGCATTCCCGAGGTCCGCGAGTTCATCGAGGACGCGATCATGGACGCCGTCACCCGCTACGACGTGGACGGCGTGCATCTGGACGACTACTTCTACCCCTATCCGGTGAGCGGCCAGACCATCCCCGACGCCGCCGCCTACGCCAGGTACGGCGGTGCGTTCGGCGACGTCGCCGACTGGCGCCGCGACAACGTCAACCAGCTCGTACGCGAGCTGGACCAGCGCATCCACACGGCCAAGCCGCATGTGTCCTTCGGCGTCAGCCCGTTCGGCATCTGGCGCAACGCCGGCACCGACCCGCTCGGCTCGCGCACCTCGGGCCTGCAGTCGTACGACGCCATCTACGCCGACACCAGGCAGTGGGTGAAACAGGGCTGGGTGGACTACATAGCGCCACAGATCTACTGGCACATCGGCTTCCCGACGGCCGCCTACGAGGTGCTCACCGCCTGGTGGTCCGACGTCGTCCGGGACAGCGGCGTACAGCTCGTCATAGGCCAGGCCGCCTACCGCGCCGGCGCCTCCGGGCAGGACGCCGCCTGGCAGGATCCGGCCGAGCTGAGCGACCACCTGTCCGACAACCGGCGGCATCCCGAGGTCGCCGGCGACATCTACTTCAGCGCCAAGGACGTCAGGGCCGACCGCATCGGGGCCATGACCCGGCTCGTGAACACCCACTACACCAGGCCCGCCCTGCTGCCCGCGCGTGGCACCGGCGGCGCGCCCGCCGCACCCGCGATCACCTCGGCCACCCCAGTCTCGAACGGCGTCCAGCTCGCCTGGACGGGCTCGGACACCTCGTACGCGGTCTACCGGGTGGACGGCTCCCAGTCCACGGCCGACCCGTGCTTCTTCGCCGACGCCCGCAACCTCGTCAGGACCACCCGGCAGACCACGTTCACCGACACGTCCGCCGCCACCGGGACGTACACGTACTATGTGGCCGCGCTCAACCGGCAGCACCGGGAGAGCCCGCCCAGCGCGGGCCGGGTCGTGGGCTCGTCGGGCGGCTCGTTCAGCGTCGTGATCGACAACGCCGACCCCGGCTTCACCGCCGGCGCGAACTGGGGCACCTCCGCCTTCTCCGGGCAGTCGCACGGCACCGACTACCGCTTCGCCGAGCCGGTCTCGGCCAGCGACCCGGCCTGGTACCGGGCGGCCATCCCGAGTGCCGGTAGCTACCGGGTGGAGGTGTGGTACCCGGGCGACTCCGGGTACAACAGCGCGACGCCGTACATCGTGGCCGCGGCCGGTGGCAACCAGACCGTCACCGTGGACCAGCGCTCGGGCGGGGGGCAGTGGCGGGTGCTCGGCACGTACCAGCTCGCGGCCGGGACGTACAACGTCGTGGGGGTGAGCCGCTGGACCGCCACGGCCGGTTACGTCATCGCCGACGCCGTGCGGATCAGCAAGGTCTGACCCCCGCAGGAGTCTGGGCAGAGTCGTCGGATGATCGTACGATGAGCCGGTGGACGGTGCCCGCCCGCGGCCGATCGACGCGGTCGCGGTCCTGGTCGCGGCCGGCTTGACGATGGCGACCGGCTATCCGGGGCCCGTACTCGTGGTCCTGGTGGCGGCGGCGCTGCCGGTGTTGTGGATGCGCCGCGCGCCGCTCACCGTCGCCTGGATCGGCGCGGGCACGGCCATCGCGCTGCCTGTGTCGTCGGTGCTGGTGCCGGCGCAGCAGCTCGCCGCGCCGTTGCCCGGCGAGCTGCTGCTCTGGCCGCCCGCGTGCCCGTTCGCCGTCTACGGCGCGCTCGCCTTCGCGGCCGAGCGGCACCGCGGGGTGCCGCAGTGGTCGCCGGTGATCATCCTTGCCCTGGCCGCGCTGGCCTATCCCGACCTGCCCCTGCTCCTCCGGACCGAGGCGGTGATCGCGCTGGCGGCCCTGTACGGCATGTACACGTCCGTCAGGGAACGCCTGCGGCGCGAGCTGGCGGAACGGGCCGAGCGGGTGGAGCGTGAGCGGCTGGCGGGCGAGATGCACGACGTGGTCACCCACCGGGTGAGCCGGATGGTGCTGCAGGCAGGGGTGCTGGCCGTGGCCTCGCGTGACGAGCGCGCCAGGGCGGCGGCCGAGGAGCTGCGCGCGACGGGGTGTGAGGCGCTGGAGGAGCTGCGGCACATGACGGCGCTGCTCCGGCGGGGCCCCGGGGAGGGGTTCGACCGGGGGCTGCCGCTGCCCGACCTGCGGCCGCTGATCACGGAGTCGGCAGCCGCCGGGATACCGGTGGAGCTGGTGGTGGCCGGTGTTCCGGTGCCGGTTCCCGGCGCCGTGGGGCGGACCGCGTATCTGGTGGTGCGGGAGGCCCTCACCAACGTGCGCAAGCACGCGCCCGGCGCGGAGGTGCGGGTGCAGGTCCGCTACCTGCCCGGTTCGGTACGGGTCACCGTCCGCAACACGCCCGGCTTGCCGGACGCCTGGGTCTCCGGCGCCGGCCCTGGGATGGGCCTGCTCGACCTGCGGCGGCGGGTCGAACTGATCAGCGGCACGCTGGAGACGGGCGAGCAAGAGGGCGGCGGGTTCCGCGTCGAGGCCGTCTTCCCCACGAGCTGAGCCTCGGCGCCACTGGCCGCCGAGGAGCACGTCACAGCACTTCGTTCGGGAGCGTTGACGGTGAATCTCTCATCACGGGTCTCCGGCCGTCTGATATGTATAAATTTCCTAGAAATGACTTGACAGGGAGGTCTCACGTGTCATGGCCGGCACCTGAACAAGATCGCCAATATCTGGAGGAGGTCTTCCAGCGGACGCGGGAGGCGATACACGACCTTCGCCAGGCCAAGCACACGATCGGGGAGATCGAGAGTACGGGAGAAGCCGCCGACGGGATGATCCGGGCAACGGCTGACGGGGGCGGCTCGATCAGGAAACTCAAGATCAATCCCCGCGCGCTGCGGCTCGACACGGTGGCGCTCGGTCGCGAGGTGACCAGGGCGATCCAGGCGGCGCAGGAAGACTCCGCGCGGCGCGCCCAGGAGATCCTGGACGGTGTCACCGCCCGCGTCGGAGCGCTGCCGGAACCACTCGACGAGAGGCTCATCGAGCATCGTGTGGAGGCCGTGGCCCGCGAGCTGTACTCGGGAGGACTGTGATGTTCGGCTACGACATCGATCCGCGAAACATTCGCTCCCAGGACCTCGACCTGGCCACGGAACAGGTGGACCAGGCCGAGGCGCTGCTCGCGGGCGTGGAGGAGAGCCTGAGCGAGATCATCGGCGTGGGGGATAGCGGTCACGTACGTGCGACCGCTACCGCCGAAGGCAGGATCCTGGAGGTCGTGCTCGGGCAGCAGGCGGTGAAGAAGGGCAGCGAAGCGCTCTCCGAGGAAATACTCGCGGCCGTGGGCCGGGCGCAGGACGATGCCCGGCGTCAGGCAGAGACCATGCTCCGCGAGGAGTTCCAGCAGGCCGTCCCGGACGTATCCCTTGATCCCATCGCACTTCAGGAGCAACTGAGCCGGTTCCTTGACTAGCTGCGTGAATTATCACCGTCAATCACATTAATAACTAACGGGCGCTATCGTCTCTCTTATGAACACGGGGTTCGAGATCTCGAAGGAGTCGCTGAGGCTGCAGGCGTCGCGCATGCACTCGCACGGGGACGACTATGAGGCGGCGGTGCAGCGGCTACGGGAACGAAGCGGGAGGTGGGGGGACGACGGGCTCTTCGCCGAGATCGAGATGGCATGGATTGACTGCCGTCAGACGATTCTCGATGCCGGGCCGGGTCTGGGTGGCACGCTGACCGACCAGGGGGACCGCATGATGGCCGTGCCCGCCAACATCGATGCCGCGGATGCCGCAAGCATCATGCCGGAGCGCGACGCATGGGCATAATGCTGCCACCGGAGTACGACGCGACGCTGGAGATGGCCGGCCTCTGGTGGCCGAACGTCGACGAGGACGAGGTCAACTTGGACGGCGACGCGGCCGACATCGTCCAACGCGGCACGACGCTGGCGGCAGCCGAGGTCGACTCCACCGTCGGTGCCGCCTCAGCCGTCTACCAGGGCGACTCGTCGACCGAGATGCAACGCTCCACCGACCACAACTCCGCGCGCATGGCACAGGCTTCGCACGCGATGCGCTTGGCGCCTCCCCTGCTGCACGGCATGGGTACGGTGGTGACAGGCACCAAGGTCGTCGTGGGCACGATCGCAGCCATCGGTACGGCACGACTGCTCCAGGCTGCGCTGTCCGGTCCGGCCGCGGGACCTCGCACGATGGCCACTTTGCTGGCCATCCGGCGCGCGGGCGTCAAGGCCTTCCGCCAGGCGGCCGAGGGCAGCGGCCGGCACCTGGCCAGAGGGGTTGAGCACAGGATCACGCGCCCGATACGAGAGCTCCTCGAAAGCCGCTCTCGTTTCGGCCCTCCGGGCAGCCCGGCCTTCGCGGGTGTCCCCAGCTCAGGCGGCACAAGGCTGGCGGGGGTCAGGAACCCCATAGAACGGCCTCAAGTGATGGAGATGCGTGGCGGCCGCGGTGGGCGCGGAGGCGGCCGCGGGCGAACGGAGGCCGACGCCAACCTCACTGACGAGGAGCTGGAGGCGCTCGAGGCCAAGGAACAAGGGCTGCCTTACGACCGGAGCTTGTTCAACAGAGCAGCGGGGAAGGTCCGGAAGGCCGAGAAGTTCTCCGGCGATCGGAACAAACAGAAGCGGGGCAGGAAGGGGTAGGAACAGATGGCCGACCAGCTTGGATTTCAGGCTCGGCACTTCTCCCTGAACAATCCACGGGGCGAAGAGCAAGACAACGTGCCCAACCTGCTACGCAGGCTCGCCAGCACGATCGAGGGGATGGGCAAGATCGAGATCCGCGATCTGGTCTTCCATAACGACACCGACGACGACGGCGATCCCTGGCCGTTCGTGACGATTTACTTCGACTACGTGCAGGAAGACGAGGGCGAGGACGAGGACGAGGACGAGGAAGGCCTTACCGGCAACGGCTACGCCGCCGGTTCTGTGGCCGCGGCGCTCTCACCCGAGGCCGAACAGCGCCGCCCCTGACCGCCTCCAGGAGCGCCGGCCATCAACCCGGCTCGCCCTCCTGGGCGGTGGTGGACTGCGGCCGGGTGCCGAGGAGTACGAGATCTACCAGGTGGGCGACCAACCGCTGTGGGATGGGTGGTGGATGCCTACTTTCGGCGGATGAGCTGGGGGCCGGGCGCGAGCGCTGGGGCATGACTCCCGATGGGCCGTGCTGCCGCTCCCGGCCGGGATCAGTTCCCGGCACAGGACCCACGCCTCAGGCCCGGCCGGAACCTTCCGACGGCCCATCATGACCCGAGTCTGAATCGTCGGTTCCAGTCCGAAAGGCCGTCAAGGTCTTCAGGACACTCTTCATAGGCTCACGTCAGTCCGGAGTTCCGCCTGCTCCATGCCACCAGCGTCCTCGCACAACCATGCTGCCGACCGCCCACTCTGACGGGCCCGGACGGGCCCACCGGGGAGAATTGTCCCCCAACGGGAAGTCTGCCGTGTCCGCTGACAACCCGGTGTCCCTCGGTATGCCCAGGGACAGAGCAAGGACGGCATTGTGAAGTCTCCAAATGGGTAATGGGCCCTCAGGCCGGCTCACGGATAGCGTACGTTGCGTAGTTTCGCACTCACGATAAGCGTACGATTCGATCGCCTGGGGGTTCACTTTGGGCAAGCACGAGGGCGGCAAGAAGGGCGACAAGCCGTTCAAGCCTGAGCCACAAGGCCCGGACAAGGCACAAGGCGGAGACGGCAAGCACAGCAAGGGCAACAGCAACAGCGGCGGCAAAGGCAAGAAGTGACAGACCTCGCCAAACGGACCGAAGCGCTGATCGGCCAGGTCACCGCCCTCGTTCCGGACGCCGCGTGGGTTTACGACGCCATCCGGGCGGTGCCCCGCCATCAGTACATTCCGCACGTAGGCCAGGCATGGGCGCCGGACGGAGGCATCCGCGTCATCGACCACGACGGCGATCCCGATGACTGGTGGAACGCCGTCTACTCCGACACCAGCATCGTCACCCAGCTCGACGACGGTGCCACCGACCTGGCCACGGGCTCGGGTGAGTGCACGTCCTCGGCTTCGGCGCCCAGCACGGTCGCCAACCTGCTGCGGCTGCTGGATCCCGAGCCCGGCCACCGGGTGCTGGAGATCGGCACCGGAACCGGCTGGACAGCGGCGCTGCTGTCCCATCTCGTCGGCGGGCACAACGTCACCTCCATCGAGGTGGACGACGCCGTCGGCGAGCAGGCCGGCAAGAACCTCGCCGCCGCCGGGGTCGACCCCTGCCTCATCGTGGGCGACGGCGCGCACGGGTGTCCGTCGCGCGCGCCATTCGACCGGGTTCACGTGACCTGCGGCATCCAGACCGTGCCGTACACATGGGTCCAGCAGTCCCGGCCCGGCGCCGTGATCGTCCTGCCGTACCGTCCCGGCTTCGGCACCGGTCACGCGCTGCGGCTCGTCGTCATGCCGGACGGTACGGCGTACGGCCGCTTCCCCGGCTTCGCCGACTACATGATGATGCGCTCCCAGCGCAGAGCCCCAGGCCGGCCGCCGCGCACGTCTGCGGACAAGCACCACCTCACCACGCACATCGACCCTCGCACGATCGCCTACGCCCCGGCCGGGGCGGACCTCGCCATCGCCGCGCTGACCGGCCTGGCCTCCCACGGCAGCGCCGAACCCGACGAGGACGGGGAGCTCTGCCGACTGTGGCTGTCCGATCCGGGCAACCCATACTCCTGGGCGGTGGTGGACTGGCGCCCGGGTGCCGAGGAGTACGAGATCTACCAGGTGGGCGACCGGCCGCTCTGGGATGAGGTGGTGTCCGCCTACTTCCGGTGGGTGAGCTGGGGGGAGCCCGAGCGCGAACGCTTCGGCATGACCATCACGCCCGAAGGGCAGCGGATTTGGCGGGATTCCCCCGACCGGGTGGTCGAGTAGACGGCGGTAGGTCCGTCGGTTGACAAGACAATCGCCCCGAACGCTGGAACGTGCCGTTCTCCTAGACTTTGAGCCACTGGATCTGCCGTGCTCCGAGTTCGACGGCGGCCTTGCACAACGCGGGAATATGGGAGCCATCGGAAGAGAGCAGGCGTCCGGGTGCGTTGGTGGAGGCCGTTGTGGCCGTCACGAGCGCGTCGACGACGTTGTCGTGACCATCGAGCCCTGCGCAGTCCAGCAGCCCTGCTGCCAGGTCGGCCAGTTGCTCGGTGACGGGCACGATCACCAGCCGAGATCGGAGCCAGCGCATGCGGGCCGCTGCCTGCCCGGTCCTACGCTGCTCAGCGAGTGTGACGACACTGATGGCCGCGGCATAACCGTCTTCACGGGAAGCTTCCACCAGGTCCACGGTTTCGGCATGGTTATCAGCCAGCAGCGAGAGGGCCTGAGCGTCGAGCACCAGTAGCGGGCCAGTAGCCGTGATCGGGACGTTCCTCAGGCGTCGCGCCACCGACGCCTCGCCTGCTCCAAGCGCTCTTCGCTGATCGGGCCGTGCTGCCGCTCGTACTCATCGATGATCTCGCCGGTCTTTATCAGGGCCAGCCAGTGTTGGGCGGCACTGGACATGAAGGCGGAGAACTCGCCACGTCCGACGTGCGCGTCGATCTCAGCGGCAAGCTGCTGTGGCATGGTGATGGCTTTCTTGACCTTTGGGCCAGGCGCATCATGAGCAATGTACAGCGCGGCCCGAGAAGGCTCCGAGTCGTCGCGCACGGGCTCGCTCGCTGCAGCGTCCATAGGTCCCATCATACCATTGGTATGACGATCAAGGACGGCTAGAAGTCGAATTCGCCGAGTTTGGCGCCGCCCACGAAGGCGCGGAAGACGCTGCCCCGGAGGATCATCGGCTCGACGTCGGGTTGTTCGGAGTCTCGGATCGCGTATCGGTCGCCGCTCAGCTTGGCCGCGTAAAGGCAGTTACCTCCTTGGGAGCTGGAAAGCGTGGATTTGGTCCACTGTGCGGCCTTCAGTTCGACGCCCAGCTCGTCACTGATCTTCATATCTCGCCGTCACCTCGCGTATCAGCCGCTTGCTCACGTGTACGGGATGCGCCCATTTGTGAATCTCATTGTATTTGAGGGTCACGCGCCGTACCGCCTCATCCTGGGCGGAGACGGAGCCTCGTGCGGCGTCTTCGAGGTGGACGTGGTCCCGCATGCCTTCGCCTTGAGCGATGGCGAAGCCTCCGACCAGGCCCGCCGTAGCGCCTACGTCCAGCGGTACGACCTGGATCGAGATGTTCGGCCGTTCAGCCATCACCAGCAGGTGCTCCAGTTGCTCCTGCATCACGTCCTTTCCGCCGACGGGCCGAAGGAGAACGCACTCGTCAATCAGCGCCCAATATATGAGCGGGTCCTTGCGCTCGAACACGGACTGCCGCTGGAGTCGTGTTGTGAGGGCTTCCTCTCTCCACTGTTCTGTGACCCCAGGTTCGGACGCGAAGAGGGCTTGCGCGTAGCGAGGTGTCTGTAGAAGTCCCGGGACAACAAGGGGTTCCCACGTTCGTATCGTGTCCGTTTTCGCTTCCACCCTCGGCCATTCGCTGAACCACTTCTCCGTGGACATGACCGATGTGTTGGGCAGTAGCCGATAGAGGTCTCCGTTCAGCCCCAGAGCGGCTTCCGCGGCGAGTGTGAACTTCTTGGTCGGCCGACGCTTACCGCGCTCGATCAGCCCGACGAGGCTCTCACTGCAGGAGAGCACCTCTCCCAAGGCCGCTTGGGAAAGGTGGGCGGCGTCCCGCGCCGCCTTCAATACCGCTCCATACCCCTCGACCGGGGATTCCGGTTGCTCGTGCATTGGCAGTCACGCCCTTTCGGGGGCATCCGCACAAACCACATTTTAGTCTGTCTGAATACGGACAGTTGCGTGCTGATTGCAAGCTAGCTGGGAGTTGGCACTCTTGTAAATGCTTCCGAAAAGCAATCAGGAGGCGTCCGGACACATGGCTGTCCGGATAGGACGGCGGCAAACCCAGACAAGTCGGTGATTTTATGCGGACAGAAATCGAAGCGGCAGACATCGTCCTTTGGAGAAGTGCGACGCTGTGCCGAAGTGAACGGGCGCCGTGGCACGCCCGGCAAGCCACCGGGCTGTGGCTGGTCGACAGCCATCCGGATGTCCGGGCGGACGCGCTCCAGATCGTCACCGAGCTGGTGACCAACGTCATCCAGCACGTGCCGGGGGGTCGGGGGCGGGACTGGGTCACGGTGCGGCTGGGGTTCGGCGGCGGCTTCGTCCGGCTGGAAGTGATCGACCCGGGCACCCGGACGCCGGCGCCGTGCTTCCTGCCGCTCCAGCTCGAATCCATGGCGGAGTCAGGTCGTGGCCTCGGCATCGTGGCCGGGCTGAGCATCCGTTGCGGAACGCACGTCATCGAGCGCTGTCACCGCGTGGTGTGGGCAGACCTGGTGCTTGGGGTCGGCGGCGACGCGTCATGACGATGGCCGGTAATTCCCGGGCTGGGCAATTCGTCAGTCGGGCATTCGTCAGTCCGGTGCCCAGTACTTCTCCAGTGCTTCCTCCAGGAAGCGGACCACCGGCTGCCAGTCGGCGGGGAGTGTGTAGCGGGTGGCGCGGCGTCCCTGGTAGGTCAGGGTGTAGGCGATGAAGTCGGCGCCCTGGGGCTGCGCCTCGGAAGGGCCGATCCGTAGTTTGGCGAGGTGGCCGCGCAGTTCGGTCAGCTCCTCGGACGTCAGGGGCAGGTCCACGACCGGGCCGGTGCGGCGGCTGAACTTGGCGCGGCCGTCGGCGGCGACGATCACCCTGTTGTCGAGGCCCGCGAAGCCGCCCTGTTCGCGCAGCTCGACCAGGCGGTTCTGCAGGTCCTGCGAGTCCTGCCGGCCCTGCGGGGCCTGGTGGGGTCGGGTCGCGCTCACCGAGGGCGCAGGTGTTCCTGCGGAGGAGGCTGGAGCCTCCGCGACGTCCGCGCGCCCCTGGGTCCCTGTCATGGCCGCTGGTGCCGCGCACGTGCTCGTGGTCAAGGCCAAGACCAGAACCAGCGCCGGCGGCAGCACGATCCGCCAGATTCTCCTCATGTCCTTTGGACGTGCCCGAGCGCCGAGCGGCTCAACCGGGAGGACACCTATCTGAGCGCGTCCACCGGCTCCATCCGGGCCGCGCGCAGCGCCGGGTAGAGCCCGGCCAGCAGTCCCACCACGGCCCCGGCGACCGGCGCGGCGACCGCCAGCCACGGGTCGAGCAGCGGCGTCCACTGCTTGGCGGCCGAGACGGCGACGATGGTGACCACGCCCAGGCTGGCCCCGATCACCCCGCCGGTCAGCCCGATCAGCGTCGACTCCAGCAGGAACTGCGCGGCGATGTGCCGCCGGGCCGCGCCGAGCGAGCGGCGCAGGCCGATCTCCGGGACGCGTTCCATCACGGTGACGAGGGTGACGTTCGCGATGCCGACCGCGCCGACCACGAGCGAGACCAGGCCGAGGATCAGGAAGAGCGCGTTGACGTCGTCCTGCGCCTGGTCGCGCGCCCTGGTGGGGCTGGGCGGGGCGACGACCTGGAGCATGTCGCCGTTGCCGGGGCTGAGCGCCGCCGGGGCCTGGCCCGCGATCAGGTCGGCGGCGCCCAGACTGGTGTTGACCAGCACCCTGGTGACGTCGCGCAGCCCGAACCGCGCGCCCACGGTGGGCGGCACGATCACGGCAGTGCTCAGGTTCCGCTCGCGGCGCAGGTCGCCGAGGATCCCGATCACCGTGTACGCGTGCTCGCCGATGAAGATCGCCGGAGCCCGGTCGAGCCGGGTGACGCCGAGCAGCTTGGCCGCCTGGTCCCCGATCACCGCCACCCGGTCGCCCCGCCGGATGTGCCCGACGTCGTAGAACCTGCCCTGCACCATCCGGCCGCGCGCCGCCTCCGGCAGCCCGGTGGAGGCGGCCAGCACGGTCAGGGACTGCGCGGTCACCCTGGTCGGGTCCACGAGGGTCGTTGGAGCGTACGGACAGGTTCGTGCTGTCCTTGGACTCGGCCACCGCGGCGGCGGACTCCACCCCGCGCAGCCTGGTCACCCGGTCGATCGCGTCCCACGCCACCAGCGGCACGTTGTCCGACTCCGGCACCTCCACCGTGAGGGCGGTGGCCACCAGCTCGTCGAAGCGGCCGACGATCTGGTTGCCCGCGGTGGCGGCGACGCCGAGCGTGACGACCAGGGTGGTGATGCCGAGCACGGTGCCCAGCGTGGTCAGCGCCGAACGTACGGGCCGGGCGAGCATGCCCGCGAGCGCCTCGCCGCCCAGGTCGCGTACGTGCATCACTTCTCCTCCACCAGCACGCCGTCGGTGATCCGCACCCGCCGCCCGGCGCGCTCGCTGACCTCCTGCTCGTGCGTGATGACCACGATCGTCAGGCCCTGCCGCCGCAACTCCTCGAACAGGTCGAGCACCGCCTCGGTGTTGCGGCTGTCGAGGTTGCCCGTGGGCTCGTCGCACAGCAGCAGGGACGGCTCGCCCATGAGGGCCCTGGCGATGGCCGCGCGCTGGCGTTCGCCGCCGGACAGCCGGTCGGGACGGAAGTCCGTCCGGTGACCGAGCCCGACGCGTTCCAGCGCCGCAAGGGCCCGCTCCCGCCTGCCCCTGCGCGGCTGCCTGCCGTAGATCTCGGCGAGCATGACGTTCTCCGCGACGGTACGGTGGGCCAGCAGGTGGAAGGACTGGAAGACGAAGCCGATCCGGTCGCCGCGCAACCGGGTCCTGGCCCCGTCGCCCAGGGCGGTGGTCTCGGTGCCATCCAGCCGATAGCTGCCCGAGCCGGGCCGATCCAGCAGGCCCAGCACGTTCAGGAGTGTGGACTTGCCCGAGCCGGACGGGCCCACGATCGCCAGGTAGTCGCCGCCCTCCACCCGGAGCGAGACGTCGTCGAGCGCCCGCACCGGCGGGTCGGCCGGGAACTCCCTGCGGACCCCGGTCAGCTCGATGACTGGCTCAGGCACCGCTGACCACCACCCGGTCGCCCTCCTTGAGCGCGCCGGTGACCTCGACGTTGCCGTCCGCGGTCAGCCCCGTGCGCACCTCGACATCCCTGGTCTGGTCGGTGGCGTACTCGACCCGCACCCGCGCCCTGCCGTCCGCCGCGGTGATCACCGCGGCCACCGGCACGACCAGCACGGGCTCGTCGGTCGCTCCCACCGTCACGCGCGCCGTCACCGCGGTCCCCGGCTTGAGCCCCTTCGCCGAAGCGGGCGTGAGCAGCACGGGCTGGGCCCCGTCCGCGGGCTTCTCGCCGCCCGGCACCTCGGCCCGCGCGCCGACCGCGGTGAGCCTGGCGGGGTACGACCTGCCCGTGTCGAGCTCGATGCTCGCCTCCATGCCCGTGCGCAGCAGCTCCGACTCCGTGGCCTCGACGGACCCCGTCACCATGAACGTCGCGCTGGTCACCGTGGCGACCTCCTCCTCGATGCGCCCGCCGGCCTTCACCGAGGTCTTCTGCACCCGGGCGGGCAGCTTGGGCAGGAACACGATCTCGCCGGGCGGGACGGAAGTGCCGTAGGTACGGCTGTACTCGGCCAGCATCGACTTCGCCGCCGCCACGTTCGTCTTCGCGTGGGACACCTTGAGCCTGGCGGGGGAGAGCTGCCTGGCCCGGCGCAGCGCCTGCTCGGCCGTGGCCAGCGCCTCCTGCGCGGTGCGGCGGGCCTTGCTCAGGTCTTCGAGGCTCTTCTCGCGGGCCTGGCGGGCCTTCTCCAGGATGCGGCCGTGCTGCTCGGTGGCCTCCGCCAGATCCGCCCTGGCGTTGGCCACCCGCATCTCCAGCAGCTCCGTGTCGGCGGTGGGCTCGCTGCTGGGAACGGCGACGGGAGCCACCGTGCGGGTGGGCGTGGCCGTCGGGGTGGCGGCCGGGTGGCTCCTGGCCGCCTCCAGCGCCTGCTCGGCCGCCAGCAGCTTCTCCTCCGCCGCGCGCACCGCCGCGTCCGCCGCCACGAGCGCGGCGTCGTCGTCGGGGGTAAGCCGCTGTGCCTCGGTCTCCTTCAGCGCCCGGTCGGCCGCCTTCAGGTCGGCCTTGGCGTTGTCCACCTTGAGCTTCAACGGCAGCACGTCCCGCCCCTGGTCGAGCGCCTGCTGCTCGGTCGCGAGGGTCTCCTCGGCGGTCTGTACGGCCCGGCGCAGCGTGTCGTACGCCTGCCGGTCGACCAGCGTCGGCCGCTGGGCCTCGTACCCCTTCTTCCGGTACATCCTGGTGACCGCCGCGATCGTGGCCTGGTCGAACACGCCCGAGGTGGGACCCCCGTACCCGAGCCTGCGCAGCGCCCGCTGCAACTGCTTGACGTCGTCGCCCTTGCCGCCGGGCGCGATGGCGCGGTGCATCGGCACCGTGCCGCGCAGCGCGAACACCGGGCGGCCGTTGACCTCCATCAGCACGGAGCCCTCCTTGAGGGTGCCGACGTGCGGCGCGCGGGTGGCCCGCTGCAGCTCGGAGGTGCCGCCGACCACTCCGGCGAGGCTGACAGGCAGCGGCGAGCCGTACTCCAGGGTGCCGCTGAGCACGACCGTGCTGACGAGCTTGCGGCGCTCGACGGCGGCGGTGACGAGTGAGGGGGTGGGCGCGGCGCGGCGGGCGGCCTCGTCGGCGGGCGAGCGCAGCCGGGTGCCGACCGCCCAGCCCGCACCGGCGATGACCACGACGCCGGCGACGACGCCGGCGAGCAGCTTGCGCGGGGACTTCATCAGGGACGGAAGGCGAACTGGTCGCTGATCCGATTCTCGATCGCCGACTCCCGTGCCATGTAGGCCGCGTAGAAGTCCTTGCCGCATTCCAGGTCGTCGAGCGCGGCCTTGATCTCCCGGTTCAGGTAGGGCCTGGCCTGCTGAGGGGTGAACTCCACGAAGGCCTCCACATGCTGCTTTTTGTTTATCTCGACCCGCTGGAGGTCGAACACGTCCCCGCCGCGACCCGCGAGGGCCGTCGGCGCGGTGTCGCTGACGGCGTAGCCCTTGCTCCTCAGGCAGTCGGACATGGCGGCGGTCAGCTCCCGCAGCTCGGGGTCGCCGTCGAGTTCGGCGGTCATGGCCCGTTTCCGGGCCGCGAGCATCTGCTGGATAAGGTCGCCATGCGACTTCACGGTCAGGCCGAGCACCTGCGTGACCGCCTCGCTCGTGCAGGTGTCCCTAGCCTTCGTCCAGGCCTCCTGCTGGGTCGGGGAGAGGTTGAGCGCCACCTGCATGTTCGGGTCGGAGCCCGGTTCGGGGACTCCGGCCAGCCTGTTCATCTCCTCGCGATAGACGGGGATGGACCAGATCCCGAAGCCATATTTTTGGCGATATTTCCGCATGGCCTGGTAATTGCCGGAGGCGCGGCTGCGTTCCTCCTCGGTCTTCTCCTTTGGCTGCACCCACGCGACGTACTTGAATCCGCGCTCTTTCATGCAGTCCGCCTTGACCGCCTCAATCTGGTGCTTCTTGTCCATGCCGGCGGTCGCGACCGGCGCGGGGCGGGGGCTCTCCGTGGCGCCCCCGCAGCCGCAGAGCAGGGTCGCCGAGAACGACAGGGCGAGGGCAAAGGTGGATCTTCTGGGCATGGCGGGACCATACTCTGTTTAACGTAGCATGGTCAATCCAGGCAGTGCCGCCGGGGACGGAAGGGCGCGAGGACCGCCCACAGGGCCAGCAGGACCAGTACGCCCCAGTACGCGAGGTGCTGCCTGGTCAGCTCCTCGCCGTGCAGGGCCGGCTCGCCTGAGGCGACCAGCAGGTAGATGCCCGAGGCGAGCGCCCACCGGTGGTCGCGCGCCAGGTAGCCGGCGGCCGCCGCCAGCCCGAGCGCCGCTGCCTCGACGGCCATCCTGCTCAGGCTCAGCGGGTACGACGTATCGTCCGCCAGCCACGCGGGACCGGCCCACGCCGCCCCCACGACCGCCGCCCACCACCACCATGACCTGGCCCGCGGGCGCTGCCGGGAGGCGAGCACGAGCAGGCCCACCAGCACGACCGCGTAACCGGCGGCCACCACGAACGGGCTGCTGTCCGAGTAGAGCGGCCGGTCGGTGAGGAAAGACGGGTAGACCGGGATCAGGGTCACGTCGAACGGCTGCTGGCCGCTCGCGAGGAAGACCGACTTGGCGCCCGCGGCGAGGGTGAGCGGGAACGCCGCGAGCACCCATCCCCGCTGGACGGCCAGCAGCGCGAGCGCCGACAGCACCGTCCACAGCGGCAGCGTGCCCGCGTACGGCAGCAGTGCCGCAAGGTTGGCCGCCGCCACGGCCGTGACGCCCAGGTGCAGGCCGTCCGCCCACGGGGTGCCGGCCGCCTGGTGCGCGATACGGCTGCGTACGCCGCCCAGCAGCAGCCCCCACGCCTCCCTGAGCGCCGGGACCGTGCTGCCGGGCTCGGCCGACTCCAGCAGCACGTCGAGCAGCTCGTCGCCGTGCGCGGCGCGATAGCTCCTGGGGTAGGCGAGCAGCAGCCGGCGGTAACGCCGTTCCAGGGCCGTCATACCGCCCACCGTTTCGACGGCCGTCACAGGCCCGGCAGCCGTGGGACGAGGGCGACGGCCTCCTGCGGCCGCAGGACCAGGGAGGCGGCCGCCTGCATCCGCCTCGCCTCGGCCTCCACCAGGGCCTGGCCCTCGTCGGTGATCCGGAAATAGCGCCGGTTGCGGCCGTTGACCGTTTCCTCGCGGTCCACGGTGATCACGCCGCGTTCGTTGAGGCGTTCCAGGATCCCGTAGAGGGTGCCGACCGACGGCTGGACCCGGCCCCCGGACAGCTCCTTGATCGACTTGCTGATCGCGTGCCCGTGCAGTGGTCCGGAGCGGAGCGCGGTGAGCACGAAGTACATCGGCTCGCTGACTTCAGAGGTTCCCCTGGGCATGGGGGCAACAGTATTCCGTTCAACGGAGCGTCGGCAAACGCCCGGCGGCCCCCTGATGGGCCGCCGGGCGTTCAGATCACCCGCAGCGGTCGCCGTCGAGGTGGAAGACCTCGGGTGCCGGGTTCGGGCCCGAAGCGGCCGTGCCGGTGAAGCCGAACACCGCCGACCTGCCCGGCTTGATCCTTTCGTGGCTCCTGGCCGTCACCACCGCGCCGGACTGCGCCAGCGCGGCGCCCCAGCCGGCGCGCACGCGCTGGCCGCTGAGGAACGACCAGCGCAGGCTCCAGCCGTCCACGCTCTCCTTGCCGGTGTTCTCGATCACGATCTGGGCGTTGAAGGCGCCCGGACCGGCTCCGTGCGCGGAGTAACGCACCCGGCAGCCGGCCCGCTCGCTCTTGTCGGCCAGGAACGCCGAGATCCAGGCCAGCGGGGAGTTCCAGTTGATGGTCAGCTCGTTCGTCGCCCACGACTCGATGTGGTCGATGTAGCAGAACTGCGGCTTGCAGCCCTGCAGCAGCCGCTGCGCGAGCGGGTCCTGGATGGCGGAGTTGGGGCCGCCGGCCAGCGTGCCGCGCGGCGGGTTGGGCAGGGCGGGGTCGAGCTGGCGGGCGTACCAGCGGCTGTGCTGGTTCTTCGAGGCCACCTCGCCGTAGCCGGTCACGTACGACTGGTTCAGCGCGTTGCGGCCCAGGATGTAGTCCATGCCCTCACGTACGGCCGCGCGGTACTTCTCCTGCCCGGTCAGGTCGTAGGCCGTGGCCAGCACGACCATGTTGTTGAGCACCAGGTTGTTGGAGCCCCAGTCGAAGTCCGGCGGGTTGTACGGGAGGCCATACGCATGTGCGCGCTGGGTCGCCAGATACTTCTCGGCCCCGTCCACCACCGACTGCCGCACCCGCGCCCGGTCGGGCAGGGCGTTGGGCACGGTCGCCAGGTCCAGCCGGCCGAGCTGGGCGGTGTTGCCCCAGTCGAAGCCC
Source organism: Nonomuraea sp. B12E4 (assembly GCF_039871825.1). NCBI lineage: Bacteria > Bacillati > Actinomycetota > Actinomycetes > Streptosporangiales > Streptosporangiaceae > Nonomuraea > Nonomuraea sp. B12E4. Next base: position 89,107 of record NZ_JBDPME010000023.1, on the reverse strand, counting down.
CGATCGCGCCAGATGTCGCCCGTGTGGTGCGGCGAGGCCAGCACGAAGTCCTTGAACTCCTTCTCGCCCGTCGTGATGAACAGCTCCGCCGCCGCCCAGTAGAACTCGTCGCTCACGTCGCCGTCGCTGTAGGCGCCGCCGCCGTTGCCGTCGTTGGGGTCGGCGTACCTGGCCGGGTTCGCCTTGGCCGCCGCCCACGCCTTGCGGGCCGCCGTGAGGTTCCTGGCGGCGAACGCGGCGTCGTACGGGGCGAACAGCCGAGCCGCCTGGGCCGCCGTCGCCGCCAGGTTGAGCGTGGCGGCGGTCGAGGTCGGGTGCAGCTCGCGGAGCTGCGGGTCCAGGTGCGGCAGCAGGGGCAGGCCGGTCCAGTTCTGGTCGTGGATCTTGTGGTGGGCCATGCCCGCGAACGGCTTGCCGTCCGGCACCTGCATGCTCAGCAGGAACTCCTGCTCCCAACGGGCCTCGTCCAGGATGTCGGGTTGGCCGTTGCCGCTCTCCGGGATGTCGAGCTGACCGTCCCGGAAGGCCGCCTTGTCGCGTTCGTAGGCGGCCATGAGCTGGTAGACCGAGATGCCGCCGTTGACGACGTACTTGCCGTGGTCGCCGGCGTCGTACCAGCCGCCCTTGACGTTGAGGGAGTAGTCGCAGACGCCGGGCTGGCAGGGCACGCTCACGTCGCCCTGGTTCGGCGCCACGCCCGCGTGGCCCGCCGGCCGGCCGTAGCCCGGCCTGAGGCTGTCGAGGATCTCGATGCCGCTGCGCTGGGTGTAGTAGAACTTCAGCGCGTCGGCCGGCAACTCGTCGTAGATGCCGGCCGAGATGTCGAACGGCCTGCTCGTCTCCCCGTCCGCGGTCAGCGTGTAGTCCTTGCCCGGCTTGCGGTAGGAGCCGAAGTCGAGCGTGTGCACGTTCTGGCCGGAGCTGGCGTCCACGCCCCTGGGGGTGGTCCGGCCGGTGGCCACGGTCCTCTTGTCGGCGTTCTTCAGCTCCCAGTCCAGGGGCGCGGTCTCGGCGGTGACGACGGTGGCGTTCTTGGGGCCCGCGGGGAGATAGCCGACCATGTTCACGCGCACGCGCGGGCCCGTGTCCGGCTCGTGGACCTCTGGCTCGGCGCCGCCCTTGAGCGACACGTCGTCCATGCAGAACCTCCACGGCTCGGCGCTGCCGCCCAACTGGAAGACCACCTGGGCGTTCGGCAGCGACACGGGGGCGGTGAACGTGTAGGAGTAGTCGTTGCCCGAGACACTCAGCTCGGGGGCGGCCGACAGATACTGCGTGTACGGGTCCACCGGAAGCTGCACCAGCGCCCTGCCGACCTTCGCGGGGGTGGCCGAGGCACTGAACCGGTAGGCGTAGGTCTCCCCTTCGACCAGGGCGAGGTCGTTCTGGCCGATGATGACGTCCCAGGGGTTGGCCGTGCCGCCGGGGATGTCGGCGCACAGCCGTCCGGAGTCCACGGCGGGGGTCAGGTTGCCGGTGCTCCACCAGGAGGCGGTGCCGGCGTCGAAGGTGCCGTTCACGATCTGCTCGGGTCCCTCGTCGGCGTGCGCCGCCACGGCGGGCGAGATCACGGGGGACAGGGCGACCATGGTGAGGAGGGCCAGTAAGGCGGCCCGGCATCGGGTCATGGAGGTCCTTCGGAGGATGGGAGCGCTCCCATAACACGGAGCGATCCGATCCTCCTTTCCCGCCGCCGCCCCGTCAACGGCCTCGCTCCATCGGTCCGGGAGACCCTGAAACTTTCATCGGGGGCCCGCCCGGCGTCCGTTGCGGATCGGTGACCCGTTTGACAGGGTTCGAGCGTGGTCCGCGCCCTCACCCTGGCCGGGTGCCCCGTGTACGAGTTGCTCGAACGCCAGACAGCCAAGCTGGCCAGGCGGCTCGTCCGCGATTTCGCCGAGCAGATACCCCTCTACCGGCGATTACCGAAGGAAGAGCTCGACGGTGAGATCACCGCCATCACCGAGCACAACCTGCGGCTGGTCTCGCGCATGTTCCGCGACCGCCGCCCACCGACCAGGGGTGAGCTGGCGCCGCTGCGGGAGTCGGCGGCCCTCCGCGCCCAGGAGGGCGTGCCGCTGGAGGCCCTGCTCGCGGCCTACCACCTGGGGGCGCGCATGGTCTGGGAGCACCTGATCGCCGGTGCCACGCCCGCCGACCTCGACGACGCCCTGGCCGCCAGCCGGCTCGTCCTCCTCTACGTCGGCTCGGCCACGGCCGCCGTGTGCACGGCCTACCTGGAGGAGCGCGAGAGCATGCTCAGCCACGAGCAGCACACGATGCACGCCGCCGTCTCCGCGCTGCTCGGCGGCGACCGGGCGGCGCTGGCCGGGGTCCGGCTCGCGCCCCGCTACCTGGTGCTGGCCGTCGCGGTGGACCGGCATCCCGACGAGGACGAGCCGGGCGGGGCCATCGCCGGGCGGCGCAAGCTGCGCCGGATCAGGACCGCCCTCCAGCGACACGTGGCGGAGCCGGTCCTGTCGGCGCTGGACACCAGCGGCGGGTTCGCGCTCGTCCCGCTCCCCGGCGCGGAACCCGGGTGGTGCGAGGTGGCCGACCTGGCCGCCGCGATGGGCAAGGCGGCGGGCGTGTCCGTGTGGGCGGCGGCGGGGTTCGCCGACCCCGCGGGCGTGCCCGCCGCGGCGAAGCTGGCCGAGGAGGTGCTGGAGGTGGTACGGCTCTTCGAGCAGCCGCCGGGCGCCTACCGGCTGGCCGACGTGCGCCGGTGAAGCCCGCCGGTAACGCCATCCCGTTCGCGTCGGGCACGCCGAGCGGCCCGTACGGGCTCGCCCCGGCCGACACGGAGACGGACGCCGCCGCCTCGTGCCACACCGCCCCCGAGAACGCCACTGCTCCAAGGCTGATGAAAGTACGGCGCCGCATCGCGTCTCCACCGGTCGCAGTTCAGTCGCAGACAAACGATGAGCGATGCTCGTCATTCTGTGAACTGGACAGCGCGGTAAAGATGGGCGGTCAAATCTGTGACGCCTCACAAAGCGCCAACGCGGGCTCTCGGGGCCCTGGCTCGGCTCGCGGGCGGAGTACGCGATGATCGCGAGGGGGGTGACGAAGATCGGCGGCAGCACGGCAGCCGCCGACCTGTTGAACGACGACGCGGTGTTCGGTATGGCGTCATCGTTGATCCCGCCTCACCCGTCGCGGCAGAGCGGCCTGCCCCCCACCACGCAGGCGATCTCGTCGAGCTCGCAGCTCAGCAGGGTGCCGTCCATGCCGAGCACGAGCACGAGATCGCGCCGGGACGGATGCGCCAGCATGACCCTGCCGACGACGCCATTGTCCAAGATCACGGTAGGGCGGCCTGCCGTGTTGTCCATGCCCTCGTAACTCCTCTCGGCTCTGGTGCAGGCCCCGCACCGGACCCGTCCACAACCAGGATGCACAGCGGCGGCCCTGAGCGCATCGGTCAGTCGGCCTTATTTCCGGTACGACATGGAAAGTCACTCTGTGTCGGAATTAGGCGAGAACACGTTCTGTTTTGCCTGCTGATCGGGCTTTAACGGGCTGCTCCGCCCGTCCGTACTGGCGAGTAGTGTGGCGTCCAACTGGTACGCGGCGAAGGGGACAGGCCTCGTGACCCGAGCTAGAACGCGTTCCGCCCGGCGTCGATCCGGCGGCCCCGAGCCCGGCCCGGATGTACGACCATCTGCTCGGCGGAAAGGACGACGTCGCGGTGGATCGGGCGGTAGCCGAGCGACCGCCCGAGGTGCTCGGTCAGCGCAGGGGCTGAACGGTGGCGGCCTGGCGCCCGCGCAGCAGGCGGCGTACCCCGGCGGCCACCCAGATCGTGCCCAGCCCCGCGTAGGCGCTGAGCAGCGCGGCCGACGTGGAGCCGAGCGCCACCGACCCGGCGATCGTCACCCCCAGCAGGCCGGTCCACCCGTACAGGATCGCGCGCCCCCGCGCCGAGCCGGTGTGCGCGGCCTCCTGCACGGCGGTGACCAGCGTCATGACCGCCACTCCCGCGGTGCCGACCGTGTCCCGGCCGAGCCCGATGCCCAGCGCGAGCACTCCCGCGCCGGCCACGACGAGCAGGCAGCACACCAGCGCCGTACGGGCCTCGACCCCCGCGAACAGCAGCCGGGTCGCCCGGCCCAGGGTCAGCCGCAGCATGGTCACCGACTCGGCCACCCACGCCGCCCAGTGCAGCAGCGCGATGAGCACGAAGACGGCGATGAGCGGGGGGAGCAGGGGCAGCAGGCCCAGCATCCCCCACCCGCCGAGGTGGCCCCGTGACTTCGTCAGCACCCGGTAGAGGGGGTTGCGCAGCTTGAGCGCCGTCACCAGGAGCTCCCGGGCCGGGTCGAAGCCGGGATCCAGCCGCAGCGTCTCGCGGAAGGACTCGGCGGCCCGCCGGGGGGCGCCGAAAGCCAGCTCCGCCTGGCCGAGCGTCAAGTGCGCCGTGGCGCTCTCCGGGTCGAGCCGCACGGCGTGCGCGGCGGCGGCCCTGGCCGGCTCCCCCTCGCCGAGACTGATGTGGATCTTGGCCAGCAGGCTCACCAGGTCGGAATTCTCCGGATCCAGCGCCAGCCCGCGCCGGGCCGCGTCGGCCGCCTCGTGATACCGGTCCCGTTGTAGCCGCACGTTGGCCAGCAGCTTCCAGGTCCTGGCGTCCGCGGGGTTCAGTGCCAGGGAGGCCTCGATCGCGCCGATGGCAAGGTCGGTGTGGCCGATGCGGTGGTACACCACGCCGGCGACGTAGTGCGGGTACGGGTGGTCGGGCGCCAGCCGGATCGCCTCCTGCGACTCCGACACCGCCTTGACCGGCCGGCCCTGCCACACCAGCGCCAGCGCCAGCATCGCATGTGCCGTGACGTGCTCCGGCTGGACGGCGAGCAGGCCGCGCAGCTCCCGCTCGGCGTCGGCCAGGCGCTCCATCCGCAGCAGCGTGCCCGCCCGCAGGATCACCTCACTCGGGTTCACCACTTGCGCTTGATGTAGGGGAGCAGCTCGTCCCACGCACCGGACTCGTTGGCGTGCAGCACGTAGTTGCGCGCGGTGGCCAGCCACTCGCGTACCGCGGTGGGCCGGGCGCCCTTGGCGGCGGCCAGCAGGTCGGGCGTCGACATCGGGATGGGGCGGCCCGCGCTGATCGACTGCTGCAGCTTGACCTCCACCGCCCGGTCCACCAGGCCCTTCAGGTCCGCGCCGACGAACTGGTCGGTGACCTTCGCCACCGCGTCGAAGTCCATTTCGGCCAGCGGCTTGTCGCGGCAGAGGATGCGCAGGATGGCCGCGCGGGCCGCGGCGTCCGGCGGCGGCACGAACACGAGCTGGTCGAACCGGCCCGGGCGGCGGAAGGCAGCGTCGACGTACCAGGGCGCGTTCGTGGCCGCCAGCACCAGGACGCCCTCGTTGGCGTGCTGGTCCACGCCGTCGAGCTCGGCCAGGAACTGGTTGACGATCTGCCGGTTGTGCGCCTGGCGCATGTCGGAGCGGCGGGCGGCGAGCGCGTCCACCTCGTCGAAGAACAGCACGCACGGGCGGTTGCGGCGGGCCTGGTCGAACGTGGCACGCAGGTTGCGCTCGCTGGAGCCGATGTACATGTCCAGGATGTCGGCCAGCCCGACGCTCAGGAACGATGCCCCGAGCTCGCCGGCGGCGGCCCTGGCCAGGTGGGTCTTGCCCGCTCCCGGCGGCCCGTACAGCAGGACGCCGCCGCCTGCCCGCTTGCCGAAGGCGGCGAAGAGCTCCGGCTGCTGCAGCGGCAGCAGCAGCTTGACCCGCAGCGTCTCCTTGACCGCCTCCATCCCGGCCACGTCGGCGAAGGTGACCTCCGCCTGGTCCACCTTCCCGTCGGCCTCCTGAGCGACCGGCCCGGGAGCCGGAGAGGACGTGACCGGCTGCGCTGCCGCCACGGGGGCCACCAGGCGGGCGGCCAGCTCGGGGTCGGCCACCGACGGATCGCGGGAGACCGCCTCGTGGTAGCGGTAGCCGGCCTTGCCCGTGTCACCCTCGCCGAGCAGCGCCCGGGCCGCGAGCACGCCCAGCCTCGGCGGGTAGCCGGTCTCGGCCAGGAACGGCTCCAGCGCGGACAGCGCCGCCCCGTACGCGCTCTGCCGGACGAACGCCTCGGCCAGCCCGGCCGTGACGTGCGGGTCCTTGGGCGCGAGCACGAGCGCGGCCCGGAATTCGGCCTCCGCGTCGGCCAGGTAGCCCTTGGCGAGGAGCTGCTCGGCGAGGTGCCGCCGGAGGGGGAGATTGTCCGGGGACAGGCGCGCCGCCTCCCGGAGCGCCTGGAGGCCGGCGTCGTCGAGCACGTTCCTGGTCCCTTCGTCGCAGATTTGCGTCCCAAAACGAGGCAGACTACCGAAAGCCACCTCTACCAGGCGGTGGTAGTGCTGGGGGCATACCTGGCTAATCGGTGAGGAGCTTGGCGATCGCCACGACGCCGATGCACACGATCACGGCACGCAGGACCGGGGCGGGAAGCCGGCGGCCGATGCGGGCGCCGAGGAAGCCGCCGATCATCGAGCCCATCGCCACCAGCAGCACCGCCACCCAGTCGATGTCGGCGATGAAGATGTACAGGACGGCGGCCGCGCCGTTGACCAGCACGACGAGCACGTTCTTGGCCGCGTTCAGTCGCTGCAGCTCCTCGTCCAGCAGCAGGCCCATCAGGCCGATGAGCAGGATGCCCTGGCCCGCGCCGAAATAGCCGCCGTACGCGCCGGCCAAGAGCGCGCCCAGCAGCAGCCAGGGGCCGCCGTGCGCGTGCCGGGGGCGGCTGGCCAGCATCCTGCTGAGCCTGGGCTGGATCACCACCATGGCGCACGACAACGCGATCAGCACGGTGACGACCGCCGTGAACGTCTGCTCCGGCAGGTTGAGCAGCAGCAGCCCGCCGATGATCGAGCCCGCCAGGGAGGCGGGGGCCAGCCGGAGCAGCCGGGCCCGCTGCCCGGCCAGCTCGGTCCGGTAGCCCAGGACCCCGGCCAGCCCGCCGGGCACCAGGCCGATGTTGTTGGACACGTTGGCCGTGATCGGCGGCAGCCCGATGGCGAGCAATGTCGGGAACGTGATCAGCGATCCGGATCCGACGACGGTGTTGATGCCGCCGCCCGCGATGCCGGCCGCGAGGACCGCGACCATCTCCCAGGGCGTCATGACGCGAGACTATAGATCATGTCTTACCGGTTAAGACCAATCGTATCGATGGGTGAGATCAACGTCCGGGAGGGGTGGTGCCGCCCCTGGTCACGAGCGCCGGCTCCGCGTGGAGGCCACGGACGAACCGGCCGGACCGGCCGTCGAGCGCGTGGGAGACGGCCACGCGGAAGGCGCCGGCACGACGGGCGAGGTCGCTCATCGTCGTCTGCCGCCCCCCATCAGCCCTCCACGTCAAGCCCCCGTATAGGGCCGTCAAGCCCTCGTACATGGCCATGGTAGTCCGGGTCCCACAGCTCGCCCCGGGCAGGGGCGATACCCGGAGCTGGTATCCGCCTCTCATGGATCTTGCTTTCACGGTTAACCAACCGTTGACGACCTAGGGGTACGGACGTAAAGTTCGGCTCGCTTACTCGGTTTAGTGACCACCGGGAGACGACGTGTACCGTCCGCTGCACGACGGCTGGACCCTCCGCGCAGCCGGTGACGCCCCCGCGGGGCCAGCCGCGATTCCGGCGCGCGTGCCGGGCAGCGTGCACACCGACCTGCTGGCCGCCGGCCTCATCGACGACCCCTACCAGGACGACAACGAGACGCGGCTGGGCTGGATCGGGCGTACGGACTGGGTCTACGAGACCACGTTCGACTGGCAGGACGACGGGCACGAGCGGGCCGACCTGGTGTGCGCGGGCCTGGACACGATCGCCGTGGCCAGCGTGAACGGGCAGGAGGTGGGCCGCACCGCCAACATGCATCGCACGTACCGGTTCGAGGTGCGCGGCCTGCTGCGCGCCGGGGCCAACACGCTCCGGGTGGCCTTCCGCGCCCCCTACGCCTACGCCGAGGAGCAGCGCGAGCTGCACGGGGAGCGCCCCGGGCCGTACGACGAGCCGTACCCGTTCATCAGGAAGATGGCCTGCAACTTCGGCTGGGACTGGGGACCGACGCTGGTGACCAGCGGCATCTGGCGGGACATCGGCCTGCACTCCTGGTCGGGCGCGCGCCTGGCGGAGGTGCGCCCGCTGGTGCGCGGCGACGGCGTGGACGTGCACGTGCGGGTCGAGCGGACCGGGGACGCGCCCGTGACGGTCACCGCCGACGTGGCCGGCGTGCGTGCCGAGACCAAGCTGGAGCAGGGGGAGAGCACGGCCGTGGTGCGCCTGGACGTGCCGGACGCCGAGCGGTGGTGGCCGCGCGGGTACGGCGGGCAGCGCCTCTACGCGCTCACCGTCCACGCGGGCGGCGACCGGTGGCAGCGGGAGATCGGCTTCCGCACGATCGAGCTCGACCCGGACGCCTTCCGCCTGATCGTCAACGGCCGCCCCGTCTTCGTACGCGGCTACAACTGGATCCCCGACCACTGCTTCCCCGCCATGATCACCCCCGAACGCCTGGCGGAGCGCTTCGGCCAGGCCACCGCCGGCGGCGCCAACGCGCTGCGGGTCTGGGGCGGCGGCCTGTACGAGTCGGAGGACTTCTACACCCTGGCCGACCGCCTGGGCCTGCTGATCTGGCAGGACTTCCCGTTCGCCTGCTCGGCCTACCCCGAGGAGGAGCCGTTCAGGACGGAGGTCGAGGCCGAGGCGCGCGACAACGTGGCGCGGCTGGCCGGCCACCCGAGCCTGGCGTTGTGGTGCGGCAACAACGAGAACATCGAGGGCCACCAGCACTGGGACTGGCGGGCTCCGCTCGGCGGGCGGAGCTGGGGCGCCGCGTTCTACTACGACCTGCTGCCGGGCGTCGTGGCCGAGCTGGACCCGACGCGCCCGTACTGGCCGGGCACCCCCTACTCGGGAGCCCCCGACCGCGACGTGCGCGACCCCTCGACCGGCACCGTGCACCTCTGGGACGTGTGGAACCGCGAGGACTACACCCGCTACGCCGACCACAAGCCGCGGTTCGTGGCCGAGTTCGGCTTCCAGGGGCCGCCCGCCTATGCCACCCTGCGCGCGGCCTCCTCCGACGAGCCGCCGACCCCGGACACCTCGCACCAGAAAGCGGACGACGGCGAGGCCAAGCTGCTGCGCGGCCTCGGCGCGCACCTGCCGCGGCCGGAGACGTTCGACGACTGGCACTACTACACGCAGCTCAACCAGGCCCGTGCGATGGCGTTCGGGGTGGAGCGGTTCCGCTCGCTCATGCCGTACTGCATGGGGACGATCGTCTGGCAGCTCAACGACTGCTGGCCGGTGACGTCCTGGTCCGCCGTGGACGGCGCGGGCCGCAGGAAACCCCTCTGGTACGCCCTGCGCCGCGCCTTCGCCGACCGGCTCATCACCCGGCAGGACGGGGCCGTCGTGCTGGTCAACGACACGGACGAGGAGTGGGCGGGCACCCTCGGCCTGTCCCTGCGCGACCTGTCGGGGCGGGTCCTGGCGGCGAACGACGAGCCCGTCACCGTCCCGGCCCGCGCCACGCTCCGTATCGACCCTGACCAGGCCCGGCAACCGGACGCCGCCCTGCTCACCGCCGAGCTGGACGGACAGCGCGCGCTGTTCGCCCTGGCCGAGGACCCGGAGCTGGCCTACCCGCCCGCGGCGTACGCGGCGGCCGTCGAGCCGGAGGAGGGCGGGCTGGCGGTCACCGTCACCGCCACCACGATCCTGCGCGAGCTGGCCCTCTTCCCTGACCGGCTGGACCCGGCGGCGAGCGTGGACGAGCAGCTCGTCACGCTGCTGCCCGGGGAGAGCCGCACCTTCCACGTCACGACCGAGCGGGACCTGGACCCGGCGGCGCTCACCGCCTACCCGGTGCTGCGCTGCGTCAACGAGCCTCGCTGAAGCCCGTCAGGGCAAACTTCTCCACCCGGCAGGTTGTACTCGCGTTATCAGGGGGAGAGTTTGGCGCTCGGGGGGAGCCCCGTTGACGAGCTCGGCGGCTATAACCGTGGTGCACGGAGAAGCATCTCTCAGGTGGGAGCGGGCATGGACCTCAGCGGAAAGATCGCCGTGGTGACGGGCGCGGGCCAGGGCATCGGCGAAGGCAGCGCGCTGCGGCTGGCCGAGGCGGGCGCGGCCGTCGTGTGCGTGGACATCAACCCCACGACGCTCGACGAGACCGTCAAGATGATCCGCGGTAACGCGGGCGAGGCCGTGGGCGTGTCGGCCGACGTGTCCACCCGGGAGGGCAACCGGGAGTGGGTGCGCCGCGCCTGCGCTGAATACGGGCGCATCGACGTCCTGCACGCCAACGCCGGGGTCACGCTGCTCGGCCGGGTGGAGGACTTCTCCGACGAGACCTGGGACCACCTGCACGACCTCAACCTCAAGGGCGTCTACCTGGGGATCAAGGAGGTGCTGCCGGTCATGCGCGCGGCCGGCGGCGGTTCGGTGGTGATCACTGCCTCCGTGCTCGGCCTGGTGGGCGATCCCGACCTGCCCGCGTACGGGGCCACCAAGGGGGGACTGCGGTCGATGTGCCGCTCGCTCGCGGTGGCGTACGGGCCGGAGAACATCAGGTTCAACACCGTCTGCCCCGGCGACGTGGAGACGCCGGGGCTGAAGGACTATTTCGACTTCCAGCCCGACCCGGAGGCGGCCCGCCGCTCGATAACCGCCCAATATCCGATGCGCCGCTTCGCCAGCCCGCGCGACGTCGGCAACGCGGTGGCCTTCCTCGCCTCCGACGACGCCTCCTACATCACCGGCACGGACATCGTGGTCGACGGCGGGATCCTGGCCAAGGTCTACTGATCCCCGGTCCGCCGGTCGGCCCCTCTACACCTCGCTGGTGATCCGCAGCCGGGTCATCCTGCCCCTTTCCAGCAGCAGGCCGGCCACGGACACAGAGTCGTCGTGGCACTCGGGCGGATCCAGGTGGAGCAGCGGGCTGCCGGTCACCGAGAACATCGCGGCCGCCCGCCCCGTGCCGGCCGGAACCAGGTGCGAGCCGACGAACTGCTCGTGCGGCCGGAGCCCGACGTCGGCCAGCTGCCCGACCTCCTCGTCCTCGAAGTCGAACAGCGGCGCGAGTGTGCTGGACTCGCTGCGCAGCCCGCTCAGCGAGGCGGGCCTGAAGACGAACGTGAACTGCGGCGCGATCAGCTCCAGGATCAGGCAGGCGAACATCAGCTCCGGAAAGCCGAACACCCCGATCATCGTGTCCACCCTGGGCTCGACCAGCCCGGCCCGGGCCAGCACATAGGGCGGCTCGATGATGACGGGGTCGGGCACGACCACGTCGCCGACCCCGCCTTCCCGCAACCGGCGGATCAGCGTCTGGTGGAAGGGCCCGGTGTCGTGGCTGTGGGTGACGACCCGGAGGTCGCCGAGCCGGCGCAGGCCGCACTCGGAGCCGATCGCGTCGATCAGGTCGAGTGCGTGCTCTTCCGGCGGGGTGCTGATGTCCAGCCGGTCGGCGATGGACACGGGCGCGAGCACCGCGTAGGCCTGCAGGTCGGGCACGGAGCGCAAGCCCTCGCCGAGGCCGCCGAGCGACAGGGCTCCGGGCAGCCCGAGGGCGGTCAGCGTGGTGCCGTCGATGTAGTCGAAGACGCCGCTCCAGGTGCGCGGGGAGCTCGCGTCGCCGCCGAGCTCCTGCCCGACGAAGGCCCCCGGCATCTGCTCGCCGGGCCCCTCACCGGCCACGATGACCAGGCGCTCGGCGAAGCCGCGCAAAATCGACTCGGCGGCGGCGGTGGCCTGCCCGTCGATGCGGCGCTTGCGCGCCGCAACCGCCCCCTGGCTCTGGTGACGCGGGGCGCCGTCCGCCTGGACCGGGTCGCCGCCGGGATCGGCCGCCAGCCGGCCCGCCCGCGCGGCGGCGGCCATCGCGGCCACCAGGACGGCCACGGGGTCGGATGCGGGGTCGGATGCGGGGTCGGATGCGGGGCCGGACGGGGCCTGCTGGGCGCTGTCGGCGGACGAGACCGCGCGGACCTCCGTCACCGACTTGTCGAAGGCCCTGATCCGCTCGGTCCATGAGCGGCTGAATCGGGGGATCGCGTTGATGGCATTGTCCGTGACAGTCATTTTATGGCCGCCTAAATGATGAAGGGCGCTCAGATAGTCATCTACGCCCTTTCCATATTCTGAGGATCGCAGCGATGATGATTATTGCCAAGAGCAACGCGACGCACAACTTCAGCCAATCCTTATGGCGGGCCCAGACGTCCACTTGTTCGACCAGCTCAGGGATTCCACCGATGGCCAGACCGGCGGCCAGGGCCGCCAGCAGCGTGTTCGAATTCGACGTGACCACCTGGTCGCGTGCCCGGCTGAGCTCGGAGGCGAGCTGGATCACGCGGTCCATCTCCTTGGCCGTGCGGGCCGCGGCCTCATCCGACTTGCGCAAAAGACAGAGCTCCTCGTCAAATGCCCGGTTTCGGGCCTCGTGCAGGAAGTCCCGGAAATTATGGATTTCGGTCAGCATGGCGGAATGGCGGAGCTGGGACTTGGCGATGCTGATGTTGCGCTTCGCGGCGATGGTGGGCTCTGTTACCAGAGTTTCCATCGTGGCCCGGTAGTGCCGTTCCAGGCCCTCCGACACCGCCTGCCGAAGGTTCGCGATCGCCCACACGAAAATGGAGGAGGAGTCGAAACCGTAGTAGCGCATTCTGAACTCGGATCGCGACCGCAGGTCGACGGGCAGGTGCGAGATCTCCAGGCAGCAGTTCGGGTTGACGAAGACCATGTGGTCGCCGAGCACCGTGTATCCCATGGCCACGTCGTTGAACACCTGGTCCGGGCTGCGCCTGCGCCACAGTCCGTCCTTGCTGACGTGGTCGGTGGCGTAGGACATCAGCGTGGAGATCTCCCAGCAGAAGCGCCGGGACTCGTTCACGCCGTCGTAGGGGGCCTCCTTCCTCGCGGACCCGTTGAGGTCCCAGATCTGGATGGCGGGCAACGCGTACATCGGTCGCGCCTCGATGACGTCGCCGTCGCTCAGGATCGCCTGGTCGTACAGCGCGGTCACCGCCTGCTTGGCGACCTTCTCGCAGACGCTCCTGCTGGTGATCACGCTCACCAGTTGCATGAGCTCGTCCAGGTGGAGCGCGTGGCTGAGCCGCAGGCTGCCCAGGGCGTCGGTACGGTTGGCCGTGGCGAACACCCACGGGATGACGAGCAGGGCGTATTCGTCGTCCATCCAGATGATCGACTGGTGCAGGTCGTCGGCCTGCGCGTGGGCGGCGAGGGCGATCTCGGTGGGCAGCCGGCCGGCCGGGAGCAGCTCGGAGTAGTGCAGCCCGTGGTGGTCGATGAGCTTGGCCAGATAGGAGTTCTCGCCGTGGTTCTGGTCGATCTTGCCCGTGTCGAGGGCGGAGGTGAGCACGTTGGGCTTCAGGCGCAGCGCCGTGTAGGTGATCAGGCTCACGCCACTGACGAACAGCTCCGAGACCTGCGGGGCCTGCGGGATCTCGCCAGGGGTGGCGAAAATGGTCGTACAGTAACGCGGCCCGATCATGTCCGTCGTGCCCCCAGGGCCCGCTTCAGCTCCGACGTCACGCTTTCGACGCACTCGAGGGGGAATCCGGGTCCCGTCGGCAGGCAGATCACGCGCCCTGCGAGCCGGGCGGACACCAGCGGCGAGGCCGTTCCCCAGAGCCTGCTCTGCGACTCGAAATAGGCCCTCGCCTCGAACCCGCTCGCGGCCAGCCGGGAGATGAGCGCGTCCCGCTCGGAACGGCCGGCGTCCGGCGGCAGCAGGAACGGCGCGTGGATCCTGTTGGATTCGCCGCCGTCGGCCTGGCCGCTGAGCGGGGTCCCGGCCAGGCGCTCGCGGTAGGCGTCGTAGACCAGTCGCAGCTTGCCGACCACCTTGGACAGGTCGGGCCAGGCCAGGGCCAGATAGGCGGCGTTCAGCTCGGGCAGCCGCCTGGGGTGCATGAGGAGCCCGGGATGCCCGCCGCGCTCCTCGACGACGTGCCGCGGCGCGCACAGGGCTCCGCCCGCTCCCGCCGCGTGGATCGGCTTGGTGAAGCTGAAGCTCAGGGCCACGAAGTCGGCCTGGCACACGGAGTTCTCCGTGTTCGGCGGGGTGCCCAGGCTCTCGCACGCGTCGAGCACGAACGGGATCCGCCTGGACGCGCACACGCGGGCGATGCCGGACCTGTCGCAGGGAGTGCCGTAGTTGTCCACGGCGACCACTGCGGCCACCGGCGCCGCGTCGCAGGCGGCGGCGAGGTCGCCGACGTCCATGTTGAACGAGCCCGGATCGACGTCGATCCACCGGGGCACGGCGCCGATCTGCGAGATGGCGGCGCCCACAGCGTGATAGGCCAGGTCCGGCGCCGCCACGTGGTCGTTCGGGCGCACGCCCGCCATCGCGAGTGCCATGACCAGCGCGTCCGTTCCCGAGCGGGTGGGCACGACGGTCCACGAGCCGGGCAGCCGCAGCTCGGCCGCGACACAGCCGGCCACCCGGCGGGACCAGCCGCCCGCGGTGCGGTAGGTGCCGGAGTGCATGATCGCCTCCATGGCGGCGAGGAACTCCGCCTGCCGGTCGTCCGTGAGGCGATAGGGGCTGACGATGGGGAGCTTGAATCTGCTCGGGTTCGCGTACGGCATCTGAAGTCATTTTCTGCGCGATCGGCCCGGTCAGGCCGCACCGGTCCAATACAGTCGGTCATCCAGCCGTTTTGTGCGCTGGTGCCGGAGAATGCTGGCGAGCCGATCGAACCTGCCGCTCGCCAGGTCCTCTTCGTCGAGGTCGATCGACCGGTAGAACTCCACCAGTTCCTCGATGCCGTGCCTTACGGTCCGGTCCAGCCGGAGGCCCGGAATGGCCCGGAAAATCTTGGTGGAGTCGATCCGATAGGAGCGGTTGTCGTGCAGGCGTTCCACGGTGGCGCCGAGCGTCGAATCCGGCACCACGGCGGTGACCAGCTCGGCGATCTCGCTGATCTGATGGCAGTGGTCGGAGCGGCCGACATTGAAGATCTCGTTGTGCACGACCTCGCGGGGAGCCTCCAGGGTGGCCATGATGGCCGCGCAGAGATCCGCCACGTGCACGAAGGGACGCCAGGCCAGGCCGTCGTCGCGCAGCCGCACCTCCTTGCGGACGCAGGCGAGTGCGGTCAGGAAGTTGACCACCAGGTCGAGCCGCATGTTGGGCGAGGGGCCGAAGGCGGTGGCGTTGCGCAGGAAGGTGGGGGTGAAGTCGTCGGTGGCCAGCCGCGCGATGTCGCACTCGGCCAGGTGCTTGGCGACCGCGTACGGGGTCATCGGGCGCACCGGGTCGGCCTCCGTCAGCGGCTCACGGCTGCTGAGCCCGTAGATGCTGCAACTGGAGGAGAAGATGAAGCGGGAGACGCCCGCCTCCCGTGCCAGCCGGGCGGTGCGTACGGCCGTCAGGTGGTTGACCTCGAACGTGAGAGCGGCGCAGACATTGCCCAGGGTGTCATTGGAAAGGGCTGCGAGATCGACTACGCCGTCGACCTCGTGTAAATCAGTAACCTGCAACTGCCGGATGTCACTAGATTTCTGATTTGTCCCGTTATTTCGATCGAATATACAGGCGTCCCGGAAGAAGTGGGTGTCCACACCAGTCACTTCGTGGCCGGACTTTTTTAGCATTCTGGTCAGCACAGCTCCGACATAGCCTGCGGAGCCGGTGATGAGCACGCGCATGGACTTCTCCTGTCGGAGGGCCGGCTGCCCAGAACTATAGATCGCCCATTCGCCGAGTCAAGGTTTTATGCCGGTAGCACATGCTTGCCGACTGAATTATGTCAGCATATCTTCGGCGGAAGGCTTGATTCACCATTTGTCGCGTTTGGAGGTTTGGGATAGGCAATGCCGATAATGTGGTCTATTCGGCGCGTAACCGCGTAACTGCGTAACCGCTGCGTCGTCGGCGCGTCACCTGTGCGCTCAGGCGTGTCTCGGCCGCCTCTCCGGCGCGTCTCCGGCGCCTCTCCGGCGCGCGGAAACCGCACTCACGCGTTCTGATCGGCGCGGCTCGCGGCTCGTGGCTCCCGGGCGAGCGCCCGCTTGAGGATCTTGCCCGTGGGGCTCATCGGCAGTTCGTCCACGAACGACAGGTGGCGGGGGTACTTGTAGGCGGCCACCCGCTCACGGACGAAGTCGCGCAGGTCCTGGCAGCTCACCGGGGCGCGCAGGGCGACCACGGCCTCGATCTCCTCGCCGAGCTCGGGGTGCGGCACGCCGAAGACGGCTGCCTGGCGCACGGCCGGGTGCTCGTACAGGACCTCCTCCACCTCGCGCGGGTAGACCGTGTAGCCACCGCGGATGATCACGTCGCGGCGGCGGTCCACCAGGAAGAAGTAGCCGTCCTCGTCGACCCGGCCGAGGTCGCCGGTGTGGAACCAGCCGTCGCGCAGGGCCTCGGCGGTGGCCACCGGGTCGTTCCAGTAGCCCTTCATCACGTTGGGGCCGCGTACGACGATCTCGCCGATCTCGCCGCGGCGGGCCTCCGCGCCCTCCTCGTCGAGGATCTTCATCTCGACGTCCCTGATCGGCCAGCCGATCGAGCCCGGTTTGCGGTGGTCGCCGCCCCGGTTGGTGGCGGCCACGGGGGAGGTTTCGCTGAGGCCGTACCCCTCGATGATCTCGCAGCCGAAGCGGGCCTCGTACGCGCGCAGCACGTCCAGCGGCAGCGCGGCCCCGCCGGACGCGCAGACCCGTAACATCGACATGTCCGAGGCGCCCGGATGGTCGAGCAGCGCGATGAACATGGTGGGCACGCCCTGGAAGACCGTCACCCCGTCGCGCCTGATCACCTCCAGCGCCCGCCCCGGCTCGAACCGCCGCAGCAGCGTCAGCCGCGCGCCCGCCTGCACGGTCGCGTTGAGCGAGCACGTCTGGCCGAACGTGTGATAGAGCGGCAGCGCCCCGAGCACCACGTCGTCCACGCCGAGCGCGTGCATGCGGGCCACGGCGGCGGCGTTGCCGCCCAGGTTGGCGTGGGTCAACTCGATGCCCTTGGGCCGGCCCGTCGTGCCGGAGGTGTAGTGGATGACGGCGGTGTCGTCCGGAGCCATGGAGACGATCTCGTGCGCGGCCGCCACCCCGCGCAGCAGCCGCCGGAACTCCTCCGGCACCACGAAGAAGCAGTCGGCCCTCGTGCCCGCCGAGCCCGCCTCGGCCGCCTCGGCGAACGCGTGCCAGGCCACCAGCAGCCGCGCCCCGCAGTCCCCCAGGTACGCGGCGATCTCGCGGCGCTTCAGCAGCGGGTCGAGCGGCACCACCACGGCCCCGACCCGCAGCACCCCGTAGTAGACGACGCCGAACTCGGGCACGTTCGGCAACATGATCGCGACCCGGTCGCCCGCCCCGATCCCGCGAGCCAGCAGCAGCCCCGCGAGCCGGGCGCTCAGCTCCTCCAGCGTGCCGTAGGTGAGCTCCGCCTCGTCCAGCGTGAGAACCGCCCTGCCACCGAGCCGCTCGGCGGAGATGTGGAGCCGGTCAGCGAGGTTCATGGAAAGACCGTATGTCCGCGCTCCCACGTCTCTCATTGGTCGCGGTGGCCAGTCTTTCTCGCCCGGTATTGGTCGGCCCGCCGGTGTTCGGCGCGGGCACGGCGAGAGCCGGCTGGGCGTCCTGCAGCGCGATGGCCACGAGCAGATCGACGAGGTCGTTGATCGAGCGCAGACTGCGCCCGGTACGCTCCTGGATCCGGCGCAGCCGGTATTGGGCCGTGTTCGGGTGGATCTGGAGCCGCTCGGCCGCGGCCCGCAGGTTCAGGTCGGCGGCGGCGAACGCCCTGATCGTGGCGGTGAGCACGCCGCCGCGCGCCCGGTCCTCGGCCAGCAGCGACGTGATGCGCGGGTCCACCAGGTGGCGGGCGGTGTCGTCGGCCTTCAGCGCCAGATACTCGAACGGCGTGATCCTGGGCAGCGCCGCCACGCCGCCCTCCTCGGGCACGAAGTCCAGCACCGCTCTGGCCTCCTGGTAGGCCTGCGGGATCTGCGCCGGGCCGGCCGACACCGTGCTGATGCCCATGGCCAGCCGGATGCCCTCGCTCGCCAGGCTCTCCAGCACCGCCTGCAGCCGGTCGCACAACTCCTCGGGGCCGGCGTGCGGGCCCAGCACGGGGATCGCGACGATCTCCGACTGGCGTACGACGGACAGCGTGCGCGTGCCGTTCCCGCCGGTCCTGGCGATGGCCGCGCAGGCCGCGTGCCGGGCGTCGGCGCCCCGGTCGGGTCCGGCGGCCACGGCCGTGGGCGGGCCGAGCAGCACCGCGATCACCACCAGCAGGGGCGTGCGGGCGTCCGGCGCCAGGCCGTGCGCCTGCGCCGCGGCCAGCTCCGTGCCGCGCGTCGGCACCCCGCCGGCCAGCAGCGTCTCCAGCAGGTCACGGCTCTCGCGCACCGCCTCGGCGGCCGCGTACTGCTGGAACTCCATGTACGCGTTCGCCGCGTGCGTGCTGGCGAAGTCGCAGTAACGCATCAGCGGGGCCGCCAGCGTCAGCGCCGCCTCACGCCCGGCGGGCCTCTCGCCGGCCCGCGCGACCACCGACTCCCAGAACACCTGCTGCCCGACCCGGAACGCGTTGATGTAGTCGGCCAGCGCCACTCCCGCCCGGGCCCGGCGCATCGCGGCCCGCCGGGTGAACGAGATGTCCTCGAACGTCACCGTGCGCTCCTCCAGCAGCACGGCCAGCTTGGCACCGTAGTGCTTGACCACCTGATCCCGTACGTCGGCGTGGAAGTCCGGCCCCTGCGCCGCGTAGCCCGGGATCTCCTCGCGCATCGCCGCGACGGCGGCGTCGGCCAGCGACTGCAGATCGCCGAGAAGCTCGGACAGGATGCGGGCGCGTTCAGCGCGGACCATCTCCGTGCTGAGAACACTGACCATGCCGGGATGATCCATGCCCGTTGCCGGGCGGTCAACGGGTCGTAACCGGTCCGAGACCAGCGCTGTGCTCAGAGGACAACTCGCCTGAGACATCTTGGGTCACCGTGCCCAATGCGGCCCGTGACGAGCGGATCCTACGCTGAGCCCAACTTCAGAACATTGTTCTCCAGGAGGCCGGATGCTGGAGGTACACGATCTTACCGTTCGCTTCGGGGGCATCACGGCGCTGGACGGCGTGGGCTTCGACGTGGGGCGCGGCGAGATGGTGGGACTCATCGGGCCGAACGGCGCCGGCAAGACCACCCTGTTCAACTGCCTGACCAGGCGCTACCGGGCCGACTCCGGGACGATCTCGTACGAGGGCGAGGACCTGACGTCCGTGGCCCCGCACACCATCGCCTCACTGGGCATCGCGCGTACCTTCCAGAACCTGGGCCTGTTCCCGCGCATGTCCGTCCGCGACAACGTCCTGGTCGGCGCGCACCACCGGGGCCGCGCCGGGTTCCTCACCGCCGGCCTGCGGCTGCCGGGAGTGCGCCGGGAGGAGCGGGCGCTGCGCGCCGACGCCGACGCCGTGCTGGAACGGCTGGGCCTGACCGGGGTGTCCGATCACCCCGCGACCGGGCTGCCGTTCGGCACGCTCAAGCGGGTCGAGCTCGCCCGCGCCCTCCTGGGACGGCCCCGGCTGCTGCTCCTCGACGAGCCGGTGAACGGGCTGAACGCGGCCGAGGTGGAGGAGTTCGCGGGCACGCTGGGCGCGATCCGCTCCGAGTACGACCTCACCGTGATCGTGGTCGAGCACCACATGGGGTTCGTCATGGGGATCTGCGAGCGGATCGTCTGCCTGGACTTCGGCCGCAAGATCGCCGAGGGGCCACCGGGCGAGGTGCAACGCGACCCCGGCGTCATCGAGGCCTACCTGGGGACGGCCGTGGGCGACGGTGACTCGCCCATGCGGCCGACGAAGGAGGGCGCATGAGCACCTTGGTGGTCGAAGATCTGACGGCCGGATACGGCGACGCCCGGGTGCTGCACGGCATCGGCCTGACCGTGGGCGAGGGGGAGATCTGCGCGATCCTCGGCCCCAACGGCGCGGGCAAGACGACCCTGCTGCGCGCGCTGTCGGGCATGATCAAGGCGCGCGGCCGGGTCAGGCTGGGCGGGACGGACCTGGCGGGCCGCTCGCCCGACGCCCTGGCCAGGCAGGGGATCGCGCACGTCCCCGAGGGCCGGGGCACGTTCATGCCGCTGACCGTCGAGGAGAACCTGCGGCTGGGCGCGTACGTCCGGCGCGGCCGCGCCGGCGTGAGCGCCGACATCGAGCGCATCCACGGCTACTTCCCGGCGCTGAAGGAGCGGATGAAACAGGCCGCGGGCAGCCTCAGCGGCGGCGAGCAACAGATGCTGGCGATCGGCCGGGCCCTCATGTCGCGCCCCCGGCTGCTGCTGCTCGACGAGCCGTCACTCGGCCTGGCGCCGCTGGTCACCCGGGAGTTGTTCCGCATCGTCCAGGCCATCAACGCAGAGGAGCAGACCACAGTGGTCGTCGTCGAACAGAACGCACATCTCGCCCTCGGCATCGCCCAGCAGGCGCACGTGCTGGAGACCGGGCGGATCGTCCTGTCGGGCACGGCCGAGCAGATCAGGGCCGACGAGCAGGTCGCCCAGTCCTACCTCGGGTACCGGGTGTAGCCCCATGGCCGGATTCCTGCAGCAGGTCGTCGAGGGGCTCGGCGCGGGCGCGATCTACGCCAGCCTGGCGCTGGCCCTGGTGCTGATCTACCAGTTCACCGGGATCGTGAACTTCGCCCAGGGCGAGCTGGCCATGTTCTCGACCTACATCGCCTGGCAGTGCGTGGCGGCCGGGTTGCCGTTCTGGCTGGCGCTGGTGCTGACGCTGGCGGTGTCGTTCGCGGGCGGGATGCTCATCGAACGAGTGATCATCCGGCCGGTGGAGGGCGCGCCCGAGCTCACGCTGGTGATCGTCACCGTGGGGCTGTTCATCTTCGTCAACGCCGCCGCCGGGTGGATCTGGACGTTCCTCATCAAGGACTTCCCGAACCCGTTCCCCGGTGGTGTGCTGGAGGCCGGCGGCATCCACGTCAGCGTCTCCACGCTGGGCGTGCTCGGCGTGGTGGCGGTGGTCATGGGACTCCTGTACGCGCTGTTCCGCTACACCAAGATCGGGCTGGGGATGCGGGCCGTGGCGACCAACCCGTCCTCGGCGCGGCTGGTCGGGATCCGGGTGGGGTGGATGCTCGCGCTCGGCTGGGGGCTCGCGGCCACCGTCGGGGCGGTGTCCGGGGTGCTGGTGGCGCCGGTGCTGTTCCTGGAGCCCAACATGATGGGCGGCGTCCTCATCTACGCCTTCGCGGCGGCGACGCTCGGCGGGTTCGACAGCCCGCTCGGGGCGGTCGTGGGCGGGCTGATCGTGGGGGTGGCGGAGACGCTCGCCGGGGCCTACATCCAGGTCATCGGGTCCGATCTCAAGGTGGGAGTACCCCTGGTGATCATCGTTGTGGTGCTGCTGCTGCGACCGCAGGGACTGTTCGGGCGAGCGGTGGTGGAACGGGCATGAGCGAGAGCGATTCCGCGCAGGGCCGGTGCGAGGTGGGGCGGGCATGAGCGAGACCGATTCCGCGCAGGTCAAGCGGCCGCCCGTGCCGCCGGCGACCCCCGGGACGCCGGCCCCCGCCTCCCCCGTGCCGGCGCGGTTGCGGTGGGCCGCCGTCGCGCTGCTGCTCGCCGCCGCCTGCTACGCCCCCTTCCAACTCGTCCCCTTCCACGTCTTCCAGCTCACGATGGTGCTGGTCTACGCCGTCGCGCTGCTCGGCCTGAACCTGCTCGTCGGGCACGCCGGGCAGATCTCCCTCGGCCACGGCGCGTTCTTCGCCGTCGGCGCCTACACCACCGCGATCCTCCTGGACCGCTGGGACGGCCTGCCACACCTGGCCACCCTGCCGGTCGCGGCCGGGGTGGCGTTCCTGCTCGGCCTGGCCTTCGGCGTACCCGCCGTACGGCTGCGCGGCCTGTACCTGGCGCTGGTCACGCTCGCCATGGCGATCTTCCTGGCCCCGCTGCTCAAGCGGTTCGAGGAGCTGACCGGCGGGTCGATGGGCCTGACGCTGACCAAACCCGTGCCGCCCGCGTGGAGCGGCCTGGCCGAGGACCAGTGGCTGTACTTCCTCACGCTGGCCGTCGCCGTGGCCGCGTTCCTGCTGGCCCACAGCCTGCTGCGGTCGCGCGTGGGCCGGGCGCTGCACGCCCTGCGGGACAACGAGATCGCGGCCGAGGTCATGGGGGTGCGGCTGTCGTCGTACAAGACGCTGGCGTTCGCGTGGAGCGCGATGTTCGCCGGGGCCGCCGGATGTGTCTACACGTGGGTGATCGGGTTCGTCTCGCCGGACTCGTTCACCGTCAACCTTTCGATCACCCTGCTTGCCGGGCTGGTCGTCGGCGGGCTCGGCTCGCTGTTCGGACCGCTGCTCGGGGCGCTCTTCGTGATGTTCGTGCCCAGCATCTCGCAGGACATCAACGACGCCGCGCCCGGCGTCATCTTCGGCCTGCTGATCATCGCGGTGATGTACGTGGCCCCCACGGGCCTGGCCGGGCTGGCCGAGCGCTTGATCAAGAAGATTCCCCGGAAGGAGTAAGAGGGATGCGAGTATCTGCGATCGGCTGCACGGCGCTGCTCCTGCTCGCCGTCGCCGCCTGCGGGGGGCGGGACAGCGGCGGCGGCACCACCGGTACGGCCGCGTCGGGCCAGTGCCAGGGACAGCAGACCACCGGCATCACCGACACGAGCATCAAACTGGGCGGCATCTACCCGCTGTCCGGCCCCGCCTCCGCCTACGGCGACATCCCCAAGGGCATCAAGGCGTACTTCGACTACATCAACGCCGAGAAGGGCGGCATCAAGGGCCGCAAGGTCGAGTTCGTCGTGCGCGACGACGGCTACCAGCCGCCCAAGGCCGTCGAGGAGGCACGCCGGCTGGTCGAGCAGGAGCAGGTCTTCGCCCTGTTCCAGACCCTCGGCACCCCCTCCACCACGGCCACCTGGGACTACACGAACCAGCGGAAGGTGCCGCAGGTCTTCGTCGCCACCGGCGCCTCCCAGTGGGGCACCGACACCGCGCACCCGTGGACCATCGGCTGGCAGCCGAACTACATCTCCGAGGCCCGCGTCTACGCCCAGTACCTCAAGACGGAGAAGCCCGAGGCCAAGGTCGCCGTCCTCTACCAGAACGACGACTTCGGCAAGGACCTGTTCGGCGGGTTCACCCGGGCCATCGAGGGCACCCAGATCAAGGTCGTCGCCGAGCAGAGCTACGAGGTGTCCGACCCCAGCGTGGACCCGCAGATGCGCAACCTCGCCGATTCCAAGGCGGACGTGCTGCTCAACATCACCACGCCCAAGTTCGGCTCGCAGGCGCTGGCCGCCGACGCCAAGAACACGAGCTGGAACCCGCTGCACATCGTCAACAACGTGGCCTCCTCGATCACGGTCCTCAAGCCCGTCGGGTTCGAGAACGTCCAGGGGGTGGTGTCGAGCTCGTACTACAAGGACCCGAACGACCCGACCTGGGCGAACGACCCCGAGATGATGCTGTACCGCCAGAAGATGCAGCAGTACGCGCCCGGCGCCGACCCGAACATCCCCTACCACACGTTCGGCTGGGCCGTCGCCAGCAGCTTCCACAAGGCCATGGAGGCGGCCACCTGCATGACCCGCGAGGGGCTCCGAGACTCGGTGCGCAACCTCAAGGGCGTCAAGGTGGACATGCTGCTGCCCGGGATCACACTGGACACGGCACAGGGCGACGGGTTCCCCATCGAGTCGATGCAACTCATGACCTTCAAGGGCGAACGCTGGGAACTGTTCGGCCAGGTGATCGACACCCGCAAGGAATTCGGCCCCCTGACGGGCTGATCGGGGACAGCATGGTCCTCCTTTTGGCCGCCGAAGGACGGGTGGCCGCCCTCGGAGGGGGTCCGCTCCGCTGCGACGCCGGTCCTGGGCCTGGCGGCGCGGAGTACCCGCCGAGGGCGGCGATCATGTGACAGGTGGTTCGGCGGCGACACCCGTTCGGGCCTCGATTTCCCCACCCACTGCTGGACGTCGAGCTTGTAGGTGGGGTTCCAGAATGTGTAGTGGCCGCCGACCACCCGCTCGGGGTCGAGCTCCACCCGGAGCCCGTCTCGGTTGAGCAGGTGGATGACGATCACTTCGCGATGGCAGCGGCGGCACGCTTTGCGTCCGGTGGTCATGTAATGGAACTCGCCTTGCTGTTGTGGTGTGGCGGCGGGCGCCTGGTTTGTCGCCGCCGTACGTTGTTCGAAGAGCCGGGACTCACGCGGAGGACACCGACACGGCCGCGGCCAGCGCCTATGCCCGCGAACGCCGGGCGCGGGAACTATGGGGGCGGCGCGGCGCGCGCCTGCCACTGGTGAAACAGGTAGGTCTGCCACGCGAGCGTGGCCGCAAGGGCGATGGGGTCGGACTGCTCGACGTACGGACAGACGCCCGCCACCACCAGCTCGGGTGTGGCCTCATGGCGCAGGCGGGCCGTCCACCAGACCTGTTCCTCTGGCGCGGCGGGCGGCGCGTACGTTCCGGCCGATCCGCTTTGCGCCTTCGTCAGGGCGCGACATGGTTCAACCTCGGGAGAGCAGTTCCATCACCACTGCCCACGGTACGCGCCGAGCGCGGAAGTGCGCAGGGAACCCGGAACGCCCCGCCGACCACCTGGCCAGGTGTCTCGATCTCGCCGAGCTGTGCAAGGTTATCGCCTTCCCTGGCCGGTGTAGCTTGCTTCCTTGCTCTTACTCGGCCCCTGATGTAGCTGTACCATCACTTTAAGTGACAGGGGAGGGTGAATAGGCGACAAGAGCGAAGGCAAGCATGAAGGCAAACCCCACGAGTACAAGAAGGTCACCCCCAAGCGGGATCCCCACCAAGGAGACGGGCTCGCCCAGGGCGGTGGCAAACGCGAATCCGGCGACAAGGGCGGTAAGGGTGGCAAGTGACCGTCCATGACGACCGGCTCGGCCGGTTCATCGCCGACATCGAGGACCGCGTCGGCCCGCTCCTGCCCCCGATTGAGGCGGCGTTGCGGGCCGTACCGCGTGCCCTGTTCATCCCGGACGTCGCCCTGGCCTCCCCGGGCTGCCGAGACGAGGCGTACGTCATCGACCGCGGCTCCGACCCCGACGCCTGGTGGGAAGCCGTCAATACCGCGACGGACCCGATCATTACGCAGATCGACGACGGCACCAGGGGCTTCGACAGCGACGGCGCCTACACGTCTTCCAATTCGGCACCGGACACGGTCGCGGAACTGCTCGAACTGCTGTCCACGAAACCAGGCCACCGGGTGCTCGAAGTGGGCACCGGAACCGGGTGGACCGCTGCGCTGCTGTCACACATGGTCGGCGCGGAGCGGGTGACGTCTGTCGAGATAGACGCGGCGATCTCCGAGCGGGCGGCGAAGAACGTCTCAGTCGCCGGATACGAGCCACATCTCGTCGTCGGCGACGGCGCGACCGGCTACCCCGACGGCGCCCCCTACGATCGGGTGCACGTCACCTGCTCCGTCTATCGGGTGCCGTACACGTGGGTGGAACAATGCCGCCCGGGTGGGTTGATCGTGGCGCCGTTCGAGACGGGCGTCGGCTGTGGTCGCGCGATACGGCTGGTCGTCAGCGCCGACGGGACAGCGGTCGGCCGGTTCCGTGGCAGCGCCTCGTACATGCCCATCCGGGCGCAGCGCGTCGAGTACCCGCCCGAGCCTGACGTCGAGCCTGCCCGGCATAGCACGCGGGTGGATCCGCGTACCATCGCTGAAGCCCCGCCCGGAGCGGCGCTGACGATCGCGGCGCTCACTGGACTGCACGTTAGCGCCGAGCAGGATGATGACCTCGTACGGGTGTGGGTCCTCAACCCGGACCGGGGCGACGAGCGGGCCATGACCGTGTGGGATCCCGACCCCGGCCAGTGGCCCGTGTTCCAGATCGGCGACCGGCCCGTCTGGGACGAGGTGACCGACGCCTATTTCCGGTGGGTGTCGTGGGGTGAGCCCGGCAGGGACAGGTACGGGATGACCGTCACGCCGGATGGGCAGTCGATATGGCTGGACAGGCCGGACAACGTGCTCCGCCGAGCCGGGACATGACGAAACGCCCCCCGCCCGGTCGCGGAGGGGAGGCCGGGGCGCCACAGCTGACGGTCGGGTAACAGCCTCTCACCGGGTGATGGTGCCCGCCTCGAGCAGCCGATCGACCGCCTCGGAGATGGCCTCGAGCGAGGTGTAGCGGGGCCGGTGCCCGAGCATCCGCTCGGCCTTCTCCATGCTGCAGTGCGGGCTGTGGGCGATGTGGTCGTACGTGACCTGTGCGTCCTTCTCGGACACCGTGGCCCGCCACTCCTCCCAGGGCAGGAACGCCAGCCGCGCCTCCTGCCCGAACCAGCCCGCCACCGCCTCGGCGTACCCCCTCAACGTCAGGGCGGTGGTGGCCACCGAGTGGAAGCTCTCACCCAGGGCGGCGGCCCGGTTGTTCATGGCGTCCACGAACAATCGCGCGACGTCGTCGGCGTGTACGTGCTGCACGGTCTCCATGCCGAAGTTGGGCAGGGCCAACTCGGCCCCGTCGGCGAGCGTCTGGAAGACGGCGGGATTGACGTTCCCCGCCGGGTTGACCGGCACCCATCCCGGCCCGGTGATGTGCCCCGGATGGATCAGCGTGGCCGGGAACCCGTCCCGGTGAGCCTTCTCCAGCAGGTAGGTCTCGATGGCGGCCTTCTGCAGCCCGTACTCACCGAAGGGCCGCTTCGGGCGGTCCTCGGTGGTCGGGACGACGGCGCTGTGCCCGTGCGTCCAGACGGTCCCGCAGTGCAGGAAGTGCCGCACCCGCCCGGCGAGCGCCTCGGCCAGCTGCCGGGCCGCACCTTCCTGGAAGCAGATCAGGTCGATGACGACATCGCCCTCAAGCTCGACGATCCGCCGCCCGAACGTCCCGTCGCCGTCCTCGGCATCCCGATCGGCGGTGACGTGCGTGACGTGCTGCCAGGCCCCGTGCGGGCTGTACGGCTCCCGCTTCCCCCGGCTCACGGCCACCACGTCATGCCCCCCGTCGACCAGCCGAGGAATGAGGTACGTCCCGATATGCCCACTGGCGCCAATCACCACAACTCGCATGCGCACACTGTAAACGAGCCCCCGACCACCGCCCACTGCGGAAGGAGGTCAGGCCTTGGCGTGCACCCGACGGGCGGTGACCAAGGACGCCGCGACGAGGGCGGTGAGCACACCCCAGTACAGAAAGCCGCGGGCGCTGGTCACAAGCAGGTTCTCGGCCAGGTAGACCAGGCCGGGAAGCAGGTAGACGGCGGCCGCCAGCGCCCAGCGGCCGTCCCTGACGGCCAGTGTGGCGGCCAGCACCAGTAGCAGGGCCACCACCTCGACGCCGGACCGAGCGACGACCCAGACAGGTTCCCACGTCGGCACCTGCGTGAGCTGCAGCGCCCAGCCGGCCAGCGGGACGAGCAGCCACCAAGACGACCGGGCGGGCATCGTCACGCCCCGCCACCGGGCCTTCCCGGATGTGGGGCCCGCCCCCACCCGCCGAACGGCCAGCACCGCCGACCCGGCCGCGACCACCCAGTAGGGCGCGACCGGCGCGAGGTCACCGTACAGCGGACCGAGGGCGAGCACCGGGCTGCCGAGCACCGGGATCATGGGCCAGCTCGTCGCCACCGCGGCGACCGCCGCAAGAGGAGCCGCGACACGCATCCATCCCCGTACGAGCGCCACCATCAGGACGATCCCGAGCGCCGTCCACACCGGGTAGATGAAGTACGGCAGGACGGGAAGTCGCGCAAAGGTGAGAACCGCCACGATCAGCACGCCGAGGTGCAGGCCATCGGCCCACGGCGGCACACCGTAAGCGCGGGTGGCCCGGACACGGGCGGTGAACCCGCCGGCGAGGAGGTGCAGCGCCTCGCGGGCCGACGGCCGGTGCACCCCCGGCCGGGCCGCCTCCATCAGCGTGCCGATCAGCTCCTCGCCGTGCTTGGCGCGGTAGTCCTTGGGGTAGGCGCGCAGGAGGCGACGGTACCGTAGTTCGAGAACGTGGCTCATCAGCTCGTCACCTCGTTCGGCCGCAGGACGAGTGCGGCGGCGCGCTGCAGCCGGGCCGCGTGAGCGCGGGCGGCGGACACGCCCTCATCGGTGATCCGGTAGTAGCGCCGCAGACGCCCGTTGACGGTCTCCTCGTGATCCAGAGTCACCCAGCCGGTCTCGGAGAGCCGGTCGAGCGCGCTGTACAAGGTGCCGACGGCGAGGTCGACGTCGCCAAGCGACTGGGTCCGGGCCTGTTTGATGATCCCGTATCCGTGGAGCGGCTTTTCCATCAAGGCGACGAGGATGAAGTAGGTCGCCTCCGTCATACCCGCCATGGCATCCGACTATATATCGACCGTCGAAGTATTGAGAACCCGAACGGGGCATCGGGCGCCCTTGCAAGCCCTCGCCCGTTGCCCGCCTGGAGTGTGGGCCGGCGGGAGCCCACCCCGAGCAGCGCACGTACTCGAGGCGCCGACCGTGCCGGTGACGCGAGCGCGGCGGTCCGTGGACGCGCTCAAAACCGGTTTACCAGCCGAGATGTGTTCTGGCATCTCGGTGCGGCGCCATCGACAGCCAGAATGTCCTGACCATTGGTTTGTAAGCCTTCAGCCGGTTCTTACCAAGTACGGGTGTAGATCGACGAAGGGAGCAAGGCCGGTGCGTCTCAGACGGGGGAAGCTCGCCACCGACCCCGTGGTGTTCGAAGCCTTCTACAGGCGGCACATCGATGCTGTCACGCGTTTCCTGTCACGCCGGGTCGACGACCCAAACACGGTCGCCGACCTGGCGGCCGATGTGTTCCTCGCGGTCTTCGACTCGGCGCACACGTACCGCCCGGGCAAGGGCAGCGAGATCGCGTGGCTGTACGGCGTCGCGCGCAACACGCTGTCGGCCGAGCGGCGGCGGGCGCTGCGGGAGTCCCAGCTCACCCATCGAGTGAGCGGGCGGCGTCCGCTCGACGGCGACGACATGTCCCGGCTGGAAGAGCAGATCGACGCGGAACAGCCCGCCAGGGCGGCCTTCGAGGCCATGGCCGGATTACCCGACGGAGAGCGCGCTGTCCTGGAACTGGTGGTTCTGGAGCAGCTCACGCCGTCGGAGGCGGCGGTAGCGCTGGGAATCCGGCCGGGGACCGCCATGGTAAGGCTGCACCGCGCCCGCAAGACGCTCCGCGACCTGCCCTTCGTCATGGAAGGAACCCCACGATGAGATTCGAGGAGCAGTTGCTGATGGACCTCAAAACCGAGATGAACGCCCGGAACGAACGCAGCCGCCGTGTCGGCCGCCGCCTGCTCGCGGGGGCGGCGGTGGCCGGACTGGCGGCCGTGGCGGCGGTGGCGGTGCCGCTGCTGACCGGGCCTGAGCCGGCGTACGCGGTGAGCGAGAACGCCAACGGCACCATCACGGTGGAGCTCAAGGAGTTCAGGGACGCCGACCAGCTGGAGCAGGACCTCAAGGATCTGGGCGTGACCGCCGACGTCACGTACCTCAAGCCCTACACGAAGTGCCAGAACGACCGGGGCGCGCTCGTCGGCGGCGGATACGACACTCCGGAGGAGTGGCGCAAGTCCGCGCATTACAAGGTCGCCAGGCCGGGGCCGAAGGGTTTCCTCATCGATCCCCGCTATGTCGGGAAGGGGCAGACCGTGGCGCTGGAGTTCACCGAGAACCCGAAGGGGCCGTACAAGTCGCAGCTCAAGGCGTCGGTGATCGAGGGCCCTGTCAAGCCGTGCGTCCCGGTGCACGACCCGACCCAGCTCGGCTGACCGGCGGCTGTACGACGCTGGGCGTACCCGGCACGGCCTGCTCGCCGCGACCTCCGCCGACCCGCTCAACCGGCCCCGCTACCGCGAGTACGAGCTGTTGCGTGCGTTCGGGGCCGAGCGGCTGACGGATTTGCCCGCCCCCTTCAGGGCAGCGAGCCGCCATCCAACTCCTGCTGCACGGGCATGGCCCAGCCGGGGAGGCCGGCTGGGCCTGACCCGAGGTCAGATCTCGCGTACGGCGCCCTTGTCGGCGGACTGGGCCAGGGCCGCGTAGGCCCGCAGGGCAGGGGAGAGGGGCCGGCTCGCCAGCAAGAATCCCAGTCTGCGCAGCGTGCTCACGTCGGCCTCGTGCGCCGTCACAGCGAAGTAGTTCACCCAGATGCCTTGATCGTATCCAGCCATGTGCTCGAGCGTGAGCTGGTCCGACTTCAACATGGTCGCGACGTCGGGCATCTCGGTTTGGGTGGCAAGTAGGGCGACCACCGCCCAGTCGTCAGCGTCTCCTGAGAGTTTGTGCGCGATGAAAAGGTCCGTCGTGGCCTCGATTGCTTCCTGCGTGAGCTCCAGGACGTATTGCGCTGGGTCGGGGTGGCCGAGAAGGAGGGAAAAGGGGGCGAGTTGGCATCAGGGACCCGGCGATCAGCCGTCGGTTGCTGATTTGGCACGATCCACATGGCAATGAGATGTCGGCCGCCCCGTGTTGTGGCGGTGTGACCGGCCCGGCGCGGCTCTGCCCACAGCGTGTAGGCCGGGCGGTCGTTGGCGATCGTTGGTGGCCCGATACGCTCCGAATGTCCAAATTTGGAGGTTGGAGCTTGTCGGGGGTTGTTGCGGCGTTCGTCGCGCTGGTGTCCGTTGCCGTGATCGGTTACCTGGTCGGCATGGGCGGGTTGTTGCGTACCAGTGACGAGCTCGTGCTGTCGCGGCTGGCGTTCTTCGTGGCGACTCCCGCCCTGATGTTCACCACCGTGTCCAGGGCGGACCTGACGTCGCTCTTCTCACCGGTGCTCCTGACCCAGATCGCCGCCGTGGTAGCCGTCCAGCTCGTGTACGTCCTGGTGGCCAGGCTGGTCTGGCGGCGGGATCGGCGGGAGGCCACGGTCGGCGCGCTGGCCTCGTCGTACGTGAACGCGGGCAACCTCGGCGTGCCCATCTCCATCTATGTGCTCGGCGACGGCGCCTTGGTCGCGCCGATCCTGCTGTTCCAGTTACTCGTGCTCACCCCGGTCTCCTTCCTCATCCTCGACCAGGGGGCCAGGTCGGTGCGGGAGGCGTTGCTGATCCCGCTGCGGAATCCGCTCACGGTGGCCTCGCTGGTCGGGCTGGCGTTCGCGCTCAGCGGCTTCTCGCTGCCCGTCATGGTGATGCGCCCGATCGAGTTGCTCGGCGGCGCGGCCGTTCCCGTGGCGCTGCTCGCGTACGGACTCAGCCTGTACGGCTCCCAGCGCCGAGCCCCCGAGGCACCGGACGCCACCGGCGAGAAGGAGGCACCGGGGAGGCCGAAGGGCGCAGGTAAGGACGTCCTCCTGGCGGTCGGGCTCAAGGCGTTCGTCCAGCCGGCCGTCGCCTACCTGGCGGCGCGCTTCGCGCTGGGGCTCGACGGGAGCGCGCTGCTGGCCGCCACGTTGTTCGCCGCGTTGCCCACCGCCCAGAACATCTACGTCTACGCGGTGACCTACGACACCGGCCGGCGCCTGGCCCGCGGCGCCATCCTGCTGACCACGGCCCTGTCCATCCCGATCATGACCGGAATCGGCGCCGCCCTGGGCTGAGCCAGGCTAGCTCCGCGGAAACACCTGTACTTCGGCATCGTGCCCACTGCCCACGAGTTTGCCATCGCAAGTGTAGAGGGGCGCTTCCAGCGCCTCGGCGAGTGCGATATAGGAGGCGTCGTAGGCGGTGTGGTTGTGTCGCAACTCCCAAACCCGCTCCGCGATTCCCTTGCCCTCGTAGCGGGCGATGTTGAGCCCGAGATAGTCGGCCCGCGCGTTTTCCGCGGCGGTCGCGCTCAGCTTGCCGCCGAGCGTGAGCCCTCGCAGCGTTGAGAGAACTTCCACATCGAGCAGATGCGGGGCATGGACGCTTGCTTGGAGGGCGTCGATGAGCTCCACGTCCGCCTCACGGCCGGTAAGCGCTTCTACCATCGCGGATGAGTCAATGACGATCACCGTCTGCCCTCCGCTACGGCCTCAAGGATGTCGGCGGTCGAAGGCCCGTCAGATCGGTCCCGAGCCTTCAGCCGTCGGACGATCTCGGTGTTGGTGGGCCGGGCTGCGATATCGGTCAGTTCTCTGGCGACATAGGCGGAAAGCGACATGCCGGCTTCTGCCGCGCGTTCCTTCAACGATTCGGCGACCTGCTCTGGGACATCGCGAATGTAGAGCGTTGCCATACAGGAATGCTAGCAGGCTGCAAGCAAGATCTTTGGGCTGGCGGCGGTTTTCTGGGCAGGTCGGGTGGGCGGTGGTTCAGGTCCGTGGGATGAGTAGTTCGCGGACCGGGTCGCCGCCGTCGATGAACAGCGGGCCTCGGGGGGTGGTCGCCGCGGCGAGGCGGGCGGCAGGGGGAAGGCTAGGAGGCGGTTGATCCGGGGGTGAAGGACAGCAGGTCGCCAGGCTGGCAGTCGAGCACCTCGCAGATCCTGCTCAGCGTGGTGAACCGGATCGCCTTGGCGCGGTTGTTCTTGAGTATCGACAGGTTCACGTTGGTGATCCCGACCTTGTCGGCCAGCTCGACCAGAGTCATGCCGCGCTCTTCGAGCAGCCGGTCCAGGTGCACTTCGATGGCGTGCTCGGGGCTCTCGGCGGCCATCAAACCGTTCCTTCGAGTTCCGCGCGCATGTGCGCGCCGACGCGGACGCCAGCAGGTCCATTGCCCGATACGCCTGGTCATCATCCATCGCCGGCAGGCCGGGAACGGCCGCCGTGTGGCTGCCCCGGTCGGCGGCCCCAAGCTTGGAGGATGGCGCGGTTGCAGCGTCGTAGACACATCGTCAAGAAGATGTGGACTGTCCGCTAACGATATTCCGCGGGAATTACAGCAGCCTTGTCAACAACCACCGGGGGACGCAACAGCCTCGAATTCTAGCAATCCCGAACGGTGCGGCACTTGCCGCGGCCGCGGCGCTGGGATGACTGATCTCCTGGTCGGCGTCCGCGTTGTTGATCACGGAAGGAGTTGGAATGAAGCGACTCGTGCGGCAGGCGGGTGAGCGGCTCGTCGGGATGGTGTTGCCCAAAGTGGAAGCCGGTGCGTGCGTGCCGGAACACGGCCAGTGCTGCAAGAAGGGCTACCGCTTCGACTGCTACGGCAGCTGCACCTCCCGCTCATCCAACTGCTGAACACGCACTGACCGGAGCGGTCGGCGGGGAGGCCACCGCGTGTCCCCCGGCCACCGTATCCGTCCGGAGGTTGCCGTGCTCGACCTGCTCGCTCGCGTGCTGCTCGGCATCGTCTTCTGCACGGCGGTCGTGGGGAAGACGCGTTCCCGGCAGGGGTTCGCCGAGTTCCACGACTCGGTCGCGGCGATCGGACCACGGTGGCTGCCCGCCGGTCCGGCCGCCGTCGCGGTCGTCGCGGGGGAGGCCGCCACCGTGGTGCTGCTCGCCGTCCCCGGCACGCGGCTCCCCGGCTACGCCCTCGCGGCCGTGCTCCTCATCGTGTTCTGCGCTGGCATTGCCCGTGCGGTCCTCGCCAGGCAGTCCGTGCGCTGCCAGTGCTTCGGCGCGACCGGCGGCCTGCTCGGCCCGCGGCACCTCGTCCGCAACGGCCTGCTGGTCGCCGTCGCCGTCGCCGGTGCGCTCGCCGGTGGCGTGCCCATGTCCGCCCCGGCCATGCTGGTCGCCCTGGTCACCGGAGCGTTTCTCGGCCTACTCACGACCCGCTGGGAGGATGTCGCGTTCCTCCTCTTTCCCGCCGGGAGGAACCGTTGATCCTGCTCACCACCGCGGTCGTCCTGGTCGCCGTCGTGGTTGCGGTGCACCTGCTGTTCACGTTCGCGCTGGTCGCCAGGATCCGCGAACTGCAGCAGCACGGCGGCGCCCACGCCCACAACACGCAGGTGCCGAGGCCCGGAACGGTCATCCGCCCGTTCTCGGTCACCGACACCGACGGCGCCACGATCACCGAGGCCGACCTCGACGGCCCAGTCCAAGTCGGGTTCCTCCAGGTCGGCTGTGGCCCGTGCCGGATGCTGTCCGACGCGCTCGTCACCGCCCCGCCGGCGGCCCGGTTCGTATCCATAGTGCAGGGTGACCCGGACGCCCCCGACGCCACCGCGCGGCTGGCCGCCAAGCTCGGTGTCCTCGGCCGGGTCACGGTCATCGGCATCGACGACCCCGCGCTGACCGCGTTCGAGGTTGTCGCGTTTCCGACGCTGCTGCACACGCACAGCGGCGTGGTGACCGCGTCCGGCACCCGGCTCGACGACTTCGCGGACGCCACCACCGCCCCGGCGAAGGTGGCATGACCCGATCCGCCGCCCGCACGGGCATGGCGGCGCTCACGCTGCCCTTCCGGTCGGCACCGATGACCGCCACAACCGCCCTGGCGCTCACCGTGCTCGCGGCCGCCGCGCCCGCGAGCGGGGCATGGCTGACGATGCTGCTGGTCAACGAGCTCACTGCGGGCGTGGCGGGTACGGGCCGGGCGATGTTCCTCGCCATCGCTTCGGCGATCGCCGGCGGGCTCGCCATCGCGCTGCTCTACCTCGTCGGGCACCTCAGCGAAGTGGTCCGGCACCGGGTCACAATGACCGTGGAGAGCCGGCTGTTCCAGCGGGTCGCCACTCTACCGGGACTGCGGCACATCGAGGATCCCGCGTTCCACGACCGGCTGCGGCTCGCCGAGCAGGCCGCGCAGGAAGCGCCCGGCACGGTCTCGCAGTTCGCGCAGGAGCTGGTCCGCTCAGTGGTACTGCTCACCAGCTTCGCCGGTGCGCTGCTGGTGGTGTGGCCGCCGATGACCCTGCTGCTGCTCGCATCGATGGTGACCGCCGTGCTCGCCAGGCTGGCGACCGCGCGGCGCGAGGCGGCCGGCGAGGAGGCGTGGGTGGCCACCGACCGGCGCCGCCTGTTCTACCGCGCACTGCTCACCGATGTGCGTGCCGCCAAGGAGATCCGGCTGTTCGGCCTCGGCACGCTGCTGCACACCAGGATGATCGACTCGCTGGCAACGGTCTCGCACGCACGGCTGTCCGCGGCACGCCGGGGCGTGCTGGTGCAGAGCGGGCTCGCGCTGCTCGGCGCCGCCGTCACCGGGGTAGGCACGGTCGTCGTCGCCACGAACGTCGTCACCGGAGGCTCGCCGGTCGGCGACCTGGTGCTATTCCTCGGTGCGGTGGCCGGCGTGCAGACCGGGCTGTCCGCCGTGGTGCTCCAACTCGGTGAGGCCGGCCGCGCGGTGCGGCTGTTCGGGCACTACCTCGACGTCCTCGACACCGGCGACGACCTGCCGGCGGGCACGGGCACGCCACCTCCGCCGGCGACCATCGAGCTGCGGGACGTCTGGTTCCGATACAGCGAGGATGGTTCCTGGGTGCTGCGTGGGGTGAACCTGACCATCCCCGCCGCCTCCGCCGTGGGACTCGTCGGCGTCAACGGCGCGGGCAAGAGCACGTTGGTGAAACTGCTGTGCCGGTTCTACGACCCGCAGCGCGGCACGATCACCTGGGGAGGCGTGGACATCCGCGAGCTGGACGTCGCGGCACTGCGCGCGCGGATCGGTGTGGTGTTCCAGGAGTTCATGACCTACGACCTGACCGCGGCCGAGAACATCGGCATCGGGCAAGTCCCGCACCTCGACGACCGGTCACGGATCGTCGCTGCCGCACGGGCGGCACGTGCCGACGACACGGTGGCGGCACTGCCCAACGGCTATGACACGGTGCTGTCCAGGACGCACACGGACGACGGCGAGCGGGCAGGCGTGACGCTGTCCGGCGGGCAGTGGCAGCGAGTGGCCCTGGCCCGCTGCCTGATGCGCACCGACGCCGAGCTGATCGTGCTCGACGAGCCGACCTCGGGGCTGGACGCCGAAGGTGAGCAGCGCGTGCACAGCACCCTACGCCGGCACGCGAAGGGTCGTACCCGGCTGCTGATCTCCCACCGGATGTCCGCGCTGCGTGGCGCCGAACTGATCGTCACGCTCGTCGACGGCCGGATCGCCGAGCAGGGCAGTCACGACGAGCTGATGGACGCGGGCGGCGAGTACGCCCGGCTCTTCCGCCTCCAGGCCGGCAGCTACCAGGATGCGAGGGTGCGATGATCGGGTGGATCAGGGTGATCGTGCGGGGCAACAGCATGTCGCCCACCCTGCGAGACGGCCAGCGCTTGCTCGCGCGGCGGCTGCGCCGAGAGCCCAGGCGCGGCGAGGTGGTCGTGTTCCGGGTCGCGGACGAGCAACTGCCGCACCGGATCAAGCGGATCGTCGCGATCGCCGGCGACCCGCTGCCGGACTGGCTCGTCCCGGCGCTGCCGGACGTGTCACATGTGCCGGCGGGGCATGTCGCGGTGGCCGGGGACAACACACGCTCACAGGACTCCCGCCAGCTGGGCCTGGTCGACTGCCGCGGCATTCTCGGCACCGTCGCGGTGACCGCCGGGCAAGACCGACCGGGTAGGAAGCGACCGGAGAGCCACGCCATGTG
The DNA here is from genome assembly GCF_039871825.1 of Nonomuraea sp. B12E4. Lineage (NCBI taxonomy): Bacteria > Bacillati > Actinomycetota > Actinomycetes > Streptosporangiales > Streptosporangiaceae > Nonomuraea > Nonomuraea sp. B12E4. The sequence continues at coordinate 52,689 of NZ_JBDPME010000023.1, read as the reverse complement.
GGAAGATCATGGGTGATCTCGTCAGCGGCGGGCAGGCTTCCGGCAGTGCGAGCCGGGTGGCTGACTCGCGGGTGGCGGCAAGGTGCTTGCCCCGCGCGCGGGCTTCCTCCGCCATACCACGTAGCTCACCGGCGATTCGCGCCGAACGAACCGTAGTCACCGGGTGCGTCGGTCAAGCTCCGCCGGGTTCGGCCCGGGGAGCCCGTCCGTGGCGCGCAGCGCGTACAGATTGCCGTTCGAGCTGCCGACGTAGACAAGGCCGCCGGCCACGACCGGCTGGGACTGGAACCTGCTACCGGTCTGGAAGCGCCAGCGGGACGCGCCGGTGGCAGCGTCCAGCGCGTGCAGCGTGCCGCTCTCATCCTGGGCGAAGACGGTGTCTTCGTGGACCGACACCTTGGCGGTGAGCGGCCTGCTCCACCTTTCTTGCCCGGTTTCGGGGTCGAGGGCGTGCAGGTCACGGCCGCCGACGTAGACCTTCCCTCGTGACTCGGCGACGCTCCAGAGGCCGCTGTCGCCTGCGGTGGTGAGCCGCCATCGCTTCTTTCCGGAGGCGGTGTTCAACGCGTACGTGCGCCCGGCGAGGTCGCTGAGGTAGACGGTGTCAGCGATCACGATGGGGTCGTACCGGATGATGTGGCCGAAGCGGGCGCGCCATCGCGCCTTCCCGGTGGCGGGGTCGAGCGCGGACACCTTCGTGCCGGTGACCGCGAAGACGGCCTCGCCGGTCGCGGTGAGGTAACCGGCCGGGGTGAAGTTGGCGGCGCCCAGACGAGAGCGCCAGCGGAGGGCACCTGTCCTGGCGTCGAGGGCGGACAGCAGGCCTTGCTCGTTGCCCACATGACCTTCCTGGCTGCTCACGTAGACGGTGCCGGCGGCCACGACCACGTTGCCCAAGTGGCCGGGGACGCGGAAGCGCCATTGCCGCTTGCCGGTGGCGGCGTCCAGCGCGATGACGTGGGTGAAGCCGACGCCCGCGTATACGCCGCCGTCCTTGATGACGATGTCTCCGGCGTCGAAGTCGCGGTTCCACCACATCCGGCCGGTGGCGGCGTCGATGGCCGCCACTCCGTCGCTCCTCGCGCCGTAGAGCATGCCGTCCACCAGCATGGGATTGGCGGGCCAGGATCTCCATCGTGCTCGGCCGTCGACGGCGTCCAGAGCGTACAGCCCGTCGTCGGCGCCGGCGTACACGACACCGCCGTCCACCACCGGGTCGGCACTGGCGCTCCCGTCGGCGAGGTGGGTCCAGCCGCCCGTCCGCTCCGGAGGACGGACGTGCTCCCCCGGCCGGTAGCGGGCCATCAGGTTGTCACGCACCCGGACCGCGGTCAGGCGCTGGAGCAGCCGGGACGGCGACGTCAGCCGGACGATGACCGGCCCCACATTGACGAGCGTCGCCCCGAAGGTCCCGCCGGGGCCGTGGGCCGTGTAGGAGAAGATGCCGTCGCCCTCGATCGTGGGGTCGTAGTCGAAGCTCTCGTGAGGCTTGGTCTGCCCGACCGCGGCAGCGAAGAGGGCGCCGGCGTCCGGGGACACCCAACTCACGGAGAGTGAGACGACATCGCCGCCGTCGTCCTCGGGCGGCACCCAGTCGCAGGTCACGGGCCGGGGCAGCGTGAGGTCGCCCAGGGACCTGTTCCCGGGAACGACGCGGTCGCCGGGGCCGACGTCGCGCGGGGTGAGCAGCGAGCACGCGTCCGGCCAATCGCCCGGCGGGACGCCACCGAGCGCTGCGGGGCCGGTGGGACGTCCGTAGACCGGACGGAACGCGGTGACCTGGGCGTCACTGTGGAGGAAGGCCAGGTGCGAGGTCGCCCCCACGAGATTGGTGACGTGGGTGAGCGGCCTGTCGAGGGGGAACGCGCCGAGGCGCCCGGTGTTTTGATCACGCGTGATGAGGTAACCGGGCAGCGGCCACGCGTTGTTCCAGTCGAACCCGGAGGGGTCCTCGGCGTCGGGGTGATCGCCGACCTCCAGCGGCGGGCTCCAGCGGCCGTCACCGGCGGGCAGGCGAGAGATGGGCAGCGGTGTGCCGTCCTCGGTGAAGAGGAACCGCTCGTCGTACACCTCCGCGATGACGAAGCCCTCCGGCGCCTGCCCGTACCCGAACCGCACGCCGTCGTCCGCCGTGGTGTGCTGGGTGGTGATCGGGCGTGTCCAGTTACTCCGCAGCGTGCGCGCATCCAAGGAGGCGAGCCGCATGCGGCCGTGCTCACAGCGGGTCAGGAGCATCACAGACCGGGATGTGCCGCTGATCACCACGTCGCAGCCCGGCAGGTCGGCGGCACGCGCCTGGACGCCACCTGTTCGCGCGTCGAGCGAGAGCAGCCCGGATCTCCGCTGGTAGAGGACGACGCCGCGCTCGATCACCTCGATCTGCGGGAGACCGCCGCCCTCCGACGCGGGCACCGCATGCCGCCACAACGGGTTGCCGGAGGCGAGGTCGTATGCGTGCACGACCCAGGTGCTCGCTCCCTTCACCGACTCTGTGACGAAGAGGATCCCGGCCGTGGCCGAGACACGGACGGGGGACGTGGCGGCGGTGGGGAAGGTGCGCCGGATCGTGCCGGTGCGGTGATCGCGTACGATCACGGTCCCCTCCGGCGTCGCCGTGATCAGGTCCTCGCCGGACAGGGAGGAGAGCGAGGCCGTATCCCCGGCGGGGACCGACCACGCCGCCTTCCACCCGATGAGTTCCAGCGAAGGCCGCGGGTCGTCGGCGACCGTGACCGCGGCAGCCACCGAGAGCGTTGTCAGGGCTCGGAGCCAACGGGTGATCAGCACCTCTGGCGTCCCTTGCAGGAGACCGGCCGCCATCCTCCCTGCGGCGTCTCCCGGTAGTAGGCCCGGTAACGGGCGGCCTCGCCGGTCAACCGGAACGGCCCTCCGTCCGGCCCTTTGATCACGACCTCTTCAGTACGGTCGTCCGCGAGCACCGTGACCAGGAGGTCGAATTCGTAGTATGCCTTCTTGCCGGTGAAGCTCAGGCTGAGCGTGATCCGCTCGTCCCGTTTCAGGTCGATCTGCTTCTTCCGGAAGTACGCGGTGTCCCCGTCGGTCGTGAACCGGGGCGCGGGGCGGTCGAGGTCGGCGGCCATCTCAACGGTGTCCACCTCGCCGCCGCCGGTGATGGCGATCAGGCGGGCGCCCTCCGACACCGGCCCGCGGCCGAGGACCCGCGGCTCGATGTCCACGATGCGCAGGCTGCTGCGGCTCCCGGTCAGCGCGACGGTGACATCCATGCTGTCGATCAGGGACATCCGGTGGCGCGCCAGCACCGCGTCACGCCGCTTGCCCGCATTGGCGGCCAGCATGACCGCCCGGTCCCCGGGGTCGGTCACCGGTTCGCGCAGGACCGTATCGCGCTCGGAGTAATCGACGGCCACGTGGCCGACGGTGATCGGGGGGGCGTCGCGTACCCGCTCGAGCGTGTCGGAGCCGTCCGCGTTGTACCACTCAGTGAACATGGTGCCGAACGCGGCCAGAATCACGGCGCCGGCGATCCCCGCCAGCCACGCCAGCAGCCCTTTCGGCCGGGCGGGATCGGACGTTTCGGCGCCCGCCTGTTGCGGGGTCACGGCGTCGCGGCCGGCCGACGTGCGCTTGTTCCGGCGAGCTCTGCCCATGGGAACGCGTTCCTCCACGACCGATTGTGGAGACCAGAGTAGGCACGAGCTTGAGCGTGTACGAGTGGTTTCCCGTTATTCATGAGCGGAGCCAGGCGGTGGCACCACCGGGCCGACCGCCTCACCTCCAGCACCCAGACGGGAGGCCACCCGGAGCGATCCCCTTCCGCCTCGACGGGTGCGGGAGAAGGACGTCCGGAGCCGGTCGCGGTCGCTCGTCCGCGACCGGCAACCGTTAGCCCTAGTCCCCGAAGGCGACGAACCGGAAGGAGCTGAACGCGTTGTCCCAGGCGGCACTCTGCACGCGGCCGTTGCCGTTGATCCGGGCCGCGTTGCCGCGCCAGAAGGAGTCGGTGTAGAACAGCGCCTGACCGCCGCCGGTCATGCTGATGGACGAGATGCGGTCGTTGACGGCGCTTCCGTCGAGAAATCTGTTGTTCGAGAAGTTGTTGTCGGCGGTGGTGAAGCCGGCGACCGTACCGGCTCCCCACGCGCCCTCATATACGCAGATAGTGTCGGTGCAGGCCGCCGCCGAGGCCGACGTGGTGGTCGTGAGCGTGGCGGCGGCGCTGAGCACGGCCAGGGCGGCGACAGAGCGCAGGACACGGTTCATGTGATGGATGCCTTCCGTTTGTGAGGGCCGGAGCGGGAAGACCCCGATCCGGAACAGCGGTGGACAGGGGTGGCGTCATCTCCCCCGCACGACCATTCGGGCGGCGGCCACCTGGGCCGCGACCACGTTCTTCGTTTTCTGCAGGTCCGCGCGATGCTCGGCGATCGCCTGGTTCTGGTACGCCGCTTCGACGGCCGCCCAGGTCTCGACGACCTTCGTCCGCCGCTTGCATCGGACGTCGGCGACGGCGGTGGCGATCTCGCGGGGGGTCGGCTCACCGGTTTTGAACGCGACGTCGTTGTTGGCCGCTCTCGGCGTTGGATAGTCGTACCCCAGTGCGGCCATGCAGGACGACCATGCCGTGAAGGCGGCGACCACCCGGCTGTCGTGCTGCGAGCGGTCCCAGCTCCAGTCCCTCAGCGCGGCGACCCGTTCCATGGCCTCGGTGACGCTCGAAGGAGTGAGCTTGGCGTAAGCGTCTCCCGCGCACCCACCCGGAGGGACGGCGGCGTCACGGCCGCCGCCGGCGCGTCCTGTGCCGTTGGCCGCGGCGGCGTAGCCCGGGCTGGTGGTCTGTGCGTCGCTGACGCCTCGCCCTGCCGCGGTCCGCAGTGCCGCCGGCGGGTGATAGCCGCGGGTTCGCGCGGCCTGCTCGTCGGCGAGCAGGTAACGCTCGCGGTGGGGATCGAAGGCGACCGGCCCGACGGAGCTCCGCGAGGGCACCGCGAAGCCCATTCCCGCCATGCACCTGCGAAAAAGCTCGGCATGGGCCTGCTCGACGAGGGCCTGATCCGCTGGGGAGGCCTGGTAGGAGTCGAGGGGGAGAACCAGGGGCCGCCCGGTGAGGCGGAAGCTCGTGTCCAGCGGCGGCTCACGCTCCGCCGTACACCCGGCCAGGAACATCAGGCATGCCGCCCCCGCGAGCGTCACGTGCGACACAAGGCGGCTGCGGGTCGCGGACGCGGGCGGCGAGCCGGGAGTGGCGCTGACCGCCTCGTGCTGCTTCCTGCCGGGCATTCCGTCTCCATCGCGTACGAACTGCTGACGCGTCCATGGTCGGCGAAGTGCGATCGCTCAAGAAAGGTGTTTCGGTCAGGCCCGAAAGACCCAGGTAGCCGGTCTCCGGCGGTTGCGTGGACGCCGATACGCTCCGAATGTCCAAATCCGGAGGTTGGAGCTTGTCGGGGGTTGTTGCGGCGTTCGTCGTGCTGGTGTCCGTTGCCGTGATCGGTTACCTGGTCGGCATGGGCGGGTTGTCGCGGGACGGCGGGAACGGCGAGGTGCCCATAGCCATTGGTTATGCCAACGCGCATTGGACGACCATGAGGCATGCCGGAGATCCTTTCGAGCATGAGTGCACTTCGCACCCGCCGTCGTCCATCCATGGCGGCCGCAGGTCACGTATTTCACCGGCGACCCGAGAGCGGCGGGCATCGACCGGTCAGCGGCCCGGCTTCTCGACGTCACCGCAACCGCGGACGAGACGTGCTACGGGCTGTCGTCGCTGCCCTGACCCTCGCACTGGCGACCGCGGGCTGCGCCGGTGACCCGCCGCCGGGCCCCGTCGAGTCCGCTGGAGCGGCCGAATCCGGTAGAGCGGCCGACGTCATAGCCGAGGCGCGGGCCTACGTGGATGCCGTGAACAGGAAGGATCTTGACGCTCTGGTGAACTCGTTCGCCGAGAACGGCGAGATCATCGACGTACAGCGGACCATCACCGGTCACGATGCCATCCGTACCTGGGCCGATGGCGAGGTCATCGGCGGCACGCTGCGGGTCCTGTCGGCCGACCGGCGGCGGGCCGACGGCCAGCGGCTGCTGGTTCACTGGGCCCCCGCCGGTTCGTCCGGGTGGCGCGCCCATTACGACTTCACCGTATCCGACGGGAAGATCGCCACCGCGGACCTTCAATACGCTTGAGGAGCATGGGGCTCCCGCCACGGCGGCACCGCGGCCGTGGAGATCCGCGGCACCATCCGCGTCCCGCCCTCTATGATCCGGTCCAACGGCGTGGAATCACCCCGCCAAAGGGTGGAGGTCCGTGATTGTTACGGTTTTACTCCACAACGGCGATCATTCCAGGGGAGTGGCATGAGCGAGTCCACGACGATGCCGCTGCACATGCGGCGGGTGGGCTTCGACCCGGCGCCCGAGCTGGCGGCGGCACGGGACGAGGAACGGGTCAAACGGGTCACCACGGCACACGGCGACCCCGCCTGGCTCGTGACCCGCTATGCGGACGTGCGCGAGGTGCTGGGCGACGCGGAGCGGTTCCAGGTGGCGCCGCAGGGCATCGCCCGGCTTCCCGGGACGCCGAAGATGACCGAGGAGCAGCTCGCCAAGGCACGCGCGGGCAACCTGCTCGGCCTCGACCCGCCCGAGCACACACGGCTGCGCAAGATGCTGGCCGCCGAGTTCACCCTCCGGCGGATGCGCAGGCTGGAGCCGCGGGTCGAGCGCATCGTCGAGGACCACCTGGACGCCATGGAGGCCGCGGGATCGCCCGCCGACCTGGTGCCGTCGTTCGCGCTGCCGGTGCCGTCGCTGGTCATCTGCGAGCTGCTCGGCGTCCCGTACGAGGATCGGGACGGTTTCCAGCTCCGTACCAACCGGATGCTGGACATGACGGTGCCCGGCGAGGAGCGGCTGAAGGCCCAGTTCGAGCAGCGCGCGTACATGGAGGAGCTGGTCGCCCGCATCCAGGCGGACCCGGGCGAGGAGCTGCTCGGCATGCTCGTACGCGAGCACGGCGGCGACCTGACCACCGACGAGCTGGTCGGCATCGGCGGCCTGCTGCTGTTCGCCGGGCACGAGACCACCTCGAACATGCTCTCCCTGGGCACGCTCGCCCTCCTCCGCCACCCCGGCCAGCTCGAACTGCTCAGGAACGAACCCGAGCGCGTCGACGCCGCCGTCGAGGAGCTGCTGCGCTGGCTCAGCATCGTGAACTCCGGCACCACGAAGATCACGACCGCCGAGGTGGAGATCGGCGGCCAGGTCATCGAGGCGGGGGAGCTGGTGATCTGCACCCTGCCCGCCGCCAACCGCGACCCGGGCTTCATGGCCGACGCGGACACCCTCGACCTCGAACGCGGCGCGCCCGGCCATGTCGCCTTCGGCCACGGCGTACACCACTGCCTGGGCGCCCCGCTGGCCCGCATGGAGCTGCGCATCGCCTTCCCCGCGCTGCTGCGGCGCTTCCCCGGGTTGCGGGTGTCCGGCGAGCCGCGGTTCCGCTCGTTCAGCGTCCTGTACGGCCTGAGCTCCCTGGAGGTGGCTTGGTAGCGGGCCCGCGTTCTGGACCGGTTCGCGGCCGGGCTGACCGGTGCCCAGGCCGCCCGCAGGAGGCGCGACGGCTCATGAGTGCCACCGCCCCCGCTTGCGGACGGGCACCCGGACCGGGCGGACCATGATGCTGCCCACCGTCCACTCCACCTCCTCGGCCGGCCGCGCGAGCTCCAGGCCGGGGAGACGGCGCACCAGCACGCCGAGGATCTCCTGCAGCTCCATCCTGGCCAGGTTCGCGCCCAGGCAGTAGTGCGGGCCCCGGCCGAACGCCAGGTGCGTCGCCTCCCGGCTCAGGTCAACCGCGTGGGGGTCCGGGAAGACCGACGGGTCGAAGTTGGCCCCGGCGAAGGAGGCGATCACGCCTTCGCCCTTGCGTACCGTGCCCGAGGGCAGCTCGACGTCCTCGGTGGCCACCCGGATCAGCGGGCTGTCCCCCGGCTGCTCCAGCCGGAGCAGCTCCTCCACGGTGCCCGGCACCAGATCCGGCTTGGTGGCCAGCCGGTCGTAGGCGTCACGCGGGTCGAGCAGCCGGACGATCGAGCGGGCCAGCACCGAGCCGGTCGTCTCGTGCCCGGCCAGGAACAGGCCGAGCGCGTTGCTGACGAGCTCCTGCTCGGTCAGCCGGTCCTCGCCGTCACGGGCGTGGATCATCGAGGCCAGCAGCCCGTCGCCGGGATCGGCCCGGTGCGCCGCGACCACCTCCGCCATGTACGCGTGGAACTCCATGGCCGCGGCCAGCTTCGCCTCCTCCGACAGGCCGGAGGTGGACAACATGGCATCCGACCAGACCCGTACGCGGGCGGCATCGATCCCGGGCACGCCCATGATGTCGCAGACCACCTGCACCGGCAGCGGAAAGGCGAAATCGTGCAGAAAATCGAATTCCTCGGGAAGCGCGTCGATCAGTTCACCGGTGAGCGCGCGCAACCGGGGCCGCCAGCCGTTGACCTGCCGTGGCATGAAGACCCCGGAAAGCAGCCGGCGTAACCGAGTGTGCTCCGGCGGATCCATGCTGGTGAGAATTCCCGGGGCCTCGGCGACGGTGAATCCCCCGAACATCCGCGGCGCGTCCGGATAACCCAGTTCGCGGCTGAAACGCGGGTCGCTCAGCACGGTGATCGCGTCCTCGTACGTCGTGGTCAGGTAGGCCGTGTCGCCGCTGGGCAGGCGTACCTTTCCGAGCGGCTCCCGGTCGCGGCGGGTGTCGTACGTACCGGCGGGCACGCCCCGCGGTCCGGACATGAACGGGTAATTGTCAAATGAATCCATAAATCGCACGGTAACTAGAGATCGGAAAACCCGACAGCCCTACGATCGCCCTGTGGCCTTCGACCCCAGTACGCCAAATCTCGCTCGGATGTACGACTACATGCTCGGCGGGAAGGACAATCTCGCCGTGGACCGGGCGGCGGTCGACCAGATCGCCGCACACATTCCCGCGGCCGTGCCGCTGGCCAGGGCCAATCGTGCCTTCCTGCAGCGCGCCGTGCGCCAGTTGGCGGCGGCGGGCGTGCGGCAGTTCCTCGACCTGGGCAGCGGCCTGCCCACCGGGGGCAACGTGCACGAGGTCGTCCGGGACGTGGCCCCCGACGCCAAGGTGGTCTACGTCGACCACGATCCGGTCGTCGCCTCCCACGCCCGCGCGCTGCTGGAGGAGGAGGGGAAGGTCGTCTTCGTGCTGGCCGACCTGCTGCGGCCGGCCGAGCTCCTGACCACACCCGAGGTCACGGACTTCCTCGACCTGGACGAGCCCGTCGCCGTGCTGCTGGTGTCGATCCTGCACTTCGTCCAGGACGCCGACGACCCGGCCGGCATGGTCAAGGTGCTGCGCGACGCCGTGGCGCCCGGCAGCTATCTCGTGCTCACCCACGCCGTCGAGGGCATCGGCGAGGAGCAGGCGGAGGAGAAGGTGCGTGACGTCTACCGCGGCTCCTCCACCGGCGGGGCGACGGGCCGGACCATGGCGGAGATCAGCGCGTTCTTCGGCGACTTCGAGCTGGTCCAGCCCGGGCTCGTACACGTGTCCGAGTGGCGGCCGGACGTGCCCGGCCTGATCGGCGATCAGGGCCTGCCCGCCTACCTGATGGCGGGTGCCGCCAGGAAGCGATGACCCAGAAGTAGCCGGTCAACTACTCAAGGTTACTATGGCCAGGTTCGTACGTGTCCGCATCGTACGGTCCTGCCCTGGGCGGGATCGTGCGGCACTCCAGGGGGGCTGGAAATGACTGACGAGACCCGGACCGACAATACGGAGACCACGCTGGCCGACGAGGACGTGCTGCTGCACGCCCAGGACGACCCGGCGGCCAGCGCCGCGGTCGACGCCGCCGTCGAGACCGAGCTGCTGGAGGGCGCCGACGACCTCGCGACCCGTGCGGCCGCCGAGTCGGAGTGGCTGGTGGCCAGACGGGAGAGCGAGCGTCAGATCGCCGAGCTCGACTCCCGGGGCCTGGACCGCGTACGCCGGCTCCAGAAGGAGTTGCACGAGCACCAGGCCGAGGCGTGGCCGGTCGCCAGGTGGTGGGGGTTCGAGATCCACCTGAACGAGGCCGCGGCCCTGGGGGCCGGCAAGCTCGCCCAGCTCATCGGGGAGACCGCCGGCGCCGTGCTGGGCACCTGGCTCGGCCCGATCGTCGAGGGGTCGGTGCGGGCCAAGGCCGGCTGGATCGCCTCGATCGCCAAGCCGTACGGCGTCAAGCTGGTCTCGCCCTGGGTCGCGCCCGCGATGCTCGTCCCGGCCCGCGAGGCCGGCGCGCCCCAGGCCGAATCCCAGCTGCACTGGTCGGTCTACGAACCTGGCGAGGGGTGGAGCGCGGACCAGCGGTTCGTCGACCACATCAACGTGTCGAGCCCGGCCGTCGCGGAATACCGGGACCGGCTCTACCTCGCCCACCGCGGCAGCGACGACGACATCGGCCTGTGGTGGACCGTCTACGACGCCGACGAGGGGTGGAGCGGGGAGCGCAAGCTTCCCAGGCACTTCGGCTCCCACGGTCCGGCGGTGGCCGCGTACGACGGGCATCTCTACTGCGTGCACGCCGGCACCGGCGACGACGGCTCGCTGTGGTGGACCCGCTGGAACGGCGTGAAGTGGACCCCGGACGCCCGCCTGCCCCGGCACTCCAGCGGCGCGGCGCCGGCTCTGGCCGCCTATGACGGGCGGCTCTACTGCGTGCACCGCGGCCACGCCGACTCATGGCTGTGGTGGACCCGCTGGGACGGCACGGCCTGGAGCCCCGACCAGCGGTTCCCGGACCACGCCAGCCGCTCCAGCCCGGCGCTGGCGACGTACGGGGGGCACCTCTACTGCGTCTACCGCGGCGACGGCGAGGACACCTGCCTGTGGTGGACCCGCTGGGACGGCTCCGAGTGGACCCCCGGCCGGCAGCTCCCCAAGCACTTCTCCTCGGAGGGCCCGGCGCTGGCCGTCTACAAGGACCGGCTCTACTGCGTGCACCGCGGCGCCCTCGACCGGAGCCTGTGGTGGACCAGCTTCGACGGCACGAAGTGGAGCGCCGACGAGCGGCTGCCCGACCACTACAGCGGCGAGAGCCCCGCCGTCATCGCCTTCCGTGACAAGAACGCCACCCGCGACCAGCTCCTGTGCCTCTACCGGGACGAGCGCTGACATGCCAGGTGCCGGCTCGCACGCGCGGGCCGGCACCTGATCGTCGGTCGGCGGGCGGCGTCACCACCCGGCGAGCTGCTCCAGGAACCATCCGGCCAGAGCCTTGGTGACGGTGCCATGCGCGGAGTTGCGCCCGTCACAGCAGAACGCGTCCAGGAACGTCTCGTCCTTCGGCAGGTCCCGCAGGTCGAGATAGAGCTCCGACTGCCACTGGAACGGGTCCCTGGCCAGCGCGATGGCGCTGACCGCGGGCACGAAGGAGCTGCTGCGGAACCGGTCCTCGATGGGCAGGCCCATCGCGTCGGCGATCCGGCCCCACGAGTCCAGCGTGCCACCGGGCGCGCCGTCGAACGCGGGCACGTGAGAGGTGGCGCTCGACCACACGGGCGCGCCGAAGCGGATGCTGCCGACGTTCTGCAGCTCGCCCAGGTCCGGCTGGATGCGGGCGACGAGCTGGAACGGGTCGACCTCGAGGTCGAAGACCGGCGCGCCGGGCGGCAGGTCGAGCCCCGTGCCGTTGCCGGTGCCGTTGGCCAGGCCCAGCTTGTACGGGCGCATCGGGAACCAGCCGACCCCGCGCAGGTCGTCCAGGAAGTCCGCACGCAGCGTGCTGGCCGTGGTCACCGGACCCGAGTAGTGCTCGTTCTCCACCCAGGCCCACAGGAGCTGCTGCGCGGCCGGGCTGCGGATCAGCTCGGCCTGTCCCGGCCCGTCGGAGCGCTGCTGGAGCGACTCGTGCAGGTAGGCGAGCTGCTGTAGGACCAGCGGGATCCAGGCGCCCAGGTGCGGAGTGTCGAGAGAGAAGTATTTGTCGGTCTGGTGGTCGATACGGTCGCTCTCCATGCGGGCCAGCGCGTAGCGGGTGATCATGCCGCCCATGCTGACGCCGCCGACGACCAGCGGGTTGTCGCTCTGCCGCTCCGCGATGACGCGCTGGACGCAGCTCACCGCCACGGCCGCGTTGGCCTGGATGTAGGTCTGTCGCTGGTCGAAGCCCAGCAGCACGACGTCGATGCCCATCGAGCGCAGTTGGTCGAAGAAGCCGGGCTTGTCCTTGTCGTAGGGCGCGTTGATGTGCCGCCACAGCCCGTCCAGGTCGCTCGGCCCGTAGTTGAAGCCGTCGGCGAAGATCAGCGGCCTGGTCAGCGCCGCGTGGCCCTCGGCCAGGTAGACGTTGGCCCGGCCGGTGGCCGTGTATCCCAGGTGCGGGCGGTCCCCGACCAGCTCCCAGACGTGGTCGGGCCTGGGCGCCTGACCCTCGCGGACGGGCGGAGCGGCGAACCACACCCCCTGCCGCCCGAGCGCGTCGGCGACCCGCTGTGCCAGGTCCGGTTTCAGGCCGGACGCCGCGTCCTTGGCCGCGATCTCGACGTCTATTCTCGGTTCCCGCGCCATGCTGATCCTCTCCCTCGCTGAGGGGCTCCTGGCCCACTGACAACACCCTAAGGTCACTTTTGGTAATTGTCCGAGTACTGAGGGGAGTGGCGCGTCTTCCGTAAAAGTCCTGGTCGGGGCCGTTGATGATCAGGCTGGGGCCGTCGTGTGGAAACGACGGCCCTGGCGGCAAATGGCGGCTACAGGGCCACGCCGCAGGCGCCCGGGCGGGCGGAGGCGCTGTGGAAGCCGAGGCGGTGCACGGTCTCCCCCGCGGCCACTGTGCGGGTCCTGCCCTTGTAGATCGGCTGCTCGAAGAAGCACCACGGGGAGCCGGTCTGGTTCTGCGCGCTGAGCACGGGCGGGAGGAGGGCGTGCCGGGCCTCGTGCAGGATCCACAGCTCGCCGCGCCCGGCCTTGCCCATCCAGACGCACACCCCCTCGATGCGGGGGCACGGCAGCGGCGGGTCGGCGCGCGCGGCGGTCGCGGGCAGGACCAGGCCGGCCGTGGCGACGGCCAGGGCGAGGGCGGTACGGCGGAGCGGTTCGGGCACGGGTCTCTCCCATCGGGTCGATGGCACGTATGGCGATGGGACAACTACTATCCGTCGCCGCGCCAGGAGTCGATCACCTGCCCCGCCACGTCCGGGTTTCGGTCGCGTCGGCGGGGTAAGCGGGCTGCTGAGAGTGCTTCGCCGGGGGAGCACGGCCCGCGAGACGAGGAGCCGCGATGTCACTCATCGACCGAGAATGCGTCCGCGAGCTGCTGCAGTCGTCGCACTCCGACGCCACGCTGGTCTTCGTCCGCGGCGACTGCGTCGTCGTGCCCGCCACCGAGGTGGACGACGCGCACAAGGGGCTGATCATCGCCAGCCGCGACGACATCGCGCCCTACGTGCCCGCGGGCCCCGTGACCGACGAGACCCTGGACGCGCTGGCACACTGCCTGGACAACATCGCCCGCGACCTGGGCGGCTGACCGCGGGCGCGAACGATCAGCCCTTGTCGGCGCCCTCGTTGGCCCCCCGGACGAAGTAGCGCTGGAACACCACGAAGACGATCGCCACCGGCACGGTGGCCAGCACCGCCGCCCCGAGCTTGAGCGGATACTGCGTGCCCTTGCCCAGCGACCCCGACACCAGGTCGGCCAGCCCGCGCGGCAGCGTGAACAGCGCCGGGTCCCGCACCGCCACCAGGGTGTGCGCGAACTCGTTCCACGTGCCCTGGACGGAGATGATCGTGAGCGTCAGCAGCGCGGGCCGGGCCATCGGCAGCACCACGGACCAGAACGTGCGGAACACGCCGGCCCCGTCGATGCGGGCGGCCTCCTCGACGGTGACCGGGACGGACTCGAAGAACTGCTTCATGATGAACACCCCGGTGGCGTCCACGATCACCGGCAGGATCAGCGCCGTGTAGCTGTCGTAGATGCCGAGCTGGTTCAGCACCAGGAACTTCGGGATGAACAGCACCACCCCCGGCACCGCGATGGTCGCCACGATCGTCGCGAAGAGCGCCCGCCGCCCCCGGAAGCGCAGCCGGGCCAGCGCGTAACCGGCCATGGAGTCCAGCAGCACCCGCCCGGTGGTGAGGGCCACGGTCACCAGCAGCGAGTTGCCCAGCCACAGCGGCAGGTCAGTGCTGAAGACGCGCTCGTAGCCGCCGAGGGACGGCGGGTCGGGGATGGGTGACAGCGGGTTGGCCGCCGCGTCGGGCTCGGTCTTGAAGGAGATGGCGATCTGGATGACGAACGGGTAGAGGAAGACCAGCGCGAAGAAGACCAGTACGAAGTAGCCGGCGAAGGTAGAGGCCAGCGAACGCGCCCTGTCCGGCATGTCAGGCCCTCCGATCGCGCATGACCCACCGCTGGACCAGCGTCAGCACCACGATGATCGCGAAGAGCACGAACGAGATCGCGGTGCCGGAGCCGTACTCGAAGCCGTCGAAGGCGGTCTGGTACGACAGGAAGGCCGGGGTGAGCGTGGTCTTGGCGGGATTGCCCTGACTCATCACGTACACCTGGTCGAAGACCTGCCAGGTCGCGATCATGCCGAGCGTGAGCACCAGGAACATGGTGGGCTTGAGCTGCGGCAACGTCACGTGCCTGAAGACCTGGCGGCGGCCCGCCCCGTCCAGCCGGGCGGCCTCCTCCAGGGTCAACGGGATGTCCTGCAGCGCCGCCAGGAACATGAGCATGAACGTCCCCGAGGTCGTCCAGACGACCAGCACGATGATGGTCGTCATGGCCACGCTCGGCCCCGACAGCCACTCCCACCACGACAGCCCGAACGGCCCGTCGCTGGTTAGCGCCGCCGGCGGCGCCTCGGGATCGACCACCCCGAGCCCGCCCAGCAGCAGGTGCAGGGTGCCGCGCGAGTCGGCGAACCACTGGGGGCCGTCCAGGCCGAACAGGTCGAGCAGCCCGTTCACGGCCCCCGAGTTGGCGAACACGAACAGGAACACCACGCTGATCGCGACCGAGCTGGTGACCGAGGGGAAGAAGAACGCGGCGCGGAAGAACGTCCTGCCCCGCAGCAGCCGCCCGTTGACGATCAGCGCCAGCCCGAGGGCCAGGGCGGTCTGGGTGGGCACCACGATGGCCACGTAGTAGATGTTGTTGCGCACGCTGGTCATGAAGTTCTGCCGGGCGAGCCCTTCCTCGGCGAACAGGCGCGTGTAGTTGTCCAGGCCCACGAAGGGCACGCCGGCGCGGAACGGGCTGCCCTGCCCGTTCCAGTCGGTCAGGCTCACCCACATCGCCATGAGGATCGGCGCCAGCATGAACAGGCTCAGAATGACCACGACGGGCGCCACGAACAGCCAGCCCGCGACGGTCTCCCGCGCCGCCGCACCGTGCCGTTTTTGGGGCCGCTCTGTGGGCCGCTCCCGGGGTCGGCGCCAGATCATGACGTGCCGAGCGCTGCTTGCGTGTTCTTCTGTACGCGCTCCAGCAGCGTCTTGGGTGCGGTGGAGGTCAGCTGCTGCAGGCCGGTGTCGAAGTCGGCCAGCACGCTGTCCATCTTGGGCGCGTTGACCGGGCCCTGGGCGTAGTCGGCGCTGTTGACGAAGGGCGCGTCGGCGGGGAACTCGCCGATGTAGGTGCCCTTGGCGGACTGCCGCGAGGGCATGACGCCGAACGCCCTGGCGAAGGCCATCTGCTGGTCGGCCTTGGTCATCGCCTCGACGAACGAGATGGCCTGCTCCTTGTGGCGGCTCTTGGCCGCGATGCCCCAGCAGGTGGTGAACGACAGGGTGCCCTTGCCCTCGGGTCCGGCGGGCAGCTCGTACGCGGCGTACTTGACATCGGGATAGTCGGCCTGGAGCGCGCCCTTGATCCAGTTGCCCTCGATGGTCATGGCGACCTTGCCCGCGCCGAACGCCTCACCGCTCCAGCCCGCGTCGAGCTGGCTCGGGGACTGGGCCAGCTTGCCGGCCAGCAGCTTGCGTACGTAGTCGAGCGCCGCGAGGTTCTGCGGGCTGTCGGCGGTGGCCTGCTTGCCGTCGGTGCTGGTGATCCAGCCGCCGGCCTGGACCATGAACGCGCCGATGCGGTCGCGCGTGTCGCCGAGCGCCAGCGGGGTGACCCCGGCCGCCTTGAGCTTCTCGCTGACCGAGGTGAGCTGCTCCCAGGTCGTCGGCACGTCGGAGTCGCCGAGCCCGGCTTTGGCCCACAGGTCCTGGTTGATGATCAGGGCCAGGGTGGAGAAGTCCTTGGGCGCGCAGTAGAACGTGCCGTTGTAGGTGAAGGCCGCGCGCAGGGTGGGGTAGAAGTCGTCCGGCCGGCTGATCTTGCCGGCGTACGGTTCGAGCGCGCCGAGGCTGGCGTAGTCGGCGAAGCGCACGGCGTCCACGTAGAAGACGTCCGGCGGGGTGTCGCCGGCGAACGCCTGGCCGAGCTGCTGCGTCAGGTCCTGGGCGGGGGTCACCGTGGCGCCTGCCCCGGCCGTGGTGGACCAGGTCTGGGCGGCCTGCTTGACGGCGGCGGTCTCCGCCTCGCCGGAGGAGCCGATGAGGATCTGCAGCGTGACGGGGCCGCTGGTCTGCTGGGCCGGCTGGCCGGGGTTGTCGTCGAAGCCGCTGCCGCAGGCCGTCGCCAGCAGCGTCGATACGCAGGCGATGCCGGTGAGAGCCGTGGCTCGGCGGATGGTCGGGGTCATCGGGAGGATCCTGTTCTCGCGTTGGGGACGGGAGTTCAAGGAGGGCTGGAGTTCACGCCGACCGCCTGACGGTCAGGGAGGGCGGGAGCAGCACGTGGGTGGCCGGCGGGGCGGCGCTGTCCAGGGCGCGCGTGAGCAGCGCGACGCAGGCGGCCGCGGCATCCCCGAGCGGCTGGTGCACGCTGGTCAGGCCGACCGCCCCGGCCACCGGCGTGTCGTCGAAGCCGGTGACGGCGACGCCGGGGCCGGCCACGTTGAGCGCCCCCAGGGCGAGCGAGTCGCTCGCGCACACCAGCGCGGTCGCTCCGGCGTCGAGCAGGTCGAGGGCCGCGCTCTCGCCGGTGGCAACGCCGTCCTCGCCCGCCCGGTGCAGGCCGTCGGGCCGCAGGCCGTGCTCGGCGAGCGTACGCTCCCAGCCGGCCCGCCGGTCGTCGCCCACCCCCGAGCCGGGCGGCCAGCCGATGAAGCCGACACGCCGGTGACCGGCCGCCAGCAGGCGGCGGGTGGCCGCCTCGGTGCCCGCGGCCCCGTCCACGTCCACCCACGGATGGCGGGCGACGTGATCACGCAGATCGCTCCACGGCCGGCCGAACGCGACGAACGGCACCCGGCGCTCCAGCAGCCAGGAGGTGCGCAGGTCGTCGTGGTGCGTGGCGGTCAGTACGAAGGCGTCCGGCTCGTACGAGGCGATCAGGTCCTCGAAGGTCGCGATCTCGGAGCGGTCGTCGTGGGCGGTGTAGAGCAGGATCCGATAGCCCGCGCGCGCCGCGGACTCGGTCAGGCCGTGCAGGAACCGGTCGAGCACCGAGCCGTTGATGCCGTCACCGCCGGGGTCGATGCGGATGGCGATCAGGCGGGAGCGGCCGGTGCGCATCTGGCGGGCGGCCTGGTTGGCGCGATAGCCGAGCCGCGCGATCACGTCCAGGACGTGGCGGCGGGTCTCCTCGCGGACGACCTCGGGGCTGTTGAGCGTGTTCGACACCGTCTGGCGGGACACGCCCGCGGCGCGGGCCACATCGGTGATCGTCACCTTGTCCGCCAATGGAGCGCCTTCCTGAGGGTTGAACGTTCAAAGTCTGATAAGGCATGATTTGATCGTTCAAATTGCCGGGGTGGTTCGAAATTTGCACTCCGGACCTGGTTGTGTCAAGGGGGAGTCGTAGTGCTTCAACCGTTGCTGCACGACCTGGTCAGCACGGTCATGGCGCCGACCGGAGCGCTGAGCGGTGCCGACGGCCAGTTGCGACCGGCCGGGGTGCAGGGGCTCTTCCACGCGGACCGCCGCGTGCTGTCCCAGGCCCGGCTCCTCGTGGACGACGTCGAACCGGAGGCCGTCGGGCACGCCCCGGACGGAGCGGGCCGCGCCAGGTTCGTGTCCCTGGCCCGGTGGCTCGGCGATCCCGGGCCCGACCCCACGGTCCGGCTGGACCGGGTGCGGGAGCTCACGCCGTACGGGATGAGCGAGCACGTGGAGATCAGCTCCACCGCCTCGGTGCCGGTGAGCGCGACCGTGACGGTGGAGCTGGCCTGCGACTTCGCCGCCATCGACACGGTCAAGACCGGCCGCGTCACCGGGTTCCCCGCCCCCGCGGCGCCGGCCGGGCGGGGGCGGCTGACCTGGCGGTCGGCGGGCGCCCACGTGATCGTCACGGGCCATGGGGCCGAGGTGCGCCCGGGCGACGAACCCCGTCTGACCTGGAAGATCGACCTGCCCCCGCGCGGCCGGACGACCCTGTCCTGGGGGCTCACCGTCCAGGACCCGGACGGCGCCGTCGTCGTGCCCGCCACGGGGGCGCCCGAATGGAGCCTGCCGCGCGTGACCGCAGCCGACCGGCGCCTCACCCGGCTGCTGGACCAGGCGCTGGCCGACCTGCGCTCGCTCCGCCTGGCCACTCCGGACGCGCCGGACGACACCTTCCTCGGCGCGGGCGTGCCCTGGTTCCTCACGTTGTTCGGCCGGGACAGCATCTGGGCCGCCAGGATGCTCCTCCCGCTGGGCACCGGGCTGGCCGCGGGCACCCTGCGGGTCCTGGCCCGGCGCCAGGGCGAGCGCCTCGACCCACGCTCCGGCGAGGCGCCCGGCAAGATCATGCACGAGCTGCGCCGGCACGCCACCGTCCTGAGCAGGGGGAACCGGCTGCCGGCCGCCTACTACGGCACCATCGACGCGACGCCCCTGTGGATCAGCCTGCTGCACGACGCCTGGCGCTGGGGCCTGCCCGAGCACGAGGTCGAGCCGCTGCTGCCCAACCTGGAGGCCGCGCTGGGCTGGCTCGCCGACCACGCCGACCCCGACCGGGACGGATTCCTGGAGTACATCGACGCCACCGGCCAGGGTCTGGCCAACCAGGGCTGGAAGGACTCCGGCGACTCGATCCGCTTCCACGACGGCAGCCTGGCGGCGCCGCCGATCGCGCTGGCCGAGGTGCAGGGGTACGCCCATCAGGCCGCCCTGCACGGGGCCGCGCTCCTGGACGCCTTCGGCCGCCCGGGCGCCGACCGCTGGCGCGAGTACGCGGCCACCCTGGCCGGCCGGTTCCGCGCGGCCTTCTGGGTGGAGGGCGCCGAGGGCCGGTTCCCCGCGCTCGCGCTCGACCGGGACAAGCGCCCGGTGGACGTCCTCACCAGCAACGTCGGCCACCTGCTCGGCACCGGGCTGCTGACGCCGGAAGAGTCCGCCGAGGTCGCCGGCCTGCTGGCCGCGCCGAGCATGGCGGAGGGCTTCGGGCTGCGTACGATGTCGGCCCGCGAGGCGGGCTTCAGCCCGCTGTCCTACCACTGCGGCTCCATCTGGCCGCACGACACGGCCATCGTCCTGGCCGGGCTCGCCCGCGAGGGCTTCGACACGCAGGCGGCCACGCTCGCCGAAGGACTGCTCGCCGCCGCCGAGTCGTTCGGCTACCGGCTCCCCGAGCTGTACGGGGGCGACGCCCGCCACCGCGTGGGCCGCCCGGTGGCCTACCCCGCGGCCTGCCGCCCCCAGGCGTGGTCGGCCGCCGCCGCGATCGCCATCGTCCACGCGGCGCTCGGGCTCCACCCGGACGTGCCGGCGGGGGAGGCCATCCTGCGGCCGCCGGCCGGGGCACCCCTGGGCGCGCTGACCGTGGGCGGCCTGCGGGTGGCGGGCGACGAGGTGGAGGTGAGCGTCGCCCACGACGGCACCGCCACCGTCACGGGCCTGCCGGACGGGATGCGCCTGGTCCAGGGGTGGTAGGCCGCTCGCGTTTGTGGCCGCGGCCAGGGGTAAAGGGGCATCGAGGGGGACCACGTCCTCGTGTCATGGAGGTGAGTGGTGATGGCTTTGCCCATCAGGCGTAATCGGGTGCCGGAGCAACGGCCCGGCGGCCACTGGATGGGCCGCTCCCTGGATCCCTTCACCGAGTTCCAGGAGCTGTGGGACCAACTGGGCCGGCTGTTCGAGCAGGGCGGGGAGAGCGCCGTCACCGCCTGGCGGCCGCTGGCCGAGACCGAGGAGACGCCGGACGCCTACGTCGTACGGGCCGAGCTGCCCGGGCTCAGGCGGGACGACATCCACGTCGACATCGACGGCAACCAGTTGAGCGTGCACGGCGAGGTCGACGAGCACGACAAGGAGGGCAAGGCCCTCCGGCGGCGCACCGGCAGGTTCGTCTACCGGACCATCCTGCCGAACGACGCCGATGTCGAGCACATCGACGGCGAGCTGCGGGACGGCATACTGACCATCCGCGTGCCCAAGACCGAGCAGGGCCGCTCCCGCCGCGTCGAGATCAAGGGGTGATCGGCGCCAGGGATTGAGAGGTCTGGGGGCCGGAGCCGCAGGGGGCGCGCTCCGGCCCCCTTTTCGCGGCACGGACGCCGAAGGGCCGGAATTCGCCGCTCGAACAGCCGGAATTCGCCGCCGGGGGCGTAGAAACATCTTCCGATTCTGAAACGTCATACTCCGTATCGAGGCAATGGCGGTGCGTTCACCGCTCGTTGCGAAATATGGTGTTTGTGTTGAGCGGCGGGGCGGGATGGCTGCGGGCCGGTCGGTGGTATGTGCGGTTGAGGGGGGTCAATGTCGATTACGCGTGATATGGGCGATCTGACCGAAATCCTAGGTGGTGACTTACGGCAGCCGGGACCGACGGCGCTACGCATACTGGTGGGGGCGCACCTGCGGCGGCTGAGGGAATCCCGGGGGATCAGCCGGGAAAAAGCTGGATACACCATCCGAGCATCACATTCCAAGATCAGCCGGATGGAATGCGGGCGCTGCAGCTTCAAGCTCCGCGACGTGGCCGACCTGCTCACTCTCTACGACATGGCCGACGGCGCCGAGCGCTCCGCCTTGCTGGCCCTGACCGAGCAGGCCAACGCGCCCGGCTGGTGGCAGGACTACCGCGACGCGATCCCCGACTGGTCCGAGCCGTATCTCGGGCTGGAGCAGGACGCGGCGCTGATCCGTACCCATGAGATCCAGTTCGTCCCGGGGTTGCTGCAGACCGAGGACTACGCCCGCGCGCTCATCGCCCAGGGGCTCAGGCACGAGTCCGCGGAGCTCATCGAGCGCCGCGTCGAGGTGCGCATGCGCCGCCAGCGGATCCTGGCCGCCTCCACGTCGCGCAAGCTCTGGGCGGTGCTGGACGAGGCCGCGCTGCGCCGCCGGGTCGGCGGCGGGGCGATCATGCGTGATCAGCTCCGCCATCTCGGTGAACTGGCGGAGTCGCCGCACATCACGCTGCAGGTGATGCCGTTCAGCGCCGAGGGCGCGATCGGTGGCGTCGGGCCGGTCACCATCCTGCGGTTCGCCCAGGCGGACCTGGACGACGTGGTCTATCTCGAACACTTCGCCAGTGCGCAGTACCTCACCAAGCCCTCCGAGGTCAGCCCCTACCAGCAACTGATGAACGAACTCATCGTGCAGGCGCCGCCCCCGGCGGCGACCGGGGAGATCCTGCGCCAGGCAATGGCGGCGCTGTAGGGGGTCGAAGCCCGCGGGCTCTGGGCGTGTGGGCTCTGGGCGTGTGGGCTCTGGGCGTGTGGGCTCAGGGCTTGTGGGCTCAGGGCTTGCGGGCTCAGGGCTTGCGGGCGACGCCGCACAGCGCGTCCACCTCCGCGAGCGGGGAGAGGGGGTCGGGGTCGGGGCGCCACAGCGGGAGGGACACCACGCCCGGCGGGGCCAGTCGCAGCCCGTCGAAGAACGCGGTGAACTCCTCTCGGGTCCGCAGGTTGTACGGCGCCCCCGGCCCCCGGTTGTAGGCCTCCTGGGCCTGGTCGAGGGCCTCACCGGTGACCACGTTGACGCCGTCCCACAGGGCCAGGTGGCTGCCGGGTGGCAGGGCGTCCATCAGCCGTGCCACGATCGCGTGTGCCCCCTCGTCGTCGGACAGGAACCCCACGACCCCCATCAGCATGAGCCCCACGGGCCGGGTGAGGTCCAGGGTCCTGGCCGCGGCGGCGATGATCGCGCCAGGGTCGCGCAGGTCGGCCTCGACGTAGTCGGTGGCTCCTTCCGGCGTGCTGACCAGCAGGGCGCGGGCGTGGGCGAGCACGAGGGGGTCGTTGTCCACGTACACCACCCGGCAGGACGGGTCGGCCCGCTGGGCTACCTCGTGGGTGTTGTCCACCGTGGGCAGGCCGGTGCCGACGTCGAGGAACTGGCTCACGCCCGCCTCGTCGACCAGATAACGCACGATGCGGGCCAGCAGATGCCTGGACAGGCGGGCAATATGCACAATATCCGGGAATGATTGACTGAAATGGTCACCTACTTCGCGGTCGATGTCGTAATAATCCTTGCCGCCGAGCCAGTAATTCCACATGCGTGCGGTGTGCGGCATCGAAGTGTCGATCCGGGGCGGGCGCGCGCGACCGGTGGGAGGGAAATCACCTGTCATATGGCTTCTCGTCATTTGTCGGATTTGGGGGGGTGATCCAAAGCTGGCGCACGCGGAAAGATGTGAAATAGCACTCGCGCGCAGCTCGGGCCGGATCACCAGTTCTCGATCGAGCCGAGCAGCTCCGTTACGGCGTCCGCGTCCCCCGGCCGGGGCGCCGGGGGCGAACTTCAGCGCGGGGGCGCCGTAGGTGAGCACGGACTCCATGGCTCAATCCCTGCCCAGGTGGGTGCGGATCACCTCGGCGAGCGGCTCACGCCGGTCGCAGGCGTCGAAGGCGAAGCGCGCGCCGCAGCCGGCCACCTCCCGGTAGACCAGCACGAAGGGCGCGGGCCTGGCGCCGAGCTCGCGCAGCCGCTCGTCCGCCGCCCTGCCCGCCTACCTGCCGGGCAACGGCGGCCTGCTGGCGGCCGTCGCGCTCATGGCCAAGGGCTGGGACGGCGGCCCGCCGCGGGCACCCGGTTTCCCGGAATCCTGGACGGTCCGCCACGAGGGCCTGCGCGCGTGGCCCTGAGTCACTGTGCCAGGCGTGCCGGGAAGCCGCCGGTGGCGATCGGGCCCCAGCGGTCGATGTGCAGCCGGATCAGCGACTTGTCCTGCCGGACCATGGCGGCGCGGTAGTCGTCCCAGTCGGGGTGCTCGCCCGCGATGCACCGGTAGTAGTCCACCAGCGCCTCCAGGGCCTCGGGCATGTCGAGCACCTCGGCGCGCCCGTCGACCTGCACGTACGGGCCGTTCCAGTCGTCGGACAGCACGCAGATCGAGGCCCGCTCGTCGCGCCGGGCGTTGATCGCCTTGACGCGGTCGGGATAGGTGGAGACCACGATGCGGCCGCCGTCGTCGACCCCGCAGGCGACGGGCGAGAGCTGCGGCCGGCCGTCCGCGCGGGTGGTCGACAGCAGCCCGTGGTGCCTGGGACGAAGGAAGTCGAGCAGTTCGGGCAGTTCGACGCGGCGTGCGGTAGCGATGTTCGGAGCCATCTCAAGTGCCTTTCAGTCGTACCAAGGCTTTCGATCCTTTCATCCCGCCACCGCGCCCCCGCCCACCCCGGCACCCGCCTCGCGCAGCTCCACGCCGGTCCACGCGGGAGCCGATGGCACAGAAGGTTCCCTGATCTACGGGGTGGTCACCGGACGGGAGCGCCCGGTCCGAGGGGAATGCCGAGGGCCCGCCACGCCAGGAAGAACAGCGTCCAGGCCACCGGCATCACCAGGCTGAGGGGGCAGGGTGAGGGCGATCAGCGTGCCGATGCCGGCGGACCTGCGGTAGCGCTGGACGAAGCCGAGCACCAACAGGAAGTAGGGGCTCATCGGCGTGAGGGCGTTGGTGCAGGAGCCGGCGATGCGGTAGAGCGCCTCACCGCTGCCACGCGTACCCCCATGATGGGGCAACTATCGGTCTCGGCCGTTCGGGTACGGCATGGCTCGGTCCAGAAGTGGTAAAACCTACGGGATAAATATCCCATAAATCGACTCAATGGGAAGTTTGGGGGTATTCGATCAGTTGGACGTGTGAGTGCCGGGAAAAACACACCCGCCCGGCACTCACACCAAGGAGGACGTCATGTCTGTCCAGCACTATCTGGCGGCTGCGATCGTCGTCACAGGTCCCTACCCGAACCCGAGGGACAGGGGCGCCTACAGCAGAAGCGCCCGCCGCCGGCGGCGCCGCCGCTGATCCGCGGGTGGACCTGACGTCACGGCGATGACCATGACACCTTGGCGGAGCGACGCCAGGACGTACGCGACCTTGACGCCGCTCCGGACATCACTGACGGCGGACCTGCTCATCACGGGCGACTACGGGCGATGGCGCAACGGTGGCGGTACCTGGTGATCGCGGGGGCGATCGGGCCCGTCACCACCATGAAAGCGGCTAGTTCGGGCGTGCATGGGAGCACGCCGCCGGCCAGTCGATACGCGGCCCCACCCCCGGACTCCACAAGGAGCCCAGGGGTGCGCGGCGGTTCAGGGGGTGTAGACCGCTCAACGTACGCCGCGCGGTCCAGCGCTCGCCGCCCAGGGTGACACCCGCTCCATGCGCGAACATGCTCGGCTTCGACGACTTCAACAAGCTCATCGGCCTGGACGAGCACGCCACCCTGGAGGAGCGCTACCAGGCGCCGGACTGAGCGGTCGGCGGTCAGGCCGTCTGGCGGCCCAGGCCGCGCAGCTGGCTGGGAGTCAGCGTCGAGACATCCTGGTCGATGGGCGACTCGGAGTACTGGTGGATGGTCCAGGACTTCCAGTCGGCGGGCGGGGTGACCGTCCCCCTCTGCTTGCCGTAGTGGGCGACCCACAGCGGGTACTCCGACAGGCCGTGGCCGTAGGTGTCGGCGAAGCGCCAACTGCTGTAGAACATCGGGGCGACGCCGGTCTTGTCCTTCACGTACGACAGCCAGGTCCTGGCCCAGTCGTTGACCTCGGAGACGGTCTTGCCGTCGGTGGTCTCCAGGTCCAGGACCAGCAGGTCGCCGCGCTTGGCGGGCTGGGCGTTCACCGTGGCCAGGAAGAAGTTCGCCTCGGCGATCGGGTTGTTGCGCGGGTGACCGTAGTGGTACGCCCCGCGGACGATGCCCTTCTTGCCCAGCTCCTGCCAGTGCCGGGCGAAGGAGGCGTCGCGGAAGTCGAGGCCCTCGGTGGCCTTGATGATGCCGAACTGGGCGGAGCTCGTGGTCCAGTTGTACAGCGGCTGGTGGTTGGAGATGTCCTGGCCGTAGGTGAGCTGCCCTGGCTGCGCCTGGGCCGCGGGCACCAGCGGCTCGTCGTTGTCGGTGACGGACGCGAGCGCGGTGCCGGCCGCGGCGGCGGTCGTGCCGGCCAGGAGAACGCCGGCGATGGCGAGGCTGAAGCGTTTGCTTGGGTTCAGCATGAGGGCGGTGACTCCTTGCTTCCACGCGCCTACCGGGTTAGCTGACGGGTTCGGGCCTGGAAGTGCCCTACGCCCGCCGGTCTGAGCCGGCGGGCGATTCACCCCCGAAGATGGGTCCCCGGCCCCGCACCGAGTGCGGATTAGGCCTGGTCAACGAACTGGCAACACTACGACGAACGCTTGTCAAAGCATCGGCCGCGCTTGCCAAAAGGTATATATCGATACTTAAAGGTGGCAAGTAGGTCAAATGCGGCTGCGGTGGGTAACGTGCGGAAACCCCGGATCCGTAGGGGTTGTGGGCTCGGTAAAGAATCCTTGGGGTGTGTCGGTAAACGCCCTGTCGGCGGCATCCGAGGGGTCTCGGGATGCCCTGGTGACTGCCAGTCATGGTGCTTGTCATGTGGTACCGGTGTGCCAGCCGGGATTTCCGCGCCTTTCGTTGCACACTGGCTCGATGGGGGTGCGGGTCAGGGTCGAAGGCGTCGTGCAGGGGGTGGGCTTCCGGCCGTTCGTGCACGGGCTCGCGACCGGGCTGGGGTTGGCGGGGCTGGTGGGCAATGACGCCCGCGGCGTCTTCGTCGAGCTGGAGGGCGGCCGGCGGGAGATCGAGGAGTTCCTGCTGCGGCTGGAACGCGACGCGCCGCCGCTGGCCGCCATCGACCGCGTGACCGTCACCTCCGGCGTACGGGCGGCGCGGCCGGAGGGCGGGTTCCTGATCGTCGAGAGCGACCCCTCGGGCCTGTCCCGCGCACTGGTGTCGCCCGACATCGCCACCTGCGCCGACTGCCTGGCCGAGCTGGCCGACCCGGCCGACCGGCGCTACCGTTACCCCTTCGTCAACTGCGTCAACTGCGGGCCTCGGCTGACGATCGTGCGCGGGCTGCCGTACGACCGGCCGCTGACCACGATGGCGGGCTTCGCGATGTGCGCCGACTGCCGGGCCGAATACCACGATCCGGCGGATCGGCGCTTCCACGCCCAGCCCATCTGCTGCCCGGCGTGCGGCCCCCGCCTCAGCCTGGTCGGCGCGCCGGGCGAGCCACCGGCAGGCGCCGCCGGGGCCCTGGCGGGCATCGCGGGGGTGCTGGCGGGCACCGCCGAGGTCCTGGCCGGTGCCGCCGAGGTGCTGCGCGCGGGCGGGGTGCTGGCGGTCAAGGGCGTCGGCGGCTACCACCTGGCGGTGCCGGCCACCGACCAGACCGCCGCCGCCACACTGCGGCGGCGCAAGCGGCGGACGGACAAGCCGTTCGCGGTCATGGTGGCAGACCTGGACGAGGCCCGGCGGCTGTGCGAGGTGGACCCGGTGGCCGCCGACCTGCTCACCGACCGGGCCCGGCCTATCGTGCTGCTGCCCCGGCGCGCGGACGCGCATGTGGCCGACGCGGTCGCGCCGGGCAACCGGCGGCTCGGGGTGATGCTGCCGTACACGGCGCTGCACCACCTGCTGCTCGCCGAGGTCGCCGCGCCGATCGTGCTGACCAGCGCCAACACCGCCGACGAGCCCATCGCGTACGACGACCGCGACGCGTTCGAACGCCTGGCCGGCATCGCGGACGCGTTCCTCACCTACGACCGCCCCATCCACCAGCCCGCCGACGACTCGGTGGTGTGCTCCTTCCGGGGGCAGGCGATGCCGCTGCGGCGCTCGCGCGGCCACGCCCCGCGCCCGATCATGCTGCCCGGCCGGGCGCCCCGGCAGATCCTCGGCTGCGGAGCCGCGCAGAAGAGCACGTTCTGCCTGGCCAAGGGGCGGCGTGCGATCGTCTCCCCGCACCTCGGGGACCTGGCCGACTATGCCACCCTGCGCGCGTACACCGAGGGCATCGCCCGCCTCCAGACCCTGTTCGGCGTGCGGCCCGAGGTCGTCGCGCACGACCTGCACCCGGAATACCCCGCCACCAAGTACGCCATGGAGCTGCTGCCGGACGTGGCGCCGGTCGGGGTGCAGCACCACCACGCGCACATCGCCTCCTGCCTGGCCGACAACGGCGAGTCCGGCCGGGTGATCGGCGTCGCGTTCGACGGGCTCGGCTACGGCCTCGACGGCACGCTGTGGGGCGGCGAGTTCCTGCTGGCCGACCTGGCCTCGTTCGAGCGGGCCGGGCACCTGGCCCCGGTGCCGATGCCGGGCGGCGAGGCGGCGATCCGCCAGCCGTGGCGGATGGCCGCCGCCTACCTGGACGGGGAGGGCGACGCGCTGGCCGTGGCCCGGCGCAACGAGCGCTGGTGGGCCGGCGTGACCTCACTGGCGCGCAGCGCCGACGCGCCGCTGACGTCGAGTGCCGGCCGCCTGTTCGACGCCGTGGCGGCGCTGGTCGGCGTGCGGGACACGGTCGCCTACGAGGGGCAGGCCGCGATCGAGCTGGAGCAGCTCGCCGACCCCGCCGAGCGGGGCTCCTACCCGGCGGCCGTGTCGGACGGAGCGGGCCCCTTCGTGGTGGCCGGCGCGGACCTGGTGCGGGCTGCCGCGGCGGACCTGCGGGCGGGCACCGGCCCCGCCATCATCTCCGCCCGCTTCCACAACGGCGTGAGCGACCTCATCGTGGGCTGCTGCCGCCGGTTGCGCGAGGAGACGGGCCTTTCCGCGGTGGCGCTGTCCGGCGGCGTCTTCCAGAACCTGCTGCTGGCACGGCGCACGGTCGATCTGCTCGGCGAGGCCGGTTTCCGGGTGCTCACCCACACCCGGGTGCCACCCAACGACGGCGGCATCAGCCTCGGCCAGGTGGCCGTCGCCGCCGCCCGTGACCTGTACGGCGACCAGCCCACCCGAACGTGACGCGCCCGCGGGTGCGCCTCGACGCTGATCGGCCACGGCGAGCCGGAACAGCGATCAGTCAGGCTGGTCCTGGTGTGGCCACGGTGAGGCGCCGACCACGACCCCGTACAGGATGTGGTCGGCCAGCAGCGCCAGGCGTTCCGACACGGTGTGGTGGCGGTGCGGCAGGCCGAGTGCCGGGGCGACGACCGTCTGGAAGAAGGCCCAGAACGCCACTCCGTAGACCGGCCCGGCCCAGGCGCGGCCGCGCACCGCCCCCGGCAGCAGCCCGAACACCGCCCCGCCGACCGCCCCGACCCCCCAGTGGACCAGCTCGACCGCCGCCGGTCGGCGCTCGACGGGCAGCTCGCGGAGGACCTCAGGAGCGGTACGTTCGAGCAGAGCCTCCGGCGGCACCTTCCGCACTACTCCCAACGCCGTGGTGAACTGCCGCAGACCGGACATCGCCATGGAGCCGATCGCACCCCGCGTGGCGGCCTTCGGCAGGGACCGGCGAGGCCGAGTGGGTGGGCGTTTTCGCTGTTCATCCTGGTGGGCGGGATGGGTTGGGAGCGTCTGCGTCATGGTTTGCAACCTTCGTCAGCGCGGTATGTCCGCTACGTAGAGATGCAGAACGGCTACCGAAAGGCGCCGGTCTCAAACCTCTACAGCGGGCCAAGAAGGGGGCTTGGGCCATGACAACCACGCGAACTCAGACTGCCCTGGATGAAATCCACATCCTGTGGACATCGGAGGGCATGAGCTGCGATGGCGACACCGTGTCGGTCACCGCGGCCACGCTGCCGAGCATCGAGGACGTCCTGCTCGGGCTGGTGCCAGGGCTGCCCAAGGTGCACCTGCACAACAAGGTCCTGGCCACCGAGGTGGGCGACGCCTTCATGGCCGCCTTCCACCAGGCCGACCGGGACGAGCTCGGGCCGTACATCCTCGTGGTCGAGGGCTCGATCCCGAACGAGCGGATCAACGGCGAGGGCTACTGGACCTCCATGGGCAACGACCCGATCACCGGCGAGCCCATCACCGTCAACAGATGGATCGACCGGCTCGCGCCCAAGGCGTGGGCCGTCGTCGCGATC
This sequence comes from Nonomuraea sp. B12E4, assembly GCF_039871825.1. Lineage (NCBI taxonomy): Bacteria > Bacillati > Actinomycetota > Actinomycetes > Streptosporangiales > Streptosporangiaceae > Nonomuraea > Nonomuraea sp. B12E4. Next base: position 23,416 of record NZ_JBDPME010000023.1, on the reverse strand, counting down.
GGCACCTGCGCGACCTACGGCGGCATCCACGCGATGGCCGGCAACCCGACCGGCTGCATGGGCCTGGCCGACTATCTGGGCAAGGATTTCCGCTCCGCCGGCGGCCTGCCCATCGTCAACGTGCCCGGCTGCCCGGTGCAGCCGGACAACTTCATGGAGACGCTGACCTGGCTGCTCTACCAGGCGGCGGGCCTGGCCCCGACCATCCCGCTGGACGAGATGCTGCGGCCGACCTGGCTGTTCGGCAAGACCGTGCACGAGGGCTGCGACCGGGCCGGCTACTACGAGCAGGGCGACTTCGCCCGCGACTACAACTCGCCCAAGTGCCTGGTGCGCGTCGGCTGCTGGGGACCGGTGGCCAACTGCAACGTCACCAAGCGCGGCTGGATGGACGGCGTCGGCGGCTGTCCCAACGTGGGCGGCATCTGCATCGCCTGCACGATGCCCGGCTTCCCCGACAAGTTCATGCCGTTCATGGACGAACCCCCCGGTGCGTCGGTGTCCGTCGCGCTCAGCGGCGCGTACGGCTCGCTGATCCGGCGCCTGCGCGCGATCACCAACAACGCGGCCAACAAGGAGCCGAAGTGGCGCCACAACCGCCGCAGACTGACCAGCGGGTACGACCCGCGCTGGGGAAACTAGGGAGAGCGGCAAGGTGGCAACGCGTACCACGGGACGGCGCCAGAAGGCGGAGACCACGCGCGAGCTGGTGGAGATGTCCTGGGATCCGATCACCAGGATCATCGGGAACCTCGGCATCTACACCAAGATCGACTTCAAGAACCGCGAGGTGGTCGAGTGCAGGAGCACCTCGTCGCTGTTCCGCGGCTACAGCGTGTTCATGAAGGGCAAGGACCCGCGTGACGCGCACTTCATCACCAGCCGCATCTGCGGCATCTGCGGCGACAACCACGCGACCTGCTCGATCTACGCCCAGAACATGGCCTACGGCGTCAAACCGCCGCCGCTGGCCGAATGGATCATCAACCTCGGCGAGGCCGCCGAGTACATGTTCGACCACACCCTCTTCCAGGACAACCTGGTCTTCGTCGACTACTGCGAGCAGATGGTCAAAGAGACCAACCCGAACCTGCTGCGGCGGGCGGAGACGGCCGAGGCACCCCACGCCGCGATCCACGGCTACCGCACGATCGCCGACATCATGCGCGCGTTCAACCCGTTCAGCGGCGCGGTCTACCGCGAGGCGCTCCAGGTGAGCAGGGTCACCAGGGAGATGTGCTGCCTGATGGAGGGCAGACACGTGCATCCCTCGACGCTCTACCCGGGCGGCGTGGGCACCGTGGCGACGCCCCAGGTGTTCACCGACTACCTGGCGCGCCTGCTGAGGGTGCTCGACTTCGTCAAGAAGGCCGTCCCGATGAACGACGACCTCTTCGACTTCTTCTACGAGGCGCTGCCCGGCTACGAGGAGGTCGGCCGGCGGCGGGTGATGCTCGGCTGCTGGGGCGCCTTCCAGGACCCGGCGGCCGTCGACTACGACTACCGGAACATGAACGAGTGGGGCCGGCGGATGTTCGTCACGCCCGGCATCGTCCTGGACGGCGAGCTGCTGACCACGAAACTGGTGGACATCAACCTCGGCATCAGGATCCTGTTGGGCAGCTCCTACTACGACGACTGGCAGTCCGAGGAGACCTTCGTCACCCACGACCCGCTCGGCAACCCGGTCGACCAGCGCCACCCGTGGAACCAGACGACGCTCCCCAAACCACAGAAGCGCGACCTGGAGCACGGCAACTACAGCTGGGTCATGAGCCCCCGCTGGTACGACTCCCGCTCCGGCGACCACCTGGCCCTCGACACCGGCGGCGGCCCGCTGGCCCGGCTGTGGGCCACGGCGCTGGCCGGCGTCGTCGACACCGGTACGGTGCGGGCGACCGGCGACGGCGTGGAGATCAACCTGCCCAAGAGCGCGACCTTCCCCGAGATGCAGTTGACGTGGAACGTTCCGCGCTGGTCCAACACCATCGAGCGCAACCGCGCCCGCGCCTACTTCGTCGCGTACGCGGCCGCGATGGCGGTCTACTTCGTCGAGCAGGCCATGGCCGAGATCAGGGCCGGGCGCACGCAGGTGTTCACCGACTTCGAGGTGCCGGACGACGCGATCGGCTGCGGCTTCCACGAGGCGGTACGCGGGGTGCTGTCGCACCACATGGTGATCAGGGACGGCAAGATCGCCAACTACCATCCGTACCCGCCGACCCCGTGGAACGCCAGCCCGCGCGACGTGCACGGCGTGCCGGGGCCGTACGAGGACGCGGTGCAGGGCCTGCCGATCTTCGAGGAGAACGGCCCGGACTCGTTCAAGGGCATCGACATCATGCGTACGGTGCGCAGCTTCGACCCCTGCCTGCCCTGCGGCGTCCACATGTACCTGGGCGACGGCAAGGAGCTCAAGCAGGTGCACTCGCCCACGTTCGGCGCGGGCGTCTCCGGCTGAGGGGACGGGCGAATGAACGAGCGCATCAGCAGGATCGAGTCCATGCTCGAACAGGCGGGTCCGGCGGCGAGCGAGCTCGTCAAGGAGCTGCTCGACCTGTACGGCGACGGCCTGGCGCGGGTGATGGCGGCCGTGGGGGAGGAGCAGGCGGCCCGGCTGGCCGCCGACGAGCTGGTCTCGTCCCTGCTCCTGCTGCACGACCTGCACCCGCTGGACACCCGCGCCCGGGTGGAGTCGGCGCTGGCCGGCACCTCCGCCGAGGTGCTCGTCGTCGAGGAGGACTGGGTGCGCCTGCGGCTGCGCCCGACCGGCTGCGGCTCCGCCCCGGCCGAGTCGGCGCTGCGCGAGGCGGTCCGGAACGCGGCCCCGGAGATCGAGCACGTCGAGATCCAGATCGAGGCCAAGGAGCCCACCCTGATCCCGATCGAAAGCCTCACCGTGCGCCGCGGCGCGACCGCGGGCCCCGGCCAGACGGTGCTCCCGAGCCCGGCCGCGCGCCCCGGCCCGCGGGCGTCGGCCCCGTGAGCGGCCGGTTGCGCCTGCTCGCCGCCCAGGCCCGCGAGCGGGAGCAGGCCCAGGCGCGCGAGCGGGAGGAGGCCCGCCGGCCGCGGTGCGAGCTGTGCGGCGAGCCGCTGCCCGCCGACCACCGCCACCTGCTGGAGCTGCCCGCCCGCGAGCCGCGCTGCGCCTGCCGCGCCTGCCAGGTGCTCTTCGACCACGCGGCGACCGGCGCGGGCCACTACCGCCTGCTGCCCGACCGCCGCCTGCGGCTGAGCGGGTTCACAGTGGACGATCCCACCTGGGCCCGGTTGCGCACCCCGGTACGCATGGTGTTCCTGGTGCACGACGCGACCTCCGGAGAGATCGTCCAGTTCTACCCGAGTCCCGCCGGACCGGTGCGGGCCACCGTCGACCGGTCGGCCTGGGACCTGCTGCGGAGCGCCCACCCGGAGATCGCGGGGTTGCTCCCGGACGTGGAGGCCCTGCTGCTCGACCGCGACCGGGGCGCCTGGATCGTCCCCGTGGACGACTGCTACGCGCTCGCCGGCACGATCCGGGCCCACTGGCGGGGCCTGACGGGCGGCCCGGACGTCCGCGAGCACATCAGCCGATTCTTCACCGACCTCGACGCCCGGTGCGTCACCGTACCGGCCGCCGGCAACGACAGGAGCCCAGCGTGACCAGGAAACAGCCGATCAGGACGGGCCACCGTGACGTCCGCCCCGACGCGTCCGCGCACGTCAAAGGCGTCAAGGAGGGCAACGCCGACGGCAACTACGCCGAGCAGCCCGGGCACCTGCCGGACGGCCGCTCCACGGCCGAGCGTTCGACCGGAATCAACCCCCGCAAACACGACCCGATCGACCCTGACATGCCCAACCTGTCGCCCGCCTGATCGCGATGCCACCGACATCACCCGAGCTGAGGATCGAAGTCCGCGGGGTGGCGGCGACCGAGCCCGCCGCCGCGCCGGCCCTGAGCTTCCCGCTGAGCATCGAGGCCACCCCGGGAGCGCGGATCCGCGCGCTCACGCTGTCCACGCAGCTCCGCATCGAAGCGCCCGCCCGCGCCTACGACGAGGACGCCCAGCGTCGGCTCAAGGAGCTGTTCGGCGAGCCGGAGAGCTGGAGCCGCAACCTGTCCAGCCTGCTGTGGACGCAGACGGTCACCCACGTCCCCGCCTTCACCGGCAGCACCGTGGCGCCGATCATCGTCCCCTGCACTTATGACTTCGACGTGGCCGCGGCCAAATACCTGCACAACCTGCCCGACGGCGAGGTGCCGCTGCGCTTCCTGTTCACCGGCACCGTCTTCTACCTGGACGGGGACCGGCTGCAGGCGGCCCACCTGCCGTGGGACACCGAGGCGGACTTCCGCATGCCGGTGACCGTGTGGCAGGACCTGATGGAGCGCCACTTCCCGCGTACCGCCTGGATCCGCCTGGAACGCGACACGTTCGACCGCCTGTACGCGCACCGGGTCCGGCACACGCTGCTCGGCTGGGACGACGCGGTGCGGTCCCTGCTGGAGACGAGCGGAGGCTGACGACCCATGGACCAGGTCAGGCAGATCGCGCAGGCCGTGCTGTACGAGGGCTACCTGCTGTGGCCGTACCGGGCCTCGGCGCTGAAGAACCGGCACCGATGGACGATCGGCGGCGTGCACCCCGAGGCGTACGGGCGGGCCCACGACGGGAACCCGTGGCTGATGCGTACCGAATGTCTCGTCGAGGCCGAACCGCACGACACCGTGGACGTACGCGTGCGCTTCCTGCAGGTGGTCACCCGCGCCTGCGGCGGCACGCCCGAGCAGGAGGCGCGGGAGCGCGAGGTGGAGCTGCCGGGACTCGTCCTGGAAGACCTGCTGCGGGCCCCCGCAGGCACGGAGATCGACATTCCGGCCGGGCGGGACGACCCGGCCGAACGGGCGGGGGAGGAGACGCACTCCTGGCAGGCGCTGTGCGGCCGGATCGAGGCGGGCGCGCAGCAGTTGGGCCCCGGCCTGTTCAGGCTCACCGCCGAGGTGGTCAACACCACGCCCTGGGACGGCGGCACCCGCGACGAGGCCCTGCAGCGCACGCTGGTCTCCGCGCACACCGTGCTGCACGCGCCGCACGCCAGGTTCGTCTCGCTCATGGACCCGCCGCCGGAGCTGCGCGTCCACACCGGGGCCTGCCACAACGTCGGTTCCTGGCCGGTGCTGGCCGGCCCGGACGGCGACCGGCACACCGTGCTCGCCTCGCCGATCATCCTCTACGACCACCCGCGGATCTCCCCGGAGAGCCCCGGCGACCTGTTCGACGCCACCGAGATCGACCAGCTCCTCACGCTGAGCGTGCTCGCCCTCAGCGACCAGGAGCAGCAGGAGATCCGCGCCGGCGACCCCCGGGGCCGCGAGATCCTCGACCGCTGCACGGCGCTCACACCGGAGGAGCTGATGCGGCTGCACGGCCTCATGCGCAGGACGGGAGCACACCCATGAGCGGATTCTGGACACGGATGGCCGACCGCGGCCCCGGCGAGGTGCTGGTGGCCGGAGTGCTGGTCGGCCCGGGCAGCCGGGTCCGCCTGCGCCCCAAAACCGGCCCCCCGGCAGCCCCGCACCCGGCCGACCCGTTCGAGCCGTTCGAGCCGGCCCCGCATCCGGCGGGAGAGCACCCGAGGGGACCGCGCCCGACGGGCAGGGGCGACATCTTCGACCTCGTGCTCGACGGCCGCGTGGCGATCGTCGAGAGCGTCGAGCAGGACGACGAGGGCGCCCTGCACGTCGCCGTCACCCTGGACGAGGACCCCGGCCGCGACCTGGGCGAGGCCCGCCTGCCCGGCCACCGCTTCTTCTACTCCGTCGAGGAGATCGAGCCGCTGGGCGAGCCCGGCGCTCGCCCGCCCGGCAGGATCCTGGTCGCCGGCATCGGCAACGTCTTCCTCGGGGACGACGGCTTCGGCGTGGAGGTGGTCCGCCACCTGGCCGGGCAGCCCGGCCTCCCGGGCGTGGACGTCGTCGATTTCGGCATCCGCGGCATGGACCTGGCCTACGCCCTGCAACGCGACTACGCGGCCGTGATCTTCGTGGACGCGGCGGCGCGCGGCCACGCCCCAGGCACGCTCACCGTGCTTGAGCCCGACCTCCCGGACGACGGCGAGGGCGGCGGCGCGCCGGTGGAGACGCACGGCATGGACCCCGTCCGGGTGCTGCGCCTGGCCAGGACGCTCGGCCGCCTGCCCGCCCAGGTCAGGGTGGTCTGCTGCGAGCCGGCGACGGTCGAGGAGGCGCTGTTCGAGCTGAGCGAGCCGGTACGCGCGATGATCGGCGAAGCGGCGAACCTAGTGAAGTCCCTGGTTATGGACATGATTGCGGAAAACACCGGCCCGAGCGCTCGGGCCCCGCAGCGGAGGTGATGTGAGATGTGGAAGTCACGCGTTGTGGCATTGCTCGTGCTCAGCGGGCTGGCGGCGCTCGTCGCCCACCAGTGGCCGCAGATTCACCGGTACCTGAAGATGGAGCGGATGTAGGGGCAGCATGCATGAGATCGGGCTGTGTGAGGGCCTCGTCGAGCTGATCCAGCAGCAGGGGGCAGGCAGGCGGGTCACGACCGCCCGGGTGCGCGTCGGCGCCCGGCACGCCGTCGTGGACGCCGCGTTCGAGCAGGCGTTCGCGCTCGCCGCGGCCGGCACCCTCGTCCAGGATGCGAAGGTGGAGCTGGTCGTCACTCCGATGACGGTCGGCTGCCGCGCGTGCGGCGGCCGTTCCCGGTCGGTGGACGTGCTGGCCGCCTGCCCGCACTGCGGCGACGATGCCGTGGACCTCAGCGGCGGGGACGAACTGGTCCTGGAGTCGGTCACCTTCAGCGAGGAGGTGCCCGGTGTGTCTCGGCATCCCCGGTGAGCTGGTGGAGTTCGTTCAGGAGCCGAGCGACCTGGCCGTGGTGGACGTCGGCGGGGTGCGCCGGCGCATCAACGTGGGCCTGCTCGCCGACGAGCGGCTCCAGCCGGGCGACTGGGTGCTCGTGCACGTCGGGTTCGCGCTGTCCAAGATCTCCGAACGGGAGGCACAGGCGGTGCTCGACTACCTGAAGGGTCTCGGGCAGCCGTACGCCGACGAGCTGGAGGCGTTGCGCGCCTCGGACGGCGCATGAGGGGGACGGATGCGTTTCGTCGATGAGTATCGCGACGCCGGCCGGGCGCGGGCGCTGGCCGCGCGGATCGCCGCCGCCTGCCGGCCGGGGAGCCGGTACACGTTCATGGAGGTGTGCGGTGGCCACACCCACACGATCTACAAGCACGGCCTGGAGGACCACCTGCCGCCCGAGGTGAACCTCGTGCACGGCCCGGGCTGCCCGGTCTGCGTGATCCCGATGGGCCGGGTGGAGGACGCCATCCACATCGCCCGCCAGCCGGACGTGATCATGACGTCGTTCGGCGACATGATGCGGGTGCCCGGCGGGTCGGGCAGCTTCCTGGACGCCAAGGCGGAGGGGGCCGACATCCGGATGGTCTACTCCCCGCTGGACGCGCTCAAGATCGCGCGGGCCAATCCGGACCGGCGGGTCGTGTTCATGGCCATCGGCTTCGAGACCACCGCGCCGTCCACCGCCGTGACCGTGCTGCGGGCGGCGGCGGAGGGCCTGTCGAACTTCTCCGTCTTCTGCAACCACGTCCTGATCATCCCGGCGATCAAGGCCATCCTGGACTCGCCGGACCTGCGCCTGGACGGGTTCATCGGTCCCGGCCACGTCTCGGCGGTGATCGGCTGCCAGCCGTACGAGTTCATCGCCCACGACTACGGCAAGCCGATGGTGGTCGCCGGGTTCGAGCCGCTGGACATCCTCACCTCGGTGCACATGCTGCTCGCCCAGCTCGCCGAGGGCCGCTGCCAGGTGGAGAACCAGTACGCCCGCGTGGTGCCCTGGCACGGCAACCGCGTCGCGCTGTCGGCCATCGGCCAGGTGATGCGGCTGCGCCCGCACTTCGAGTGGCGCGGGCTCGGGTTCATCGCGCACTCCGCCCTGGGCATGACGGAGGACTACGCGGCCTTCGACGCCGAGCGCATCTTCGACCTACCCGGCGTACGCGTCGCCGACCCGAGGTCGTGCCAGTGCGGCGAGGTGCTGAAGGGGGTGCTCAAGCCGTGGGAGTGCAAGGTGTTCGGCACCGCCTGCACGCCCGAGACGCCGATCGGCACCTGCATGGTCTCCTCCGAGGGGGCCTGCGCCGCGTACTACAACTTCGGGCGTTTCACCCGAGAACGGATGCGTACGGCGGCCGACGAGCCGCTGGCGGGGGAGGCGAGCCGGGCATGAGCCGCGAACAGCAGGTGCTCGACCGCATCGAGCGGATCCGGCGGCGCAAGCCCGTGGTCAGGGAGGAGCGCATCACGCTCGCGCACGGGGCCGGCGGCAAGGCCACGCACACCCTGATCGAGGCGGTCTTCCTGGAGGCGTTCCGCAACCCGCTGCTCGCGCCCCTGGACGACGGCGCGACCCTGCGGCTGGAGAACGCGCGGGCGGCCTTCACCACCGACTCGTTCGTGGTCTCGCCGCTGTTCTTCCCCGGCGGGGACATCGGTGACCTGGCCGTCAACGGCACCGTGAACGACCTGGCCATGTGCGGCGCCCGGCCCTGCCACCTGTCGGCGGGCTTCATCCTGGAGGAGGGGTTCCCGATCGCCGACCTGCGGCGCGTCACCGCCTCGATGGCCGCCGCCGCGGCCGCCGCGGAGGTGACGATCGTCACCGGCGACACCAAGGTCGTCCCGCGCGGCAAGGGCGACGGCTGCTACATCACCACGGCCGGGGTCGGGCTGATCGAGCAGCCGGTGACCCTGTCGGCCGCGGGCGCGCGGCCGGGCGACGCCGTCATCGTCTCCGGCCCGATCGGCGCGCACGGCGCCGCCATCATGCTGGCCAGGGGCGACTTCGACATCGAGGCGCCGATCTCCTCCGACACCGCGCCGCTGCACGGCATCGTCGCGGACCTGCTGCGGGCGCTCCCGCGGCACGTCAGAGCCCTGCGCGACGCCACCAGGGGCGGCGTCGCCACGGTCCTCAACGAGGTGGCCGTCGCCTCGGAGGTGGCCGTGGTGCTGCAGGAGGAGAAGATCCCGGTACGCCCCGAGGTCACCGGCGTCTGCGAGCTCCTCGGCCTGGACCCGCTCTACGTCGCCTGCGAGGGCCGCTTCGTGACGATCGTCGACGGCGAGCACGCCGACCAGGCCCTCGACACGCTGCGCGGGCACCCGCTGGGCGCGGAGGCCGCGATCGTCGGCACCGTCACATCCGACCCGCCCGGCCTGGTCCTGCTGCGCACCGCGTTCGGCGGCACCCGGGTGGTGGACGTCCTGGTCGGCGACCCCCTGCCACGCATCTGCTGACCTCGGCCCGGCCGCCGGCCCGGCGAGCCGCCACCCGCTTCCCCCGGCCTCCGCCGTCGGGCGAGCCGCTACCCGCTTCTCCCGGTCTCTGCCGTCACCAGGTCGGCCAGCACGTGGTAGAGAGTCGCCTGCGCCTCCTGGATGCGGTGCACCGACGCGGACGGGACCACGAACAGGTGCTCGGCCAGCCCATCCGCGGCCATCCGCCCACCCCCCGAGCCGGCGAACCCCACCGTCACCATCCGCCGGGCCCGGGCCTGAGCCAGGCCACGCGCCACATTCGGCGACCCGCCGCTGGTGGACAGGGCGCAGGCGATGTCGCCCGCCCCGCCCAGCGCGGCGAGCTGCCGGGCGAACACCACGTCGAACCCGACGTCGTTGCCCAGCGCCGTCATCAGCGCCGAGTCGCCGGCCAGCGACACCGCCGGCAGGCCACGCGCGGTGAACAGCGCGGCCAGCGACTGCGCGTCCGTGCTGCTGCCCCCGTTGCCGAAGGCGAACAGCCGCCCGCCGCCCCGGAAGGCGGCGGCCATCGCCGCCGCGGCCGCCGTCAGCGCGGCCGACATCTCATCGAGCACCCGCCGCCGCAGCTCCAGGCTCGTACGCGCCTTGGCCTCGGTGGAGGCCCGCAGATCAAGCGGATCCCGCCGCAGAAACGGGTACAGCCCGGTCACAGGGACGTCTCCGTCACCACGTCGTCCTCCTCGATCACGGCGATGGCCTCCCCGGCGTGCACGAGCACGGTGTCGCCGACCCGCGCCGCCACCAGCGCCACGCTGATCTCCTCGGTCCCCGCGCCGGTGTCCACCAGGGCCAGCCCGGCCGGCAACAGGCTCACGACCCGCACGTGGACGGCGATGTCCCCGCACGTCAAGCAGGAGTCACAGACCCCCTCGTCCTCCGTCCCGCCGCTCACTCGCCCGCCTCCTGGAACACGTGGACCAGCTCCCACAACAGGTGGTACATCGTGATGTGGATCTCCCGGGCGACCAGCGGATCGCCGGTTCGCGCGACCAGGACGTGATCGGCCTCCGGACACTCCTCGTCCGCCGTCAGCGCGACGGTCAGCATGCCGAGCCCGCGGGCGACGACGAGGTCGCCACGGGCGGCCCGGATCCCGACGGCGATGTCCCCGGCCCGGCCCAGCACCGGCAGCAGCGCGGGCTCGCCGCCCAGGCTGAAGGCCGGAAGCGCGCGCTTGCCCACGATCACCGGATGGGTGAACTCCACCGCGACGTGCGCCGCGTCCGCGGCCCCGCCCAAGGCCAGCAGCCTGCCGCCGTCCCGGAACCGCTCGGACATGGCGGCGGCGGCCTCGATGACCGCGCCGGCATCGTCCACCAGCGCCTTCCCCGCGGCGTCACGGACCCGATCGAGCACTTCAGGCCCTCCTGCCTTCCATTGATACACGACATCGCCCATTTCACCCTGGCCCGGCACAGACAGTGAGATGCTGCCCGCAACGAATTCGGCAAGGTCCCGGCAAGATTCGCCCGCCACCCCGGGTGGACGGCCTTCGGAGATCGGCGGAGAGTGATGGTTGACCGCTGGCCTCACGGCTGACGCGGATCCCCGTTCGTCCCCCGCTTCCCCGGCATCGAGGACGAAGTATGCCGCGACCTACCACGCCGAGCATGTCGGAACCCTCCCGCGCCCGCCCGAGCTGCTGCAGGTCCGGCAGGCCCGCGAACGCGGCGACATGAGCGGAGAGGGGCTGGCGCGCAGGGCGTGCCATCGATCAGGGGAAGCTTCGGCCGGCTGGAAGTTCACCAGGCGACGACGCCCTGCCTGCTGGGCTGGATGGTGCCGATTTGCAGCGACTTGAAGGTGATGCCGGACTGCTCCGGATCAGGGAAGCCCTCCAGCGTCGCCGCCACGAGCGGCCCGCCCTTCGCGAGCCCGACCTTGACGGTGTTCCCGGCCGGGCAATCGGTGGCCGCCTTGTCGCAGGTCGTCCACTTGATCCCGGCGAACGCCCCCGACCCCGGGGCCAGCTCGGCGGGCACCGACTCGCCCGGCTGGGCGACGTTCTCCGTCGGCACGGTCACCGCCTCGCCGGCCGTGTCGGTCAGCGCGATCATCGGCCAGCCGGCCACGCTACAGGTCCGTGGGACTCGCCGCCGTGGGGGCGGACGCCGACGAGGCCCCGCACGCCGAGACGCCGCCGGCCAGCACCATCACCCCCGGTACGGCGAGCAGCACGACCGCCTTCGCGCGATCGGCGGTCCAGCGGGACGTAGGACGTGGCGACACCGAGCTCTTCCCTTCTCTCGTTCGATGGGCTTCAGGCATCGTGTGCGGCGTCCCACTGCTCGCGGGCGTGCGCCATGGTGTCCTTGTACGCGCGCGACCAGTCCGCCAGCCGTTCCACGGCCTCGGCGAGGCTGCGTCCCATCGGTGTCAGCCGGTATTCGACCTGCGGCGGAATCGTCGGGTACGCCGTACGTTCGACCAGCCCGTCCCGCCACAGCCGCCGGGTCGTCAACGTGAGCATCCGCTGAGAGATCCCGGGGATCGCCCGGTGCAGCTCCCTGAACCGCCTGACCCCCTTGCTCAGCTCCACCAGGACCAGCACGGTCCACTTGTCGCCGATACGGTCGAGCACGTCCCGGATCCCGCAGTCGTCGTCCCCGCACGGGCCGTTGACCTGGGCGCTTACCTCCGTGTGCGCGACAGACATGAAAGTGCCTCCTTATGGCGAGCACGGGCCGGGGCCCATGCTGGGCGCGGTCCACCTGGAGTTTCACAGTAGGGGGTGTCTTTAATGATCATGGTGACGGGAGTCTCCGGGGCGCTCGGCAGCGCGATTCTCGACGGGCTGCGGGCCGAGGCGGTCATCGGAGCCAGCAGCAAGGGCGCCGGGGAGACGGTACGCCGCGCCGACTTCGACCGGCCCGAGACGCTGGCGGAGGCGTTCGCGGGGGTGCGGGTGCTGGTGTTCGTGTCGGCGGGGTACGCCGAGGACGACGTCGTCCTGGCCCGCCACGGCGCCGTGGTGCGGGCGGCGGCCGCGGCCGGCGTCGATCACGTGATCTACACCAGCCTGGCGGGCTCGGGGGAGCGGCTGAGCATCGCGCTCGCGCACCGCTGGACCGAGGCCCGCCTGGCGGAGGCGCCCTTCGACGTGACCGTGCTGCGCAACGGGCTGTACGCCGAGCTGGCGGCCGGGATGGCACTGGCGGGCGCGGCCTCGGCAGCGCGGACCGGCGTGTTCACGGCGCCGCTCGGGGACGGGCGGCTCTCCGTGGTGGCCCGTGCCGACCTGGCCGCCGTCGCCGTTCGGGTGGCGGCCGAAGCCTGGTCCGACGTGACCGCGGGCGCACCCCGGCGGCACGCGGGGCGGACGTACGAGCTGGAAGGGGTCGACGCGGTCGGCGGCCACGACCTCGCAAGGGCGCTGGCCGACGCCCTGGACCGGCCCGTCGAGTACCGCACGGCACCACTGGGCGACCTGCGGCCAATGCTGGCGGGGCTGGAGGCGTACCAGGCGGGACACACGATCTCGACGTTCGCCAACGTGAACGCGGGACTGCTGGAGGCCGCCCACAGCGACCTGCCCCCACTCCTGGACACGCCGCCGCTCCCGGTACGGGACCTGATCACGGCAGCGGTGACGGCGGGACTTCCCGCCCGACACCCCGCAGACCTCCCGGGCCGGCTCTCATCCCGGTGAGCTGGGGCCTTGAGTCACACCGAAAACCTCACCTGGGTCAGTTCCTCTGAGATCGTCCACAGCCGGGGCTGGGCGGCCACGTCGTAAGACCGTGGGCTCGACGTCACGACCTTCGGGTGTCCCCTGCTTTCCTGGAATCCGTCCGGCCCCAGGTACTGGCCGCCCTGGACGGTCGGGTCGGTCGCGGCGCGTAGCGAGGGCAGCGCCCCCATCTCGGCGGGCTGGATCAGCAATGGCCGGACCAGGGCGAACAGTGCCCGGAAGTACAGGGGCTGAAGCGACACCGATGTCCTGGACCCTCCGGTGTCAGATCCCCCGGGATGAGCCGCGACGGCGGTGGTCTCCCCCGTTCCTGACAGCCTGCGCTGGAGTTCGTAGGTGAACATCAGATTGGCGAGTTTGGAGTTTCCGTACGCGGCGACACGGCTGTACTCACGGGTGTTCCAGTTGAGGTCGTCGAAGTCGATCGGTCCGCCCTGCCGGTGCCCCGCACTGCTCACGGTGACCACGCGAGAGCCGGGAATGCGCAGCATCATGTCGAGCAGTAGTCCGGTGAGAGCGAAGTGGCCCAGGTGGTTCGTGCCGAACTGCATCTCGAAGCCGTCCGCCGTGGTCTTTCGCGGGGCGTACATGATGCCGGCGTTGTTGATCAGAAGGTCGATGCGGTCACGGGTGGCCCGCAGCTCGTCGGCGGCCGCGCGAATGGAGGCCAGCGAAGCCAGATCGAGGCGTTGCACCGTGACGTCGGCGTCCGGGGCGATCGCGGCGATCTCGGCTGATGCCCGTTCGCCCTTGTTCATGTCCCGCACGGCGAGGACCACGGAGGCTCCGCGCGCCGCGAGCGCCTTGGCGGTTTCGAAACCGATGCCGGTGTTGCCGCCGGTGATCACGGCGACGCGACCCCGCTGATCGGGCATGTCGGCGGTGGTCCACCGCTGTCGGGGCATGGTTCCTCCAGATATAATCGGGGCGCTCGTTCCGTTTCGGAACATACCGGAACGAGCGCCCCGGTTGTCAAGGAGACCGTTGTGACTGAGAAATCCCGGCCACTGCGCGCGGACGCCGCCCGCAATCGCGCCCGCGTACTGCAGGTCGCCTACGAGACGTTCGCCGCAGAGGGTGCGGGCGTCCCGATCGACGAGATCGCCCGCCGCGCGGGAGTGGGCGCGGGCACGGTGTACCGACACTTCCCCACCAAGGAATCGTTGTTCCAGGCGATCGTGGCCGAGCGGTTGCGGCAGGTCGTCGAGCGGGCGCGCGAACAGGTGGCGGCCGACCCGGGAGAAGGGCTGTACGCCTTCCTGTTCCAGATGGCCGAACAGGGCGCGACCGACCTGGGGCTCACGGAGGCTTTCGCGGGAATCGGCTTCGACCTGGCGGCGGCCCTGCCCGACGCCGAGAAGGAGTTCACTGGGCTGATGGCCGAGATCCTCGCCCAGGCTCAGCGCGCGGGGACCGTACGGTCCGACCTGGATGCGGCCGACATCAAGACTCTGATCGTCGGCCTGCAGGCGATGCGGCGCTTCCGCGGCGACAGCGAGTTGATGCGCCGCGTCTACCCGGTGATCCGGACCGGGCTGGCAGCGCCGGGCTCGGCCGACGCGTCTCCGTAAGTTGCACGGACGCGAGCGCCGGAGCACAGGCCCCTTGGTTAACCGGGGCGCTCGTTCCGATATAGTCATAACCGGAACGCACGCCCCGAATCCATCTGGAGGGACCATGCCTCAACGCCACGAACCGAACCCCGACCTGCCCCGGCCCCTGCGTCATGCCTCGCGAGCCTGAGGAGCTGATCGCATGGAAATCGGACTGTCGAGCTACGGCGCCGCGCCCATCCCGGAGCTCCTGAACGAGATCGAGCGCGCGGCGGCGAACGGCTTCTCTCGTTTCTGGCTCGGTGAGCACAGCGGATGGGATCCGCTGACGCGGTGTTCGCCGCACTGGGCGACCGCGCACCGGGCATCGAACTGGCCACGTCCGTCGTGGGCACCTATCCGCGCCATCCGCTCACCCTGGCCGCCCAGGCGCTGACCGCACACGCCGCGACCGGTGGGCGACTCACGCTCGGCATAGGTCCGAGCCACGCCCCCGTCGTCGAAAGCAGGTACCGCCTGACCTGGCAACCCCCCGTACGGCACACGCGAGAGGTGCTGGACGTCCTCCGCCCCGTCCTGCGGGGCGAGGAGGTAGAGATCCGCGGTACATCGATCACAGCGGTCGGCGGCGTCGCCAGCCCCGGGGTGGCCCCGCCCGCCCTTCTGCTCGCCGCGAATGGTTTTTGGATGCTCACCCTCGCCGGCGAACGAGCCGACGGCGCGCTCACGATGTGGACGACGCCCCGCTTCCTCGGCGACGTCGTGGTTCCCACCGTCACCACCGCCGCGGCGGGACGAGCGGCACCACGCATCGCCGTCGGGCTGCTCGCGGCGGTGACCTCAGACGTGGATGGGACACGTCAGCGCGTCAACACCGACTTCCGGCAAGCCGCGACACTTCCCACCTTCCGCGCCCTGCTCGATCGGCAGGGCTCCACAGGACCGGATGACACGCTGGTCGTCGGCGACGAGACCCTTGTGGAAGAAACCGTAGGCCGCTTCGCCGACGCCGGCGCCACCGAGCTGATCATTTTCCCCGTCGGACTTCCCGAGGACCAGCACCGCACGATCGCCTTGTTCGCCGAGCTCGCCAAACTGCGCCGCCGATAAACGGGCGTTCCGAACGAGGGCGAGGATGTGGCACGCGGCCCGGGACAAGAGGCTCACCGGTGCCGACAAGGTGCGAACCACGCAGACGGTCGCTACTCCTCATAGCGGTAGCGACAGGCGGCGATCATGATGGCGTCGTCGTTGATGCGGTAGACGAGCCGGTGTTCTGAGGTAACGCGCCGGGACCAGTAGCCGGACCATTCGTACTTCAGCGGCTCTGGTTTGCCGATGCCTTCGTTCTCGTTCCGGGCTATGTCGGCGATCAGCTGATTGATCCTTTTGAGGATGCGTCGATCTTCTCGCTGCCAGTAGCAGTAGTCCTCCCAGGCAAGCTCGTCGAAAAGGATCTTCACGCGGTGGTGTCCTCATCGGCCAGCTCATGGATGGTGCCGCCGCCGGCCTCCAGACGGGCGACCGCCTCTGACAGCCGTCTGCGGTTGACAGGAGAGGCCATCAGATAGAGCGTCTCGCGCATCGATTCGTATTCGCGCTGCGACACCATGACGACGCCTTCTCCACCGGGGCGGGTGATCAGGACCTCTTCCTGGTCGTTGATGACGGCGTCGAGGGTGGCGGCGTAGTTGGCCCGCGATTCGGACATAGTCATCACCTTCATGTCATGAGTGTACACGATGATGTACATCAAGCGCGCCGCACTGGATTCACAAGCGGGGGACGCGCAGAGATCAAGCCGTCGCATCAAGGCGCGAGCGACGTCTGTCGTGTACTCCTCGACGGAATCAACGCCAGGACCTCATCCACGAAGGCCTGCCGATTGGGTCGCCGGGCAGCATCGGCCATTTCCACACCGACAAGCAGTTCGGCCACAGTGATCGCCGCAATCGCCACATCATCGGCATCGTCGATCGCGGCGTCCACGGGTGCTTTGCCTCCTCGGCGGCGATGAGCACCCCCCTGTCCAGGATCAGGCGTCGGGCCACATGCCTCTCATCTCATCGTCAATCGCCTCACGGCCAGCCGCGACATCAGCCTCGAAGTCCGCGTCCAGTGTCCCCGCGCTTCTGACCAGAAACGCCTTGACCATACGCCCTGGTGCGGTGGGCGCAGGGCCGATCACGAGGAACTCATGCCCTGACCCATCGATGCTCCATCGCCCGACGCCCTTGCTGTCAACGTTGCTGTCACAGACACGGGAACGCCCCGGAGTGATGATCGCTTCGGGGTATCTTGGCTGGTCAATGCTGGTGGTCAGGGGCAGGATCGAACTGCCGGCCTTCCGCCTTTCAGACAAGCCGAGCACCCGCTCCCGCCGAGCTCTTGACGGCGCTGACCAGGCCCGGCCTTTCCCAAGCGTCCGTCAACGTCCGTGATCGTCTGCCGTGGTTGTCACTCAGTTTGTCACGCAGTCGCTCCACCGAAGAGGAGCTTCGCACGCTCTCAAGAGCCGTGCTGCGCACGGAGAAGCGCTGCAACGCGAGGGGGGTCATGCCACATCCGGGCGGCGGCGCGAGCGCTCGAAAGCGAGGTCCTGGTCACGGCTCCTGCTCGTCAAAGTCGGTATCACGTGAAACCGAAGGGCAAAGGCACAGAGCCCACGGAGGAGGTCTGTGACTCCCCGACGGCACCCGGTCGTGCTCACCAGTTATGATCACGACCTGGTGGCACGCCGCCGACCGCGCAAGGCCCGCACAGTCGGCGCGCTGGGCTGCTCAGCCGATGCCGACGTCTGTCACGCGGTCATTGCGAACAGGTCGAAGCCGTCCGAGGTTCAGGTCACCGAGCAGGCCCCACCTCGATGGTGTATTCGATCTCGTAGTCATACTCACTCCACCTCAATCCGTCAGAGTTGGCTGGACACCTATCCGCAAACTTCCAGATGCACGGCCCGCTATTATCATCCGGATAATCGGCAACATTCAGTCTCTTTTGCACCACCCCTAGGACGCCATGCTCATTGAAGGCCGGAGCCTTGGCCAGAGCCAGCGACGTGGCGGAAAGAACCGCTCCGGAGACCGCGTACTCAACGGAAGTAGACAGGGAGTCGAGCGCAGTTCCGATGTCTGCGGTAAGCGCCGAAAGCACCGCCGAGCGATTCGCGGCGAAATAATTATTGCTGTAGTCGTCGCTGGCGCGCCGGAATTGAAGGCCGAGTTCGATGAAGTCATCGATATATATGTTGTTGTCGAAGATTACAGACTCGGCAGAATCGAATTCATTTCCATCGTCGCTACTAAGGGGGACCGGCGTGGTCAGAACCGCCATGCTCTTAGAGCCGGACCGGGGGCCGGTGACCGCTCCGCCCGCGACGCAGAGCATGTCGGATCCCCGTTTGTCTTGGGATTGATTGCAGTTCACGAAACCCAGCGCGATGGTGACACGTTTCTGATTGTCGTTCGACTCTGCCATGAGTTTCTCCTGTCAGGAAATCATCTGAAGCGCGTCCCTACGGCCGGCATCCGCGGGCCTATCTGGGTTTGACCGTGCCAGACTGACCTGACGGTGCCAATGAAGCCAGCCCCCAGGCTCCGCGAGCGGCAAGAGCCATTCTCCCATATGCCCAAGGCCTGACATGATCGTGCCCAGTCCGATCGAGGATTGCAAGGAGTACCCAATCGATGGCCTAGCGACTCTTCTTGCCGAAGGCGCAACCCTCCCGAGGCGAAAGGCCGGCGAGTTTGCTGGTGGGTGCAGGAGGTGAGCGGCCCGCCCTGGCCCCTGGTATCGGGCGGAAGATGGTGCACCACCATCGGTCGTGATCGTCTGCCTGGCGTCCCTCCTGGGCGACCCGTCAGGGCCAACCTGCTGTAACACCGGGGCGCTTGCCCAGGGTGTTACAGCCTGTCTTCCGCGCGCAGCGCGCTCGGAAGGGCGTGCGAAGCACCATTCAGAGGGACCGCAGGGACAGCCCTCCAGGGGGTCTGTCCCCTGCCTTGGACTGCGTTAGTGCTGGTTGTAGCACCTTCTGGGACGGCAGGGACGGTGCCGACGTGTTCGCGGCCCGGTGCGCCGCGCGGGGGCAGGGACTGCCCCCGCAGCGACCTGTCTCGATCACTCTGGCCGCTGACCGGCACGGCCCCTACCTACGCGCGGCGATCACCGGTGAGTTGGAACGGGTTCACCACCCCGCGCTGCCTGGCCCGTCTCCTGCTCACCCACCTCGACCGGGTGCATGAAAGCGACATCCAGCTGCGGCAGGAGCTCACCGCAGCCTGCCTCGAACTGGCCGAGCTCGCCCGGCATGTCCGCGACTTCGCCGAATCCTCACCCAGCCGAAGGTAACGACACCAAGCTCACCGCCTGGGTCACCAGCGTCCGAGCCGCTGACCTGCCTTACCTGCACGGCTTCGCCAACGGTCTCGAACTCGACCGCGACGCCGTGAACGCCGCCTTCATCCTTCCGCACCACAACAGCCGGACCGAAGGCGTCAACACCCGACGAAGAGGATCATGCGGCAGATGCACGGCCGTGCCGGGTTCGACCTGCTGCGTCACCGTATCCCGCTGCAGTGAAGATCACTCAACGCCACCACCGATTACGGGGCAGAGCCGTTAACTGGACATACCCATCTCCACGGCGAGATGCGCGGGACTCATGTCGTGGTCCAACCCGATGCTCCATCGCGACGTTGCTGTCACAGACACGAAAACGCCCCGGAGCGATGATCGCTACGGGGCATCTTGGCTGTTCAAAGCTGGTGGTCAGGGGCAGGGTCGAACTGCCGACCTTCCGCTTTTCAGGCGGACGCTCGTACCAACTGAGCTACCTGACCCAGAGCGGTCCTGACGGGACTTGAACCCGCGACCTCCACCTTGACAGGGTGGCGAGCACTCCAAACTGCTCTACAGGACCTTGCTGTCTTGCTGTTGCGCTCGCTTAGTTTATCAGCTCTTCGGTGGTCTTCGACCAGCCATTTTGCCGATGCGCTAAGTGCTCGCAGTGCCCCCAACGGGATTCGAACCCGTGCCGCCGCCTTGAAAGGGCGGTGTCCTAGGCCGCTAGACGATGGGGGCTCAGGATTCCCTGTCGCCTTCCGTCGGAGACCTTTGAAGCATAGGGGACGATTGCCCCTGATGCCAAAGCGGCGAACCGGCGGTCGGCGTCGAGGTGCCAGTGATCGATCCCGTTGGCGACGGGGCGGTCGTTGGCTCCGGGGAAATCATACGTTGCGGGTTGGGCTCCACGTGACGCTGGATGTACACCGACTGCTCGCCGAGTCCTCCCAGGGTGACGTCGTCCCAGGCGCGCAGGCGCTTCGTCTCCTTGTCGAAATACAGGACGGAGGCCTGGACCGGGGTGGGCTGGGCGTGTTCGAGGGCGCGCAGGCCGGCGCCGCCCGTCGAGCCCTGGACGAGCATGCGGGTGTGGGTGGGGAGCATGGTGGTCCTGCGCTCATGGGTGTGTCCGGCCAGGATGAGCGGGGCGGCGCCGCTGAAGCCCTTGCCGACATCGGGGTCGTGTACGGCGATCACGTCCGGCTTTTTGACCTGCGGCAGGTGGTCTCGGGCGAACTGGGCCAGCGCGGCGGGGTCCGAGTCGACACTTACGGATTTGTCCGGGGTGAAGCGGGGGTCGCCAAGGCCGTAAATATTGAGCCCTGCTACGTTTCGTGCCTTGTTGTCCAGAACTATGGCGTTTTTCTGCTTTTCGACCGCTTTCTGGGTGGTCGCGGAGTCGTGGTTGCCGCGGACGTAGACGTATGGGACGCCGAGGGTGCCGATTTCGTCCACGAACTTGTTCTCCGCATTAGTCCCGTGGTCGGAAATATCGCCCGTGTCGATGATGAAATCCACGGCGAACTGGTCCTTGAGGGAGCGGATGACGTTCCAGGCGATGGGGTTGATGTGGATGTCGGAGACGTGGAGGACCCGGATGGACTTGGGGTCGGCGTCGTACAGCGGCAGGGTGGACACGGTTTCGTAGAGCTTCGAGACGTTCGTCACGAGCTTGGTGAGCTGCGACCGGTACGACTCGAAGCGCGTCACGATCGACTCCGCGCTGCCGACCAGGGACGGCGCGGCGGCGACCAGTCCGGAGTAGCGCGGCTCGACGAGAGAGCTGGGGCGGAAGGTGACGGCCGCGAGGGCGCCCGTGCCGGCCAGGGCCACGGAGGCCGCCAGCAGGCCCAGGAGGGCCACCCGAGGCCGCCTGAACACCAGCAGGACGGCGATGAGGGCCCCCGCCCCCGCGCACAGCAGCGAGCGGATGGCGAGCGCGCGCACGCCGTCGAGCAGGTCGCTCTCGATGAGCCCCGGCAGGCGGTCGGCCAGGCGCGGGTCCTCGATGAGGGCCTTGGCGCGTTCCTGGTCGATGTTGTCGAGCGTGATGCGGAGCTGGAGCGGCGCCTCGTGCGTGCGGAAGGTGAGCGTGCCCAGCGGGCTGGCGTCCACGACCGTCTGGCCGTGCAGGGCCGGGCGCAGGGACATGCCGGTCTCCACCGGGCCGATCTGGGCGCGTACGGTGCCGCTGAGGAAGATGCCCATCCAGGCGCCGACCCCGGCTACGACGAGCACCGCCACGACCATCACCGCGGCCCTCGCGGACCGCGACCGGATGACTGCCTTCGATCTCTGGGCGAACTTCATACAGTTTCTTGCCTACCCGACCGACGGGGCAGAATGGCAAGGGTGATCGAGGTATCGCGGGAGAAGTTCGAGGAACTCGTGGCCGAGGCATTGGACACGATTCCCCCCGAGCTCACGCGCGCCATGAGTAACGTCGTGGTCACTGTGGTCGATGATCCGCCGGAGCCCCGCCTGCTCGGCCTGTACACCGGTGTCCCCCTCACCGAACGCGGCGACTGGTACTCGGCTGTCTTGCCCGACCGCATTGAGATCTACCGCAATCCGATATGCCAGATTTGCGATACCGAGGAAGACGTGGTCGACGAGGTACGCATCACGGTCGTCCATGAGGTCGGTCACCACTTCGGCATCGACGACGCGCGGCTTCACGAGCTGGGCTGGTAACCCTTTGCTTTTGGTTAACTGCTTTCGGTTGCGGCTTGCTATGGTGATCAGGCACCTTAGGTGACATAGCGAGCACACTCAGTCAGGCGTAGCGGAGTGCAATGGGGGCCATGCGGGCACAACGGCCGCACGGACGGCATCGCCGGGCCGACGCAAGCCAAGCCACATATCGGGAAGTCATCGCGATCAGGGAGTTCAGGGCGCTCTGGTACGGCCAGGGCCTCTCGCTCCTCGGCGACCAGCTCGCGCAGGTGGCGCTCGCTGTCCTCGTCTACGATCGCACGCGGTCGCCCCTGGCCACCGCGGCCGTCTACGCTCTGACCTACCTGCCTTCGATCGTCGGCGGGCCGCTGCTGGCGGGCCTGGCGGACCGGTTCGCGCGCAGGGGCGTCATGCTGACCTGCGACCTCATCCGGGCCGCGCTAGTGGGCGCGATGGCCCTGCCGGGCATGCCGTTCTGGGCGCTCTGCTCGCTGGTGTTCCTGGTGGTGCTGCTGAGCGCGCCGTTCTCGGCCGCCCGGGCGGCGCTCCTGCCGGAGGTGCTCGAAGACGACCTGTACGTCCTGGGCTCCGCGCTGCAGAACATGACGAACCAGGCCGTGCAGATGCTCGGTTTCGCGGCGGGCGGAGCCGTGATCGCGACCCTGGGCCCATATCGTGCGCTCGCGCTGGACGCCGCGACGTTCCTGGCGTCCGCGCTGATCCTGATCTCCGGCGTACGCCGGCGCCCGGCCACGAACCGCGACGGTTCGAAACCGTCCATGTGGACGATGACCAGGGCCGGAGCCAGGCTCGTGTTCGGGTCGCGGAAGTTGCGGACACTTGTCCTGTTCGCGTGGTTGTGCGGCTTCTACATCCTGCCGGAGGGGATCGCCGTTCCGTACGCGGCCAAGCTCCACACGGGTGGGCTGCCGATTCCCGTGATCACCGGGCTGCTGATGGCGGCGATGCCGGCCGGGACGGTGGTGGGGGCGTTCCTTTTCAGTAGGTTCGTGGCGCCGCCGCGGCGGATGCGGCTGATGGGGTGGCTGGCCATGCTGAGCTGCGCACCCCTGGTCGTGACCGCGTTGCGGCCGCCGCTGGCCGTGGTGCTGGTGGCGTGGTTCCTGTGCGGGATCGGGGGTGCCTACCAGCTTGCGGCCAATGCGGCCTTCGTGCAGTGGGTGCCACCGGAGCAGCGTGCCCAGGCGTTCGGTCTCGTACAGTCGGGGTTGATGGCCGTACAGGGGATCGGGATCCTGGCAGGCGGCTTTGCGGCGGAGAGGCTCGGCCCGGAGCCGGTGGTCGCGCTGGCCGGCATCGCGGGTCTGATCAGCGCGGCCGTGCTCACCCTGATCTGGGCCGAGTCTCGCAAACCGGTGCCCGCCACTGCCTGATCACGACTGGGGCTTGTGCTGGCCGCCCCAGTCCGTCCGGTTCTGCTGCTTGTTGATCAGGTCCTGGACGATCGAGGTGTCGCTGTTCTCATCGGGCATGAGGAGCCAGCCGATCGCGTACACGCCGACGCCCGCCCCGCCGAACAGCGTCGCGATGGCCAGCGCGATCCGAACCAGGTTGGCATCGATCCCGACGAACTCGCCGATACCGGAGCAGACACCCGCGATGATCCGACCCTTGTGCGTCCGGCGCAGCTTCTTGACGTTGTATTCGCGGGGGGCTCACCCCGAAGCGTGGACACCGGCTGTCATGCGGCGAGCAGCACTCTAGCGGTGGTCTGCTGCTCGTAGTCGATGGGGCTGAGGTAGCTGAGCGTGGAGTGTCTCCTGCGGGTGTTGTAGC
>NZ_JBDPME010000022.1:0-152612 GCF_039871825.1 Nonomuraea sp. B12E4 | reverse complement strand
ACCGCCTCGTCGGCATCCTGCACGGCTGCCTCAAAACCGGCACCCTCTACGACGAGGCAACCGCCTGGTCGCATCACACCGAGTCGCTTGCTGCTTGACAACTAAAGCCCCTGGGATGTCTTTCGAACGGCATGAGCGATGTCCGGGCCGGTGAGGCCGGCTTCGGCGAGCAGCTCGGACCTGCCGCCCTGCGCGACGAACTCGCACGGCAGGCCGAGGTTGAGCACGTGCGGGCCGGGCGGGCAGGACTGGCGCAGCAGTGCCCCGGCCCCCGAGGCGGCCAGGCCGTCCTCGACCGTGACCACGAGCCCGCTGCCGCGGGCCAGCTCACGAAGGTCGGCCGAGACCGGGATCACCCACCTCGGATCCACCACGGTCACGCCGATGCCGGCGGCCGACAGCATCTTGGCGGCGCTCAGGCACGGCTCGGCCATCGGCCCGACCGCCACCAGCAGCACGTCCTTGCCGGTGGAGGAGAGCACGTCCACGTCGCCGGCGCTGCCCGCGGTGGGGATCTCCCCCTCGGCCGACGCCTTGGGGAAGCGCAGCGCCGTGGGCCCGTCGTGCGTGACGGCCTCCTCCAGCAGCTCCCGCAGGCGCACGGCGTCGCGCGGCGCGGCCACCCGCATGCCCGGCACGATGGACAGCGTCGCCAGGTCCCACATGCCGTGGTGGCTGGGCCCGTCGGGCCCGGTGATCCCGGCCCGGTCGAGCACCAGCGTCACCGGCAGCCGGTGCAGCGCGATGTCCATCAGCACCTGGTCGAAGGCCCGGTTGAGGAAGGTGGCGTAGATCGCGACCACGGGGTGCAGGCCGCTCATGGCCATGCCCGCGGCCGAGGCCATGGCCTGCTGCTCGGCGATGCCGACGTCGAACATGCGCTCGGGGAAGCGGCGGCCGAAGGCGGCCAGCCCGGTCGGCCCCGGCATGGCCGCGGTGATGGCGACCAGGTCGGGGCGGCGCTCGCCCAGGACGCACAGGTGCTGCGAGAACACGTGCGTCCAGGTGGCCGCTGCCGGTTTCAGCGGCTGCCCGGTCGCCGGGTCGGTGATCGGGATGGCGTGCAGGTGCTCGTCGAGGTCCTGCTCGGCGGGCTCGTAGCCGCGCCCCTTGCCGGTGACGCAGTGGACCACGACCGGCTCGCGCAGCTCCCGCGCCACCCGCAGGGCCCGCTCCAGCTCGGGGATGTCGTGGCCATCGACAGGGCCGAGGTAACGCAGGCCGAACTGCTCGAAGACGGTCACGCCGGGCGTGGTGCGCAGCCGCTCCAGATGGTCGGCGCACGCGCCGAACGTCGGCGCGTAGGAGCGGCCGTTGTCGTTGAGCACCACGATGACGGGGTTGCCGCCGTGGCCCTTGGCCGCGCCCAGGTTGTTGAGCGCCTCCCAGGCCACGCCGCCGGTGAGCGCGCCGTCGCCGACCACCGCCACCACCGGCCGGGGATCGCCGCCCGCGAGGCGGCGGGCCTTGGCCATCCCGTCGGCGTAGGCGAGGGCGGTGGAGGCGTGGGAGCTGTCCATGTGGTCGTGCGCGGACTCCTGCCGGCTGGGGTAGCCGCTGAGCCCGCCGCGGCGGCGCAGCTCGTCGAAGGCGTCGCGGCGGCCGGTGAGGATCTTGTGGACGTAGGCCTGGTGCCCGGTGTCGAACACGATGGCGTCGCCGGGCGAGTCGAAGACCCGGTGCACCGCGATCGTCAGCTCCACGATGCCGAGGTTGGAGCCGAGGTGGCCGCCGTTGGCGCTCACCTTGTCGATCAGGAACTCGCGGATCTCGCGGGCCAGCCCGGGGAGCAGCCCGGCGGGCAGGGCACGGAGGTCCGCCGGGGTCGAGACGTAGGGAAGCAGGCTCTTCATGGCATCCCCTGTCCGTGTGACGGCTGTGGTGGAACTGAACGCGAGCTACAAAAGACACTTTACACACTCCGTATTCAATGAGTAACTATTGGTAGCCACGCCCTGACAGAAGGAGCCGCGCCAATGCCGGTGAGCTTCACCCAGCCCGACGTCGGGTCACGCGTCGAGAGGCGCCTGACGGTCTTCCTGGAGACCTGGCGGGCCCCCGTCGCCGATCCCGACGTGGAGGCCGCCTACCAGCTCCTGAGCGACTTCATCCTCAACGGCGGCAAGCGCGTCAGGCCGCAACTGTGCTACTGGGGCTGGCGTGGCGCCGGCGGGGAGGACTGCGAGGAGATCATCACCGCCGCCGCGGCCCTGGAGTTGTGCCACGCGGGGCTGCTCATCCACGACGACATCATGGACGGCAGCGAGTTGCGGCGCGGCCGCTCCACGGTGCACCGGAGCCTGGCCGGCCGCTACGACCGGCCGGGTGCGCAGGCGTTCGGGCAGGCGGGCGGCATCCTGCTCGGCACGCTCAGCCTGGCCTGGTCGGACACGCTGCTGTCGTCGTGCCAGGTGGACCCGCACCGGCTGCGGGCCGCCCACCACCTGTTCGACGCCATGCGCACCGAGGTCATCAGCGGCCAGTACCTCGACATCCTCGCCCAGCTCCGGTCCGGGGCGACGGTGGAGGAGGCGCTGACGGTGATCCGCTTCAAGACGGCCAAGTACACGGTCGAGCGGCCGCTGCAGATCGGCGGCGCGCTGGCGGGCGCCTCCATGGGGCAGCTCGAATCGTATTCGCGGTTCGGCCTGCCGCTCGGCGAGGCGTTCCAGTTGCGCGACGACGTGCTCGGCACGTTCGGCGCCGAGTCGGAGACCGGCAAGTCGGCCCTCGACGACCTGCGCGAGGGCAAGCACACGGTGCTGTTCGCGCACGCGGTGCGCAACGCCTCGCCCGCGCAGCTCAGGCACCTCAGGACCTGGCACGGCAACTCCGGGCTGACCGAGGAGCGGGCCGACGAGGTGCGGCAGATCCTGCGCGACACCGGAGCGCTGGCCCAGGTCGAGCACATGATCGAAGAACGGGTGCGCGAGGCCGTGACCGCCCTGGCCTCGGCGCACATCGAGCCGCGGGCCGCGAACGCGCTGGCCATCCTGGCCGACCGCCTCGCCCACCGCACCAGGTAGGGAGACTCCCCGATGGGACGAGTACTGCTGGCAGCCCCGCGCGGCTACTGCGCGGGCGTCGAACGCGCGATCCTCACCGTCGAGGAGGCGCTGAGACGTTTCGGACCGCCCGTCTACGTGCGCAAACAGATCGTGCACAACACCTACGTCGTCACGGACCTCACCGAGCGCGGCGCGGTCTTCGTCGAAGAGCTCGACGAGGTCCCCGACGGCGAGCTGGTCGTCTTCTCCGCCCACGGCGTCTCACCCGCGGTCAAGCGGGAGGCGGCCGGGCGCGGGCTGCGAACGATCGACGCGACCTGCCCACTGGTCACGAAGGTGCACAAGGAGGCCGCGCGGCTGGCCGCGGCGGGGCACGAGATCGTCCTCATCGGCCACGCCGAGCACGAGGAGGTCGAGGGCACGCTGGGCGAGGCCCCCGGCCACATCCACGTCGTCGACCCGGCCCGTACGGACGAGGTGACGGCGAGCGGCGCCGGGCCGGTGAGCTGGCTGTCGCAGACCACGCTGGCCGTGGACGAGACCATGCGGGCCGTCACCGCCCTGCGCGAGCGCTTCCCCGCCCTGGCCGACCCGCCCAGCGACGACATCTGCTACGCCAGCCAGAACCGCCAGGAGGCGATCCGCGCCATAGCCGCGCGGTGCGACCTGGTGATCGTCGTCGGCTCGGCCAACTCCTCCAACTCCCAGCGCCTGGTCGAGGTCGCGCTGAACGCGGGCGCGGCCGCGGCCCACCTGGTCGACCGGGCCACCGACGCCGACGAGCGCTGGCTGGCCGGCGTGGACACCGTCGGGGTCAGCGCCGGCGCCTCCGTCCCGGAGCGGCTGGTCGAGGAATTACTCGACTGGCTCGCCACCCGCGGATACGCCGACGTGGAGTCGGTGACCCTGACCGAGGAGACCCTCACGTTCTCGCTCCCCGTCGAACTCCGACCCGCACGCGACCCCCGCTAGACCCACCCTCAAGATTGGCGGTGCACCAAGATGACCGAAACGACCAACACGACGTCCCCGGAAAACGCCAACGGCCAGCTCAGCCTGAGCACCGATGCAGCCAGGCAGCTCTCGACCACGACCAAGACGCCGCCGCAGATGCAGGAGATCACCTCCCGCTGGCTGCTGCGGCTGCTGCCGTGGGTGCAGTGCTCCGGCGGCGTGTTCAGGGTCAACCGGCGGCTGACGTACACGCTGGGCGACGGCCGCATCACCTTCAGCACGACCGGCTCCGCCGTGCGCGTCATCCCCGCCGAGCTCACCGAGCTGGGCCCGCTGCGCGGCTTCGACGACATGGAGGTGCTGGAGGCCCTGGCCGAACGCTTCACGCAGCGTGAGGTCGAGTCCGGCGAGGAGATCGTCACCGAGGGCGATCCGGTGGACCAGCTCGTGCTGATCGCGCACGGCCGCGTGGGCAAGGTCGGCCACGGCGCCTACGGTGACGAGCAGAGCCTCGGCGTGCTGGCCGACGGCGACTTCCTCGGCGAGGAGGTCCTGACGAACGGCGGTCAGCACGGTTACAGCGCCCGGGCCAAGACGGCCACCACCGTGCTCGTCCTGTCCCGGCGTGACTTCGAGCAGATCGCCGACCAGTCGCCCGCGTTGCGCGAGCACCTGGCCGGCTGGCGGGCGGCCGGCGCCCACGCCAGAAACGCCTACGGCGAGGCCGCGATCGACATGTCCTCCGGCCACACCGGCGAGCCGGTGCTGCCCGGCACGTTCGTCGACTACGAGCAGAGCCCGCGCGAATACGAGCTGAGCGTCGCGCAGACCGTCCTGCGGGTGCACACCCGGGTCTCCGACCTGTACAACCAGCCGATGAGCCAGCTCGACCAGCAGCTCCGCCTCACGGTCGAGGCCCTGCGCGAGCGTCAGGAGGACGAGCTGATCAACAACAGGGAGTTCGGCCTGCTGCACAACGCCGACTTCAGCCAGCGCATCCGCACCCGCTCCGGTCCTCCCACCCCTGACGACCTTGACGACCTGCTGGCGGTCGTGTGGAAGGAGCCGGCGTTCTTCCTGGCCCACCCGCAGGCCATCGCCGCCTTCGGCAGGGAGTGCAGCAAGCGCGGCGTCTACCCGCAGTCCAGCGAGGTCAACGGCAACCGGGTGCCCGCCTGGCGGGGCGTGCCGATCTTCCCCTGCAACAAGATCCCGGTGACGAGCACGCGTACGACGTCGTTCCTGCTCATGCGCACCGGCCAGGAGAACCAGGGCGTGGTCGGCCTGCACCAGACCGGCATTCCCGACGAATACCAGCCCAGCCTGTCGGTGCGTTTCATGAACATCAACGAGAAGGCCGTCATTTCCTACCTGGTCAGTGCCTACTACTCGGCCGCTGTCCTGGTACCCGACGCGCTCGGAGTGCTGGAGGACGTCGAGCTCGGCCGTAACGGCTGAGAAGGAGCTGGCTCTCGTCCGTGGTTCAAGGGATTGGTGGTGTTCAAGTTGACGGAGTCGGACCAGCGGCCGCTGAGCCTCGGCACCGCGGCGGCGCGTACGCTCGCCACGACGACCAAGACGCCCCCGCAGATGCGCGAGATCTCCCCGCGCTGGCTGCTGCGGGTCCTCCCGTGGGTGGACGTCGCCGGCGGCGTCTACCGGGTGAACCGGCGGCTGACGTACGCGGTCGGCGGCGGCCGGGTGAGCTTCGCCGGCACGGGCGCGCGGGTCCGGGTGATCCCACCGAGCCTGACCGAGCTGCCGCTGCTGCACGGGTTCGAGGACGGCGACGTGCTCGACACCCTCGCCCGGCTTTTCGAGCAGCGGGAGTTCGCGCCCGGCGAGGCGATCGTGCGGGCCGGGCGACCGGCGGACGAGATCCTGCTCATCGCGCACGGCAAGGTGACCAAGCTCCAGGAGGGCGGCTACGGCGACCGCCTCGTCCTGGGCGTGCTGGCCGACGGCGACCACGCCGGAGCCGAGTCACCGGACGAGCGCGGGGTGTGGGGGTTCACCTTGGAGGCCGGCACCGTGGTCACGGTGCTGGCCCTGCCCTGGGAGGAGTTCCGGGCGGTCAGCGGCCAGTCGCCGCCGCTGCGGGCCCAACTCGAACGCCACCGCGCCCGGCTCGCCCGGCCCCGGAACAAGTGGGGCGAGGCCGCCATCCGCCTCGCCTCGGGCCACCGGGGCGAGCCCGCGCTCCCCGGCACGTTCGCCGACTACGACCCCGGTCCGCGCGAGTACGAGCTGAGCGTGTCCCAGACCGTGCTACGCGTCCACACCCGGGTCGCCGACCTCTACAACGACCCGATGGACCAGACCGAGGAGCAGCTCAAGCTGACCATCCAGGCGGTGCGCGAGTCGCAGGAGCGCGAGCTGATCAACAACAGGGAGTTCGGGCTGCTGCACAATGCCGACCCCAAGCAGCGCATCCGCCCCCGGACCGGCCCGCCGGGCCCCGACGACCTGGACGAGCTGCTCTGCCGCAGGCGGAAGTCCCGCTGCTTCCTGGCCCACCCGCGCGCCATCGCCGCCTTCCACCGGGAGTGCAGCGCGAGGGGCCTCTACCCCGACAGTGCCGAGATCGAGGGCTCCCGGGTGACCGCCTGGCGCGGCGTGCCCATCCTGCCCTGCGACAAGATCCCCATCAGCCGGATGGGGACCAGCTCGATCATCGTCATGCGGACGGGCGAGCAGGACCAGGGCGTGGTCGGCCTCTTCCAACGCGGCGTCCCCGGCGAGCGTGAGCCGGGGCTCAGCGTGAAGTTCACCGGCATCGACACCAGAGCCGTCGCGTCCTACCTGGTCAGCGCCCACTACTCGGCCGCGGTCCTGGTACCCGACGCGCTCGGGGTGCTGGAGGACGTCGAGGTGGCCCGCACATGAAGGAGTGATCATGTCTCAGCCGTTCGAACTGCCGGACTTCTACCTGCCGTACCCGGCCCGGCTCAATCCGCATCTTGAGGCGGCCCGCGCGCACTCCGGACAGTGGGCGCGCGACATGGGCATGCTGGAGGGATCGGGGATCTGGGAGCAGGACGACCTCGACGCCCACGACTATTCGCTGTTGTGCGCTTACACCCATCCGGACTGCGACGCCACCGAGTTGTGCCTGATCACCGACTGGTACGTGTGGGTGTTCTTCTTCGACGACCATTTCCTGGAGATCTTCAAGCGGACCGGTGACCTCAAGGGCAGCAAGGTCTACCTCGACCGGCTGGCCCGGTTCATGCCGATGGGCTCGGACCTGGGCATGCCCGAACCGACCAACCCGGTGGAGGCCGGCCTGGCGGACCTGTGGGTCCGTACCGTCCCGAGCCGGTCGGCGGACTGGCGCGCGCGCTTCGCCGAGAGCACCCGTAACCTGCTCAACGAGTCACTGTGGGAGCTTGCCAACATCAACCGGGGCCGGGTGGCCAACCCGGTCGAGTACATCGAGATGCGGCGCAAGGTCGGCGGGGCGCCCTGGTCCGCCGGGCTGGTCGAGCACGCGGTGGGGGCCGAGGTGCCCGCGCGGATCGCGGCCACCCGGCCGATGCGGGTGCTGCGGGACACGTTCGCCGACGCGGTGCACCTGCGTAACGACCTGTTCTCGTACCAGCGGGAGGTCTCCGACGAGGGCGAGCTGAGCAACGGCGTGCTGGTGCTGGAGAAGTTCCTGGGGTGCGGCACGCAGGAGGCCGCCGACGCCGTCAACGACCTGCTGACCTCGCGGTTGCAGCAGTTCGAGCACACGGTGTTCACCGAGCTCGGGCCGCTGTTCGTGGAGCACGCCGTGGACCCGCTCAGCGCGGTGGGCGTGCTGGCCTACGTCAAGGGACTGCAGGACTGGCAGGCGGGCGGGCACGCGTGGCACCTGCGCTCCAGCCGGTACATGAACCAGCGGGCCGGGGCGGACCGGCCGCTCGGGATGTCGGCGCTGGTGAACCTGACGGGCGCCAAGCGGGTGCGCAACTTCGCGCATGTGCCGTACGAGCGGGTGGGGCCGGTCACGATCCCCGAGCTGTACGTGCCGTTCCAGCCCAGGCTGTCACCGCACCTGGAGGCCGCGCGGAGCGCCACGGCCGACTGGTGCCGGGCGATGGGCATCCTGGAGGGCCAGCCGGGGGTGGCGGGCTCGGCGATCTGGGACGAGGGGAAACTGGCCGACTTCGACCTTCCGCTCTGCGCCGCCGGCCAGTATCCCGACGCCACTCCTGAAGAGCTCGACCTGGTGTCGTTCTGGCTGTCCTGGGGGACCTACGCCGACGACTACTTCCCCGCCATCTACGGCAGGTCGGGCAACCTGGCCGCCGCGCGGATCGCCGTGGCCAGGCTCTCGGCGTTCATGCCGCTCGACGGCTCTCCCCCGCCGCCGCCCGCGAACGCGATCGAGCGCGGCCTGGGCGACGTGTGGTCGCGTACGGTCGGGACGCTGCCGCTCGCGTTCCGGCGCAAGCTGCGCGCGGACGTGGAGAGGATAGGCGAGGCCTGGTTGTGGGAGCTGGCCAACAGGGTGGCCAACCACATTCCCGACCCCGTGGACCATCTGGAGATGGCCAGGCTGACCTTCGGCAGCGAGCTGACGATGGACCTCTACCGGCTGCGGCACACCGGAGGGATCTCCGAGGAGCTCCGTCGCAGCGGCCCGATGCGGACGCTGGAAAGTGTGACCTCCGACTGCGGCGTGCTCGTCAACGACATCTTCTCCTACCAGAAGGAGATGGAGTTCGAGGGCGAGCTGCACAACGGCATCCTGGTGGTACGCAACTTCTTCGACTGCGACTACCCGGCCGCCCTCGCCATCGTCAACGATCTGTTGACGTCGCGGGTGCAGGAGTTCGAGCACATCGTCGAGCACGAGCTGCCTGTCCTGACCGTCGAGTTCGGCCTGGACGGCGAGGCCCGCAATGAGCTCGACGGCTACGTGGACGAGCTGCGCAACTGGGTGGCGGGCGTCCTCAACTGGCATCGCCACTGCTCCCGCTACGACGAGGAGTCGTTGCGCCGTCACCACCGGCCGCCGCGCGTGCGCCTGTGCGGCCCGACCGGCCTGGGCACCTCGGCGGCGGTCATCCAGGCGAGTCGCTGAGCGGGTGGTCCGCTACGCGGGCAGGTTGTCCGTACGTGGCTGGTGGTACCAGCCCATCATGCTCAGCAGGCGCCTCTGGTACGGGGTGACGTTGTGCAGGCGGATCCACCGCTGTGAGGGTGGCAGCGTGGGCATGGCGAGCACGCGTAGGCCCGAGACGTCGACGAAGGTCAATCCGCCGGTGTCGACATCGACGTAGGCGTCCTGGCGACGGCAGCTCGCCAGGGCGGCGGCCAGGGCGGGGCTGTTGGTGGCGTCGACCTCGCCCATGAGGGTGACGTCCGGGGCTCCGGGCGCCGCGCGTACGGTGATGGTCAGCTGTCCGTCCTGGTAGAGCAACCGCTCCTCGGCACCGCTCACCAATCTTCACACCCCCCAACACATGCTCTTGGGGGTAGTAGCCGGATCTGCCGTCTGCAGGGGATGACCGCCAATGTGTCCGACGATTAACCCGAAACCAGGTTACTACGAAGTTTGTTTCACTATGCGATTTCGATGGGGAAATGACCGAATTGCGGGGAAACTATGAAGGGTCGCCGCACGGCCGCCGGAAGCCCGCGCCGGCTGCGGGCTTGATGCCCGGCTTGGCCAGGAGACGCCCCGCGAGCAGGGCTCACACCCCGGTGCCCGCCCGAGACGGCGCCCGACGGGTTCCGCCACGGTGAGCCGTGGTGGCCGGAGCGCGGCTGTCCTCACCCGTGTCGTGCTCGGTGCCACCGAGCAGGTTGGGTGGAGGTCCTGCGGATGCGGAGCGGCAAGAACGTCGATGTCCTTCGCCGAGTCGGCGCGGTCGTCGTTCACCGCGGCGAGCTCGTAAAACATCGGCGGGTAAGAACCTGGCCAAGCCAGGCAAAAGCCCGATGCGCCGCCCATTCACCAGCCATTGATCGCAACTTCCGGATATATCATGACTGGCCCGCATTAGTTGCGGGGATCGAGGCGGCAACTTTCATGATATTGCCATACGCGCGCCTCGCCTGACCAAAGGGTGTTTTATCCAGATAGGGATGGCGGAATGTAGCGGGAAACACAACCTGGCACGCGCCACGGAGGATTCGGCCGACGGCGGCCGGGCACGCCGGCGCCGATAAGTCACGGGAGCGCTGAGAATACCATGAAAGGACTACGGCGGCTGATGCTAATAGCGCTGACGCTGGCGGTTCCGAACGCCACGCATCCCGCTCCCGTGTTGGCCAGGGCGGCGGGTGGCGCCATCGCAGTGCGGACGGCGATCGAGATGATCGGCGTCCCGTACTCGTGGGGCGGCGGCGGGGTGAAAGGACCCGGATTCGGCACGGGGAGAGGGGCCAGGATCCGGGGCTTCGACTGCTCGGGGCTGACCGAGTACGCGTGGGCGCGGGCCGGCGTCCTGATCGGCACGACCACGTACCAGCAGTGGCGGTCGGGGATCCGGCTGACCGTGGAGGACGTGGAGCCGGGGGATCTGGTGTTCTACGACAACGATCCGAGCCATCCCGGTCCGGAACACGTCGGCCTGGCGGTGGATGCCACGCGGATCGTACACGCGCCGTACACCGGGCAGGTTGTCCGGCTGGATCCGCTGAACAGGCGGACGCTCCTGGGAGTGGTGCGGCCGAGCGGGGCCGCCGGCAATGTCGATGGCGCGAATGCGGCCACGACCACCGACCCGCCCGGTGGGACGGGCCTTTCCAAGGCCGTCTCCGGCCCAGTCCCGTAGGCCGTTCCCGGTTGCGGCTCGCCGGGCCGCCCACGGTGCGGTTCTGTCATGCCCCAGAACGCAAAATGGCCGCGCGGTTCAGGTCGTCCTGCAGTGATCGATCTGAACCGCGCAGCACTGGAGGCTCGGTGCGCACCAAGCCCGTGCCGTGGCCTCGCGAAATTCCACGGCCCGCTTCTTTTCACCTCAAGGCACCAGGAGGGCGATCTTGGCCGGGCGTATTCACCTGTGTATGAGCCAGGAGTCGCCGATCGCCGTCCTGCCTACGCCACGCAGGGAGCCGTCAGATGCCGCTGCCCCTGCCGTACCCGTTGTTCAGGATGTCAGGGTCGATGTTGTTCAGGACGTGGGCGTGGACGCCGTTCAGAGGGGTCAGATCGTCGAGGACGCTGAACTGGCTCAGGATGCTCTGCCCGCTGTTGTTCGAGCTCGGCCCGACGTCGGCGGAGGCTCCGGTGGCGGAGAAGCCGAGGGCGGCGGCAGCGATAGCCGCACCGACCAGAATACGACGGATCATGTGTGCTTTCCTCCATGGATGGCGCGGAATTCCAGCGCCATAGTCGTTGTGCAGGGCTGTGAGGTGCCGCCAATAACAATCGCGGCATAGAGCTGGAACCGCAACTCAGAAATCCCACTTCGTGGTCAAGGGCGCCCCTTGATTTCTTGGCAGTCGGCTTTCCAGCTCATCGGCGACGCGCAACGTTTAGCCGCGCCCCCTGGTCGCCGAAGAAAATTTATTATGGCTCGACCCGGCGCCGTCGGGGCCGGCGCTCCCCACCGTTTGGACAACAATCACCCGAAACTTGAGAGTCGCTCACTACGTCCGCAGGCGTATCCGGAGCGCCTACTACGGGCTGACGTCCGGCGCACACATAGCGGCGAGGATGGGCCACGAGTTTCCCATTCCGGAGGTCAGGTGAGTGCGTTCCTGGGGCCGCGTGCCCGTAAGACAATCTTGGTTATCCACGTCGTCACCTCGGTCGCACTGCTCGGCGAGGTCTGGGGGCTGGTGCTGCTGAATACGGCGGCTACGTTGACAAGCGATCCCGGGCTCGCCCACGCCGCCTATCGGTTGATGCCGACGATGGTGTTCGGGGGCGGGATGCCGCTCAGCCTCACCGCATTGACCACCGGCATCGTGCTGGGCCTGGGCAGCCATTGGGGGCTCTTTCGCTATTACTGGACCGCGGCCAAGTTGGTGCTCCTGGTGTCCGTGATCTGCGTGGGCATGTTCCTGTTCGATCCGGAGGGGATGGCCGCCGCGACCGAAGGAAGCATCTCCGGGGGGCCCGTCCTGGTGCCCGACACCCGGCAATGGGGTCAGGTGGCCGCGCTGGGCACGCAGATCGTCATGCTGATGACGGCCACCGTCCTGTCGATCTCCAAGCCACGCGCCAAACTGCTCGACGTTTCCCGTGCGAGGATAGCTCCATGGCAGAGATCGTCGGCGGAGGACGTCCGGTCAACGACGCCGAACGGCGGGTGATCGCATATCTGCGGGACCACGCGCCCGCCGACTGGTTGCTACTGCACAACGTCGAGGTCCCGCGCGGCCACGACATCTTCGAGGTGGACCTGCTCGTGCTGACCGGCCACTCGCTCGTGGTCGTCGACGTCAAGGGCACCAGGGGCCGCATCGAGGTGTCCGGCACGCGGTGGTTCCCGCCGCGCCGGGAGGCGTTCGGCTCCCCCGTGACCAAGCTGCGCGGCACCGCGAAGGCGCTGAAGGGCCTGCTGACGTCCAAGGCCATCCAGCTCGAACGCGTCTACGTCGACGCCCTGGTCGTGCTGACCTCGCCGGACGCCGAGCTGAGCGACCCGGCGGGACGCGACGCGCCCAACGTCACCGACCTGCCGCGGCTCATCGCCACCCTGAGCGACGTCTCACGGATCAGGCGCGGGTGCAGCCCGGACGTCAAGCCGTACATGACAGCGATCCTCGACGCGCTCAACCAGACCGTGCGCCGCAGCACCGCGCCGCCGAGATACGGCAACTGGGAGGCCGAGGAGCAGCTCGGCGGGGATGCCCGGGTCACCGAATACCGGGCGTTCAACACGACGCTGCCCGGCAGCGAGACCGTGCTGCTGCGGGTCTACCAGGCCGACCCGCTGGCCGACCACGAGGCGCGGGCGGCCGAGCGGCAGCGCATCGCCAACGCCTACCAGACACTGGCCAAGATCCCCCCGCATCCGTGCGTGGTGCGCTCGCGCGACTTCTTCGCGATCGACGACGAGAGCCGGTTCGTGCTGGTGCTCGACGACGTGCACGGGGAGGCGCTGCACCTGTCGCTGGGCAAGGGCGCCCGGCTGGGCGTGATCCAGGACCTGCTGCGCGGGCTGGCGCACGCGCACGCGCACGGTGTCGTGCACCGGGCGCTGACCCCGGCCTCCGTGCTGGTCACCGACGACGGGCACGCGGTGCTGACCGGGTTCGACTACGCCAAGCCGGGGCCACGCAACTACACCGTCGTCCACGAGCTGGGCAACGTGCTCGACGCCCACTACGTGGCGCCCGAGTGCCTGGAGCGGCCCGACCGGATGACCACGGCCTCCGACGTCTACGCGGCCGGGGCCATCGCCTACCAGCTCCTCACCGGCCGGCTCCCGGCGGGCCCCGATGCCGGTGGGGTCCCGACCGGCTTCGACGTCGGCGGGCCGGACGTGCCCGAGGTGGTGCGCCGGATGCTCGATCCTGTGCCGGCCAAGCGGCCGACCGCCGCCGAGGCGCTCGACGCGCTGGAGGGGGCGCGTCTGCAGGAGTCGCGGCTCAAGCGATTGGTACGTCGAATAGTGTCCGGATCATGACCATTCACCTGCGGCCTGTCAAAGAGCGCGACCTGCCCTTCCTGCACCGGCTGACGAGCGAGCCGGACAGCACCGGCGAGTTCCAGTGGTACGGCTGGCAGGACCCGCACCGCATGCGCCGGCGCTGGGAGGAGGACGGGTGGCTCGGCGAGGACGGCGGCATCCTGATCATCGCGCACGCCGAGGAGAGTGTCGGCTTCGTCTCCTGGAGCAAGCAGGTCGCCAACCGCGCCAGCTACTTCTGGACGATGGGATTGATCGTGGCGCCCGAGTTCCGCGGCCAGGGCTACGGCACGCAGGCGCAGCGGCTGATCGCGCGATACCTGTTCGAGCACACGACGGCCAACCGGATCGCGGCGGCCACCGAGATCACCAACGTGGCCGAGCAGCGGGCGCTGGAGAAGGCCGGGTTCACCCGGGAGGGCATGCTGCGCGGTGTTGGTTTCCGGGCCGGGGAGTGGCATGACGGCGTGCAGTACAGCATGATCCGCTCCGACCTGTCCGACCAGCCGTAACACCCGCCGCACATGTCCTGACGGACAAGCTGTAACGGCCGCCGCGCAACGCCGGGCCGACCAGCCGTGCGGCGCGCTCGCCGCACGGGTGCGTGCCGCCGCACGGGTGCGTGCCGCCGCACGGGTGCGCACGCGTCAAACGGGCAGGCTGCGTCGGAGCGCGCTCGCGTGCCTGAGGTAGTCGAGGGCGAGCCCGGTGCGGCCGGCCGACCGGTGCACCTCTCCCAGGAGCTGGGTGCTCGAGGCCTCGCCGCTGCGGTCGCCGAGCTCCCGGAAGATCTGCAGCGAGCGTTCCAGGCCGGAGGAGGCGTGGCCGAGGTCGCCGCGCGCCGCCTGCAGTCCGGCCAGGCTCTGCAGCGCGTACGCCCCGCAGTGCCGGTCCCCCAGCGACTCGAAGATCTCCAGGGCGTACCGGTGGAACGACATCGCCCGGTGCAGGTGCCCCAACTGGAGGCACACGCAGCCCTCGCGGTGGGTGTCCCCGAGCTCCCTGGCCAGCCGCATCGCCGCGGTCAGGGACTCCGACGCCTGCGCCAGGTCCCCGGACTTCAGCAGGACCCGGCCGATGGCCTGGCGGGCGAAGGCCTCACCCTGGCGGTCGTCCGCCGCCAGGAACAGGGCCAGCGCGCGCCTCAGATGGCCGAGGGACGTGGCCTGCCGGCCGCGGAACTGGCTCACGGCTCCGAGGCCGCAGAGGGACGTGGCCTCCGCTCTTTTGTCGCCTAATGCGCGAAATATTTGGCGGGAGCGGGTGAAGCCCTCCTCCGATTCCTCGTACCGGTCCTGGTAGAGGCTGACCTGGGCCAGGCCCCTGAGCATGGCGGCCTCGCCGTACGGGTCGCCCGCGGCGCGGGCGGCTGCCAGGGCGGCGGTGTGGGTGCGCCGCCAGGTGTCGAGGTGGCAGTGCAGATCGAGGTACGGGACCATCGCGGCGGCCAGCCCCCACGCCGACTCAGCCAGACCCAGCTCGGCCGCCACGCCCACCGCCCCGGCCAGCGCCTCATGCTCGGCCTCGAACCACGTGACCGGGTCGGCCATCAGCCGGTCGAGCGTCCGCCCCGGCAACGGCCAGCGCGGTGCCCCGGCGGCGGTCAGACTGAACACGGTGGTCGGCAACCGCGCCATGGCGTGCTCCGTGGTCGCCGTCCACGCCGCCAGCACCCTGACCACGTCCGCCTTTCCCAGCCCGGCACCTCCCTGAGCGCGGCCTCCCCCTGGTACGGGAGCACCTCCGGGCGGCTGACCTTCCGCGAGCACGCCGGCACCTCCGGGCGTGTGGACGCGCGCAGGAGCGTCTCCTGGCGCGGGGCCTTCCGCTGGCATGGGGTCGCGTTCCTGCGGGTGCCCGTCCTCGTGGTCCGGGCCGGGCTTTTGGGGGTCGCGGGCGAGGTGGAGGGCTGGGCCGCGTTCGGTGGCGTGGCGGGCGATGAGGTTGGGGACACGGTAGCGGGGCTGGCCCAGCGGGTCGGTGCCGAGCAGGTCCAGTAGGTGGGTGTCCACCAGCAGGTCGGTGATGTCGTCGGCGCCGTGTCGGCCGAGCGCGGCGTCGACCACCCAACCCGGCTGGCCGGAGTCGCCGAGCAGGCCCAGGGCGGCCAGCGCGCGGGCGGCCTCGGCCGGCAGGCCGGCGTAGCCGCCGTCGAGGGTGGCACGCACGTCCTTGAGCTCTCCCAGCCAGTCGTCCTCCAGCCGCTGCCTGAGCACCGACAGTGACCAGCCGGGCCGGGCGGCCAGGCGTGTGCCCGCGTTCCTGACGGCCAGCGGCAGACGTCCGCAGGCCGCGACGACGGCGAGCGCGGCCTCGCGTTCGCGTGCCACCCGGTCGCTTCCCGCGATGCTCCCGAGCAGCGCCAGCGCCTCTTCCGGCGTCAGCTCCCCGATCTCGACCTGCAGCGCGCCGGGCAGCTCGGTGATCCTGCGGCGGGTGGTGATGATCGCCGCGCCGGCGCTGCCGGGCAGCAGCGGCCGGACCTGGTCGGCGTCCCGGGCGTCGTCCAGCAGCACCAGCATGGGCCGCTCGGCCAGCAGCGAGCGCAGCAACGCCGAGCGCTCGCCCACGGTCGGCGGTACGGCCGTCACCCCCAGCGCCCGCAGCGCCTCGGCCAGCGGTTCCGCCGGCTCCCTGGCGCCGAGCTCCAGGTAGAGCTGCCCGGCGGGGAACGCCGCGCACAGGGCGTGCGCCGCGTGCACGGCCAACGCCGACTTGCCCGCCCCCGCCGGCCCGGAGATCACCGCCACGGAGCACCGGCGGCCGGAACCCGCATGAACCTCGACTCGCGAGCCCCCGACCGGGCCCCCGAACGCCGCCTCGGCACGTGCGGACCCGACGCTCCCGGCATCCGCGATATGCGGCGAACCAGCGGGATTCCCCAGTGCGGCGGTATGCGGCGGGACGGCTGGGGTTTCGCGGGTGGGGGGTGGGGTGGACAAGGTGGTGAGGGCTGTCATGGCCGTGGAGCGGCCGGTGAAGTCGGGGAGGTCGGGTGGGAGTTGGCGGGGGACGGCGGGGAGCGCGTCGTCGGCGAGGACCAGCTCGTACGCCCTCCGCAACTCGGCCCCCGGCTCCACGCCGAGCTCGTCCACCAGCCGGCCCCGCACAGTGGCGTAAGCGCGCAGGGCCTCGGCCTTCCTGCCGCCACGATGCAGGGTGAGCACCAGACGGCCCCACAGGTCCTCCCGGTAGGGGTGCTCGGCCAGCAGCCCGCGCAGCTCCGAGGCGGCCCCGTCGTGGTCCCCGTGCTCGACCCGACGCTCGATCAGCGCCTCGGCGGCGCGCAGGCGTACCTCGTGCAGGGGTTCGAGCCGGCGGTCCCAGATGGGACTGCCCGGCAGGTCGGACAGCGGCGCGCCGCGCCAGAGGGCCAGCGCCCGCGCGTGGTCGCCGCGCTCGGCCAGCTCCTCGAACGCCAGCAGGTCGAGCGCGCCGTCGGCGACGTCGATCGCGTAGCCGCCGCCGTCGGAGCGCAGGTGGCCGGGGCCGAGGTCCGAGCGCAGCGAGCTGACGTAGGTGCGCAGGTTGGCCCGGGCCGAGCGGGGCGGCCGGTGCGGCCAGAGCACCTCGGCCAGCCGGTCGGAGCCGACCGCTCGGCCCGCGTCGAGCAGCAGCGTGGCCAGCACCAGCCGGGGTTTCCTGCCGGAGATCCGGACCGGACGGCCGCCGGAGCGTACCTCCAGCGGCCCGAGCACGTGAAAGGTGACCGTCATCCGACATCAGCTCCTCTGCGGAGGCCTGACAACATCTTGTAGGGGTTCTGGACGTTTCCTGTGCGGCCGATGCGGACTCTGGTGTCCAAGTGTCCCGAGGGAAAGGATCACCCCATGAAGCTCGGCGGAGCAATGGCCGCGGGCCTGGCGTTGTTACTCGGCCTCGTGGCCACACCGGCCGCCGCCGATCCGGTGCCGGGGTCGGACCAGGCACAGATCCTCGCCACGAACTTCCAGCTCCCCTTCCCCTGCGGCCAGAGCTGGACGGGCAACTCCGACGCGAGCAGCGCGCACACGTCGTACGAGATCGACTTCAACCGCGGCGGCACCCCGGACGCCGACCTCGGCGACACCGTGGTGGCCGCCGCGGCGGGCACCGTGGCGATCTCGGCGCACCAGGGCTCGACGAACGGTTTCGGCAACCTCGTCAAGATCGACCACGGCGGCGGGTGGACCACCTATTACGCCCATCTGAACTCCCGCCTGGTCTCCCAGGGCCAGGCCGTCTCCCAGGGCCAGGCGATCGGCACGGTCGGCAACACCAGCAAGCCGGGCAACAACATCCTGCCTCACCTCCACTACGAGGTACGGCTGGGAAGCAACTATCCGGCCAACGTCCAGCGGGCCGTCTTCGACGGGACCACCTTCGGCTACCCGGAGCAGACGGTGACCTCGCGGAACTGCGGCGGGGCCGCCACGAACCCCTACAGCCCGCAGGAGGTGTGCGGCGCCGGCTACAGCGTGGTCGACTCGGCCG
This sequence comes from Nonomuraea sp. B12E4, assembly GCF_039871825.1. NCBI lineage: Bacteria > Bacillati > Actinomycetota > Actinomycetes > Streptosporangiales > Streptosporangiaceae > Nonomuraea > Nonomuraea sp. B12E4. The sequence continues at coordinate 134,599 of NZ_JBDPME010000022.1, read as the reverse complement.
CGCTCGGCTCCGACGGCACGGTCTACCTGCTCTACAACAGCGGGAACGGCAACAACTGCGTCGCCACGATGAAGGCGAAGTCGCTCGGCACGGCCACGGCCACCAGCGCGTACCTGGAGGTGGAGGGCAGCGCCAGGCGGACGGACTCCGGCGACTTCGGCTACTACGCGGGACCGGTCGTGGCGTCCGGGTCCGGCAAATGCGTCAAGTGGGGCGGCAAGGCCGGCGCCTCGGCGTACAACAGCCCGTTCGAGCACTGCGGCAGCTAGGCCGCGCACGAGGCAGGGCCGGGCGGCAGGCGCGGCGCCGCCCGGCCCCCACGGGCGTGATGCGTATCCGGGGGGATCCGTCCCGGGTCGCCGGTGCGGAGACGGCCGGGACTACGCGGATGGTGTGATGGTGTCCAGCACGTCGATGACGTAGATCCGGTCCGGCGCCGGTACGGCCACGCGGCTGCCCACCCGCCGGCCCACGAGCGCCTCCAGCCAGGCCGCGGGCACCGCCCCCGCCTTGAGGGTGAAGGCGCCCGGCCCGCCCCGCCGGTACGACGAGTCCACGACCGCCCGGGAGGGCCAGGCGGCGGCCACGTACTGGACGACCACCTTCGCCCCCGCCACGATCTCCCGCCCCGAGCCGTCGATGAGCGTGCGGGGCGGGGACGAGGGTGTGAGGTCGGCGGGCGCCACCGGCAGGGTGCGGCCGACGAGCCGCGCGTCCCGCGGGTAGCCGCCCAGGATGTCGAAGACCAGCACCAGCGTGTCATCGGGCGAGACCCCGGTGAGCGGCACGTTCGGCCCCAGCGCCTCGGCGGCCGGGCTGACCAGCATGACCCTGCTGCCCGCCGGCCGCCCGATGAGCGCCTGCCGCCAGGTCTCCGACACCTCCCTGCCGTCGAAGACGACCGTGGTGGGCTGGTTGGCGTCGTAGGTGTTCAGGTACGGCCGGTTGCCCGACCACCGCCGGATGTCGACGTCGGCGAGCACCACGTCACCCTGCGCCGTACGCCGCCCGCTGCCCACGCTCAGCACCGTGATCCGCGGCGTACGACCAGGTTGGCCCCCGGGGATGGCGACCCGCGGCTTGCTGCCGAACTCACCCGTGACGACGGGCTCCGTGCCGTCCTCGGCCAGGCCACAGGAGGTGGCGAGCACGAGCACGGCCGGCCAGAACAGACGCACGATGATCCTCCAGGGCCGGGGTCCAAGGGGGTTACTTGCCGCAATGGGGCAAAAGGAATCCCTGCGGTCTCGCCATCTCCCGACAAAGGCGCGGGAGACTGGGGCACGTGAGCGAGCGGAACCCCAGACATGGCGGCGAGATCCTTTGAGCAAGCCGAACCTGGTGCGCAGGGTCGCGGAAGCTGCCGAGATCGCGCTGACCAACCGGAAATATGTGACGTTCATCGACGTGGTGACCGGCCTGCGCTGGCTGCACTCGCGGCACGTGGACACCTGGCGGCAGGGCCGGGTCGCGACGCTGGCCGAGCTGGCGGCGGTGGACGAGGACCGGCTGCTCACCACGGCCGCCCTGCTGCGGGACTGGGCGCTGGCCAAGGGGCTGCGGCCGGTGGACACGCCGTACGTGGCCGGCACCCGCGACCGCCGCGAGCTGCGGTTCACCACCGGGCCGGGGCAGGAGAGGTTCCGCGTGCACTGGCTCTCACCCGACCTCAGCGAGGCCCGGGTCCGCAGCCTGACCGAGCGGCTGAGCAAGGCGCCCGACCTGGTGGCGGTGGCCCCGCTGGCCGCCTGGACGTGTGCGGACTGCGGCGACACGGGTCCCTATCTGGTCATGGAGGATGACCAGCCGCACTGCCTGACCTGCGCGGATCTGGACCATCTGGTCTTCCTGCCGGCGGGGAACGCCGCGCTCAGCCGCCGGGCCAAGCAGGAGAGCGGCCTGGCGGCGGTGGTCGTCCAGTTCAACCGGCGGCGCAAGGTCTATCAGCGCCTCGGCCTGCTGGTGGAGGAGGCCGCGCTGGCCGCCGCCGAGGAGCGGTGCCTGGCCGACGAGGAGGTACGCCTGCGCCGCCGTGAACGCGACCGCGTACGCCGGGCCGAGCAGGATGTGGAGTTCCAGGCCCAGATGGCCGCCGAGATCGCCAGGCTGTTCCCGGGCTGCCCGGAGGAGCGGGCCAGGGAGATCGCCGAGCACGCCGGCCAGCGCGGCAGCGGCCGGGTGGGCAGGTCGGCGGCGGCCCGGGCGCTCGACGAGAACGCCATCACACTGGCCGTGGTCGCCTCGATCCGGCATCTCGACACCGACTACGACAGATTGCTCATGTCGGGAGTGCCGCGGATGGAGGCCCGCGACCGGATCAGGGACGCCATCGAACGCAAGCTGGAGGAGTTCAGAAGGCCATGACCGACTGGCACGACGTACGCGAGGAGCTGCGCGCCTTCGCCCTGGGCCTGCCCGAGACCCACGAGGACCATCCCTGGGGCGAGACGGTGATCAAGGTGAACAAGAAGCGGGCGGTCAAGCTGCTGGACGCCGGACGAGGCGGGCTCAGGTGACTCAAGCCGCTGGACGCCGGGTGAGGCGGGCTCAGGTGACGGCCAGCCGCCTGGCGTACTTCTCCTCCCGCCACAGTTCCTTCTCCAGCACCTCCAGAAGCGTGGCGGCGGCGTCGTAGACGTCGGCGTAGCCGATGTAGAGCGGCGCGAATCCGAACCTGAGCAGGTCGGGCGCGCGGAAGTCGCCGTAGACGCCCCGGTCGATCAGCGCCCGCATGATCGGATAGCCGTCGGGGTGGCGGAAGCTGACGTGGCTGCCCCGGGCGGCGGCCTCCCGGGGCGAGGCCAGCTCCAGCGCGTCGCCGACCAGGTCGACGAACAGCGAGGTCAACGCCATGCTCTTGGCTCGCACCAGGTCCATCGGCACCCGGTCCCACAGGTCCAGCGCCGCCTCCAGGCCCGCCATGGACAGCACGTGCGGGGTGCTCACCACGAACCGCCGGATGCCCGCGGCCGGCCGGTAGTCGGTCTCGAACGCGAACGGCTCGGCGTGGCCGTGCCAGCCGGACAGCACGTTCTCGGCGGTCTCGTGGTGGCGCGGGTTGACGTAGAGGAACGCGGGCGCGCCGGGCCCGCCGCAGAGATACTTGTACGTGCACCCGACCGCGAAGTCGGCCGCCGAGACGTCCACCTCCATGGCGCCCACGCTGTGGCACACGTCCCACACCATGAGGGCCCCGGCGGCCTGGACCTCGGCGGTGACCGCCGGCACGTCGTGACGCGCGGAGGTGCGGTAGTCCACCTCGGACAGCAGCACCACGGCCGCGTCGTCGAAGCGCCCCTCCGCGTGGTCGCGCACCTCATAGCCGCCGAGCAGCCCGGCCAGCCCCTGCACCATGTAGTGGTCGGTGGGGAAGTTCCGCACGTCGGAGACGATCACCCGGCGCTCGGGACGCATCCGCAGTGCCGCCGCCACCGCCTGGTAGACCGCGATCGAGGTGGTGTTGCCCACCACCACCTGGCCCGGGCCCGCGCCGATCAGCGGCGCCAGCCGGTCGCCCAGGACCAGCGGCTGGTCGAACCAGCCGGCGTGGTTCCAGCCGCCGACGAGTTGCCGCCCCCACTCGTCCTCCACGGTCCGCCGCACCCGCTCGGCGGCACCGCGGGGCTGCCCGCCCAGGGAGTTTCCGACGAGGTAGATGATGCCCTCCGGCAGCACGAACTCGGATCTGAACGCGCGCAGCGGATCGTCGGCGTCGAGGGCGAGGCAGCGGTCCCGGTGCAAAATGGTCACTCCTGTAAGGGCGGAATGGTGGCAATGACCTGATTAACCCCATTCTGATACTTACGGACGTACCGGTCCTGCACCGGGTTGTGCGTGGCGTCCAACCGGAAGCTGCCACGCGGGCCGTTCAGCGCGCCCACCCGGCCCGGCCCTGGGCGCGGTCCGGCGGCCATCAGGACGGCCAGGCCGACCGCCGGGAGTCCCGGCACCGGGACGCGCATGAGGAGCTCCCTTCAGCCCAGGAACGCCTCGGCGTTGGCCGCGAGCAGCTTGGCGCGGGCCGTGCCGGACAGGAAGCCCGCACGCCGGATCAGGTCACCGGCGGGCGCCTCGCCCAGCGGATAGGGAAAGTCGGTGCCGAGCATCACGTGGTCCTCCCCGAGCGTGTCGACGAGCAGCCGCAGCGCGCGCTCGTCGAAGACGGCGGAGTCGACGCTGAACCTGCCGAGGTAGTGGGACGGCGGCCGTTCGGAGACGCCGACCAGGTCGTGCCTGCGGTGCCAGGCGTTCTCGAACCGGCCGAGCCAGAACGCGAACGAGCCGCCGCCGTGCGCGAAGCAGATCCGCAGTGTGCCGGGCACTCGGTCGAACACGCCGCCGAGGATCATCGCCAGGATGGACAGGTGCGTCTCCGCCGGCATCCCGACCAGCCACTGCGCCATCCAGCGCTCGACCCGGGGCCCGGTGGGCAGGTCCCAGGGGTGTACGAACACGGGCACGCCGCTGTCCGCGCAGTGCTGGAGGAACTCCACGACACCCGGATCGTCGAGATCCCGGTCGCCGACGTGGTTGCCGATCTCCACCCCGCGGTGCCCGTTGGCCACGCAGCGGTCGATCTCCTCGCAGGCGAGGGCGGGGTCCTGCAGCGGCACCTGGCAGAACGGGATCAACCGAGCGTCCGTGCAGATCTCCAGCGCCAGGTCGTTGAAGATCTTCGCGATCCGCATGCCCTCCTCGGACGGCCGGTCGTAGCCGAAGAAGACGGGCGTGGGCGAGACCACCTGCCGGTCCACGCCGTCCCTGTCCATCTGGGCCAGCCGGACCCGCGGATCCCAGCAGTCATCCTGAATTTTCCGGAATTCTCGGTCGTTGACGAGGATCGTCGCTTCGCGCTCCGACTCGACCCTCAGTCTGGGCGCCCCGGGCCAGCCCAGCTCGGGCCAGCCCCGGGGCACGTGGTGCGTGTGGACGTCGATCACCATGCCGGGACCGGCTAGCCCTTGCCGGGGTGCAGCGCGCCGCATCGAGCGCAGGTGCGGGCCTGCTCGTCGCGGTAGAACGCCTCGAAGACCGGGGGCAGGTCCTTGACGATGTCACGCACCTGCAGCTCCACCTCGTGCACCAGATTCCCGCAGTCGGGGCAGTACCACTGGAACTTCTCCAGCTCCCCCTCGGGCCTGATCCGCTCCACCACCAGCCCCACGGACCCGGCCTCGGGCCGCTGCGGCGAGTGCGGCACGCGCGCCGGCAGCAGCCACATCTGCCCCTCGCGGATGTGCACGGTCTCGAGGCCACTCTCGGTCACGACGTTGACGTGCATGTTGCCGCGCACCTGGTAGAAGAGCTCCTCGTACGGATCGACGTGGAAGTCCGTCCTGGAGTTGGGCCCGCCGACCACCATCACGATGAAGTCCCGCGCCCGCTCGAAGACCACCTTGTTGCCGACCGGCGGCTTGAGCAGGTGGGCGTGCTCGTCGATCCAACCGGCGAAGTCGATGGGCCCGATCATGATCGCTCCTGCGGATGGTAGGCGACGGCTTGCATCTCGATGAGCAGGTGCGGGTGCGGGAGCTGATGCACCGCCACCGTGGCCCTGGTGGGCCCCTCCTCGTCGAAGAACTCGGCGTAGACCTCGTTGTAGCCCTTGAAGTCGTTCATGTTCACCAGATACGTCGTGATCTGCACGAGATCGGCGAGCGAACCGCCCGCCGCTTTCAGGATGTCGCCGATGTTCTCGATGACCGCCCTGGTCTGGGCGCGGATGTCCAGGTCCGCCACCCCGTGCTTGTCCACTTCCACGCCGACGAACGTGTCGTCGGGGCGCCGGCAACTCGTGCCCGAGACGTACAGGAAGTCTCCTGCTCGCTTGACGTGCGGAAACCTGCCCCGGGGAGTGGCCTTGCCCGGCACCCGGAGGGCCCTGCCCCTTCCGCTCACTTCTCGAACCCCCCCGAATCGAACACCGCCCGTACGGAGCCGAGCCCGTCGATCCTGGCCTCGAACACGTCCTCGGGCCCGACCGGCACCACCGGCCCGAGCGCGCCGGTCAGCACCACGTCACCGGCCCGCAGCGGGTGGTCCGTACGGCCGAGCCGCGAGGCCAGCCAGACGGCGGCGTTGAGCGGCCCGCCAAAGCACGCCTCGCCGGAGCCGGTCGAGACCTCCTCCCCGTTGCGCGTCATCGTCATCCCGGCCGCCCGCAGGTCCAGCCCCAGCAGCGAGGTGGGCGTGTGGCCCAGCACGAACGCGCCGGACGAGGCGTTGTCCGCGATCGTGTCGGCCAGGGTGATGTCCCAGTCGGCGATGCGCGAGTCGGCGATCTCGATGGCGGGCAGCACGAACTCCACCGCCCTGATCACGTCGGCCACGGTGAACGGCCCGCCGCTCAGATCCCGGCCGAGAACCAGCGCGACCTCGGCCTCGGCCCGTGGCTGCAGGAGCTTGTCCATGGGCACGGGGAGCCCGTCGGAATAGCAGGTGTCCGCGAACAGCATGCCGAAGTCCGGCTGGTCGATGCCGAACTGCTGCTGCAGCAGCCGGTTGGTGACGCCGATCTTCCTCCCGACCAGCCGCCGCCCCTCACCGAGTGCCCGCCGTGTGTTGATCTCCTGCACCGCGTACCCGTCGGCCGCCGTGCCGACCAGGTCCCGGATCGGGGCGCACGGTTTGCCGGAACGCGCGGCTTCGACCAGCCGGTCGGCCGCCTGGGAGCGCGCGTCCACGGCCTGGGACCATTCGTCATGCATCGGGCTGCTCCAATTTGATGGTGATCGTCGTGGGTTCAGAGTAGAAGTCGAGCGACTGGATGCCGCCCTCCCGGCCGATGCCCGACAGCCGCAGGCCGCCGAACGGGGTGCGCAGGTCCCGCAGATACCAGGTGTTGACCCAGACCAGCCCGGCCTCCAGCCGCTGCGCCACCCGGTGCGCCCGGTCGAGGTTCGAGGTCCAGAGAGTCGCGGCCAGGCCGTAGTCGCTGCCGTTGGCAAGGTCGATCGCCTCGGCCTCGCTGTCGAAGGACGCGACATGACACACAGGACCGAAGATCTCTTCCCTGTTGAACCTCGACCATTCCGACAAGCCTGTCACCACCGTCGGCTCGACGAAATAGCCGGAATCGCGATGATCACCGAACGCGGGGACGCCCCCGCCTGCGAGCACCTTGGCTCCCTCCGAGCGGGCCAAGGCGTAGTAGGAGAGCACCTTCTCACGGTGTTCGGCGGAGATCATCGGCTGCGGCTCGATCTCCTGGGCCCGGGCCGCCAGCCGCGCGCAGAACTCCTCGAAGACCGACCGCTGCACGTAGAGCCGCTCGGTGCACAGGCAGACCTGGCCGCCGTTGGTGAAGACCGACTTCACGCTCCCCTCGACGGCCCGGTCGAGGTCGCAGTCCTCGAAGACGACGCCGGCGTTCTTGCCGCCGAGCTCGAAGGAGACCGGCTTGACCCGGTCGGCCACCGTCCGCATGATCGCCGAGCCCGTCCGGGTGGAGCCGGTGAACGTCACGGCGTCCACCCCCGGGTGCTCGACCAGGAGCTGGCCGGCGGAGCCGTACCCGAAGATGATGTTGACGACGCCGGCGGGCAGGCCGGCGTCGGCGCAGATCTCGGCGAACACCGCCGCCGAGCCCGGCGTGCTCTCCGAGGGCTTGACCACCACCGTGTTGCCGGCGACCAGGGCGGGCGCCAGCTTCCACGTCATGAGCAGGAACGGCAGGTTCCACGGCACGATCACCGCGACCACCCCGTGCGGCCTGCGTACGGTGTAGCTGAGCACGCCGGACAGGTGGAAGGCGTCGTCGGGACGCTGGGCGGCGATCTCCGCGAAGGCGCGGAAGTTCGCGATGCCGCGCGGGATGTCGAGCGTGCGGGTCTGGTCGAGCGGCTTGCCGGTGTCGGCGATCTCGGCGGCCACCAGGTCGTCGAAGCGGGCCTCGATGCCCTCGGCCAGGCGCCGCATCCAGCCGGCGCGCTCGCCGACCGGCATCGCCGCCCAGTCGCGGGCCGCCTCCCTGGCCGCGCGGACCGCCCGGTCGACGACCTCGGGGTCGGCCTCGTGGACCTGCCTGGTCACCGCGCCCGTCACCGGGTCGTGAACGGGAAAGCCCTTCCCCGCGGCCACGGACTGGCCACCGATGAAGTGGGTCAGCACAACACTCTCCTCGTCTGGCTCGTAGCGGCGGACAACGGGGCCTCCCGGGACACGAAACCCTCGATCGCATCGTCTCTCCGCAGACGCCACGTGCGCTATGAGCGATGCTGTTGCACATGCGAACCCGTACCGATCAAATCACCGCCCACGACGGCACGTTCGACGTTCACGTGTGGCTGCCCGAATCCGGGAGCGGTCCTGGCATCCTGCTGGTGCAGGAGATCTACGGCGTCGGCCCCTACATCGAGAAGGTCGCGGCGGAGCTGGCGGGGCGCGGCTACGTGGTGGCCGCGCCCGACCTGTTCTGGCGGCTGCACCCGCACTGGCAGGGCGAGCACACCCCCGAGGGCACGAAGGTCGCGCTCGATCTGGCGAGCGGCTTCGACTTCGCGCAGGGCGTGGCCGACTGCGCGCTCACGGTCGGCCACCTGAAGGCGATGCCCGAGGTCCGCGGCGGGGTCGGCGCGCTCGGCTTCTGCCTGGGCGGCTCCATCGACTACATGCTGGCCACGCAGGTGGAGCTGGCGGCGGTGCTGTCCTTCTACGGCTCGGCCGTGCCCGACGCGACCGGCCTCATGGAGCAGATCTCCGCACCGCTCCTGCTGGTCTTCGGCGGCCAGGACCCCTACATCACCCGCGATCGGGTGGCGGTGGTCGAGCAGGCGGTGAAGGACCGGCCGAACGTGGTCATGCACGTGGCGGAGGAGGCCGGCCACGCCTTCCACAACAGCGAGGCGCCGATGTTCCACCACCGGGCGGCGGCGGAGCGGGTCTGGGAGGTGGCGCTGGCGTTCCTGGACGAGCACCTGCCCGTCCGATCGTGACTGTCCGTCCGGCAGCGGCGGGACTATGCGCACAGCCCCGATTTTCGCGGAGGTTCCGGAAGACCTGTCCAGATGGACATCTTCCGGTACCCCTTGATCAATCGCCATGATGGTCGGATGGTGCGGACGTGGGAATTGTGGGGAAACGTCATTATTGCTGGTACGTTTGCACTCCCCCTCTCCTTGCTAGCAATCTTGCTCCTCTCCCGCCACCGCGCTCGCGCGAGCCATCCGGCGCCCCTGCGCACGTCTGTCGCCGACGTCGGCATGGTCGTCGGGACCACCCCCTGGGTCTGGATGATCCTCACCCCGTCGAGCGGCCGGACGGGAGTCGGTCTCGTCCCGTTCGCCGATCTCGCCGACCTCGTCGGCGCGCCGTGGGAGGTGGTGTTGGTGCAGGTCGGCGGCAATCTGCTGGTGTTCGCGGCGCTCGGCGCGCTGGTGCCCGTGCGCAGCCGGGCGATGTCCTCCACGGCCCGCGTTGCGGCGCTCGCGGCCGCCTTTTCGGTCCTGGTCGAACTGCTCCAGTACACCCTGTGCCTGGGTCGTTTCTCCTCCGTGGACGACGTGATCCTCAATACGGCGGGCGCCGCGATGGCCGCGTTGGTTACTCGCCGCTGGTGGGCCGATCGAATACCGGCCGCGATCGTTCCACGGTAACGGTCCGCTAAAACACCGCGGAATTCCCCACACGGGCACGATCCGCTCAAAAGAAGCTTACGACCAAGCCCTGCTTCTGTGCGATCGTGGACAAGACGGGGCAAGTTCTCTGGAGACGCCACAACCTGGTTGGTGACAGAGGGTGATCGAACGTGTCTGAATCCCCGGTACCCCACGAGCCCCCGATCTATCGACGCATCGCCGACGGCCTCCGCGCCCGGATCCTGTCCGGCGAACTGCGCGACGGGGACCGACTACCGGGCGAGAACGCGCTCATGGCCGAACACGCGATCGCACGAGCCACCGCCAGGCAGGCGCTAGCCGTACTGATTAACGAAGGGTTGGCGGTGCCCAAACGAGGTTCGGGGGTTTACGTGCGGCAATTCAAACCGATTCGCCGGCATGGCTCGCGCCGTCTGTCGAGAGAGCAGTGGGGCCAGGGGCGGGCCATCTGGGAGGCCGACACGCGTGGCCGCCCTTTCACCGTGGACCGGCTGGAGGTGACGTTGGAGCGAGCCACGGAGGAGGTGGCGAGCCTTCTTGAGAGCGGCGAGGTATGGGTACGCCGGCGCCGTTACTCGGTCGACTCCAGGCCCGTACAGCTCGCCACGTCGTACTTTCCCGCCCACCTGGTGGAGGGCAGCGCGATCACCCTGCCCGACACCGGCCCCGGTGGCGTCTACGCCAGGCTGAGCGACCTGGGCCTGCCTCCGGCCCACTTCACCGAGGAGGTACGCGCCCGCATGCCGGGACCGTGGGAGAGCGGGCTGCTCGACCTGCCCGCGGGCACGCCGGTGATCGTGATCGCCCGAACCGCGTACACCTCGGGCGGGCTGCCCGTCGAGCTCAACGAGATGGTCCTCGACTCGGCGGCATACGTACTTCAGTACGACTTCGACGCATAGTTCAAACCGATCTGTCAAGGCTAGGTTGACCTGACCATCGCGATCATTGCGTTCTCTAGAGATGTGGCGCACCTTCAAAGGAGATGGAACCTCGCCTGGGACCCCGGGAAGGTGGACAGCAGTGTCCTTTGACCGACACCTTGCCGAAATCGCCCGGGAATACCCAAAGTGGACCATCTGGCGGAGCGACGCGGGCCGCTGGTGGGCCACGAGACACCATCCGCTCAGCGCGGCGCAGCGCGACGCCGGATGTGCGATGACCATCGACGCGGACGACCCGGACGGCCTGCGCGACCTGCTCCGGGACCAGGAAAAGCGGACCGGCGGGCAACAACCGCGCCAGGCCGGCCCCGCGCCACCCTGACGCGGGCCGTGGAGCGTTCCCCGGTCCGCGCACACGAGCAGCCCGGTGCCGGGTCCAGCGTCTCGGCGGCCCCGGCACCGGGCCCCCAATCAGGAGGGGCCACGATCGCGGAAGCCCCCGACCCTATCGGGGGCGGGGGCTTCCGCTCCGAACAACCCTGCCCGGCGGCCGCTACTTGTGCACCTCGGACAGCCGGACGATGTGCACGTCGGTGTCGTCGGAGACGTTCTCCTGCGGCTTGTCCTCCTGCTTCGCCTCCACCGGCTCCTCGTCCTGGACGATCACCCGCACGTCTTCCTGGGTGGCGGGGGCCGGCGGCAGAGCGGACTCGGGGATCAGCGGGCCGGCCGACGACTCGCTGCGCATGAGGTCGCCGAGCACCGAGCTGACCTCGGCCAGCCGCCGCACGACCTCCGCGTGCGTGTTGGTCAGGTAGTCGACCCGGCGGCCCGCCTGCTCGTCCAGCGTGGCGGTGCGCTGCCGGGCGTCGGTCAGCATCGACTCGGCCTCGTCCCGCGCTCCCTTGACGACCTGCTCGGCCTGCGCGGTGGCGGACTGAACCAGTTGCTCGGACTCCGTACGGGCCGCCGAGATCATACGCTCGGCCTCGGCCCGCGATTCGCGCTGGACGTCCTCCGCCTCGGTACGGGCGGCGTTGAGTTGCTCCTCGGCGTCGGAGCCCGCCTGGGCCAGCATACGCTCGGCCGCCTGGGTCGCCTCGCTCACCCGCCGCTCCGCCTCCGCCTGCGCGGAGGTGAGGATCTTGTCGGCGGTCTCGCGGGAGGTCGTCACGAGCCGCTCGGACTCCGACTTGGCCGTCTCGCGCACGCTGGCGGCCTCGGCCTCGGCGTCCTCACGTTTCGACGCGGCCTCCTCCTCACCGAGCCGGAGGATCTGCGCGAGCCGGGGACTGAGGTCCTCGTAGTTCTGCGGCGCCTCGACCATGCGCCTCCTGGCTTCCGCCAGCTCGATGCGGCCCTGTTCAGCCTGGTCGATCGCTCGCGCCAGCCGCTCTTCCAGATCTCTGATTTGGTTACGGGTGCGGATCATGTAGTCGTGGACCTGGCGGCGGTTGTAGCCGCGCATCACGACCTCGAAGGTGTCCTCTTGCATCAGATCGGGAATGCTCTCGTGCTGGTTTGTCATGGGGGTTACCTAAGGGTGGTTTGCGTGAGGCGGGGGGATAACTGCGGTTTGTGAGGGTCTGGCGACGAGACGTCAGGAAACGACTTTCCTGCCATCTGCCCACGTCCGCAACCGGAACGCCATAGCTGGAGCGGGAATTACGATGTGACGGATGTACATAGCAGCATTGGACAACGGGGCTGTCCCAGAGATACATCCCGGGGCGTACATCGCGCCCGGCGCCGTCGTGGTCGGCAGCGTGCGCGTGGGCCGGGCGTCCAGCATCTGGTACGGCTCCGTTCTCCGCGGGGACGATGAGCGGATCGAGATCGGCGAGGAGTGCAACGTACAGGATCTGTGCTGCCTGCACTCCGATCCCGGCGAGCCCGCGATCCTGGAGGACCGCGTCAGCCTGGGCCACAAGGCCATGGTCCACGGTGCCTACGTGGAGTCCGGCGCGCTGATCGGCATCGGCGCGATCGTGCTGGGCGGCGCCCAGGTCGGGGCGGGCACGCTGGTGGCGGCCGGAGCGCTCGTGGGCCCCGGCAAGAAGATCCCCTCCGGCGTGCTGGTGGCCGGCGTGCCCGGGAAGATCGTGCGCGAGCTCACCGACGACGACCGGGCGTCCTTCGCCCGCACGCCGGACAACTACATGGCCAAGGCGCTCAGGCACCGGCAGGCGTCATCGCTTTGATCAGGACCTCGTCCGACACCGAGGTGGTGTTGAGCGGATCGGCGTAATCAGGCAGCTCCGGCCGCAGGAAGCGGACGAAGTCGACGGTCATTTTCAGGTCGGGCGTGCCCTTGACCTGCTGGGCGTTGCCCTTGGCCGGGTCCTTCTGGAGCAGGGCGTAGCTGTCCCAGTCGGTGTAGGCGGTGACGCCCCACTGCAGCACGTCGGGCAGGGTCGAGGGCCAGCGCCGGCCGACCTTCCACGTGCCCTTGTCCTCCCGACAGAGCGCCACGAAGGCCCCGCCGACCCGGCCCAGCACCAGCTCCACCCAGCCGTCCTTGACGGCCAGCTCCTGCGGTCTGGAGCTGCCGTCCTGGGTGTACTTCACCTCGACCTGGCCGCTCTTCTCGGCGGTCCCGGTGGTGATCGACACCCAGTTGGGCTTGGCGTACGAGCCGGGCTGCCGGGCCATCAGGCCGCCCAGGGAGAACTGCCGGTCGGGCTGGCCACCGGTCTTGCCCGTGATCCTGACCCGGGCGTACATGACGATGTCGCCGGCGAGCTCCTGGTACACGAAGGGCCCGCGGAAGCCGTCGAACCAGGCCGAGGTCCTGGGCTCCAGGTACATCGACCCCTGCACGGTCTTGTTCACGTCGTACTTGGCGAGCCGGTCGACGTCCTTCTCCGTGTCGCTCAGCTTGCTCCACATCTTCATGTCGGCGGCGTCGGCGAACTCCGTCGAGGCTCCGCCCACCTCGCCGCCAGGCGCGGGGGCCTTGGCGTTCTCGAGCGTGAGCACTCCGGGTCCGCTCACCGTCGGCTGCGCCGACGTGGCCGAACCGCAACCGGAGAGCACACCCGCAACGGTCAACAACCCTGCCACCTTCGCCCTCATAGCGGACATTCTGCCGTGAAATGCCGATGGATGATCCGAGGAGGCCCAGTACGATGACGGCCGTGCGACCCTGGGATGCGTTCACCTCCGCCGAGGCGCAGATCCGGACGATGGTCGCGGACCCGCGCTGGCAGGGGCTTTCCGTGCCCGACCGCGCTCACGTGCTGGCCGCCAGAATACTTGTGACCCCCGATGGCGACCGGTGGCTCTTCGGCGCGCACGCGCGCTGGTATCTGCACGACCCGGGCGACGGCCACTGGCATCTGGCGCCGCCGCCGCGCGGCACGCGGGCCCGGCCGGGGCGGCACCCGGCGGCGGCGCTGCCCCCGGACGTGATCCCGGACGGCCCCGACTTCCTCGCCGAGCCGGGCTCGACCCAGTCCTTCGTCGGCCCCGACGTGTCGGCGGCCCTGACCGAGCAGCTCAGGGTGCTGGTGCGGGCCGCCGGGCGCAAGTCGGAGCTGGACTACCCGCTGACGGCCTTCGACGAGATCTTCGCCTCCGACGTGCCGAGCACGGTGGCGGCCGTCTGGGGCACGATCATGTGGTGCGCGTACGCGCCGGCCTTCGACGGCAACGAGCGGCTGATCACCGTGTTCGGCGAATACCTGCGCCGTTCGCTGCCCGGCGACGAGTGGGTGCGCTGGCTGCCCGCCCCGCCGCTGGCCGACCTCGTCACGCTGGTGACCGAGCGCGCCCGGGGCGGCCGGTCCAGGGCCGCGCTCAGGCTCGCCGCCGTGATGGCGGACGCGGCCCAGGTTCTGCTCTCCGACACCCGCTTCAGGCCGCGGGCGCTGGCACTGCTCACGATGGTCGAGCCCGTGCTGCGCGAGCCCGGCCTCGACGCGACGCTGGAGGACGACGAGGCGGTACGCCGGGCGTGGCTGCGGCGTTGCCCGGCGCGACTGTGCCGGGCGCTGCTCGGAGAGACCGACCGGGAGGCGCACTTCTCCCACGCCGTCTACGACCTGGTGGAGGCGCTGCGGTTCATGCCCGATCCGCGCATGGCCGCCGCCACCTACCTCGCCGATCTGTCGGACTCCAGGGGCGGGCTGCCCGCGCGGCTGGACCACCGGCTCAGGCGGGCATATGAGGAGTTGCACCGGGCCGGGCTGACCGGCACCTCGGCGGGCGAGTCGACCGAGCCCGACGGCTTCCCGGTGCCCGGCAGGGTGCTCACCAGACCCGCGCCGGTGATGGAGGTGGCGCCGCCGGACCGGGCGAGCGCGGCGGCGGTGCTCGGGGCCGCGTACGCGACGGGGCTGGCGTGGGGCGGCTTGACGGGGGCCAAAGTTCCCGAGCGCGGACTTGCCGGACAGGCGGCGCTCGTACGTCGACTCATCCACGAACGCGACGACGACCACTTCTAAACCACTTTTACCGCTATTTCACCCTAACTCCTCCTATATCGTTCTAACACTCCCGCAACAGGAAATTCGCTGAATTGTGATCTCGGTATCGGGAAATGACCCCTGTGGGGCCCCCGTGGCGCGGAAAGGAATGACTCCGATGGGCCATGTCGCCGACGGGGACCCGCGCCGTAACCTCGTAGAGGGTGTGGGCTGCGGAAGGAAAGGACGACGCGGTGGGGCACGACGACCTGGACTCTCGGGTCCACGACCGTGTCGCGTTGGACGAGATTGCGCTCTACGCCGAGGTGCTCACTGCCGTGGCAGTCAGCGAACGGCGGCTGACCTTGGACGAACTCGACGACGCGCTCGGATTGCGGACTTCGGCGAGCCGCTGAAGGACCATCTCTATTACTAGCCCCGGGGACCTGGTGCCGGACCCATTAGGACCCCGGACACGGTTTCCCGGGGTTTCGACGTAACTAGTCAATCGTTACTCGTCACTACGAACGCACGAGACGCGCGATGGCCGCCGAGGCCTCCTTCACCTTCGCCTCGGCCTCCGGCCCGCCGGTGTTGATCGCGTCGGCCACGCAATGCGCAATGTGCTCCTCCAGCAGGCCGAGGGCCACCGCCTGGAGCGCCCGAGTGGCCGCGGAGACCTGGGTGAGCACGTCGATGCAGTAGGCATCGTCATCGACCATGCGCTGCAGGCCCCGGATCTGACCCTCGATTCGCCGGAGGCGCGTCAGATATGCCTGCTTGTCTCCGCTGTACCCATGCATGGCTCCTACGGTACCCGTATCAGGTATGGCCCCGGGAGGCCACAGATCGGTCAGCGCAGGCTGGCGATCAGTTTCTCCCACTGCTCGGCCACCTCGTCCGCCGAATGCCGAACGGCCGTGTCCAGCGCCCCGGCCGCCAGCGAGCGCCGCCGGCGCTCGTCGTCGATCAGAGCCAGCAGGGCCGCCGCGAAGAGCTGCAGGTCGCCCTCCGCCTCCGGCACCAGCACCCCGTTGTAGCCGGTCGCCACGAACTCCGTCAGCGCCCTGGACCCTTCGAAGGCCACCACGGGCACCCCGCACCCCATGGCCTCCAGCGCGGTCATGCCCAGCTCCTCGGCGCGCGAGGTGCTGGCCACGATCGACGCCTTGGCGAACTCCCCCGCCAGGTCCGGCGTCATCCCCATGAAGTAGACGTGGTTGTGCAGGTTGAGGTCGCGTACGAGAGCGCGCAGCCGCCGCTCCTCCGAGCCGCCGCCGTAGAGCCGCAGCCGCCAGTCCGGGCGCTTGTCCGCCACGATCGCGAACGCCCTGATGAGCCGGTCGTAGGCCTTGACGGGCACCCACCGCCCACCGGCGGCCACGATCCTGTTGTCCATCCGCGAGCGCGGCCAGGGACCGCTCTGCAGCGCGTCCAGCAGGGAGTGCACAGGAGGCCCGCCGGGCAGCAGCCCGGCCCATTCCTCCCGGGCCGCGTCCGTGGCCGTCACTACGGCGTCCAGGCGTGGATAGAGGCGTTTCACCGGCCCGGGGGTGGACGGCCGCCCCCACTCCTTGGCGATCGTCAGGGTCTCCCGTGGAGCGTGCCTGGCGACCTGGACGCCGAGGGCCGGCTTGGTCGTGATCAGGACGTCGGACTTCAGGTGGCGCAGCACCCGCCAGAACGCCACCTCGGCGTGCACCTGCCCGCTCGGGAACAGGTGCCGCACGCCCGGCCTGGAGTCGACCACGCTGCGCAGTGCCACCTTGGGGCCGACGGGGAAGAACGGCTTCTCCTTCTGCCGCCTGATGCTGATGACCTCGACGTCGTGCCGCTCGGCCAGGGCCGTGGCGAGGTTGAGCGTGGCGCGCACGTCGCCGCGCATCACGTACGCCGAGGCGAGCACCAGGCTGACCTTCATCCCCCGACCTCGATCCGCAGCTCGTCGTCGGCGGTGTAGCAGGGTCTGATGGGCACGCCGTCCACCTTGGCCGACGGATAGTGCAGCCGGCGTCTCTTGCCGTCCACGTCGTCGAGCCGGGCGCCCAGCCGCAGCGGCGTGGGCACGCCCTCGACCTCCAGCGCCGGCTCCCAGGTGCCGGAGCCGGCCGCGGCCTCCGGGTCGGCGCCCACCACGTCCACGAGCGACACGGCGGCGTGGAAGCGCACGCCCTGCACGGTGGCGGTGGCCGACAGCCGCGAGCTCGTCTGCCTGCGGTCCAGGGTCAGCACGGCCTCGTGGCGGGAGTCGTCGTCTTCCAGGCCCGTGTACGCCAGCAGACCCATCACCTCGAACCGGCCCTCCCTGAACCAGATGGAACGCACCTCGGCCACCGGCTCCGCATCGGCGATCTTCAGCGCCAGGTAGCCGTTGCGCGTGCGGTAGGAGCGGTAGGCCAGGGTCCGGCGGCACAGGGCGTAGGCGTCGAGGTGGTCGAGCGAGAAGCCCGGATCGACGCTGCGCAGCCGGTCACGCGTGTCGCCGTGGCGCAGGTAGGCGTCCCAGCGCCCGGCCGTGAGCTCCATCGGCGCCAGCGATACCGCCAGCGAGGCCTCGCGCGCCCGCCTGCCCGGCGTGCCGAGCCGGACGTCGCGCTCCACCCCCGTGGCGCGGTTTCTGAGCACCAGCTCGGTGCCGGCTTCCAGTGGTTCGTCGATGGCGAGTCGCAGGGAGAGCACGTCGGCCAGGGTGACCTCGGCGTCCGTGACGACGACGCGCATCACGACCCCCCTCCCCGTCGAATAGAGCCATGCGACGTTGAGGTTACCGTGATTTTCCCGTTATGTGGATGGCAGATTTCTCAGACCTGACCCTGCTGACGTGGGAATCCCCTCCACACAGGCTGTCGAGGGGTCCGACTTTTACCTGTCAGGACGCTCCCTTGACCGACTTGATCAACAGCTGGGCCACGTCCACCACTTCCAGCGACTCCTTGGCCGCGCCGCTGTTCTTCTTCTCGTTGATCGCGTCGCCGAGCATCACCATGCAGAACGGGCACGCCGTGGACACGGTGTCGGGATCGGTGGTCAGCGCCTCGTCCACCCGCTCGGTGTTGATCCTCTTGCCGATCCGCTCCTCCATCCACATGCGCGCGCCGCCCGCGCCGCAGCAGAAGCCGCGGTCCTTGTGCCGGTGCATCTCCTGGGCCTGCACCCCCGGGACCTTGGCCATGATGTCGCGCGGCTGGGAGTAGACCTTGTTGTGGCGGCCGAGGAAGCACGGGTCGTGGTAGGTGATCTTCTCCTCGATCGGCGTGATCGGGGTGAGCAGGCCCTCCTCGACCAGCTTGGCCAGTAGCTGGGTGTGGTGCACGACCTCGTATGTGCCGCCGAGCTGCGGATATTCGTTCGCCAGGGTGTTGAAGCAGTGCGGGCAGGTGGCGACGATCTTCTTGACGCCGGCCTCGTTGAGGGTCTCGATGTTCTGCTGGGCGAGCATGTTGAACAGGTATTCCATGCCCAGGCGGCGGGCCGGGTCGCCGGTGCAGGCCTCCATCGGGCCGAGCACCGCGAACTTCACACCCGCGATGTGCAGCAGCTCCGCGACGGCCTTGGTGGTCTTCTTGGCCCGGTCCTCCAGCGCGCCCGCGCAGCCCACCCAGAACAGATAATCGACATCTTCGCTGAGCTTGTCGTCGACCAGTTCGACCTCGAAGTCGAGCTCCTCGATCCAGTCGGCCCGCTTCATCTCGGACATGCCCCACGGGTTGCCCTTGTTCTCCAGGTTCTTCACCATCACCCCCGCCTCGGACGGGAACGACGACTCCACCATCACCTGGTAACGGCGCATGTCGAGGATGTGGTCGATGTGCTCGATGTCCACCGGGCACTGCTCGACGCAGGCGCCGCAGTTGGTGCACGACCAGAGCACGTCGGGGTGGATCACACCCTCCTCGCCGACCAGCGGCTTGTCCAGCAGCGCCAGGACGTCGGTGTCCTTGTGCTCGACGCCGCCCTGGGCCGCCAGCAGGTAGGGGGCCACCTTGAAGGCGTGGTCGCGCTGGTCGATGATGAGCATCTTGGGCGAGAGCGGCTTGTCGGTGTTCCATGCCGGGCACTGCGACTGGCAACGGCCGCATTCCGTACAGGAGTAGAAGTCGAGGAAGCCCTTCCACGTGGTGTCGGCGATCTTGCCGCGACCCAGCCGCTCGGGGTCGAGGTCCTCGTCCTCGAAGTCGACCGGCTTGCCGTCCACCCGCATCTCCGGCGCGCCGCCCATGCCGTCGGGGCGGCGGGAGAAGAGCACGTTGAGCGGCGCGGTGAAGATGTGCAGGTGCTTGGAGTTCACCACGATGACCAGGAACACCAGCATGAAGCCGATGTGCAGGAGCAGCGCGATCTCCTCCAGCAGCGGGCTCGCCGGCAGCGCGTCACCGAGCGCGAGCGAGACGAACGCGCCGGAGGAGTAGGGGAAGTTGCCGTTGGCCGCGGCCGCGCCGCGGGCGAGGAACAGCGTCCAGATGATGTTGAAGATCATGAACAGGACGAGCCACGCGCCGCCCAGGTGGGAGCCGGAGAAGCGGGAGCCGCGGCCGAGCGTCCTGGGGGAGTTCCTGACCCGGATGACGGCGAAGGCGACCAGGCCGAGCAGGCAGGCGACCGCGATGAAGTCCTGCAGGAAGCCGAGCACGCCCCAGGTCCCGATCAGCGGGATGTGGAAGTCGGGCCTGCCGGTGATCGCGCCCTGGATGATCGCGCCGTACGCCTCCAGGTAGACCGTCAGCAGGATGAAGAACGCCCACATGACGAAGAAGTGGGCGGTGCCCGACGGTGTCCACTTGAGCAGCTTCTTCTGCCCGAACACCTCGACGAGCTGCGTCCTGACCTCGTCGCCCACGTGGGTCCTGGCATAGTCGATCCGCTCGGGCGCGGGCGGGCCCACGGTCGCCAGCCGGTACAGGAACATCACCCTGCGGCCGGCCACGGCCACCGCAAGGACGGTCATGACGAGCCCGATGACGGCTACCCAGAGCACGGTGTCCTCCCACAGACGACGTTGGCTGCCAGCGTACGGTCACCCGCTGCTTCCCCTCCGACAATCCTACCCATGGGTAACATTTCCGAGGTACGCGACATACCCTAAGGTCATAGCCGTCTGCAGAACAATGCTCTAGCCTGTCAGGTAACGCTGCACGGTCGGCCCGAGCAGCGCGACCAGTTCTTCGGGATCGGCGCTGGCCAGCGGCTCCAGCTTGATCACATAGCGTCCCATGACCATGCCGAACATCTGCGAGAAGGCCGCCTCGATCCGCAGATGCGGCACCTCCAGCCGGTCGGCCACCTGGAAGAGCAGGGCGTTCGTGATGAACTCCCGGAACATGGTGGCGGCCTGCTCGTTCGTCATGGCCGAGCGGAGCAGCGCCAGCATCGGCTCCCGGGTCTCGGGCGCCGCGGTGACCCGCAGGATCGTCCGGACCAGCCGCTCCCCGATGTCCTCGCGCGGGCCCTCCAGCAGCATGGGGACGAGCTCGCTCGGGTTGATCGGCAGCTGCATCGCGGCGACGAACATGCCCTCCTTGGTGTCGAAATAGTGGTGCACCAAGGCGGGATCGACCTGGGCCTCCCTGGCGATGCCGCGCACGGTGGCCTTGTCGAACCCCTTTTCCGCGAACACCTTCCTGGCCGCCGTGAGAATCTCTCCGCGCGTGTCGGCCGAGCCCGGCCTGCGCCCGGGACGCCGCTTGATCGTGCTCATTTCCTCGCTCCGCGCGGCGGTTTCCGCGTGCTCGCTGCTGCTCATTTCCTCGCTCCGTGCGGCCTGACGCTCCCCGGCGTCACCTGCCCACCGCCAGATAAACCCGAATCGGCACGGAGAGCATCCCTTCGGGGAACGCCTTGCGCAGCTCCGCCCGCTCCCGCTCGATCAGCTCGTCGGCGGCGCCCGGCGACATCGCCGCCATGTAGGAGTGCGAGCGCAGGTCGAGCATGAAGTCCTCGATGCCGACCAGCCTCGTCCAGGGGATCCAGCGCTCCTCGATCACCTCGAAGGCCGAGGCGATCGGCGGCACCGACCACTGCTCGACCGCCGGGCCGTAGTAGGTGGGCACCGCCGCCGCCAGCCGGGCCTCGTAGGCCGCCAGCCAGTCGGCCTGGGCGGCGTGGTTGAGGTTCCAGCAGCCCACGATCGCGCCGTTCGGCCGCAGCACCCGCCTGGCCTCGGCGATCGAGACGACGGGGTCCAGCCAGTGCCACGACTGCGCGTATGTCACCAGGTCGGCCACGCCGTCGGCCAGCGGCAGCGCGTTGCCGTCGGCCAGCACGGCGGCCACGGCGGGCGGGCCGTCCTCGGAGCGGGAGACCAGCCGGGCCAGCATCTCGGCGCCCGGGTCGACCGCGATCACCCGCGAGCCGCGGGCCCTGAGCGCCCTGGTCATGATGCCGGTCCCGGCACCGACGTCGACCGTGGTGGCGCCGTCGAGGTCGACGCCGGTCAACTCGCTCAGCGCGCGGAAGACCTCGTCGGGATAACCGGGCCGGCCCGCGTCGTAGACGTCGGCCACCCGGTCGAAAACGCGGCCCAGGTCCTTGATCGGCCCTGTGTTCATGAGGTGGCCGCCAGGTGCAGCCGGGCGAAGGCCAGGCCCTCGGCCAGGTCATCGATGCGCTCGGTGCGGCTGGCCGCCTTGCGGGTGTTGATCTCCAGGACGACCAGCCCCGAGTAGCCGGTGTTGGCCAGCCTCTCCAGCATCTGGGCGCACGGCTGGTTGCCCCGGCCCGGCACCAGGTGCTCGTCCTTGTTGGTGACGCCGAGGCCGTCGGCCAGGTGCAGGTGGGCGAGCCGGTCGCCGAGCTTGGCGGCCATCTCCATGGCGTCGGAGCCCGACACCGCCGTGTGCGACAGGTCCAGCGTGACCTGGGGGAAGGCGTAGTCGATCGGGTTCCAGTCGGGTGAGTAGGGCACCACGTCGTTGCCCCGGGCGCGCAGCGGGAACATGTTCTCGACGGCGAACGTGACGCCTGTCTCTTCACGCATCCTGGCCAGCCCGCTCTCGAAGTCACGGGCGTAGTCACGCTGCCAGCGGAACGGCGGGTGGACCACGACCGTGGAGGCGCCCAGCCGCTCGGCCGCCTTCTGTGCCTTGACCAGCTTGGCCCAGGGGTCACGGCCCCAGACCCGCTGTGTGACGAGCAGGCAGGGGGCATGGATGGCCAGGACCGGGATCTCGTAGTGCTCGGAGAGCCGCTCGATCACGTCGATGTCCTGGCTCACCGGGTCGGCGCCCACCATGATCTCCACGCCGTCGTAACCCAGGCGGGCGGCCAGCTCGAACGCGTCTGGAGTGCGTTCCGGATATACCGAAGCGGTGGACAATGCGATCTTCGCATTGGGCACGCGGATGACATCAGCCACGTTGCCAGCCTAAGCCGGTGAAGCGGATATGGCGCGCGAGCCTCTCTGGTGCGCCGTGTCCGGAGGCTCACCGGAGGTGGAGATACACCTACCGTTGAGGCATGCCACGGATAGCGAAAGGCGCGATCCCGAGCCCGAACATCTGGAATTCCCCCCGGGTCTACGAGCTGGAGAATCGCGCCGTCGATCCCGAGGGCGCGGCCGACGCGGCGATGCGGGCGCTGCGCCCCTGGGACGACGCCACCGTGCTCGACATCGGCTGCGGCACCGGCTACCACCTGCCCGCCCTGTCGTCGCGGGCGGCGCGGGTGGTCGGCGTCGAGCCGCACGGTGACCTGGCCGCGCTGGCCCGCCGCCGCTGCGCCGGGCTGGCCAACGTGACGGTGCACGCCGCCACGGCCCAGGACCTGCCCCTGCCCGACGCGTCGGTGGACGTGGCCGTGGCTCGGTGGGCGTACTTTTTCGGGCCGGGCTGCGAGCCCGGGCTGCGCGAGCTGTCGCGGGTCGTACGCCGTGGGGGCGCGGCCTTCGTGCTGGACCTCGACGCGACCCGGGGGTCGTTCGGCCGCTGGTTCTCGCATACCGTGCCGGCGTACTCGCCGCGCGAGGTCGAGGCGTTCTGGGACCGCCAGGGCTGGCAGCGGCGGGCGCTCGACCTCAGGATGGCCTTCACGCGGCGCGCGGACCTGGAGGCGGTGCTGCGCATCGAGTTCACGCCCGAGGTGGCCGAGCAGGCCATCGCCGAGACCCCGGGCCTGGAGATCCCCTATCCGAACGTTCTGCGCTGGCGCCACTTCTGAGGCTTGACATTGACGTAGGTGTCAACGTTTACCGTGATGACATGCGCATAGGTGAGCTGGCGGAACGCACCGGGGTGAGCACCCGCTCGCTCCGCTACTACGAGCAGCACGGGCTGCTCAGCGCCCGTCGCGCGGCCAACGGTTATCGCGACTACGGCGAGGACGACGTCAGGCTGGTGTCCGAGATCCGGGCCCTGCTGAAGGTCGGGTTCACGTTGGAGGACACCCGGCCGTTCGTCGACTGCCTGCGCAAGGGGCACAGCACCGGCGGGTCGTGCGCGGAGTCGGTCGAGGTCTACGAGCGCAAGCTGGGCGAGATCGACGCGGAGATCCGCGCCCTGCTCGCCCGCCGCGCCGAGGTGGCCGCCCAGCTCGCCAGGTCCTGCCCAGGATGCTTTGTGAAGGGATGAGAGATGATCACGCTGACCACTGACAACTACGAGGAGCGGGTGCTCAAGAGCGACGAGCCGGTGCTGGTCGAGTTCTGGGCCGAGTGGTGCGGGCCGTGCAAGATGGTGGGCCCCGTGCTGGAGCAGATCGAGGCCGAGCACGGCCTGACGGTCGGCAAGCTCAACACCGACGAGAACCCCGAGATCATGGCGCGTTACGGGGTGATGGCCGTGCCGACGATGCTGCTGTTCGAGAACGGCGAGCCGGTGAAGCAGATCGTGGGCGCCAAGCCCAAGCGCCTCCTCGTCTCAGAACTGGGCCTGGCCTGACCCTCGCACCCACCCGCCCCAGCGCCCGGGGGATCACGCCGGCCCAGCCGCGGGGATCATGTCGGGCCCTTGGGGGTCGTGTCCGGCCGGCTCCCCGCTTAAGGCCGCGCCGGGCGCTCGGGCGAAGAGCCGGGCGCTCGGGCGAAGAGCCGGGCGCTCGGGCGAAGAGCCGGGCGCTCGGGCGAAGATCCGATTCGCCCCAGCCCGGCGCTCGAAGATTGTCGGTGCCGCCCGCTAGCCTGCTCCGCATGGCCAAGACTGCCCAGAAGCCCGGATACCGCTGCGCCGAATGCGGCTGGCGCACCACCAAATGGGTCGGCCGGTGTGGCGAGTGCCAGGCGTGGGGCACGGTCGACGAGGAGGGCGCGCGCGCCGGGGTCAACGTGGTGCAGGCGGGCGCCACCACGGCGCCCGCGCTGCCGATCGGCCAGGTCAAGGCCGAGGTGGCGACCGCGCGCACGACCGGCGTGAGCGAGCTCGACCGGGTGCTCGGCGGCGGCCTGGTGCCGGGCGCCGTGGTGCTGCTGGCGGGCGAGCCCGGCATCGGCAAGTCCACGCTGCTGCTGGAGGCCGCTGCCAGCATCGCCGGGCGCGAGACGGTGCTCTATGTCACGGGCGAGGAGTCGGCCGCCCAGGTGCGCCTGCGGGCCGACCGCATCGGCGCGATCCAGGACCAGCTCTACCTCGCCGCGGAGACCGAGCTGTCGGCCCTGGTCGCCCACGTGGAGAAGGTTCAGCCCAGGCTGCTCGTGGTCGACTCGGTGCAGACGGTCGGCTCGGCGCAGGCCACCGGCGTGCCCGGCGGCGTGACCCAGGTCCGCGAGGTGGCGGCCAACCTGGTGCGCCTGGCCAAGGAGCGCAACATGGCCACCGTGCTGGTCGGCCACGTCACCAAGGAGGGCTCGATCGCGGGCCCGCGCACGCTGGAGCACCTGGTCGACGTCGTGCTCAACTTCGAGGGCGACCGCCACTCCAGGCTCCGCATGGTGCGCGCGGTCAAAAACCGGTTCGGCCCCACCGACGAGGTCGGCTGCTTCGACCTGCACGAGCGCGGCATCGAGGGCATCACCGACCCGAGCGGTCTGTTCGTCTCCCGGCGCAGCGAGCCGGTGCCGGGCACGTGCGTCACCGTCACGGTCGAGGGCACCCGCCCGCTCCCCGCCGAGGTCCAGGCCCTGGTGGCCCGCACGGAGGCGCAGCAGCCCAGGCGCACCTCCTCCGGGCTCGACACCTACCGCGTGCAGATGATCCTGGCGGTGCTGGAGCGCCGACTCAACGCCCGCCTCGGCGGCTGCGACGTCTTCACCGCGACCGTGGGCGGCATCAAGCTGGCCGACCCGGCCGTGGACCTGTCGGTCATGCTCGCGGTGGCCAGCGCCGCCGGGGACAAGCCGTTGCCGCCCGGTCTGGTGGCGCTCGGGGAGGTCGGCCTGGCGGGCGAGCTGCGCCCGGTCAAGGACGTGCGCAGGCGGTTGACGGAGGCGGCCAGGCTCGGCTTCAAGCGCGCCCTCGTGCCCGCCGGATCCCTTGAGGAGGGTGGCCGACGGCGCGCCGGGCAACGCGCGCTGGTGCCGGTGGGGCCGGTGGCATTCGCACCCGGGTTCGAGGTCGTGCAGGCGGAGAACGTCTGGGACGCACTCACACACGTCACATAGCACGGCTAAGCTGAGCGTGACCGATCGACACGGGGGTCAGGTGGATAGGAGTCTTGACGACCGTCGTCGCGAAGCCCTGGCCGCTGTGGCACCGGGCACTCCGTTGCGCGACGGCTTGGAGCGGATCCTGCGCGGGCAGACCGGTGGGTTGATCGTGCTCGGTTACAACAAGATCGTCGAGCAGGTCTGCAGCGGCGGTTTCGAGCTCGACGTCGAATTCTCGCCCACCAGGCTCCGCGAGCTGGCCAAGATGGACGGGGCCATCGTGATGAGCGGCGACCACAAGATCGTGCGCGCCGCCGTGCACCTCGTGCCCGACCCCGGCATCGCCACGGACGAGTCCGGCACCCGCCACCGTACGGCGCAGCGGGTGGCCAGGCAGACGGGCCTGCCGATCATCGCGATCAGCAAGTCGATGCGCATCATCGCGCTCTACCTCGACGGCATCCGCTATGTCCTGGAGGAGTCGGCCGCCATCCTGTCCAAGGCCAACCAGGCCCTGGCCACCCTTGAGCGCTACAAACACCGCCTCGACGAGGTCTCCGGCACGCTGTCGGCGCTGGAGATCGAGGACCTGGTGACGGTCCGGGACGTGGCGGCGGTGGCCCAGCGCCTGGAGATGGTCCGCAGGATCTCCGACGAGATCAAGGGCTACGTCGTGGAGTTGGGCACGGACGGCCGCCTGCTGTCCCTGCAACTGGACGAGCTGGTGGCGGGCGTGGACTCCGAGCGCGAGCTGGTGATCCGCGACTACCTCCCGCCCCCCGCCGGCCGCCGCCAGCGCCGCCCGGCCGAAGCCATGCACGACCTGGACAAACTGTCCGGCAGCGAGCTCCTGGACCTGTCGGTCGTGGCCCACCTCCTGGGCCACAACGGCACCGACAAGCTGGACAGCCCGGTCAGCCCGCGCGGCTTCCGCCTCCTGGCCAAGGTCCCCCGCCTGCCCGGCTCGGTGGTGGACCGCCTGGTCGACCACTTCGGCGGCCTGCAGAAGCTGCTGGCGGCGAGCATCGACGACCTGCAGGAGGTGGGAGGCGTGGGCGAGTCCCGGGCCCGCAGCGTCCGCGAGGGCCTCTCCCGCCTGGCCGAGTCCTCGATCCTGGAACGCTACGTCTGAGCAACCCGAACCCCCGAATCCCGACAGCCCAGGCTCATGACGGGAAACCCAGCCATTACTTTCCCGACCTTCCAACCAACGCAGACCGTGACTACGCGGGGTTTGACCCCCGAGCTCTGACCGGGCTCACGACGACCGTGCGGTACACGAGGCCGGGGGACCTGGGTTGGGGAAAAGCGTGCGGTGCACACGGCCGCTGGCCGTGCGTTGCGCCGGGCCACAGGACCGTATGGCGCGTCGGCGGCGGCGCACACCCCGGCTCTGCGCCGCTGAGCGCCATTGTGACGTGCGGTTCCACCTCCGAGGCCCTGAGGCGCCGGAAACGGCGCGCGCGGCGCCCTGACCCGCCTCACAGCCCCGCTACGGGACTGCGCCGACTCCAGCAGTGACCCCCGGCCTACTAGCGGAGGTGGAAAATCCCTTTGGAGCTGCGGAGTCCGCCCAGGCGGGCGGTGGCCACGTAGGTGCCAGGCAGCGCGACCTGCTGGATGGAGCGGCAGTCGGCGCTCGACCGCCGCCGGTCCCAGTCCAGCACCCGCACGTGTGGCACCCCACGTTCCAGCTCCTTGATCTCCGCCCCGTCCCCGCTCACACAGTCGGCCGTGGACCAGATGCGGTCGGCCCCGGACGTGATGCGGATCTCCAACGCCCGCGGCCCCACATCAATGGTGCACATGGCGGGCCCCGCGTTGACCAGCGTGACGATGAAGTTGGGACGACTGCCGGCCGCGTAGATCTGCTCCTTGCCGCCCTGGAGGCTGAGCACGAGGTCCTGCTCCACGCACGGCTCGCCGGGCCTCCTGGGACGGGCGGCGGGAGAGGGCACGGGAGTGGTGACACTGGGGGTGGGGGTGGGGGTGGGCGTCGGACTGGCCGTGCCCATGGCGAGCGTACGCAGCCCGGCCAGCAGCGGATCGACCGTGGGCGTGGCGCTCGGCGACGCCTGCGCGCTGGACGTACGCTCTGGCCCACTGCCCCCGCTGGAGCACGCCCAAGCCACAACGGCGACCACGACGAGCACCGCCACCAGCACGCTCATTCGGCGCCGCCAGTAGACGTCCCCACCGTCGCCACGCATCGTATCCGGGTCCATACGCTCAGCATGGTAAGCCCGCAGCCGCGAAGAAGCGGCGACACGCCGAGGGCAACCATCTGGGCATACCCTTGACCGCGTGGTTGAGTCGAACCTCCTGCACGCCCCCGTTCTGGACTGGTACGAGGACAACGCCCGGGACCTCCCGTGGCGCGCCGCGAACGCGACCCCCTGGGGTGTGCTCGTCAGCGAGATCATGCTGCAGCAGACCCCGGTCGTACGCGTTCTGCCCATCTGGCACGAGTGGCTAACCCGTTGGCCCACCCCCGACGTGCTGGCCGCCGAGCAGCCCGGTGAGGCCGTACGCGCCTGGGGCAAGCTCGGCTACCCGCGCCGGGCGTTGCGCCTGCACGCGTGCGCCAGGGTCATCACCGACGAGCACGACGGCGAGGTGCCCTCCGACCACGCGACCCTGCTGTCCCTGCCGGGCATCGGCGAATACACCGCCGCCGCGGTCGCCAGCTTCGCGTACGGCGGCCGCCACGCCGTCCTGGACACCAACGTCCGCAGGGTGTTCGCCAGGGCGGTACGCGCGGAGGAATACCCGCCCACGGCCACCTCGGCGGCCGAGCGGCGGCTGGCGGAGGCGCTCCTGCCCGAACTGGGCGCCGCCCGCTGGGGCGTGGCGGTGATGGAGCTGGGCGCCCTGGTCTGCACGGCCCGGTCCCCGCGCTGCGCCGACTGCCCGATAGCCCAGGTCTGCGCCTGGCGGCTCGCGGGCAAGCCACCGCACGAGGGCCCCGCGCGCAAGGGCCAGACGTACGCCGGCACGGACCGTCAGTGCCGCGGCCGCCTCCTCGATGTCCTGCGCTCAGCCCACGGCCCGGTCCCCAAGGCGGCGCTGGACGCCGTGTGGGACGACGCGACCCAACGCGAACGCGCCCTGGACGGCCTGATCACCGACGGCCTGGCCGAACACCTCGACGACGGCACCTACCGCCTCCCCCACGACGGCTGAACCCGCACCGGCCGGGGTGACCTGTGAAGGGCCACCGGGCCCGGGATGTGCACGTGCCGGCCCCGGCCCGGGTTGGGAACTTGGTGACCACCGGCCCAGGATGGACACGTGCCGACCCCCGGCCCGGGTTGGGAACGTGGCGACCACCGGCCCGAGATGGACATGTGGCGGTCACCCGGCTGGGGGGCACCCACACGCCGCACCACCCGGTCGACCCTCATGCGATCCACGGCGGCACACCGAATTCCGCCCCGTCCGCGCCGAAGGCCTTGGCCTCCGCCGGGGCAGTGACGACGGCGGTGTAACCGCTGTGCGGATCGGCCAGCACCCGCCGCACCGTACGGGCAGGCATGATGACGGTGTCCCCCACACCGACCTCGAACCGCTCCTCACCCAACTCCACCACAGCGGCCCCGCCGAGCCAGGTCCACACCTGCTCACAGTCGAATTCGTGCATCGGCCCCACCGCACCGGGCTGGGCGTCGACCTTCCACAGGGACCGCGAGGCCCCGCCCTGCGTCGGCGAAGCGAACGTCGTCATGACCCCGTTGGGAGTCTCCGACCGGCGCGCCTCGGCATCACGGATGACAGTCATGTCCTGAACCTCCTAGGATGGGCAACCACATTGTCCATATAGTCAATCAGGTTGTCTATCATGTCAAGCCCAGGCTTCGAACTACCGCTGCGCCTGCTGCTGGCGTTCCGGGTGCTGATCGACGAGTTGCACGCGGAGCTGGCCCGGCAGGGTCACCCGGACATACGCCCGATGCACGGTTTCGTCATGCAGGCCATCGGCCCGGAGGGCACCACGGCCGTCGAGCTGGGCCGCACCCTCGGCGTCTCCAAACAGGCGGCCGGCAAGACCGTCGACACCCTGGAACGCATCGGCTACGTCGAACGCACCCTCGACCCGGCCGACACCCGCCGCAAAATCGTCCGCCTGACCCCGTTCGGCCTCGACGCCCTGAACCGCTCGGCCCGCATCTTCGACGACCTGCGCGCCCGCTGGTCCGCCGAACTGGGCGAGGACCGCCTGAGCGCCCTGGAGTCGGACCTGCGCCGGATGACCCCCGCCAACCTGTGGCGCCTCGACACCCCAGGCTGGTTCGGCAGCCTCTGACCAGAGTCCCACGGGCCCTCACCGGCCCGTCCGCCACCACCAGAGGGCGGGCCGCGAGCCAGCACCGTTCAGCCCTGACCGGTCAAAACCGATCAGGCCCGGCCGGGGCTGAGCCGGTCAGGCCCGACGCTGTGCCACCAGGCCCCGCGCAGCCGCGGACACCCGCCCAATGGTCAGGCGGCGAGCTGCAGACCCAGGCTGGTCAGGTTGGTACGCGCCCAGGCCAGCTCATCGGCAAGCACCGACACCAGGGCCCCCGGCCCCTTCGCCCGCCCGGGAACGCTCAGGTTGTGCGTCTCGACCTCGATGTGCGCACTACCGCTCACCGCACCCGACAGCATGGCCGTCAGCGTGTCGTGCAGCACCGCACCCGTGCTGCTCGGCGTCTCCCCCGTGTGGCTGTGCACGTGCCCCAGCTTGACCACGGGCGCCCCGGCCTCGGCCAGGCCCTTGAGCGCCGCACCCGGCTCCTCGGCCCCGCAGGCGAGGTGACAGGCGTCCAGGCACACGCCCAGGTGCTCGGAGTCGATGCCGCACACCCGCTCCAGCGCCTGCTCCGTGGTCTCCAGCACGCATCCCGGCCACGGCTCGAACCCGACCCTGATCGTCTTGCCGGTCACGCTGTAGATGCCGCGCAACTCGCGCGCCAGCCGCTCCAGCCGCCGGGTGGCGATCGAGTGCAGGTCGGCGGGCCAGTCGCGGCGCCAGCCGATCGGGATCGTCGAGATGCTGCCGAACCGTACGTCGTCCGGCAGCAGGAACGCCAGGATCTTGGCCAGGGCCATGGTGTAGCGGTAACGCTCGGGCTTGGCCCAGTCGGGCCCGGGGACCTCCTGGTTGCGGCCGCCGGTGCCGTTGAGGCTCACGACCTCCAGGCCGCGCTCCTCCAGGGAACGGCGCAGCCGTACGAGCTCGATGCGGTCGGCCGTGAGATGGTCGGCCACACTCGGCGAGAGCCACAACCCGATGCCCATCCGCTCCACGCCCAGCCGCTTGCGCACCGGGACCGCGTAGCGGGTCAGGTGGGCGATCAGGTTCTCCAGGTCCTCCGCGGGGTGGACGCCCGCGTTGTAGGCGAGGTGAACGAGCGTTCCGTCGTCGTGACGCAGGCGCATCGGTTTCCTCCACGGCTTTCTTGTGTTCCGTCGCCCGCCCCTGGCGCGCGAACCTTGACGAGCATCTCTGCTCGCTCACGACTCCCGCGTCCGCCCCGAGTTGATTCCTCACTACTCCCCAGGGAGCAGCCGTAGCGTGGACGTGCTCTGTGTGGCTCGCATGGATGAGACTTGGCGAAGCTCTACGCAGTGTAGTACTACTCGCGGTGGCGGTACACCCGAGACCCCAACGATTAGGCAACGACGCCCCGTTCTACCCGTTATGACCATGCAGCCCCGCCAAATGTGACACCCCGAACCCCGACCTGTGGACGGACACCCGCGCCCACACCCACCCCCATGGCCCTCCGGCACCAAGCCTTGGGCGCGAGCTGCGCCCGTCCGGGCAAGAGGCACTGCGTCGGCGTGAGAAGCGGTGAAGTCGGCGCCATGGACGGCAACCGTGCAGGCGCCATGAAACGACGCCCTACCCGCACTGGAGACGCAGCCGCGCGTCCGTGGGGGTGTGGGGTCGGTACGTGCCTGGGACGTGTGAAGTCGCGCGCCTGCCCATGAGCGGCGGCGCGGGACCGGCTGCGCCAGGGTGACGGACCCCGGCCGTGCGGCAGCGCGGGACCGCCTTTGGAGGTAACGCGGGCCCCGGCCCCCGCGAACACGCGAAAACCCCCGCGCAACCATCGCGCGAGGGTTTCCGCTAAGAACGTGAGCCCAGCGGGCCCGTCAGTTCTGAATTGGTGCGGCGATCGCGGCAGCCGAGTCCGGCACCTTGGTGACCGACTCACCCTGGAAGACGAACTTGGCGTTGTCGCCCTCGCCCTCCACCGTCACCTTGACGACGTGCCCCGGCCGGAGCTCACCGTAAAGGATCTTCTCCGACAGGGAGTCCTCCAGCTCGCGCTGGATCGTACGCCGCAGCGGACGGGCGCCCATGACGGGGTCGTAACCCCGGTCGGCCAGCAACTGCTTGGCCTCGGGCGAGACGTCGAGCCCCATGTCGCGGTCCTTCAGCCTGGAGTCGACCTGCGCGAGCATCAGATCCACGATCTTGATGATCTCGGCCGGCGTGAGCTGGTGGAAGACCACGATGTCGTCGACACGGTTGAGGAACTCGGGCCGGAAGTGCTGCTTGAGCTCCTCCTGGACCTTGGACTTCATCCGGTCGTAGTTGGAGTCGGCGTCGTTGGACTTCGCGAACCCGACCCCGATGCCCTTGGAGATGTCCTTGGTGCCGAGGTTGGTGGTCATGATGATGACCGTGTTCTTGAAGTCGACCACGCGGCCCTGGGCGTCGGTCAGGCGACCGTCTTCCAGGATCTGCAGCAGCGAGTTGAAGATGTCGGGGTGGGCCTTCTCGATCTCGTCGAACAGGACCACGGAGAACGGCTTGCGCCGCACCTTCTCGGTGAGCTGGCCGCCCTCCTCGTAGCCGACGTAGCCGGGAGGCGAGCCGAACAGCCTGGAGACGGTGTGCTTCTCCATGAACTCCGACATGTCCAGGCTGATCAGAGCGTCCTCGTCACCGAAGAGGAACTCCGCCAGAGCCTTGGACAGCTCGGTCTTACCGACACCGGAGGGACCGGCGAAGATGAACGAACCACCGGGACGGCGCGGGTCCTTCAGACCGGCGCGGGTGCGCCGGATGGACCGCGACAGGCCCTTGATGGCGTCGTCCTGGCCGATGATCCGCTTGTGGAGCTCGTCCTCCATGCGGAGCAGGCGCTGCGACTCCTCCTCGGTCAGCTTGAAGACCGGGATGCCGGTGGCGGTCGCCAGGACCTCGGCGATGAGCTCCTGGGTGACCTCGGCCACGACGTCCATGTCGCCGGCCTTCCACTCCTTCTCCCGCCGCTCGCGCTTGAGCTGGAGCTGCTTCTCCTGGTCGCGGAGGGCAGCCGCCTTCTCGAAGTCCTGCGCGTCGATCGCGGACTCCTTGTCGCGGCGGACGTTGGCGATCTTCTCGTCGTATTCGCGCAGGTCCGGCGGAGCGGTCATCCTGCGGATGCGCATCCGGGAACCGGCCTCGTCGATGAGGTCGATCGCCTTGTCGGGAAGGTAGCGGTCGCTGATGTAGCGGTCGGCCAGCTGCGCGGCGGCCACCAGCGCGTCGTCGGTGATGGACACGCGGTGGTGCGCCTCGTAGCGGTCGCGCAGACCCTTGAGGATCTCGATCGTGTGGCTGAGTGAGGGCTCGGCCACCTGGATCGGCTGGAAGCGGCGCTCCAGCGCGGCGTCCTTCTCGAGGTATTTGCGGTATTCGTCCAGCGTCGTCGCGCCGATCGTCTGCAGCTCGCCGCGGGCCAGCATGGGCTTGAGGATGCTGGCGGCGTCGATCGCGCCCTCGGCGGCGCCCGCACCCACGAGCGTGTGCAGCTCGTCGATGAACAGGATGATGTCGCCGCGCGTGCGGATCTCCTTGAGCACCTTCTTCAGGCGCTCCTCGAAGTCACCGCGGTAACGGGAGCCGGCGACCAGGGCGCCGAGGTCAAGCGTGTAGAGCTGCTTGTCCTTCAGCGTCTCGGGCACCTCACCCCTGACGATCTTCTGCGACAGGCCCTCGACGACGGCGGTCTTGCCGACGCCGGGCTCGCCGATGAGAACGGGGTTGTTCTTGGTCCTCCGGGAGAGGACCTGCATGACCCGCTCGATCTCCTTCTCACGGCCGATCACCGGATCCAGCTTGCCCTCCCGGGCCGCCTGGGTCAGGTTGCGGCCGAACTGGTCGAGCACCAGGGACGTCGACGGCGCGGACTCCTGCGGGCCGCCCGCCGCGGCCGGCTCCTTGCCCTGGTAACCGTGGAGCAACTGGATGACCTGCTGCCTCACACGGTTGAGATCAGCTCCAAGCTTGACCAGCACCTGGGCGGCCACACCCTCACCCTCACGGATGAGCCCGAGCAGGATGTGCTCGGTGCCGATGTAGTTGTGACCCAGCTGCAAAGCCTCACGGAGCGACAGCTCGAGGACCTTCTTGGCCCGCGGGGTGAACGGAATGTGCCCCGACGGAGCCGACTGGCCCTGGCCGATGATCTCCTCGACCTGCTGGCGCACACCCTCAAGGCTGATGCCGAGGCTCTCCAGAGCCTTGGCGGCCACGCCCTCACCTTCGTGGATCAAGCCAAGAAGAATGTGCTCAGTGCCGATGTAGTTGTGGTTGAGCATCCTGGCCTCTTCCTGGGCCAAGACGACAACACGCCTCGCTCGGTCGGTGAACCTCTCGAACATCTCGTCGCTCCTCACAGAGCGGTCAGTCAGGCCGGTAAATCCGGTCCCGTCCTCCCGCATGCTAGCCCTGGCTCGGCGAACCGTGCCCTCTGCCGCTGACACGCTCTATAGCTAGAGACGTTCCCCGGGAGCAGGGCGTTCACCCTCCATCCAACTACTGTTCGGGGGTGACGTGTTCCCGATACGCCGCAAGCGAACGATGTTTAGTCGCTTCCGGGAAGCCACTGAAATATGCCGTCCACCGCGTACGCAGATCAACACGGATCGGCCATCCGGACACTCGAAGCGAGTAGGCGTTGGGGCGCCCCATCGCCCGCGCATCACAGATGCCCACGTCCCTATCTGTTACGTAATCATCCTATGTCCCGGCGTCAATGCTTGGCCAACCGATCGCGCTACGCCCCGAACACGGAACGACACTCAACGCACACCGAACTACCTGGTAAAACAGCGCGATCGGGTCAGCCGGGTTTACCGGCTTCATCCGTCGCCGCGCGATCGTTCATCGCGCGCCCTGCGACCGCGCGGACGCCTCGCTCGTCATCGGCGCGCCGCTTTCCCTCACTACGGTCGCCCACATTCGCCGCCGCGGCGCACGCACGGTCGTCCTCATTCCTCCGCCTCAGCGCTCAGGGGCGTGGTCTTTCGCCTCGTCCACGGGCGCCCTCATTCCCTCACCCCGAGGACACCACATTCCCGCCCACCGGTCGCACTTGCGGGCAGATCGCATTGGGCCCGAGCGCGGGGCGAGGCGGCATTGTGCCCGAAGCCGGCGGGATGCGGCATTGTGCGGCGCATGCTCGAGATCGAGGGTTATGCCCACCAGCCGTCCATCCCGACGGCACGGCATATGCCCCAGCAGAGCGCATCTCGCGCAGGAGCGGGTTATCCCACCGGTACGCACTCCCCTTGCACAGTCGGTAATCCGGCCGACGCCCATCCCCGGCGCAGACAGGTTATCCCCGTGGCATCCATCCGCCGCGCGGGCGGGTTATCCCCGCGACGCGCATCCCCAGCGCGGACGGCTTATCCGGGCGACTCACATCCCGAGCCGGACGGGTTTTGCGGCGTCAACCCGAGCCGGGATCGTGGTTAAGCGCTACAACACTCAGAGTGACACCCGCCGGGCTTTACCGGAGGCGCCGATTTCCCGGGATGGCCCGTTCCACCGGTGTCGCGGCACGGGCAGCGTACGTTGAATGAAGCGTGCCGAGCCGGAACGGCGGGCACACGCCGAACGCGACGCGACCAGATATGCGAGCCGCCCTCGGGGAAAGGCTCGGAGACCCAGCGCGCGTCCAAAACGTCCGCATATGGACGGAACACAAGATCATTCCCCGGACGTCCCATTCAAGAACGTCCCCGAAATGATCATGCGCTTATGGCGGTCGCCGGGGTCCTAGGCGAACATCATAAGCGCATGGTCAGGAGATGACCCGCTCAGTGAGCCGCTTCGTACTTCTCCACGACCGTGGAGGCGATGCGGCCGCGCTCGCTCACAGGCAGGCCGTGAGCCTTGGCCCACTGCCGGATCTCCGAGCTCTTCTCGCGGCTCATCGCCCTGCTGCCGCCGCGACCACGACGACGCACGGAGACGGCGCCCGCCCGGCGTGCGTGCTGCACGAAAGGCGTGAGCGCGTCCCTCAGCTTCTTCGCGTTAAGGTCGCTGAGGTCAATCTCATAGGTGGAGCCGTCAATAGCGAAGCTGACCGTCTCATTGGCCTCGCCCCCATCGAGGTCATCGATGAGAATCTCCTGGATCTGCTTGGCCATGTACGCAATCCTTTCCCGGAGCATTGTTTCATTCGCCTGCCCAAACATATACCCGGAAAGGCGCGGAGACAATTCAGCGTACGGGGATTCGGCTGACTGGCCGATCAGTTCCCCTTCTCCGCCTGATCCTCAGGCTTTGGCCGGTGCCCGGGCCCCTCGGACCGGACCAACTTCACTACGCCAAAGATGAAGGCACCCCCCACCACGAGCGGGGGGATGAGCGCTGACAATACGTCTGTTAGGGCTTCCATTCGTCCTCGCCTCCACGGCTGGCAGGGTTTCGGGGGCGCTTTATCGCGGGGGTGCGCGGCCGACGGGAGCGTCGAGCTCCTCTGCGACGCCCGGCCACAACCACCCGCAACCGACCATAGCGGCACACACATGCCCTGCGTGTCACAGGGGCGCCATCATCCGGCAACCTGGACGTCCCATAGCCTAATGGCAGTCTCTCCAGGCTCCTTACCGGATCAAGGGAAAATTTTGCGAAAAGCCATCCGCCCAGGTACGGATGGCTCAGCGAAGATCTTTAACGACGCGCGTTCCGGCCTGCCTGTCGTGCGGACCACGCTCCAGCGGCTTGTCGATCAGGATGAGCAGCCCCACGCCGAACAGCAGCATTCCGGCCAGCAGATTGGCCACCGGAATGCCCATCAGCATCACTGGTCCCGGATAGACCAGGGCTCGTTTGAGCAGCGCCCATGACGGGCGGCCTCCCGGCGCCAGGCGAATCCGCATGATCGCCTTCCCGAACGTCCGGCCGTGCCGGTAATGGGCCTGCCAGTCGTAGCAGGCATAACCGAGCCCAGCCGCCAGCCAGGCGAACACACCCGGCAACCGCCCCTCGAACACCTCCAGCACCCCGACAGTTCGGAAGATGCCCCACAGCGCGATGAACAGAATGTAATAGAAGACCCCGAAGACGAGCGCTTCAATCAGCCGTGCCGCGAGCCGTTCCCACCATTCCGCGGGCAGTGCGCCCGCCCCCGGCGTCCCGGCCATAACCCCCACCTCGCGTCATCGACGGCCCCAATCGGGAGTGCAGGTCCCCCCATTTTGGTACGGCCCCCACACACAAAACAGAGGCCGGCGGGAAGCCGGCCCCTGTTTTACGCTGTCGCGCGAGCTACTTGATCTTCACCACGACGGTTCCCGAGATCTTGTCCGCGAACGTCTGCTGCAGCGGCTTGTCCCAGAGCTGCGACGCGCCGTTGACCGCCAGCGCGGCGTAGGCGAGCAGTGCGGTGAGGAAGCTGAAGAGCCCAAGTGGGATCGCGCTGATCACCCACCCCCCCCAGGTCACCGCGCCACGCTTGAACGCCATGTCGACCGGCAGGCCACCAGGCTGTATCCCCTGCCCCACGGGGACGACCTTGATGCCCATGACCAGCTTGCCCACGGTCTGGCCGTTCATCTTCAGCATGAAGAACTCGTAGGCCACCCAGATCGCCGTAACGATGATGGTCGCCAGAGCGGTCACAACTCCTGAGGGCAGGAAGCCGGAACTACTACCATCCAGCGAGGAGTAGCTGACCGCGAAGATCGCGAGCATGATGAAACTGACCACGAAGCTCACGATGCCCAGGATGACGCCGTCGATGATCCTGGCCACCAGCCGCTGCCACCACTCCGCCAGCGGGGCCGGAGCGCCGGGGGGCTGCATACCCACGGGCTGACCATAGGGCTGGCCGTAGCCGGGCTGCTGCGGCTGGCCGTATTGGGCGTACTGCTGGTCACCGTACTGCTGCCCGTACTGCTGCTGCTGACCGTAACCGGGCTGCGCGTATCCGGGCTGGGACTGCTGACCGTAGCCCTGCTGCTGGCCGTAGCCTTGCTGGCCCGACTGCGGCTGCTGACCGTAGCCCTGCTGCCCATAGCCCTGCTGGCCGTAGTCGGGCTGCGCCTGCTGCTGACCGTAGTCCGGCTGGGACTGCTGCTGCTGACCGTAGCCCTGCTGCCCATAGCCCTGCTGGCCGTAGTCGGGCTGCGCCTGCTGCTGACCGTAGTCCGGCTGGGACTGCTGCTGCTGACCATAGCCCTGCTGACCCGACTGCGGCTGCTGCCCATATTGAGGCTGCTGGCCGTAGCCCTGCTGACCATAGTCCGGCTGGGACTGCTGCTGCTGACCGTAGCCGGGCTGCTGCCCGTGCTGAGGCTGCTGGCCGTAGCCCTGCTGACCATAGTCCGGCTGGGACCCCTGCTGCTGACCGTACCCCTGCTGCTGCCCGTATTGAGGCTGCTGCCCGTACTGGGGCTGCCCGTACTGCGGCTGCTGGCCATACTGCTGTTGCTGGCCGTATTGGGGCTGCTGGCCATAGCCCTGTTGCTGGCCGTAGCCCTGCTGCTGCCCGTACGGGGGCTGCCCGAAGGCGTCGTCCGCCCGGTAGCCGACCACAGTGGCGTCGGGGTCGGGCTCGCCCTGGCGGCGGCCCGCGTTGTGCCCATAGTCCGGCGTGCCAGGTGCAGAGTTCTCGCCGGAATCGTCCTGTGGATACGGCGGCTGTCCGGTGCTCACCGTGTCACCTCGCTTCGAGTGCGCGTGTGGCACATGTCAGGACACATGCCTGTGCTGCCCAACGTATCGACATAGGTATCAACAATCACCTTTCCATGCGGTCAAGGTCCGCGTCACCCGATGTCAGATGGAGCAGCATGCGGGTGTTGCCGAGGGTGTTCGGCTTGACGTGTTCCAGGTCGAGGAACTCCGCCACACCCTCGTCGTACGAGGCCAGCAGTTCGGCGTAGACCTCGGGAGAGACCGGGGTGCCCTGGATCGGGCGGAAACCGTGCCGGGCGAAGAAGTCGACCTCAAAAGTCAGACAGAATACACGCCGCAGTCCCAGATCCTTCGCTTGCTGTATAAGCGCCGAGACGATACGGCGGCCGACGCCCAGACCTCGGCACTCGGGAGCCACAGCCACCGTACGGACCTCGGCGAGGTCCTCCCAGAGCACGTGGAGCGCGCCACAGCCGACGACCTTCCCGTCCCGCTCGGCCACCCAGAACTCCTGCACGTCCTCGTACAGCGTCACCGTGGCCTTCTCCAGGAGCCGCGGGCCCGCGCCCGCGTAGGTGTCCACCAGACGCCGGACCGTGTGTACGTCGGGCGTGCGGGCACGCCGGACCACCACCGCGGTCTCGGACGCTGTCAGTTCGGCCACCTGCTCCATGGCTCTCCAGGGTACAGATGTCATTACGGCTCAGCCCTAACTCCCATGTCTCGGCCCATCCTGTTACATCACGTGGCCGAACGAGCACGCCTCACCCTCGGATCAGCGCTCGGCCCAAGCGCGGGCAAAGAGGACATAAGGTCGGTTCTGCACGGGTGCCCACGAGATCACCTTGTGACCCTTCAGTTGTGAAACCTCTACGTACTTGGCAGTTCTGGTTGAGCACGAACCCGGAGTGCATTAGTGTCCAGCGACAATGTTCCCCGCGTGTCGCGCGCGGGGACACGCTCAATCCCCCGCGAGGGGAGCCGGGGAACCGCCGGTGGCGCGAGCCACCACCTGGGGTGAATCCGAGTCTCGGTAGGGCTGCTCCGGCCCGAACCCGTCAGCTAACCCGGTAGGCGTCGATGGAAGGAGCTTGGTTGGTGAAGCGCACGCTCGGCCGTGGGGGGAAGTCGGCGGGCAGACACGCCCGCCCTCCGGAACGCGCTCGGCGAGAGCGCCGCCTCGACCGTCCCAGATGGGGCCGTCTAGGTGTGGTAAGCGTCACAATCGCCGCGCTGCTGTTCGCCATCCCGGTCGGTTCCGCGTCCGCGGACCCCAAGCCCTCCCTCAAGGAGCTCGCCGACCAGGTCGAGAAGATGCACACCGAGATCGAGACGCTGAGCGAGCAGTACAACGGCCAGCGGGAGAAGCTCAAGGCCGCGAAGAAGTCCTCCGAGGTCGCACAGCGCACGCTGGCGACCAGCGAAGCCGATCTCGCCACCAAGCGCGCCAAGGCCGTCCTGCTCGCCCAGAACTCGTACATGACGGGCGGCCTGGCCAACCCGCTGGCGCTCATGACCTCCGGCGACCCCGAGAACTTCCTCGACCGGGCCGCCACCACGTACGCGCTCGAACAGCAGCAGGGCGAGGAGGTCAACCAGGTCACCAGGGCCATGGACGCCGCCGAACGCGCCCGAGCCGCCGCCAAGAAGCACATCGACGAGGTCCAGAAGCTCGTCTCCGAGCTGGAGTCCAGGCGGGACAAGATCACCAAGCTGGTCGCCAGGGTCGAGAGCAACCTCTACAGCCGCGCCCTGGGCGAGGCGGGCCGGCCGGGCACCCGCGCGACGCGCGTCAACCTGCCGGTCATCGGCGACGGCAAGGCCGCGCAGGCCGCGCGGTGGGCACTCACCCAGCAGCTCAAGCCGTACGTCTGGGGCGCCGAGGGCCCCGGCTCCTACGACTGCTCGGGCCTGGTGATGGCGGCCTACCAGCGGGTGGGCATCTCACTCCCGCACTACACCGGCAGCCAGTGGACCGCGGGCAGGCACATCTCGCGCTCCGAGCTACGCGCCGGCGACCTGGTGTTCTTCTACAACGACCTGCACCACGTGGGCATCTATCTGGGCGGCGGCATGATGGTGCACGCCCCTCAGACAGGCGACGTCGTGCGGATCGCGTCGCTGGCCAACCGGCCGTTCGCCGGCGCGGTACGCGTCGCCGACTAGTCCGCGCCGGCCGGAACGCGCGCCGTCAGATGAGCTGGCGGCGCGCCGCCCACGCCACGGCCTCGATCGCGGTGGCCACGCCGATGCGGTCGCAGATCCCTCGCAACCGCCGGCGTACTGTGCGCCCGCTGATATCCAGACGTCTGCCCACCCGATCCACCGTGACTCCCTTGGCCAGCTCCGCGAGCAGCGCCAAATCAGCATGGCTTAGCTCAACACCTTCAGTGAGCACATCCATCGGGAGCCCTCCCCCCCAACAGCAGAACTCGGACCTCGCAGATAGGCCAAAGCCGCTCCTCGCAGACGGTAAACGCATCCTGGAAAGGTCGTCAAGCACGATAATTCACGCCCTTGACGATTGCTATTGACATGATCCGATATATGTGACGTACTCGCCATATGTCGACGGCGCCACCATCACAATGAGTGATTCCACTGTGCCTACGGGCGCACCGGATCCGCCATCGATGGGCCCGGCCGACGTCCTGGGTTTTGATCCATTCGATCCGGATTTTGTGCGCGATCCATATGCCTGTTATCGCGAGCTGAGCGAGCGCGGCGCGATCTTCCACACCCGGGCGGGGCTGCTCGTCGCCACCACCCACGAGTTGTGCGCGACCCTGCTCCGCGACCCGCGCTTCGGCCGCGGCTCCGACCCGCTGGACGGCAACGGCGCAGGTGAGCCGGTGGACTCGTTCCTCCGGCTGGACCCGCCGGACCACACCAGGCTGCGCGCTCTGGTCAGCGGAGCCTTCACCCCGCGCATGATCGAACGACTCCGGCCGCGCATCGAGTCGATCACCGCGGAGCTGATCGTCGCACTGCCGGAAGAGGCGGACATCGTTTCCGGTCTCGCCTACCCGCTGCCCGTCATGGTGATCACAGAGCTGCTCGGGGTTCCGCCGGAAGATCACGTACGATTCCGTAATTGGAGCGATACACTCGCCCGCGGCCTTGACCCCATGCTTACAAGTGACCTGCAATCGGAAACCGGGCGGGCCAGAAGAGAATTTCATGACTACTTCCGCGGCCTTGTCGCCTTCAGGCGCGGGCACCCCGGGGAGGACCTCGTTAGCGCCCTGACACGGGTCGAGGACCTGACCGAGCCCGAGTTGCTGGCCACCTGCGTGCTGCTGCTCGTGGCCGGGCACGAGACCACCGTCAACCTCATCGGCAACGGCGTGCTCCACCTGGCCCGCCACGGCCTGCTGCGGCACGCCGCCGAGCGGCCCAGGCAGGTGGTCGAGGAGGTGCTCAGGTATGACCCGCCGGTCCAGCTCACCATCAGGAACGCCCTGAGGGACGCGGACCTGGGCGGCGTGCCGGTGCCCCGGGGCACGCCCGTGCTCGCCCTGATAGGGGCGGCCAATCGCGACCCGGCGGTCTTCCCCGGTCCCGATCGCTTCGACGTGACCCGCGAACCCGGCCGGCACCTCGCCTTCGGCCTCGGCATCCACTTCTGCCTGGGGGCGACGCTGGCCAGGATGGAAGGCGAGATCGCGCTGTCCGCCCTGGCCGCGGCGGCGCCCCGGCTGGAGCTGTCGGATCCGGCGCCGCCGTACAAGGAGAATCTCGTGCTGCGCGGGCTGGCGAAGCTGCCCGTGAAGCTCGGCCGCTAGCGGGCGCGCGGCGTCGCCGCCTGCCGGGCGACGGCACCACACGCCTGCCGGGCGACGGCACCACACGCCTGCCGGGCGACGGCACCACACGCCTGCCGGGTGGCTCTCACTGAGTGGGCTTGACCAGGGGGAACAGGATGGTCTCGCGGATGTTCTTGCCGGTGAAGGCCATGATCATCCGGTCGATCCCGGCGCCCATGCCGCCCAGCGGGGGCATCGCGTATTCCAGTGACTGCAGGAAGTCCTCGTCGACCTGCATGGCCTCCGGGTCGCCCCCGGCGGCCAGCAGGGACTGCTCGACCAGGCGGCGGCGCTGCTCGATCGGGTCGTTGAGCTCAGAGTAGCCGGTGCCCAGCTCGGTGCCGAAGCCGATGAGGTCCCACTTCTCGGTCACCAGCGGGTCCTCGCGGTGGTGGCGGGCCAGCGGCGAGGTCTCCAGCGGATAGTCCATGACGAACGTGGGCTGGATGATCGTGTGCTCGACCAGGGCCTCGAACAGCTCCTGCACGAGCTTGCCGGGGCCCCACTTCGGGTCCCAGGCGACCTCGCGCCGGTCGGCGATCTTCCGCAGCTCCTCAAGGGTGGTCGAGGTGGTGATGTGCTCGCCGACCGCCTCCGAAACCGCGTTGTGAAGCGTGATGCGCGGGTATCTGGCGATGCCGAGATCGATCTCCACGCCGTCGTGCACGACCACCGAGGTGCCCAGCGCGGCCATGACCGCCTTCTGGTACATCTGCTGGGTCAGGTCCGCGATGCCGTTGTAGTCGAGGTAGGTGCCGTAGGCCTCGACCATGGTGAACTCGGGGTTGTGCGTGGAGTCCGCGCCCTCGTTGCGGAAGTTGCGGTTGATCTCGAAGACCTTCTCGATGCCGCCGACCACGAGCCGCTTGAGGTAGAGCTCGATCGCGATGCGAAGGTAGAGCTCCATGTCGTAGGCGTTGATGTGGGTCTTGAAGGGCCTGGCCGAGGCGCCGCCGTGGATCGGCTGCAGCATCGGCGTCTCGACCTCGAGAAAGCCCTCCTCGTGCCAGAAGTCGCGCACCGCGCGCACGGTGGCGCTGCGGACGCGGGCCATCTTCCTGGCCTCGTCGTTGACGATGAGGTCGACGTAGCGCTGC
The DNA here is from genome assembly GCF_039871825.1 of Nonomuraea sp. B12E4. NCBI lineage: Bacteria > Bacillati > Actinomycetota > Actinomycetes > Streptosporangiales > Streptosporangiaceae > Nonomuraea > Nonomuraea sp. B12E4. The sequence continues at coordinate 91,393 of NZ_JBDPME010000022.1, read as the reverse complement.
CGCACCCGCGCCTCGGGGTCGGTGAGGCCGACGTGCTTCTCCGGCAGCGGGCGCAGGCACTTGGAGGTGATCTGCCAGCTGTCGGCCAGGATCGACAGCTCACCGCGCCGCGAGGTGATGACCTCGCCGATCACGCCGACGTGGTCGCCCAGGTCGACGTCGTGCTTCCACGAGGCCAGCGACTCCTCGCCCACCTTGTCGAGCGAGATCATGACCTGTAGGTCGGCGCCGCCGTCGCGCAGCGTGGCGAAGCAGAGCTTGCCGCCCACGCGGTTGAGCATGACCCGCCCCGCCACGCCGACCTTGTCGCCGGTCGCGGTGTCGGGCTCCAGGCCCTGGTATTTCTCCCTGACCTCGGCGTTGGTCACCGTGCGTGGGAAGGTCACCGGGTAAGGGTCGATGCCTTCGCTGCGAAGGCGATCGAGCTTTTCCCTCCGGATGCGCATCTGCTCGGGAAGTTCGTCGCTCACAACATCAAAGGGTAGGGGATATGGCGAACTGCAAGGTCTCGTCGCCCTGCTGAAGGGGCCCTGCAAGAGACCTCCCTTATCAATATCTCACGAGCTCAGGGGGGAGCCGGTAGGGAGCCGGCCCAAGGGGAGCTCTGGGAGAGAAAGATGTTCAAGAAGATCGCGACCGGTTTACTGGCCATCACCGCGACCAGCGCCGTGGCGCTGTCGCTCCCGGCCGCGGCCAGCGCCAGCACGTCCGACTACGACGACTACTCGGACTACTGGGGCCCCGTCTACTCCAAGCACTACCTGGCCAAGGCCCAGGGCATCGTCGGCGTCGACTGGGACCACGACGGCGAGTCCAACGAGGTCCGCGTCAAGGGCAAGCTCTACGACCTGGACAAGCGCACCTACAACAAGGGCGGCAAGTGCGCGTTCGTGAAGTTCGAGGCCAGCGACTTCGACCACGACTGGTCGCCGGTCTACTTCAAGAAGTACTGCGGCTTCCCCGGCTTCAAGGCGTTCAGCTTCAAGGAGCACGACGTCCAGAGCCTGCGCGTGAGGGTGTGCCAGATCGGCCAGCACAGCAACTACCCGCAGAAGTGCGGGCACTGGCAGTACCTCTACACCGCCGAGAGCGAGTGACCCCGATTTTCCGCAAGCGGCCCTTCAGCCGAGAGGAGGGCCGCTTGTTCTGTGTCCGCTTGTTCTGTGTCCGCTTTGCCTGGGGTCCGCTTGCCTGGGGTCCGCTTGCCTGGGGTCCGCTTGCCTGGGGTCCGCTTGCCTGAGTGCGCTTACCCGGGGTCTGTCATGCGGTGTTCCGGTGGAAGACCAAGCGGAGTCCGATGAGCGTCAGCCACGGCTCGTGTACGTCGATCGAGCGCGACTCGCCCACCACCAGCCCCGCGTGCCCGCCGGTGGCAACGACGGTCACCTCGTCGGGATCGTCGGCCAGTTCGGCGGCCATCCGCTCGACGATCCCGTCCACCTGGCCCGCGAAGCCGTAGATGATGCCGGCCTGCAGGGCCTCCACGGTGTTCTTGGCGATCACCGAGCGCGGCCTGACCAGCTCCACCTTGTGCAGTTGCGCCCCGGCCGCGGCCAGCGCGTCGACCGAGATCTCGATGCCGGGGGCGGTGACCGCGCCCACGTATTCGCCCTTGGAGGACACCGCGTCGAACGACGTCGCGGTGCCGAAGTCGACGATGACGCAGGGGCCGCCGTACTGGTCGATGGCAGCGAGCGCGTTCACGATGCGGTCGCTGCCGACCTCCTTGGGGTTGTCCATGCGCACCGGAACGCCCGTGCGGATGCCCGGCTCCACGATCACCGCGTTGACGTCGCCGTAGTAGCGGCGGCACATCTCGCGCATCTCGTTGAGCACGCTCGGCACGGTGGAGCAGATGGCGATGCCGTCGATGTCGGTGCCCTTGAGCAGCGGCGACTGGGCCAGCAGCCCCTGCAGGACGACCGCGATCTCGTCGGCGGTGCGGCGGGCGTCCGTGGCCAGCCGCCAGTGCTCGATGACGTCCTCGCCCTCGAACAGCCCCAGCACCGTGTGGGTGTTGCCGACGTCGATCGTGAGCAGCATCAATTACCCCCGTAGATCCAGTGCGATGTCCAGGGCCGGCGCCGAGTGCGTTAGCGCTCCCACCGCAAGGTAGTCAACGCCAGTTTCGGCCACACCACGGGCCGATTCCAAGGTCAATCCCCCGCTCGCCTCAAGAGCAATCCTGTTTTTCGCCCCGTTTTTTACGATTTGTACGGCGCGCACGGTGTCCTCCACCGTGAAGTTGTCCAGCAGCACCTCCCCGGCTCCCTGGTCGAGCACGACCTCCAACTGGTCCAGCCGGTCGATCTCCACCTCGATCGGCAGCTCGGGGTATTTCGCCCGGACCGCCGCGAACGCCTCCGCCACGCCCCCGGCCGCCACCACGTGGTTGTCCTTGATCAGCGCGGCGTCCGACAGCGACATCCGGTGGTTGACGCCGCCGCCGCAGCGCACCGCGTATTTCTCCAGCGCCCGCAGCCCCGGCGTCGTCTTGCGGGTCTCGCGGATCCGCGCCGCCGTACCACTGACCGCCTCCACCCACCGGCCGGTCAGCGTGGCCACCCCGGACAGGTGCGTGAGCAGGTTGAGCGCGGTGCGCTCGGCCGTCAGCAGCCCCCGGGTGGGCCCCTCGACGGTCATCAGCACGTCACCCGCCCTGACCCGCTCGCCGTCCTTGACCCGCCGCTCGGTACGCCCGGCACCCAGCCGGACGAACACCGCCTCCGCCACCGCCAGCCCCGCCACGATGCCGTCCTTGCGCGCCACCACGTCCCCCACGGAGTGCTGGCCGGCCGGGACGGTGGCCAGGCTGGTCACGTCGCCCGCCTCCCCCAGGTCCTCGGCCAGCGCCCGGTCGATCAGCGCGTCCACCTCGGCCGGGTCCAGCCCGGCGGCGACGAGCTCCTGCGCCACCCGCGATGGCATCGTGTCCCCGTGCGGCGTGTACGTCATGTGCAGACCCTCCTCGGTCAGGGTCACGTCCAGGTGGCCCAGCCAGTCGTTGTCGTCACGCGAGTCATGGTCCTCGCGCCAGTGTGAGCCACGCGTCTCCAGCCGGGCCGCAGCCGCGCCGGTGAGCACGGTGGCGACGGTGAGCAGGTTCGTGGCCTCCCAGGATTCGGTGCAGGCGGGCACCCGTACCGGCGTCCACCGCGCGTCGCGCAGTGCCTTGGCCGTGGCCCGCAGTGACTCGCGGGAGCGCAGCACGCTCGCCCCGGTGCTCATGTGGGCCTGGATCCTCGTCCTGCCCCGCGGGTCCACCAGCCCCGCGGCGCCGTCGCCGGCCGGGACCGGCAGGCCCGGCGACGGCTTGGCCCGATGGATGTCCTCGGCGATGCGCTCGGCGAAGACGAGCCCTTCGAGCAGGGAGTTGGAGGCGAGCCGGTTCGCGCCGTGCACGCCGGTGCAGGCGACCTCGCCGCAGGCGTACAGGCCCTCGACCGAGGTACGGCCACGCAGGTCGGTACGCACCCCGCCGCTGGCGTAGTGGGCGGCGGGCGCCACCGGGATCGGCTCGGTGGCCGGGTCGATGCCGTGCTCGCGGCAGATCGCGTAGATCGTCGGGAACCGGGTCGCCCACTTCTCCCGGCCGAGGTGACGGCCGTCGAGATGGACGTGGTCGCGGCCGGTCTCCCGCATCGAACGCATGATCGCCTTGGCCACCACGTCGCGCGGCGCCAGGTCGGCCAGCTCGTGCGCGTCGCGCATGAACGCGCGGCCCTCGTGGTCGACCAGGAAGGCGCCCTCGCCCCTGACCGCCTCCGAGATGAGCGGCTGCTGGCCGGTCGAGTCCGCGCCGAGCCAGAGCACGGTCGGGTGGAACTGGACGAACTCGATGTCACGCACCACGGCCCCGGCCCGCAGCGCGAGCGCCACGCCGTCGCCGGTGGAGACGGCGGGGTTGGTGGTGGCGGCGTAGACCTGGCCCATGCCGCCGCTGGCCAGCACCACCGACCTGGCGCGCACGGCGCCCACTCCGTCACGCGCGCCCTCGCCCATGACGTGCAGAGTCACGCCCGCGGCCCGGCCCTCGGCGTCCTTGAGCAGGTCGAGGACCAGCGCGTGCTCGATCACCTCGATCGACGTCGCGCGTACCGCCTCGGCCAGCGCCCGCTGCACCTCGGCCCCGGTGGCGTCGCCGCCCGCGTGCACGATCCTGCGCCGCCGGTGCCCGCCCTCCCTGGTGAGCTGGAGCTCGCCGGCGGGGGTGCGGTCGAAGCGAGCGCCGCGCCTCATGAGCCGCCGCACCGCGTCCGGCCCCTCGGTCACCAGCGTGCGTACGGCCTGCGAGTCGCACAGTCCCACCCCGGCCAGCAACGTGTCGTTCAGGTGCTCCTCCCGCGTGTCCCCCGGACCGAGCACGGCGGCGATGCCGCCCTGGGCCCATCGCGTGGAGCCGGAGGACAGCACGTCCTTGGTGACGACGAGGATCTTGGCCGCCGGGTCCAGCTCGGCGTGGTGCAGGGCCACCGTCAGGCCCGCCACGCCCGAGCCCACGACGACCACGTCCGATTCGACGGTCCAGCCGGGCGCGGGCGCGGTCAGACGCAGGGGAATCGCTGGTGCACTCATCGGGGGTCTCCTCACTGAGACTATTTCGTCAGTATGACGATAACGTCCCCTGTCCCCGGAACACGCCCCGGGGGCCCAGTTGCTCTCGACCCTCCTCATGAACACCTCGTACTCGGTGAACGGCCCCAGCCCGACGGCCGCGCGCCGCTCGCCGTGGAGGTCGGGCTCCCCGAGCGTCATCGGCTCCAGACCGCCATCGTCGTGGCGGAACACCCGCTGGACCTCGACCTCCGAAGGGGGTGGACCGGCGGCCAGACCGCCTGGCCGCGCCCACCTCCATCCGCCGGAGCGGCTCATCACGCAGCTCCCCGACGGTGATCCGCCTCAGCCGGGATTCAAGGTCAGGAAGACGTTGTCGATCAGCCGGGTGGCGCCGGTCCTGGCCGCCACCGCGAGCACGGCGGGGCCCGCGTGCGACTCGTTCACCTCGGCGAACGTCTCCGGGTCCACCAGCACCAGATAGTCCACGCCGAGCCGCGGACCGGCCGCGTCGAGCTCCGCCCGGGCCGCCGCGAGGATCTCCGAGGCGGTGAACGCGGCCGCGCCCGCGCGCAGCGCCCGGGACAGCGCCAGCGCCACCCGCCGGTCGTCCGCGGACAGGTAGCGGTTGCGGCTGGACAGCGCCAGGCCGTCGGGTTCGCGTACGGTCGGCGCGCCCACGATCTCGATCGGCAGGTCGAGATCGGCGACCATGCGGCGGATCAGGGCGAGCTGCTGGGCGTCCTTCTGGCCGAAGACCGCCACGTCGGGCCTGACCAGGTTGAACAGTTTGAGCACGACCGTGAGCACGCCGTCGAAGTGGCCCGGCCGGGCGGCGCCCTCGACGATCGTGCCCATGTGGCCGGCGGAGACGCTCACCTGACGGTCGGGGCTGTACATGTCCTCGACGGCCGGGCAGAACACGACATCGACGCCCTCGGCACGGCACACGTTCAAATCGTCGTCAAAAGTACGGGGATAGCGCGAAAAATCCTCGCTTGGGCCGAATTGCAGGGGATTCACGAAGATGCTGACCACGACCTGACCAGCGCGCACGCGGGCCTCCCTGATCAGGGACCGGTGGCCCTCGTGCAGCGCGCCCATGGTCGGCACCAGGGCCACCACCGCGTCACCACGGCGTGCCTTGACCAGGTCCCCCCGGCTCCTGGCGACGATCGGCTCCATAAACGCCCTCCGAAAGCGATGATCAGGGTCCGGAACATCGCTCTCGAACGCGACGGGTCCATATTGCCCTGGAACGCGGTGATCAGGTCCATATATTGCCCCCGAGCGCGTCGAGCAGCCGCTCGGCCTCCTCCGGTTTGAGCAGCCCGGCGGCCAGGGCCCGGTCGGCGGTGAGCCTGGCCAGCGCGATGTAGGCGTCGGCCGCCTCCGGAGCCGCCAGGATCAGCGCGTCCACGTGTTTGCGGACGGTGCCGGCGTCACCGCGCACGACGGGGCCGGTGAGACCGGCGATGCCCAGCCGCAGCACGTTGTCCAGCGCCGCCCCGAGCAGCGGGCCCAGCATCCGGCCGGGATATTCGACCCCGATGCGCCGCAGCAGGTCGGAGGACTCGGCGATCAGCGTGACCATGTGGTTGGCCGCCCCGGCCAGCGCCGCGTGGTAGAGCGCGCGGTCGGCGTCGGCGATCCAGACCGGCTCACCGCCCATCTCGATCACCAGGGCCTCGGCGATGGGCCGCAACATCTCGGGCGCGGTCACGCCGTAGGAGATGCCGGTGAGTTTGTTGAGGTCGTCGTCCCGGCCCGTGAACGTCATCACCGGATGCAGGGCCAGCGGCAGCGCGCCGGCTTCGGTCGCCGGGTCGAGCACGGACAGCCCGTAGGCCCCGCTGGTGTGCACCAGCAGCTTGCCCTGGAGGTCGGCCCCCGTGGTGACCAGCCCGTTGACGAGGTCGGGCAACGTGTCGTCCGGCACCGTGAGCAGGATGAGCTGGGCTGCCCCGACCACCTCGTCGGGGCGGGTCGGGGTGACGCCGAGCCGGTCCGCGGCCCAGCGCTGCGAGCGGTCGGAGACGCCGCTCGCGGCCACGACCTGGTGCCCTGCCTGCGCCAGCGCGGCGCCGAGGGCTGAGCCGACCTTGCCCGGCCCGAGCACGCCGACAGTCAGCCGTGCCGGGCGATCCCCTGCGTCCATGACGTCACACCTCTGTCGACCTGATGGCACTGCCGACCAGCGTAACGGCCGCCCAGGAGTGCGGAAGGTGCGGCGCGGTCAGCGGCACACCGGCGTGACCGCTGTTTTGCCTGGCGTTGAGTTACCGACAAATGCGACAAGGGCATACGAATTGTGCACCCCCTGTCGAAAGAGATGAGGAGAGAGGGTCATCGCATAGCTGCGGGCGCCGAGCCCTTCGCCAAGACCCGACGCCCGCGCCCGATGCGACCTCTTTGGAGGTGCGACTAGGCCGGCCATCCGCCGATTGGCCGGCCATCCGAGCCCGGCCCGCCTGTGCGGGGCCGGGCTCGGCCGCGTCACAGCGCCGTCGCCCGGCAGACACCCAGTGCCGTCGCCCGGCAGACGGCTTTCCGTCGTCGCCCGGCGGATGCTCAGTGGTGGCTGGGCGCGAACGCCCCCGCGCCGCCCTTGCAGCCCGCGACGGCCACGCCGATGACGGCGATCGCGTTGCCGCAGACGTTGATCGGGGCCGTGATCGGAAGATGCAGCTGGTTACCGGAGATGACGCCGCCGTTGCCGCTGGTGATGTCGGCGTGGGCAGCCGGCGCGGCCAGGGACAGCATCGCGATGGACCCGGCGATGACCACGAGCTTCTTCAGCACGAGGGCTTCCTTTCATTCAGCGGCCAGTGGCCGCAGGGTGCTCGATCGGGTGAGTGACCGGCTCCGTCAGCTGGATGTTGGCGCAACGCAATCACTCGATGACAATGGGTAAACGGTATCGCAAGTCAGCGACTACGAGTAGCCGTCCCGTGGCTGTGCGTACTACCCATATCTCGTGAGATAGTCCAGGACATGTGGCTGACCTGGCGCGTCGCAACGGAGCGGGCGCTGTACGGAGAGGCTGGTTTCTACCTCCGCGAGCGCCCCTCGGGCCACTTCCGCACCTCGGTCAACGCCTCGGCGGCGTTCGCCGACGCGATGGTGGCGCTGCTGGAGGAGGTGGACGCCGAGCTCGGCGGCCCTGACGTGCTCGACTTCGTCGACATCGGCGCGGGTGAGGGCCTGCTGGTCACCCAGGTGCTGGCCGCCGCCGAGCCCACGCTGCGCGACCGGCTGCGCGTCACGGCCGTCGACCTGTCCCCCAGACCGGAGGGGCTGCCGGAGCGGATCGCCTGGCGCGTCAACGTGCCCGCGGGCATCACCGGGCTGGCCATCGCAAACGAATGGCTCGACAACGTGCCGCTCGACGTGGTGGAGCAGACGGCCGACGGGCCCCGGCTGATCATGGTCAACGCACACACGGGCGAGGAGCGCCTCGGCGGCCCGCCCCGGCCCGCCGACCGCGCCTGGCTCGACCGGTGGTGGCCGCTGTCCCGGGTGGGCTCGCGGGCGGAGATAGGCTGGCCCCGCGACGAGGCCTGGGCCTCGGTCCTGGTACGCCTCACCAGGGGCCGGGCGATCGCCGTGGATTATGCACACCCTGTGGATAACCGTCCACCCTGCGGCACGCTGACCGGTTACCGGGACGGCGCGGTCGTGGCCCCCGTACCCGACGGGACCTGCGACATCACGGCTCATGTGGCGCTGGACGCGTGCGCGGAGGCGGGTCGGCGGGCCGGTGCGATATCCACAACCTTGTCCACACAGCGCGACGCGCTGCGCGGGCTGGGGATCGCCGGCGCGCGCCCGCCCATCGACCTCGCCCGCACCGATCCGCGCGCCTATCTGCGGGCGCTGGCCAGGGCCTCGGAGGAGGGCGAGCTGATCGATCCGGCGGGGTTCGGCGGCTTCGGCTGGCTCACCCAGAGACGCTGAGCCCCGCACGCGATGAGCCCCGCACGCGATGAGCTCCCCACGCCGTGAGCTCCCCGCGTGGGGAGCTCCGCACGCGGTGAGCTTCCGGCGGCCCGTCCGCGGGACCTCCTGGACGGGAAGTCCCGGGCGGGCGTTCAGGGGGTGGCGGTCACGTCCAGGGAGCGCAGGCCGCGGATGACGTAGCCAGGCTTCCAGTCGGGCCTCTGCCGCAGTTCGAGCACGGCTGCGCGGTCCAGGAGCGCGCCGAACGACTCGATGAGCTCGATGCGGGCCAGCGGCGCGCCCAGGCAGAAGTGGATCCCCGCACCGAAGGAAATGTGCGGATTGTCGGCGCGCCCCACGTCGAGCCGGTCCGGGTCCTCGAACACCGCCGGATCCCGGTTGGCCGAGCCGAACAGCAGCGCCACCTCCGAGCCGCGCGGGATCTCCACGCCGTGCACCTCGATGTCCTCCAGCACCCAGCGCTCGAACATCTGCAGCGGCGTGTCCCAGCGCATCAGCTCCTCGACCGCCGTGGGCAGCAGCGAGCGGTCCGCGCGCAGGCGGGCGAGCTCGTCGGGGTTCCTGAACAGCGCCCACCAGCCGTTGCCCGTCACGTTCACGGTGGCCTCGTGGCCGGCGTTCAGCAGGAGCACGCACGTGCCGACCAGCTCGTCGTCGGTGAGCTCGGTGATCCCGGCCAGCGCGCTGATCAGGTCGTCGCCCGGGTTTCGCCGGCGGTCATGGGCCAGGGAGCGCAGATAGCCGGCGAACTCCGACGCCGCGCGTACCGCGGTGTGCTGGGCCGTGGGGGTGGGGTTGAGCTCGTACATGCCGCAGATGTCGGCCGACCAGGGGCGCAGCAGGTGGCGGTCCTGGCCGGGGATGCCGAGCATCTCCGCGATCACCGTCACCGGGAGCGGCTCGGCGACCTCCGCGATCAGGTCGCCGCCGCCCTTCTCCACGAACGCCTCCACCAGATCCCCGGCGACGGCGCGCACACGGGGGCGCAGGGATTCGACCATGCGCGGCGTGAACGCCTTGGAGACCAGCCGGCGCAGCCTGGTGTGCACCGGCGGCTCGACGTCCAGCATGCCCGCCCTGATCACTCGCCAGAAGGGCTCCTGGAACTCCGGCTCCGGCGGCCGGCCGAACTCCTCGTGGGTTGCCACGTGCAGGTAGGACCGGCCCAGGCGGCGGTCCCGGAGCAGGGAGTTCACGTCGGCGTGCCGGGAGACGAGCCACTGGCCCGTCGGCTCGAAGTAGCTGACGGGCGCCTGGCGTCTCAGCTCGTCATAGACCCGGTACGGATGGGCCACGAATTCCGGGTCCCAGGGATCGAAAAGCACTAGTTCATATTAGGAGCGGCCCCTTCTTCCGGAGCGTCCTTCTCGACCGGCTTGGCGTGCCTGCCGCGCATCCGGATGTTCAGCAGCTCCACGACGACCGAGAACGCCATCGCGAAATAGATGTAGCCCTTGGGGATGTGCTGGTCGAAGCCCTCGGCGACGAGCACCATGCCGATCAGCACCAGGAACGCCAGGGCCAGCATCTTGACGCTCGGGTGCTTGTCCACGAACCTGCTGATCGGCCCGGAGGCGAACAACATCACCAGCACCGCCACCACGACCGCCGCGATCATCACGCCGAGCTCGTCCACCATGCCGACGGCGGTGATGACCGAGTCGAGCGAGAACACGATGTCGAGCAGCATGATCTGCACGATCACGGAGGTGAAGGAGACGCCGGCGCCCTTCCTGCCGTCCTTGTCGTGCGGGGCGTCCATGCTGTGACTGATCTCCGTGACGCTCTTGGCCAGCAGGAACAGGCCGCCGAGCAGCAGGATCAGGTCTCGCCCCGAGATGTCCTGGCCTAAGACGGTGAACAGCGGCGCGGTCAGGCGTACCACCCAGGTCAGTCCGAGCAGCAGGATCAGGCGGCTGATGAGGGCCGCGGCGAGGCCCAGCACGCGAGCCCTGTCCCGCTGTTCGGGCGGGAGTTTCCCCGCCAGGATGGAGATGAAGATGATGTTGTCGATCCCGAGAACGATCTCCAGGGCGACGAGGGTGAAGAAGCCGATCCAGATCTGGGGGTCGGCCACCCAGTCCAACATCCGCGCACCTCCATGGCTCGTGATGGGTTTCCCGGTAGCAACGAGCAGACGGCCGCATAAGTTCGCGGGCTTGCGATAAACGGCCGGTTGTCGGTTATAGTGCGTTTCGTAGGTCATGAGTGCCAGCGACAAGCCCCGGCTAGCTGGCCGGCAACCCTCGCGTCCGCGGCGGGGTGCCCCGGGTGAAGACCTGGTCCGCCACGGGGTGTGGCGGGCAAGCGCGGGCTCCGGGGCTGCTCCAGGGGTCCGATGACCCCCGAGGAGATATGCCGTGCCCACGCTGACGATCTTCGATTCCGCCCCGGCCGAGACCCTGACGCAGGCCCCCACCTCCGCCGACCGCCCGCTCCCCGCGGTGCTGGGCGCCGACCTGGAGGTGCCGGTCAAGGGCGGGAGGCTGGTCGGCTACGCCAACCTGGACTACGCCGCCAGCGCCCCCTGTCTGGAGCCGGTGAACGCCGCCGTCGCCGCCGCGCTCCCGGCCTACTCCAGCGTGCACCGCGGTGCGGGCTACGCCTCCCAGCTCACCACCGCCAGGTACGAGCAGGCGCGCCACACGGTCAGGGCGTTCGTCGGCGCCCGGCCGGAGGACGCCGTGATCTTCACCCGCAACACCACCGACGCCACGAACCTACTGGCCCGCTGCCTGCCCGCGGGCACGACCGCCGTGGTGTTCGACACCGAGCATCACGCCTCGTTGCTGCCCTGGCAGCGGTCCGTACGGCTGGCGCCGCCCGTCCTGCCCGGCTCGGCCGTACGCGCCGCCGACGAGGCGCTGGCCGGGATCGACGGGCCCAAGCTGCTCGTGGTGACCGCCGCCTCCAACGTCACCGGCGAGCTGTGGCCCATCGCCGCCCTGGCCCACATCGCACACCGGCACGGGGCCCGGATCCTGGTGGACGCGGCGCAGCTCGTACCGCATCGGCGGCTCAACCTGACGGCGCTCGACCTGGACTACGTGGTCTTCTCCGGGCACAAGCTGTACGCGCCCTTCGGCACCGGGGCGCTGATCGGCCGGCGCGACTGGCTGGCCGACGGGGAGCCGTACCTGAAGGGCGGCGGCGCGGTGCGCTCGGTGGGGGACGCCGCCGGGGGCGAGGTGGACTGGCACGACGATCCGGAGCCGCGGCACGAGGCGGGCACCCCGAACGTGCTGGGCGCCATCGCGCTGGCCGCCGCCTGCGACGCGCTCAGCGCCACCGGCTGGACCGCGCTGGTGCGCGAGGAGGAGCGGCTGATCGAGCGGCTGCGGGCCGGGCTGGCCGGCATCGAGGGGGTACGCGAGCTGTCGCTGTGGGGGGAGGACCACCCGCGCGTGGGCATCGTGTCGTTCACCTTGGCCGGCCGCTCCGCCCGCGAGGTGGCCGAGATCCTCTCCAGCGAGTACGGCATCGGCGTGCGTGACGGGAAGTTCTGCGCGCATCCGTTCGTCCGGCACCTGCTGGACACCACCACCGGGGGCTGTGAGGACGGCACGGCCTCGGCGATACGCGCCTCGATCGGCCTCGGTACCACGCAGGAGCACGTGGACCGGTTGATCGAGGCCCTGCGGGACCTGGCCGCGCGCTGACGGTTCGGCGCGATCGAGGCGCCGGGCGTCAACGGTTCGGCCCGGTCGAGGCGCCGGAGCCGGCCGGGCGTCAGCGGTTCGGCGGCTTGCGGTGCTCCGGCGGCTCGTCGGCGATCAGGGCGTCGATGTCGCGCATGTCCTGGTCGTTGAGCCTGCGGGAGCCCGGCGTGGCCGGCTGCCTGGGCACGCGGGGCGGCTCCGCGGGCTCCGTGGCGGCGGGCGTCGTCGGACCGCCGGTCTGGGTGGGTTCGACCTGGCGGACCGGAGCGTGGGCGGCGAGTTCCTCCTCGGCGACGCGCCGCTCCGCCCGCCGGCGGAAGATCGCGTTGAACAGCCCGTCGAGCCCCAGCCGGCCCCCGCCCAGGGCCAGGAACAGCAGGCTGAGCGCGCCGAGCGCGCCCGGGAGCTCCCACCCGTTCTCGGCGGTCAGCACCCGGTCGGCCTGGTGCACGAAGGTGATCGCGGCGAGCATGCCGATGAGCAGCAGCAACGCCACCGGGCGTACCAGCAGGCCGAGGATCAGCAGGAGGCCGCCGATGGTCTCGATGACGGTGGTGTACCCGGCTGCGAGTTCGGGCGCCGGGACACCCATCTCCCTGAACTGCATGGCCGTGGCGCCGAAGCCGCCCCGCCACTTCTGCCAGCCGTGGGCCACGAAGATCACGCCGGTCCCCACTCTCGCGATCAATGCGACGGCATCGAAAAGAACTCTCTTCATGGCGTTTTCTCCCCCCGTTACCGATATTCCTCCCCATGTCCAGCTTCAGGATGCGTTGCCGTACTATCTCTTGACCCTCCCCCACGCTGGATCATCAACCGGGACGGTGGCAGCATTGCCGTATGACGGAACGTGTGGTCGGGATCGGCGCGGGCGCGAAAGAGCTGGCCACCGAGGACATGATCCTCAACATCGGCCCCCAGCACCCCTCCACGCACGGCGTGCTCAGGCTCCGGCTGACGCTCGACGGCGAGCGCATCGCCACCGCCGAGCCGATCGTCGGCTACATGCACCGGGGCGCTGAAAAGCTGTTCGAGGTCCGCGACTACCGGCAGATCATCATGCTGGCCAACCGGCACGACTGGCTGTCGGGCTTCGCCAACGAGCTGGGCGTGGTGCTGGCCGCCGAACGCCTGCTCGGCATGGAGCCGCCGGTCAGGGCCGTGTGGGCGCGTACGCTGCTGGCCGAGCTCAACCGGGCGCTCAACCACCTGATGTTCCTCGGCTCCTACCCGCTGGAACTGGGCGCGATGACGCCGCTGTTCTACTCGTTCAACGAGCGGGAGCGCATCCAGGCCGTCATGGAGGAGATCTCCGGCGGGCGCATGCACTACATGTTCAACCGGGTCGGCGGGCTCAAGGAGGATCTGCCGCTGGGCTGGCTCGACCGGGTGTCCGAGACGATCACCGAGACCCGGCGCCGGGTGCCCGACATCGAGAATCTCATCCTGCACAACGAGATCTTCGTCGCGCGTACCAAGGGGGTCGGCGTCCTCTCCCGCGAGCAGATCATGCAGTACGGCGTCAGCGGCCCCATCGCCCGCGCCTCGGGCGTCGATCTCGACCTGCGCCGCGACGACCCGTATCTGGCCTACCCCGAGCTGCCGGTGAAGGTCGTCACCCGCGACGCGGGCGACTGCCACTCCCGGTTCGAGGTGCTGCTCGACCAGCTCAAGGTCTCGCTCGACCTGGCCGACGCCTGCGTCGACCGGCTGCGTTCCCTTCCGCCCGGGCCGATCAACCAGCGGTTGCCCAAGGTGCTCAAGGTGCCGGAGGGGCACACGTACGCGTGGACGGAGAACCCGCTCGGCATCAACGGCTACTACCTCGTCTCCAAGGGCGACAAGACGCCGTGGCGGCTCAAGCTGCGCTCCGCCTCCTACAACAACGTCCAGGTGCTACGCGAGATGCTGCCCGGGCACCTGGTCGCCGACATGGTGGCCATTCTCGGCTCCATGTTCTTCGTCGTGGGTGACATCGACAAGTGAGCACCGACCCTCCGATCGAGCGTGACAAGTACGTCGACTGGCTGCGCGCGCTGAGCCTGATCGTGGTGGTCCTGTGGCACTGGGCCTTCACCATCCTGCAGTGGAAGCCGCACGGCCCCGAACCCACCAGCCCGCTGGGCTTCACCTCCGGGCTGTGGATCCTCACCTGGCTGCTGCAGGTGCTGCCGCTGTTCTTCTACGTCGGCGGGCACGTGCACCTGCTGTCCTGGAACCGGGCCAAGGCGCGGGGCGTCGGCATCGGCTCGTTCGTCCTGCGGCGCATCCGGGCGCTGGCGTTACCGGCCCTCTTCCTGTGCGGGGTCTGGATCGCCATCGGGGCGGTGGTCACGCTCACGTTCGGGGTGGACTGGATGTGGCGGGTGGTGCTGCTGGTGCTCAGCCCGCTGTGGTTTCTCGGCGTCTATCTGGTGCTGATCGCCATGCTGCCGGTGGCGCTCTGGCTGCACCAGCGCTACGACGTGCTGACGCTGATCTGGCTCGGCGGCGCGTCCCTGGTGGTGGACGTGATCCGCTTCCGCTACGGGATCGACTGGGCCGGCTGGCTCAACATGATCCTCATCTGGGGCCTGGCCCACCAGGCGGGGCTCTTCTACGACCGGGTCGTCCTGCTGCCCAGGCGTTATGACATCGCCCTGCTGTGGACGGGGCTGTTCGCCCTGTTCGGCCTGGTCTACTCGGGCATCTACCCCGGCTCGATGGTGGGCGTGCCCGGCGACAAGTGGTCGAACATGGCGCCGCCGACGTTCGTGATCGTGGCCCTGCTGCTGTTCCAGATCGGCCTGGTGGAGGTGCTGCGGCCGGCCATGGAACGGGTCCTGGAACGGCCGGGCTGGCGCCGGGTCAACGACTTCATCAACCGGTACGCGCTGTCGCTGTTCCTGTTCCACACGACGGGGATGGCCATCTCGCTGGGGCTGTCGTGGTGGCTGTTCGGCACCTTGGGCGACCAGATCCCGCCGGACCTGAAGTGGTGGCTGGAACGGCCCCTCGCCATCATCGGCCCGCTGATCTGCACCACCCCGGTCATCTACCTCTTCAGCCGCCGCCGCACCCCTGTTGAACACACCCGCGACAAACGTTCAACACCCAGATAACCCCGAAGACGAGCGCATCATTCAGGCCGCCGTGCAGGAGGGCGAGCGGACAAGCGACGTGATCCGTCGTGCACTGCGCCTTCCCGACCGGGAGGTCCGGCTCAGGCAGGCCCGGGCCGATGCCGAGAGATCGGCCGACGATCACGCCGTCATGCGTTACTTGGGCTTGTGACCGTTCGGCTCCTCCGGGCCCTTCGGGATGCGGCAGGAGTGCTCCAGGTAGAGGGCGGCGCAGATGAGCACGACGCACGACACGAAGGAGCCCACGGCGATGAAGAACTCGCCGCGCGGCGTCTGCCGGTCGAACAACTGCACCGTGATGAGCCCGAACCCGGCGAACACCCCGCCGAAGAACGCCCCCGCGTACGCCGACGCCTTCGCCAGCGCCGCCAGCCGGGCCACCGCCAGCGGCTCCACCGGCTTGGTGCCCGGCTTCCTGGCGATCCTGGCCCGGGTCGCCCAGGCGCTGTAGCCCTCGCCCAGGGCCAGCAGCAGGATCGTGGGAATCGCGGTCCACGGCATGATCGGCAGCTCGGAGTAGAACGGCCTGATCGCCGCCCACGCGATCAGGGCGACGACGATGATGATGCCGACCAGATGGCCCGGATGCGTCGGCCTCAATCGGGCCCCTGCAGCTTCAGGTCCGCGCGCAGGCGTACGCCCTGGACGTCGAGGCCCGCCAGCAGGTCGGCCACCCGGCCGCGGCCGGGCACCTCGCCCTCGGGATCGGCCTTCGACCACGGCACGAGCACGAACGCGCGCTCGTGCGCGCGGGGATGCGGCAGCGTCAGGTCGGGGTCGTCGCAGACCGTGTCGCCCACCACGATCAGGTCGATGTCGAGCGTGCGCGGCCCCCAGCGCTCCACGCGGACCCGCCCGAAGGCGTTCTCGACGCTCTGCGCCCGCTCCAGGAGCGTACGAGGCGCCAGGGTGGTCTCGGCGACGACGACCGCGTTGAGGAAGGGCTGCTGCCCCTCGGGGCCTCCGACGGGATCGGTCTCGTAGACCGGGGACACCCGGACGAAATCCAGCCCTGGGGCGTCGAACAGGGAGTCCAGCGCATCCTGCAGGGTCTGGAACCGGGGACCGAGGTTGCTGCCGAGCGCGAGGACGACCTTCATGCGCGGCTCCGCTCGATGGTCACGATCATGTTGTTCTTCATACGCGACTTCACGCGATCCGTCACGCTTTGTGCCGCCGCCCGGCAGGCGCTCACACCAGCCCTCATGCGCGACTCCGCTCGATCGTGACGATCACGTCGTCGAAGGGCAGCGGGATCGGCGCCGCCGGCTTGTGCACGCTCACCTCGACCTTGTGCACCAGCTCACCGGCCAGGCAGACGTCGGCCAGGCGTTGCGCGAGCGTCTCGATCAGCTCGACCGGCTCACCCGCCACGACCGCCACCAGTGCCTCGGCCAGCTCACCGTAGTCGACGGTCTTCGCGAGATCGTCGCCGGCCGCCGCCGGCGCGGTGTCGAGGAACAGCGTCGCGTCGACCACGAACTCCTGCCCGAGCTCCCGCTCGGCAGGCAGCACACCGTGCCTCCCCCGGGCCCGCAGGCCCCTGAGAGCGATGCGATCAGCGCTCAAGCTCGCCGTCCTCCTCGTCGTCGTCATCGTCGCTCTGGAGCACTGGCGAGCCGTGGTGCATCCACAGCCGCCAGCCCTGCGAGGTGCGGATGTAGACGTTGCTGGCCACCACCTTGCCGGCGGCGAAGCTGGCCTCGCCCTCCTCACCGGCGGTCAGGATGTTCTCCACGCAGGTGAGCACGGCCACGTCACCCAGCACAGTGGTGCTGACGTCGGTCAGCACGAACTGGATGTAGGTGGTGTTCGCCATGATCAGGGCCCACGACCGCAGCACCTCTGACCGGCCGGTCAGCAGGGTCCAGCCCGGGTGCACGCAGCTCACCTGATCGTCGGCGGTGTCCTCGGCCCAGATCTCGGTCATCTTGTCGAGGTTGGCGGTCTCGATCGCGGTGTAGAACTCCTGGTTCACCGTCTCGATCGCGGCTGTGTCGACGCTCATGTGTTGGCTCCGGCTCTCTTCCATGCGGCCGCCACGCGCACGGCATCGGCATTGGGACCTACCTCGTGCACGCGAACACACCAGGCGCCCGCCTCCGCGGCCAGTGCGGTCACGGCCAGCGTGGCATCGTCGCTGCGGCTGAACGGCCGGGGTGTGCCGTCGGGATCGGCCAGCAGCCGCCCGAGAAACCGCTTGCGCGACGCTCCGATCAGCAGGGGGAAACCCAGCTCGGCCAGCTTCGGGATGCCGGCCAGCAGGGTCCAGTTGTGCTCGGCGTTCTTCGCGAAGCCGAGGCCGGGGTCGAGCACGATCTGCTCCTCCGTCACGCCCTCGGCCAAGACCAGATCGACCCTCTTGCTCAGCTCCTCGCGCACCTCGGTGACCACGTCGGCGTAGACCGCGCGGCTGTACATGTCATGGCTGTGTCCGCGCCAGTGCATCACCACGTAGGGCACGCCGGTCGCGGCGACCACACGGGGCATGTCGGGGTCGGCCAGGCCGCCGCTGACGTCGTTGACGAGCTTGGCGCCCGCCTCGACAGCCGCCTCGGCGACCTCGGCCCGCATCGTGTCGACGCTGACCGTCACTCCTTCCGCGTCCAGCGCTCTGATCACCGGGACGACCCGGGCCAGCTCCTCCTCCAGCGGCACCCTGGCCGCGCCGGGACGGGTGGACTCGCCGCCCACGTCGACCAGGTCGGCGCCCTCCTGGACCAGCTTGAGGCCGTGCTGGACGGCGGTCGTCTCGTCGAACCACAGGCCGCCGTCCGAGAAGGAGTCAGGCGTCACATTGACCACACCCATGACGAGGCACCGCTGCGTGCCTCCCGGCACGTTGATGGGCACGCTAGTCATGGGCCAAGCCTAGGCGCTCCCCCACACCCGTTGACATCGTGGGTACCCCGTTCGGTTGTCAGCGGCCGAGGATGAGCGCCATCGCCTCGGAGCGGGTCTTGTCGCTGGTCCGGAAGTCGCCACGGACTGCCGAGGTGACCGTTTTGGCACCCGGTTTGCGTACGCCACGCATGGTCATGCACAGGTGCTCGGCCTCCACCACCACGATCACTCCGCGCGGATCCAGCACGCGCATGAGGGCGTCGGCGATCTGGGACGTCATGCGCTCCTGCACCTGGGGCCGGCGGGCGAACACGTCGACCAGGCGGGCCAGCTTGGACAGGCCGGTGACCTGACCGCGGTCGTTGGGGATGTAGCCCACGTGGGCGACGCCGTGGAACGGCACCAGATGGTGCTCACACGTCGAATAAACCTCGATGTCCCTGACGAGCACCATCTCGTCGTGATCGACGTCGAAGACCTTGGTGAGCACGTCCTCGGGCGCCTGGCCAAGCCCTGAATACTGCTCGGCCATGGCCCGGGCGACCCGGGCGGGTGTGTCGAGAAGGCCGTCGCGATCGGGATCCTCGCCGATGGCGTAGAGGATCTCGCGTACGGCCTTCTCGATGCGGCCCAGATCTATGTCGTGCTGGGTCACGCACTGTCTCCGGACGGGAGGGCGTCCTGGTGGCCCGTGGTCAGCGAGCCGTTGGCGGACTGCTCCTTGGGGGTCAGGATCGGAGGACGGTCGGAGGGGAGGCGCTTGCCGTAGCCCGCGTAGGACGGACGGTGCTCCTTGACGACCACGGCGGCGAAGATCTGGAGCACCTGCTCGCGGGAGAGGGTCTCCTTCTCCATGAGCTCCAGCACCAGGTTGTCGAGCACGTCGCGGTATTCGACCAGGATGTCCCACGCCTGGTCGTGCGCCGTCTCGATCATCCGGCGGACCTCCTCGTCGATCGTGGAGGCGATCTTCTCGGAGTAGTCGCGCTCGTGGCCCATCTCGCGGCCCAGGAAGACCTCGGCCTGACCGGTGCCGAACTTTCGGGCGCCGAGCTGCTCGCTCATGCCGTATTCGGTCACCATGCGGCGGGCGACGGCGGTGGCCTTCTCGATGTCGTTGGAGGCGCCGGTGGTGGGCTCGTGGAAGACGAGCTCCTCCGCCGCGCGGCCGCCGAGCAGCATCGCGAGCTGGTCCATCATCTCCGACCTGGTGGCCAGGAACTTGTCCTCCATCGGCAGCGTCATCGTGTAGCCGAGCGCGCGGCCGCGGGACAGGATCGTGATCTTGTGCACCGGGTCGGAGTTGGGCAGGGCGTGCGCCACCAGCGCGTGACCACCCTCGTGGTAGGCGATCATCTTCTTTTCCTTGTCGGACATGACCCGCGTCTTGCGCTCGGGCCCTGCCATGACACGGTCGATCGCTTCCTCAAGGGTGTCCATCGTGATCAGCTTCTGGTCGGCCCGCGCGGTGAGCAGGGCGGCCTCGTTGATCACGTTGGCCAGGTCGGCGCCGGTGAACCCGGGGGTGCGGCGCGCGATGACGTCGAGGTCGACGTTGGGGGCGAACGGCTTGCCGCGGCCGTGGACCTTGAGGATGCCCTTGCGGCCCTCGAGGTCGGGGCGGTCGACGGTGACCTGCCGGTCGAAGCGGCCCGGGCGCAGCAGCGCCGGGTCCAGGATGTCGGGCCGGTTGGTCGCGGCGATGAGGATCACGCCGCCCTTGACGTCGAAGCCGTCCATCTCGACGAGCAGCTGGTTGAGGGTCTGCTCGCGCTCGTCGTGACCGCCGCCCAGGCCGGCGCCGCGGTGGCGGCCGACGGCGTCGATCTCGTCGATGAAGATGATCGCCGGGGCGTTGGCCTTGGCCTGCTCGAACAGGTCGCGCACACGTGAGGCACCGACACCGACGAACATCTCGACGAAGTCCGAACCGGAGATCGAGTAGAACGGCACGCCGGCCTCGCCGGCGACCGCGCGGGCCAGCAGGGTCTTGCCGGTGCCGGGCGGGCCGTACAGCAGCACGCCCTTGGGGATCTTGGCGCCGATCGCCTGGAACTTGGCCGGGGCCTGCAGGAACTCCTTGATCTCCTGGAGCTCCTCGATGGCCTCGTCGGCCCCCGCGACGTCCGCGAACGTGGTCTTGGGGGTGTCCTTGGTGATGAGCTTGGCCTTGGACTTGCCGAAGTTCATCACCCGGGAGCCGCCGCCCTGCATCTGGTTCATGATGAACAGGAAGACCAGCACGATGAAGACGATCGGCAGGAAGCTCACCAGGATGCTGACGAGGATGTTGTCCTGCGGCACCTCGGTGGTGAAGCTCTTGGTCTTGCCGGCCTCGACCTGAGTCTGGAGCTCGTCGGTCAGCTTGCTGCCGTAACCGGTGACCCAGTCGGACTGGATCAGCTTCGTCGGGGCGTCGCCGGGCTTGACCGCGATCGCGTTGGCCAGCGTCACCTCGATCCGGTTGTCCTTGTCAATGATCCTGGCGTTGCTGACGTTTCCGGCGCGAATCTGCTGGAGAACCAGGGACGTGTCGGCTTCCTTGTAATTGCCACCGCCACTCCAAAGCTGGGTGACGAGGAGAAGGAGCACGACGATGCCCAGGATCCACAGCAGTGGCCCACGTGTAAATCGCTTGAGATCCATCCGATGCGGAACCCCTTGCGGGCCCGTCCCTTCCTGACCATGGCCTGGAACCCCGGGCTGGCCCGGGGCCGCGGCATCCGGCACCGCGACTTCTGACTACCCGAAGGGGACGCGTGGTCACCCTCCCGGAGTCTGAAGGTACACCGGCAGAGCGCACGGAGGGACCCGCCCGCTACACCGGCCTTGCCATATCAACGTACGTCACGTTGCGCGATGTTCCCGGCGGCGCCAGGGATTGCTACTTGTAAACGTGTGGGGCGAGGGTGCCGATGAAGGGCAGGTTGCGGTATCGCTCGGCGTAGTCGAGCCCATAACCGATGACGAACTCGTTGGGAATGTCGAAGCCCACGTATTTCACATCGATCGGCACCTTCACCGCGTCGGGTTTGCGCAGCGCGGCGCAGATCTCCAACGAGGCGGGATTGCGCGCTTTCAGGTTTTCCAGCAGCCAGTGCAGGGTCAAGCCCGAGTCGATGATGTCCTCGACGATCAGCACATGGCGGTTCAAGATGTCGGTGTCGAGGTCCTTCAGCACCCGTACGACGCCGGACGACCTGGTGCCCGCGCCGTACGACGACACCGCCATCCAGTCCATCTGCACGGGCAGGTGCAACGCTCTGGCCAGGTCGGCCATCACCATGACGGCCCCCTTGAGCACGCCCACGAGCAGCACTTCCTGGCCCGCGTAATCCTCGTCGATACGCCCGGCCAGCTCCTTGATCTTGGACTGGAGCTCGTCTTCCGGAATGAGGACCTTCTCCAGATCCTTGCCCATGTCGGCAGCGTCCACCTGATGGTTCCTTACGCGATGGGACTGATGGCGAGTATCAGGGTGCCATATCGCCGCACGGCGGACAGGCCCCCGGGCAGGTCAACCGCTTTCTGCCCGTGCCAACTCATGACCAGCCGGTCCACGGCCAGCACGTGGGTGGAGGAAAGCGCCCCGGACGGGGCCCCCGCCGTAATGGCCGCGCGCCGCAGCACCCTCCGCCGAACGGCGTCGGGCAGCTTCTCCAACTCCGCTACGGCGAGCGTCACAGACCCACCGATATCGCTAAGAGCGCAATTCCTGTACGCCTCCGCCGCCCATTCATCCAATGCGTCGGCGTCCTCGCGGGCCATCGCGGCGGTCCTGGCGAGCGCTTCGGCCACGCCAGGGCCCAACTCGCGTTCGAGGACCGGGAGGACCTCTTTCCTGACCCGGACCCTGGCGTAGCGGGGGTCCTCGTTGTGCGGGTCGTGCCAGGGCTTCAGGCCCTGCGCCTGGCAGGCCAGGACCGTGGTGCTCCGCGGGATGCGCAGTAGCGGCCTGCGGTAACGGCCGGATTCCGCGGCCATGCCGGAGAGCGAGCGCGGGCCGCTGCCCCTGGCCAGGCCCAGCAGGACCGTTTCGGCCTGGTCGTCCCTGGTGTGGCCGAGCAGCACGGCCTCCGCCCGGAGCCGGTCCGCCGCCTCTGAGAGCGCCGCGTATCTGGCCTCCCGGGCCGCCGCCTCGGGGCCGCCGGCGGTGCCGACGGTGACGGTGAGCACCTCGACAGGTTGGAGCCCCAGCTCCTGGCCGATCTCCGCGACCTGCCGCGCCCGCTCGGCGGATCCCTCCTGGAGCTGGTGGTCCACGGTCACCAGGCCCGCCCTGAGACGCATCCTGGGCGCCACGAACGCCAGCGCGGCGGCCAGCGCCAGGGAGTCGGCCCCGCCGCTGCAGGCCCCCAGGACGAGCGCGTCCTGGGGAAGGCCTGCCAGCGCCTCACGCACTGCCCGGCGGACGTCGGCTACGGCTGGATGTGGGCCCACGGGTGCCATTGTCCCGGCTCACCGACCATCACCGCACGTCGATACACCCGCGGAACGGCCCTCCACGTCGATCCTGGCCCCCGCCCACCGGGTGGACGTGGGCGGGTCGTCAGGCCGGGAGGGCGGGAGTGTTGACGACGCGGGCGATCCAGGCGTGCGGGTCGGCGATCTCCTGGGAAGTCGGCAGGGTCTCCGGAGAAGTCCAGATCTTGTTGAAGCCGTCCATCCCCACCTGGTCCACCACGGTCCGGACGAAGGCCGAGCCCTCGGCGTACTGCTTCATCTTGAGGTCGATCCCCAGCAGGCGCCGCACCGTACGGTCCACGCGGGAGCCGCCCTCGCGGCGCTGGGCGAACTTGCCGCGGATCTCCGCCACCGTCGGCACCACCGCCGGGCCCACCGCGTCCATGACGTAGTCTCCATGGCCTTCCACCAGGGTCATCACGGCCGTCAGGCGGTCGAGGATCTCCTTCTGGCCCGGCGACTGGATGGCGTCGATGAGGTTGCCCTCGCCGCCGCGCACCACGTCGGCCACCGTGTCGGCGGCGTTGCGGAGGCGTTCGAGGAGGGTGGGAAGATCGAGGTCGGAGGCCAGCAGGAACTCGGTCATCTGCGAGCGGACGTATTCCCGCAGCCAGGTCACGCCGGTGAACTGAACCCGGTGGGTCTCCTCGTGCAGGCAGACCCACAGGCGGAAGTCGTGCGCGTCGACGCCCATCTCGCGCTCGGCGTGCACGATGTTGGGGGCGACCAGGGTCAGGCGGCCGGCGGCGGCCTGACCGGTGGGGTCGGGCGGGAGGAACAACTCGTACTGGCCGAGGACGCGGGAGGCGAGGAAGGCCAGCACCGCCCCGACCTCGACGCCCGTGATGCGCGAACCCACGGCGGTGACGATGGCGGGCGGCGGGCTGGCGCTGTTGCCCATGCGCTCCGTGAGCGGCTCCAGCACCACGCGGAAGCCCTCGACGTTGGCCCTGATCCAGCCGGGCCGGTCGACGATGGTCGCGGGTTGTGGCGCGGTTTCCGTGTGAATCTTGGTGAACTCGCGCACGTGGCCCTCGGCCTCACGCGACAGGGTGCGGAGCTCGGTGACGGCCTGCCTGGCCTCCTCCCGGCTCACTTGAGGACCGGGGCGCACCAGGCGCGTGCCGGTCGTGACGGCCAGATCCCAGTCGATCACCTGCATACCGTCCACCGTACGTGGTCCGGGGTCAACCTGCGAAGGAACGCCGGTGTCTGGACTGAGGAGAGAGGGAGCGCAGCGACCGAACGACGAGGGAAGACACCGGACCCAGTGACCGAGCCGCGATCCACAGGATCGCCATCGAACACGCCGGTGTCCGACTCAGGACCTGGCGACTATGGCCGCCAGGCGGTCGAGTACGGGCTCGGCGTTGACCGGGACGTCGTCGGCCATGAAGGCGAACGTGTACAGGTGGCCGTCCCTGGTGGGCGCCAGGCCCGCGAGCGTGTTCACGAAGTTGAGGGTGCCGGTCTTGGCGCGTACGACGCCGACCTGGTCCTTGCTGTCCTTGGAGGTGAAGCGCTCGCCGTTGCCCAGCGTGCCGGAGAAGCCGGCGATCGGCAGGCCGGTGGCGACGGCGTGCAGGTCGGGGTAGTTCGGGGAACCGGCCATGGCGACCAGCTTGGCCAGGGCGTGTGGGGTGATGCGGTTGAGGGTGGACAGGCCGCTGCCGTCGTCGAGGGAGATGCCGTCTCCCGCGCCCAGCCGCTGGAGGACGGCCACCACGGCCTTGGCTCCCCCCTCGAAGGACGCCGGCTGGCCCTCCTTGATGGCCACGTGCCTGAGCAGGGCCTCGGCCAGGTCGTTGTCGCTGCGGGTCAGGGTGTGCTCGACCATGGCGTAGAGCGGGGCCGAGTCCACCTTGCCCAGTTCGGCCGCGCCGGCCGGGGCCTTGCCGGGGCGGATCGACTTCCCGACCGCTATGCCCTTCTTGGCGAGCAGCTTGGCGAAGGCGTCGGCCGCGTGCCGCGGCGGGTTGGAGACCCGAGGTCTGAGGCGGTAGTCGCGGCGGCCCTCGTCCATCGCCAGGGCGTAGACGGGTGACACTTCGCCGTCCGGGATGTAGTTCGGCTTCCAGCCGCGCGGGATCGGCGAGCCGACGAAGAGCGAGACATCGTAATAAAGGGTGATTTTTTGCAATCCCCGTGCCTTAAGGCTGGCCGCAGTCCGGTTGGCCAGGGTGACGATCGAGGCCTGCTCCGGGTAATCCTCCTTGGCCGCCGGACCCGCCAGGAACGGATCGCCTCCGCCCACCAGGACCACGGTGCCCGGCTTCGAGCCCAGGACGGCCCGCGTGGACAGCCGGGAGTCCGGACCCAGGGCGGCCAGGGCGGCGGAGCACGTGACGATCTTCGTGGTCGAGGCCGGAGTGACGGCCATGTCCTGGTTGGCGGCGAAGACCTGCGCGCCGGTGGCCGCGTCGAGCACGATGGCCCCGACCCTGTCACCCAGCGCCTTGTCACCCAGGGCGCGGGTGAGCTGCTGGGTCAAAGTACTCTTGGTCGGGAGAGGTCCGTCCCCCGACTTCGCCGAGAGCTGGGCCAGCACAGGCCCCGCGGTGACCACGGGGACGGGGGAAGTCCCGTCCGCCGGAGACGCAGTCGGTTCGGTCGGTGAGGGCTGGCTCGTCAACGCGCCCAGGCTGAGGTCGGTCGTCATCGCGTAAACGCCGATGACGATCGTCAGAGCCTGGAGCACCGCGAGGGTGGTCAGCATCACCCATCGGTCGTGCCGCGCCACGTCGCCTGCCCTCTCTCCCGTGTCCGACTACGAGACATTAACGCCCAACCGGGCCTGCCCGGGGGTTTGAGTGGAGGAACCGCAGTGGAGTTCGACGTTGTCGTTGAGATTCCCAAGGGACAACGCAACAAATACGAAGTGGACCACGAGACCGGGAAGATCAGGCTTGACCGGCTCCTGTTCACCTCCACTCAATACCCCGCCGACTACGGCTTCATCGAGCACACCCTCGGCGAGGACGGCGACCCGCTGGACGCGCTCGTGCTGCTGCAGGAGCCGACGTTCCCCGGCTGCTACATCACGTGCCGGGCGGTGGGCATGTTCAGGATGACCGACGAGAAGGGCGGCGACGACAAGGTCCTCTGCGTGCCCTCCACGGACCCCCGGATGCATCACATCCAGGACATCCACCACGTGTCGGAGTTCGACCGGCTGGAGATCCAGCACTTCTTCGAGGTCTACAAGGACCTGGAGCCGGGCAAGTCGGTCGAGGGTGCCAACTGGGTGGGCCGCATCGAGGCCGAGGCCGAGATCGAGCGGTCGTTCCAGCGGGCGAAGACCGAAGGGCATCACGGGCACTGACTCCCCTCATCGGGGCCTGGTGGCGCCCACCAGGTCCCCCCGCCAGATGGGAGCGACTCGGACCACGTCACCGGTCTGCGGCGCGTGCACCATCTGGCCACGCCCGACATAGATGCCGACGTGGTGGATGGTGCCGGGGTCGTCGCTGATGTGCCCGAAGAACACCAGGTCACCGCGGTGCAACTGGTCGATCGGAATGTGCGGCCCCGAGGTCCACTGCGTGCCCGTCCAGTGGTCCAGCCGCACGCCCACCTTCTCCCAGGCCCGCATCACCAGCCCCGAGCAGTCGTAGGTGTCGGGGCCGTCGGCCGCCCACACGTACGGCTTGCCCAGCTGGGTCAGCGCCCAGTTGGCCGCCGCGTCGCCCATCGTGGAGCCGCCGGTGAGCCCTGAGACGGCGGCGGCGCGCTTGCTGGCCAGCCGCTGCGCGTGCCCGCGGGCCGCGTCGAGGCGTCGCTCCAGCCGCGCGGCCTGGGCCCGCAGACCCCTGGTCTCGGCGCTCTGCCTGGCCACCGCGGCCTCGGCGGCGGTCTTCGCCTGCCTGGCGAGCTCGGAGACGGCCTGCTGGGCCGCATAAGCGTTGGCCGCCTGCGTCCGCAGGATGGCGGCGACCTCCTGGGCGGCGCGCATCCTGGCGAGGATCGCGGTGCGCTCGCCGCGCAGGTGGCCGAGCACGCTCGCCCGGTGCAGGAAGCCGTCCGCGCTGCCTCGGTCGAGGACCATGCCGACGACCGGATCCATCGGGCCGAGCCCGGTGTAGTCCTCCATGGCCAGCAGGGCGACGTCCCGCCGCGCCCGCTCGGCCTCGGCCTCGGCCGCCGCCAGCCGCGCCCGCGCCTGTGCGTGCGACTCCTCGGCCTGCCGGAGCCGCACGACCTCCCCGTTGTACGCCTCCACCAGCCGCTCCACCTCGGCCGCCAACTGGTCCAGCCGCGACTGCGCCGTGGCCAGCTTCGCCGTGGTCGCGCCCAGCTCCTTCGACCGCTCCCGGACGGCCTGGCGGGCCTTCCGCACGTCGCGGGCGGAGGGACCGGGGTCGGCCTCGACCGGCGCGCACGGCATGACAGCCAGGCAGCACGCGAGCAGCCCCGCCCCAAATGCACGCATAGGTCCCCCCGACCACGCATGGTTACTCTATGCACACAGTTCCCGGCTATGTGCTCACGTAACGTGGTCGCTCGGACTCGCTGCGGGAGTTGTCGCGGGCTCCCCCGTGGGGGTGGGGGTGGCCGGCTCCGTCGGGGCGGTGGTCGGGGTGGGGGTCGGGGTGGGGGTCTGCGTCGGGGCCGAGGTGAGCGTGGCGGTCGGAGTGGGGGCGGGGGTGGTCGGGCAGGGGGTGCGCGGCTTCGAGGGCCTGGGGCGGGGCGTGGACCCTTCCTGGCCGGGCTCGGACGGAGGATGCAGCGGCGGGGTCGGCTGCGGGTCCTGGGGGCCCGCCGACGGCGCGGGATCATGGTCGCCGGCCGGCCGGGAGCCCGCGGGGGTGGGAGTCACCGCGGGGGCGGGCAGCGCGGGCCTGGGTGACGAGGTCACCCCGATCGGCTGCGTGCCCGTGCTGTCCAGACTGGGCTCCACGGCCGGAGGGTCGTCCTGCGGGTCGTCCTGCCAGGGCAGCCGGATGCCGGGCGGCTCCCCGGTCGCCGGGAAGGCGGCCGTGGCCACAGCCGAAGGCCCGCCGCTCTCCGTGTCGGCCTGGTTGAAGATCACCGCTATCGCCACCACGGTCGCGACCGCCGCCAGCGCGCCCGCCAGCGCCTGAGGCCACCGTCGAGCGTCCCCCTCCGCGGGAACGGGAAACCCGGCGGCGCCCAGCGCGGCCGTACGCCTGGCGACGTAGCGGCGATAGGGCAGCAGCTCGGGGTCGAGGAAGCAGCTCAGCACCCTGACGCGCAGCGAGTCGGGCAGCGTCGCGAGCGGCAGCAACTGGAAGACCTTGGCGGCCGACACTTGGCGGCCGCGGTGCGGGGCGCAGGTCTCGCAGCGCGCGAAGTGGGCGACCAGGTGCTCGCGCATCTGCCCGGTCAGCTCGCCGGAGAACCCGGTCAGGATGCGGGCCCGCACCGGACAGTCATAGGGGCCCTTCCTGGCCAGGAACTCCGCGGTGATCGCGTCGCCCAGGTGTTCGCGGGCCGTCTCCTGCAGCGGCTCCACCTGGCGCGCCGGGATCCCGAGCACCTGGGCCAGCTCGGCGGGGGGCAGCTCGTGCCGGTAGGAGAGCTCCAGGATCTCCCGGTCGGCGGCGGGCAGGCCCTGGACCGCGTTCCAGGCCATGATCCGCAGGTCGGCGTCGGCCGGGTCGTGCGGCGGCGGCGCCTGCGCCAGGGCCTCGGCGGCGCCCGGCGGGGCGGCGGCCCGGCGGCGCAGGCACTCGGCGCGGGCCAGCGCGTAGAGCCAGGTGCCGAGCCGGTCCGGGTCGGCCAGCGCGCCCGCGTGCGCCTCGGCGGCGATCAGCGTGTCGCGGAGCGCCACCTGAGCGCCGTCGGCGCTCAGGAGGAGGGACCAGCAGTATCGGAAGACCCTCTCCGCGTACGCGTCGTAGAGCGCGGCGATGGCCCCCGAATCGCGGGCGCGGAGTGCTTCGACCAGGGCGCGGTCATTCATGTGACCGAAGGTAATGGATTGGTAACTAGTAGTTCCACCACTTCCAGGGCTAAAGCCGTGTCCGTCGAGTAAAGTTCTCGGATTTCGTACGGATAATTGAGCCGATCGTCATCAGGGGCCGATTTTTCAGCATTTATGGTTGTGTTTCGCTATTGCTTGTGACTATTGATGACCTGCGTGCTGCGGTCCTCCGCGAACGGCTCGGTCACCGGTTTGGTCGTGTGCACCGGCACGGCCCCGCCGAGCGCCAGATCCTCGAAGGGACGGCCGGTCGAGCCCCAGGTACTGGCCGTGATCTCGGTCTTGACCACGTGGCTGCCGTTGGGCATGCCGCCGGCGGTGAGGATGAATCGGGGCAGGCTGCCCGCTTTCACGTCGTCCACGAACGTGCTGCCGCCGCCGATGAGCTTGCCGTTCCCGTCGCGCAGCAACGCGTTGATGACGAGGCTGCCGGCGGGCTGCCGATAGGGATTATCAATATATCCGGTAATAAGGTATGTGCCGTCTTTCTGGCGCATTGTCCGGACACGGGTGATGGGAAATTTCTGGAAGGCCGAGGCGATCCGGGCCGCCTGCCGCCACTGCGCGGGGCGGTACTGGATCGTCACCTTGGCCGGGCGCTGGGCCGAGGCGGCCGAGCCGGTGAAGGCCAGCGAACCGCCCGGCGGCACGGCGTCGAGCGGCTGGTCCAGCCTGACCACCTCGGTGCCCGCGGCATCGCGCCCGACGATCGTGGCCACCACGTGCTCGCCGAAGTGCCAGGGGTTGGCGTTGCTGAGCACGCCGGCCCAGCTCACGGTATAGCCCTCGGCGGACTTGATGACGTTGGACACCTGCTCCTTGAGAGCCAGGGGCTTGAGCTCTTGCACTGGTCGTTCCTCGCTCGCGCACCCGGTGAGGCAGATCGCCCCGAGTGCGAGGAGGCTGACGGTTCGGCTACGCGGGATCACTTTGCCGTGATAACCGGTACCTGGGCACGCCCGGCAGGTGACACGCGCCAGCCGTACCAACTCTTTAACCGGGCCCTTTCAACGGGGCCGCGCGACCCGGGCCTCGTCCCAGACCGGCCCGGCGGACTCATAGACCGTGCCGTCGGAGCCGAAGACCAGGTAGCGGTCGAAGTCGGCGGCGAACCAGCGGTCGTGGGTGACCGCCATGACCGTGCCGTCGAACGCGTCCAGCCCCGTCTGCAGCGCCTCCGCGCTGGCCAGGTCGAGGTTGTCGGTCGGCTCGTCGAGCAGCAGCAGCGTGGCGCCCGACAGCTCCAGCAGCAGGATCTGCAGCCGCGCCTGCTGGCCGCCGGAGAGCGTGTCGAACCGCTGCTCGGCCACCCGCCCCGCGAGCTCGTAGCGGGCGAGCGCCTTCATGGCCTCGTTCTTGAGCTTGGCGTGCTCGGCCATGACGATCTCGACCGGGGTGCGGCCGAGCAGGTCGGGCCGGGCGTGGGTCTGGGCGAAGTGGCCGGGGACCACGCGGGCGCCCAGCCGGGCCACGCCATCGTGGGCGACCGGCTCGCCGGCCAGCAGGCGCAGGAAGTGGGACTTGCCCGAGCCGTTGGAGCCGAGCACCGCGATCCGCTCGGCGTACCAGACCTCCAGGTCGAACGGGCGCATCAGCCCGGTGAGCTCCAGCCCCTCGCAGATGACCGCGCGCTTGCCGGTGCGGCCGCCTTTGAGGCGCATCTTGATGTTCTGCTCGCCCGGGGCCAGCTCGGGCGGCCCGGCCTCCTCGAACTTGCGCAGCCGCGTCTGCGCCGCGTGGTAGGCGGGGGCCATGCCGTCGTTGTATCTGGCCTTGTTCTTCAGCATGTTGACCAGGGCCTTGAGCTTGGCGTGCTCCTCGTCCCAGCGCCGGCGCAACTCGTCGAGGCGCTCGTTGCGGGCCCTGCGGGCCTCGGCGTAGGTGGCGAACCCGCCGCCGTGGATCCAGATGCCGCCCGACTCGACGGTGACGATCCGCTCGACCGCGTTCGCCAGTAGCCGGCGGTCGTGGCTGACCAAGAGCACGGTCTTGGGCGTCTCCTTGAGCTGCTGCTCCAGCCACTCCTTGCCGGGCACGTCGAGATAGTTGTCGGGCTCGTCGAGGAGCAGCGTCTGGTCGGGACCGCGTAGCAGCGCCTCCAGGACCAGGCGCTTCTGCTCGCCGCCCGACAGGGTGGACACGTCCCGGTATTTCACCCTCTCGTAGGGCAGGCCGAGGGCGGCCACCGTACAGGTGTCCCAGAGCACCTCGATGTCGTAGCCGCCGGCGTCGGTGTAGTCGGCGATGGCCTGCGCGTAACGCATCTGCGTCTTCTCGTCGTCGCGCTCCATCATCGCCAGCTCGGCCGCGTCGAGCCGCTCGGCCGCCCGGCGTACGGCCGGCGGTGCGACCCCGAGCAGCAGGTCGCGCACGCCGCTGCCGTCCCGCACGCTGCCGATGAACTGCCGCATCACGCCCAGCCCGCCCGAGCCGGCCACGGAGCCGTCGACCGGCTGGAGGTCGCCGGCGATCAGCCGCAGCAGTGTGGTCTTGCCCGCGCCGTTGGGCCCGACGAGCGCCGCCTTGACGCCTTCACCGATCCGGAAGGACACGTCGTTGAGCAGGGGCCGCCCGTCGGGCAGCACGTATGTCAGATGTCCTACTTCGACGTGGCCCATCCCGGCAGGGTAACCGCCGCGTTCCGGCCTCGCATCCGGATATTCGGCGGGCGCGTATCAGACGAGCACGTCCTTGTAGAAGATGCTGGCCCTGCGCGCGCCCGAGGAGCCCGAGGCGAGGCCGAGGCACAGGCGCGGGGGGACGCCGCGCCGTTCTTGACCTGGACCGCATAGATGTGCCCGTTGCTGGTGTCGAAGGCGAACGACTGCAGGACGGTCTCGTCGTACAGGGCCTTCTTCCAGATGAGTTGCTCGGCGGGGGCGGTCAGGTCGAAGCGGCTCGCCGCCGAGCCGGTGGAGGCGGCGGCGGTCCGGGTCGCGGTCTCAGTGGGCAAGGGCCGTCATGGCGACGCCGGCACCGAGTTTGAGGAGACCTCGACGGGTGACCGGGTTGGGCAATGACATCTCACACCATTCCTCCGGGGTTTCTCGACAGTTAGTGATCTAACCACTACAACGGCAGAGGGCCGAATCCCGGAGGACGGTAATGACGCGACTTCGCTCCGCGCTCGCATCGGCGACCGTCCTGGTTCTCGGGAGCGCGGCGGCGCCCGCCTCCGCCCCGATTCCCGGCCCCGCGTGCTCGGCGGCCGTGCGCGACGTCACCGTCGATCCCCGGCTGACCAGCCTGTTCACCGCCTACGGCAACGACAACGGCCGGGTGGACGACTGGACGGGGGCCGACGGCACCTACTCGCTCCGGCTGCCGGGCGGGCGCCAGTTGTGGATCTTCTCCGACACCTTCCTCGGGCGGGTGAACCCCGACGGCTCGCGACCCCCCGTGGTCACGGAGGGCGGCACCACGGTCCTGCTGAACAACTCCTTCGCGGTCGAGCGGGCGGGCCGGCTGGTGACGATCCACGGGGGCACCGCGGAGCGGCCGGTCGCCCTGATGCCGCCGCGCGATCGGGACCACTGGTTCTGGGCCGGGGACGCGACGCTCGCCGGAGGGATCGTGGAGGTCACCTATCAGGAGTACGCCCGCGGGGAGCAGGCATGGGACTGGCGCCGGAACGTGCTGGCCAGGTTCGCGCCCGGGCGGCTGGACCGGCCGATCGGCGTGCACGCCCTGCCCTCGGGGCGCGGCGTCGCCTGGGGCGCGGGAATCCTGGAGGACGCCGGCCACACCTACGTGTACGGGGTGGAGGACCTCGGCTCGCGCAAGTTCATGCACCTCGCCCGGGTCAGGGGCGGGAGCCTGCTGGGCCGCTGGGAGTTCCGCACGGCCGGCGGCTCCTGGTCGCCGGACGAGGCGGAGTCCGGGCGGCTGATGAGCGGGGTGGCGAACGAGTACAGCGTCACCCGGGTCGGATCCGGATATGTCCTGATCACGCATGACACGTCCGAGCCGCTGAGCCCGAACATCGTGGCCTACTCCTCGTGCTCCGCCGCCGGGCCGTTCACCGCCCGGCAGCACGTCTACACCACCCCGGAGACCGGCGGGAACGTCTTCACCTACAACGCCCACGCGCATCCCGGGGTCCCGGGCTCCGGCCTGGTGGTGTCGTACAACGTCAACAGCGTCGCGTCCGCCGACCATTACCGCGACGTGTCCCTCTACCGTCCCCGGTTCCTGGACGTGAAACTGGCTCCCGAGTAACCCACAAGTTCCTCTGCCGCCCACCAAAGCTGGCAAGAGTTGCGTCAACGCGACGAGTTCCCCGTTACCCCGGCTGATACGAAGTGGGTCGGCGAGCCGGGCACGCGACCCACTCCGGGCGTGAAGCCCTCGACGGAATCGGCGGGTCCTCGCGACTCGTAATCCGATTCGGCGCGCCAAGTACGAGGTCGAAACGACTCACTGATCGAGGAGAGACCTGTGAGGCTATCCAGAAAGGCCGCCGGCTTCGTCGCCGCAGCCACGCTGTTCACCGTGGTCGTTCCCGCCGCCGCAGCGGTGGCGAGCCCCCGCTCGACGTGCTACGGCGGACGCGTCTGCCTGTACGCAAGCTTCGACTACAACCGCGGCCAGGTCGACCACTGGCGCGACTTCATCGCGGACGACTCGGACCTGTCCGACAACAACTGGCTGAACTGGGACTTCAGCAACAGCTGGCACAGCATGGACAACGAGACCAGCTCCGTCCGCAACCGGGTCGGCTGCAACGTGACCCTCTGGCAGCACGCCGAGTTCACCGGCGCCCACAGCACGTTCGCGCAGAACACGAACGACGGTTTCCTGGTGAACAACGCCATCGGCAACAACCACACCAGCGCGATCGACATCTGGTGCCGCTGAGTAATAACGGGAGTGCCGGTTTCCGGGCTTGGCCGCCGGAAACCGGCTGTCGCGGACTCCTGGCGGGCATGCTGCTGCTGCCCGCCGTGCTGATGTCCGGGGCCTGCGCGACGACCGGCGAGCCGGCACCCGCGGCGTCCCCGAAGGGCGTCAGCTCGGTGTCGGACCTGGTGCTGCCGTTCGACGCCTACAAGACCACTCCCGAGCAGCGGGCCATCCTGGGCAACGCCCACAACCACCTCGTCGTACGCTGCATGCGCAAGCAGGGCATCACCATCGCCCCGCCCGCCGAGGACTCTGACACCCTGGCCGCGATCGATCCCGGCAACTCGCGCCGTTACGGTGTCGTCGACATCGAGGCCGCCAGGCGCCACGGCTACCACCTGGCCCGCCCGCCCGCGCCCGACACCACCGGGGCGTGGACCGGCGAGCTGTCCAAGACCACCCGCCACCGCCTGTACGGGACCGCCGCCGACCGCGGCTGCCTCGACCGGGCGACGCAGGCCCTGGACAAGGGAGCGCGCGGGGCGGACTGGTCGTGGCTTTCCCTGCAGGACTCGCTCACGCTGGAGCAGGCCGCCAAGGACCCGTCGGTGACGGGGGCCGTCAAGCGCTGGCAGGCGTGCATGAGCCAGGCGGGACACCCCTACCCGGCGCCCGAGGCGGCCATCGCCGACGGCCGCTGGGATCTGGAGAAGCCCGCCGTGAGCGAGGACGAGAAGCAGACCGCGACCGCCGACACGTCGTGCAAGTGGTCGTCGGGCCTGGTGGCCGCCTGGTTCGCGGCGGACGCGGCGTTGCAGCGGGCCGTCATCCGCGACAACGCCGATCGTTTCACCGCGTTCCAGGAGAACCTGCGCTACCGCCTGGCTCGCGCCTCAGCCCTGCTGTCCGAGGACAAAGGCCGTCAGGTCGGCTGACTGCCGCAACCTGCTGGGCTCGTGCACGTACATCATGTGGCCGGCCTCGTAATACTTGAACTCCACGTTGGCCGCCAGCTCGGGGGGCACCGGCAGGTGGGCGAAGGCGTGCTCGGCGGCGTAGTACGGCGTCGCGCCGTCGTGGTATCCGCAGGCCACGTGCACCCGAAGGTGCCGGTTGGCCCGCATGGCGGCGGCCAGCCGGCCGGTCACGGAGACGTGCGCGCCCTCGAACTCCTTGTACGACCACGGCCGCACGCGCGAGGTGAGCACCTCGTACGGCAGGTCGTTGGCATAGCCCAGTTCCGTGCGCAGGTAGTGGTTGAGCGCGGCGCTGTAGGGCCCCATGATCGCGTCCATGCTGGGGTCGGAGGTGAAGTGCTCGCGCCCCGAGTCCGGGTCCCACCCGGTGAAGCGGCCGTCGAGGCGCCCGACGGTCTGCTTGCGCGAGCGCAGCACCTCGGTGAAGAACCGGACGTGCTCGATCCGCAGGTCCACGCGGTCGACGTAGTCCTCGCTCAGCCCGGTCAGCGCGGCGATCCTGGCGACGGCGGCGGCCCGCTCCTCGGGGGTGAGGCGGCTGCCGCGGGCCAGCGCCCACGGGTAGTCGCGCTCGGCGTACTCCTCGGCCTCGCGCAGCACGTCGCTCAGCGGCCGGTCGCCGTGCAACCCGTGATAGTGCGCGATCGCTGCATATGTCGGTAGATAGAGGGCGTAGGCCAGGTCGTTGCCCTCGTTGAAGTCCCCGGTGATGAAGTCGAGCACCGAGGAGATCAGCATCACGCCGTTGAGGTACAGGCCGTAACGCGACTGCAGGTGCTCGCTCAGCGCGGCCGCCCTGAGCGTGCCGTACGACTCCCCGGCCAGGAACTTCGGCGACATCCACCGCCCGTTCCTGGTGGTCCACAACCGGATGATCTCGCCGACGGACTCGATGTCGCCGGTGAAACCGTGGTACGGCTCGGCCTTCTCCCCCTCGGCCGCCCGGGAGAAACCCGTCGAGACCGGGTCGATGAACACCAGGTCGCTCACGGCCAGCAGGCTCTCCTCGTTGTCGGCGAGCCCGTACGGGGGCGGCAGCAGCGAGCCGGCGTCCCCCATCACCACCCGGCGCGGCCCCAGCACGCCCAGGTGCAGCCACACGCTCGACGAGCCGGGGCCGCCGTTGAAGGCGAACGTGACCGGCCTGGTCAGCGGCTCGGCGTCGTCGAGGGTGTAGGCGGTGAGGAACATCTCGGCCTTGGGGCGCAGTCCGTCGAACTTCCCGTCGGTGAAGACCTCCTCGCGCAGCACCATGGTGCCGGTGGTGGCGGTGTACCTCTGTCCGGACGGCAGGGTGTGCGACGTGGTGACGAGATTGTCGGCGGGGGGCGCAGGCTGTGTTGCTTCAGACATATCGCCCAATTATGGATGTACATGCGCTGGGATCGATGGGCGCCGGGACGGTTTCCCCTGTGGGTCACCGGTCGAGCAGGTCGGTCATGATGCCGATCTGGGCCTTGCGCGAGGCCTCGACCTGGGCCGCCCACTCCTGGACCACCGGATTGGCCCCGCCCGTGACCTCGTCGGCGGCCATCCGGACCGCGCCGTCCTGGTGCTTGATGAGCAGATTGATCAGGTCGTACTCGAAGTGCTTCGACTTCCTGAGCGCCTGGACGCGCCTGACGTCGGTCTCCGGCATGCCGCCGTGGTGGTCGTGCGCGCCCGTGGCGGCGGTGAGCGGCTGGTCCCAGGAGTGCAGCCAGCGCAGCATCATCTCGCCCTCGTCCTGCTGCGTGCTCTCGATGGCCGCGGTCAGCGTCTTGAGCTCCGGGGTGGTGGCGCGGGCGGTGCCGACCTTGGCGATCTCGATGCCCTGCCGGTGATGTCGCACCATCATCTGCACGAACATCACGTCCTCGGCGTTGACCGGCTCCGGCCGGGGCTCGGCCGGGCCGCACGCGGCGATCAGCAGGAGGACGAGGACCGCGGACAATCTCCTACCGAACACCGCCCACTCCCTAAATGATTAGGAAACCTTCCTAAGAGTTGACGATTTCCCGCTGGAGCGCAAGTACGTGCCGGAGTCCTCTTCCGGGGTCGGTCACCTCAGGTGGGACGCGCTCCAGCGACGAGAACGGCCCCGCCCGGAGGACGGAGCCGTTCACCTGCTCGATCGCCGCGGTGCCGTACCCCGCCGCGGGCAGGGCCTCGATGAACCAGTCCAGCGCCGGGCCGACCTGCTCGCGGACCACAGCGGCGGCGTCGCGGCGCGGGACCTCCCGGTCGACGACCCTCCGGATCGTGGGCAGGTCCAGTCCGAGGTCGCGCAGCGTCCGTACGAGGTCCAGGCGGGCGACGGCGTCGATGCCGTAGAGGCGGTAGCCGGCCGGGCTGCGGTCAGCCGGCGGCACGATCCCGCGATCGGAGTAGAACCGGATGGCCGTGACCGGCAGCCCGGTCCGCCGGGCCAGGTCACCGATCGAGTAGAGCGCGTCGCCGTCCATGTCCCCACCCTCGTGTCTCGACCTACTGGAGACTCAAGCCGTTTCCGCCGCGATGGAACGCCGCAACGTCAGCGACCGGAACCGGTTGTCGTCAGATCCCACGACATGGAAGTCCACGATCTCGAAGAACTCGAGTGCGTATTCCTGGAGTTGTTCGTCGCTCCGGAAGGAGAAGAACCGCGGAGGACGGTGGTCGTCCGCTTCGAAGGCACCTTCCCCGGTGAGGTCGCCGCCGCCGTACACGCCGAGAAAGAACAGCCCCCCGGACCGCATCAGCGTGCGGATCGTGTCCAGCACCGCCGGAAGGTCGTTGTTGGGCACGTGCAGCAGGCAATTGAGCGCGTAGACGGCGTCGAACGAGCCGGGCGGGAAATCGAGCCCCAGGAAATCCATGACGTGAGCTTCGATGCCCTTCTCCTTGCAGAGGGCCACCATCGCAGGCGACAGATCGACGGCCACCACGTCCAGGCTGTTGTCCCGGAAGTACGCGCTGTCCTTGCCCGTCCCGGCGCCGATCTCCAGCAGCCGCCCGCCACCTTCATATGCCGCCCGGAGGGAGCCGATCACGTCGTCGTAACGCACGCTCATCGCACCATGATGCCGGAGGGCGGATCACAATGAACGAACTCGTACCCGGCAGCGATTGCCGAAGGCCACATATGTGATCCCTCCGCCACGAACGCAGGAAAGCGGCGGCCCGCTGGGGAAGGGAGCCTCCGTCTTCCGGCCCCCCTGGAACCCCGCGGCTGACGCTCTGAAAGAGCGGTGAAGCGCCCGATTGCGCCCTCCTGAGTCACCAGGTGACCGGCAGGCTCTTCACCCCGTAGATGTCGGCGGCCTCAGGCCGCAGGCTGACCTCTTCGGCCGGTACGGCCAGGCGCAGCGCGGGGAAGCGGTTGAGCAGCGCGGGGAAGGCGACCCGCATCTCGACGCGGGCCAGTTGCTGGCCCAGGCATTGGTGGATGCCGTGACCGAAGGCCAGGTGACCGCCGTCCTGCCGGCCCAGGTCGAGCGCGTGGGGATCGGCGAAGCGCTCGGGGTCGCGGTTGGCGGTGTTGTAGGACAGGATGATCGCCTGCCCGGCCTTGATGCTGTGGCCGCCCAGCTCGACGTCCTCCAGCGCCGTCCGCTGGAACTGCTTGGCGACGCTCAGATACCGCATCAGCTCCTCGACGGCCTTGTCGGTGAGCGAGGGGTCGGCGCGCAGCGCGGCCAGTTGAGCCGGGTTCTGCAACAGTGCGAAAGTGCCCAGCGCCAGCATGTTCGCGGTCGTGTCGAGCCCGGCCGTCAGCAGGATCAGGCTTATCCCCTTCAGCTCCTCGTCGGTGAAGTCGCTGTCGAGCAGGTCGCTGAGCACGTCGTCGGTGGGGTTCGCGCGCTTGGCGGCCACCAGCTCCGCGAGGTAGGTCTGGGTGGCGGTGTAGGCCGCCATCAGCTCCTCGTCGCTGACCTCCCCGCCGAGGAACTTGTCGACGTTCTCCTGGAAGCGGCCCCGGTCCTCGTACGGCACGCCCAGCAGCTCACAGATGACGATGGCCGGGATGGGCTTGGCGAAGGCGGTCACCAGGTCCGCCGACGGCCCGGCCTGCTCCATCGCGTCCAGGCAGTCGGCGGTGATCTGCTCGACGCGCTCGGTGAGCAGCCGCATCCGCCGGACGGTGAACTTGCCCACCAGCGGCTTCCGGTAGCGGCTGTGCTGGGGCTCGTCCATCAGCAGGAACTCGCCGGGCGGCGCCGGAGGGACCTCCACGCCGGTGAAGTCGACGGTCGGGTGGTGGGCCATGAGCTCCCTGCGCGAGCTGAACCGCGAGTCGGCCAGGACCGACCGGACCAGGTCGAATCCGGTGATCAGCCAGCCCTGGTGCCCGTCGGCGAAGGTGAAGCGGCTGATCGGGCTGTGCTCACGGGCCTCGATCAGCTCCTTGGGCGGGTCGAAGGGGCAACCGGACTGACGCGCCGTCGGATACGTGGTGAGGGTGTGTTCCATGGTCATTCCTCTCATCGACCGGGAAGCAGGTTGGGGGCCGAGCAAAGCGTCTGGCAACCCCGTGGCCGCACCGTTCATGGCATCCACCATCACCGACCGCCCTGATACCGGGCCGTCACCGCACTGACACGGCCGCTGACACGCCCTCGGCCCTGGAGCTACCTGTTGGCGCACGCGACGTTCACCAGGCGAGCGTGACCTCTGCCAGCTCGCGCCAATCCCGTTCCCGGCCGGCCCGGGTCGCCTCGGCGAACACGGTTTCACCGAGGCGGCCGCGCGTGGCCGCGGCGATCCTGGAAGCGTCCGGCTGCGAACGATCCGGCGTACCGCGTACGACGTCGCTCGCCGCGAGCAGTCGCACGGCCTGCTCGTGCTGTCCCTGGCGCAGCGCGAGATCCGCGATCCCGATCAACACCTCGGCGGTCATCGCCGGAAACTTGTGCTCTATGGCCGCGCGCAATGCCTCGGTCCAGTGCTCGCGGGCCTTCTCCAGGTCGTCGGTGAGATAGCCGTACAGGTCCATGATCCTGACACGGATGAATTCGCCTCGTTCCGCGCTGCTCAGCAGCGCCCGTACCGTGGCCAGATGCTCGTGCGCCCTGTCCGGCTCGCCGCGCCAGCGCGCCAGTTGCGCCTTCGAAAGCGCCAGCTCGGCAAGCGCGTCCGGCCAGGCGACCTCGCCCGCGCACCGCTGCGCCTCGGCCATCGCGAACGTGCTGGATCGCTCGTCGCCGAGCAGCCAGTAGAGCTGGGCCTGCCGCGCCCGCAGGCCGACCACGTCCTCGATGGAACCGATCTCGGTCAGCGCCGTGACCGCCTCTTCTTGGTGCTCACACGCGCGCGCGAACTCGCCACGCTTGGCGAGCCGATCGGCCAGGTAGGTCAGCGCCAACGAGACCCCCCACCGGTCACCCTGCCTGCGGAACTCGAAAAGGGCGATTTCGATGTCGTCGTCCACGTCGGTCTCGTCGCCGCCGAGCGTGAGCCGCAGTTGGCCACGGCTGAGCCTGGCCTGTGCGCGTACCCATGGATCGTTGTCGGCGATGAGCGGCTCGAACGCGGGCAGGAACTCCGTCGGCCCCTGCAATATCCGCTCCAGCGGCACGACGAACCCGAGCAGCGGGTGGCGACGCCCGCTGCGCTGGGTGACCCGGTGCGCCTCCAGGATCCAATTCCGCGCCTGATACTGGTCGCCGCCGGGCCCGGAGGACACGAACACCGCCACGATGAGGTACGCCAACGCCCGCACGTCATCGGACACCTCACCGTCCAGCGAGGCCGCCGCGATGCCCAACTCGATGCCCTCGGCCCGGTGCCTGCTGAGGAACCAGTACCAGCCCGCGGCCCCGACCAGCCGCATCGCCTCCTCGGCCCATCCATCGGCGATCGCCCCGCGCAGGGCCGCACTGATGTTGTCGTGCTCGGCCTCGAGCATGGACAGCCACTCCAGTTGCTCGGCCCGGCGCAGGTGCGGATCGGCCGTCTCGGCCAGCTCGGTGAAGTAGGCGAGGTGCGCCCGGCGGGCCGGCTCGGTCTCCCCGGCTTCGGCGAGCCGGTGCGCCGCGTACTCCCTGATGGTGTCGAGCATCCGGTAGCGCGGTGTGCCCTCGCCGTCGGCGAGCAGCAGCGACTTCTCGATCAACGCGGTGAGCACGTCGAACACCTGCTCACCGGCGAATGCCTCGTCCCCGCACACCCGTTCGGCCGCCTCCAGGCTCGCCCCGCCGGTGAACACCGAGAGCCGCCGCAGCACGCCGCGCTCGGTCTCGGTCAACAGGTCCCAGCTCCAGTCCACGACCGCGCGCAGCGTCTTGTGCCGGGGAAGCACCGTCCGGCTGCCGCTGGTCAGCAGCCGGAACCGGTCATCGAGCCGGCGTGCGAGCTGGTCGACGGACATCGTACGCAACCGGGCCGCGGCCAGTTCGATCGCCAGCGGCACCCCGTCGAGCGCCCGGCAGATCCGCTCCATCGCCGCCAGCGTCTGAGCGTCGGAGCCGATGTCCTTGCGCACCAGATCCGCGCGGTCGCGCAGCAACCGCACCGCGGGCGATGACCCGACCACGGAGAGGTCCGTTCCCTTCGCGGGCAGCGCGAGTGGCTCGACCTGCCACAGCACCTCCCCGGTGATGCCGAGCGGCTCCCTGCTCGTGGCCACGATCCGCAGCCTCCGGCACTCCCCCAGCAGCCGGTCCGCGAAAGCCGCGGCCGCCTCGATCACGTGCTCGCAGTTGTCCAGGATCAGCAAGATCGCGCGCTCCCGGACCGCGGCGATGAGCCGATCCATCGGTTCCCCGCCCCGCGCACCACCGAGCAATCCCTGGTCACGCAGGCCCATGGCGGTAAGGGCGGCCTGCGCCAGGTCACCGCCCGCCCGCACCGAGGCCAGCTCGACCAGCCACGCCCCGTCCGGCAGCTCGGCGAGCATCGTCCGCGCGGTCTCCGCGGCCAGCCTCGTCTTGCCGGAGCCACCTGCCCCCGTCAGGGTGACCAGCCGATGCCTGACGGCCAGGCCGGCGACCGCGGCGAGGTCTTCGTCCTTGCCGACGAAACTCGTCAGCTCGGCGCGCAGGTTCGTCCTGTGGTTCTCCGCCCGCTCGCCCAGCTCGCCCCGCAGCAACGCGGTGTGCAGCGCGGAGAGCTCGGCCGACGGATCGGCGCCCAGCTCCTCGGCGAGCCGCTCGCGCGTCCGCTGGTAAACGGTCAACGCCTCATTCCCACGCCCCGCCTCGGCGAGCGCCCGCATCAGCGCCGCCACGAACCCCTCCCGCAGCGGGTACGTGGCCACCAGCTCGGTCAGCTCGGAGACCAGCTCGGAGCCCCGGCCGAGGCGAATGTCCGCATCCACCCGATCCCCGAGCGCGGCCACGTAGAGCTCGTCCAGCCGCGTGACCACGGCATCGACCGCATCGCTGCCCTGCTGTGCGATGTCCGCCATGACCGCACCGCGCCACAACGCCAGCGCCGAGCGCAGCAGCTCCGCCCGCGCCGCGGGCTCGGCGGCACGAGACTGCCCGACCAGTTGCTCGAACCGGTGCACGTCCACGGCATCGGGAGCCACGACCAACCGGTATCCGCCGGAATCCGCCTCGATCACGCCGTCCGGCAACACCCTGCGCAGCCTGGACACCAACGCCTGCAAGGCATTCACTTCGTCCGCGGGCGGCCGTTCCCCCCAGATCCAGTCCACCAGCCTCGCACGCGTGACGATCCGGCCAGGCTCAAGGGCGAGTGCAGCCAGCAATGCGCGCAGCCGAATCCCAGGAACCTCCACCACGGCCCCATCACCGTTCCGGACCTCGAACGGCCCGAGCAATTCGACTCTCACATCAGTCATTGTGCCGAACCATGACGGACCGACAAATCGCCACAGCACCCGATCCACAACCCCGCGGACGTCAGCTCGTTCGGGGGTCCGCTCGGGCGCGAGGACGAAGGCGTGGCCGCGGATGTCGGCTGCCGCCGAGTACAGCGAGACGTGCATGCGGTGGCCACTGGAGTTGGACACCTCGACGCGCCGCCTGATGGTGGAGCCGGGGGCCAGGTGATCGACTACGCTCTTCAGCGCGCGGGGGTCGGCGCGCCGGGCCACGGGCGCGTCAACCAGCCGGATGCCCAGCCCCTCTCCCGGGTCCCCCGCGCCCGCGGACGCCGTCGGCGAAGCGGCGACCGCAACAGGGCCCGGGGGGACCGCGGCTGCTGTAGAGCACGAGGACAGGCGCGCGCCGGTGCTCCAATTGCACGTTCCCTACTCCCACTGGCCCTAGCCAGCTGCCTTCCCCCGCATCTCGGCTTCGTCGGCGAACGCAGTGAGGTTGCCGCCGCTCAGGCTAAGGGCGCGACCCGCCTGCCTCGGACAGGTGCCATGCCAGGTCGTCCGGACGGATCGTGGCACGAGCCGCGTGGAGGATTCCGCGTCTTGCGGCGTTCCGCGGGGATGGTGCCGCCCCACATGCAGTCCGCTTCGCCTGCGCGCCAAGGGGTCAGGACTCGTAAAGGTCCGTCTCGCTGAGGACCGGGCTGCCGTGCTCGGAACGTCCCAGCCGGGCCGCGGAGCCGAACATGGGACCACGAGCGCGCTGGATCCCGGCGAACCGTCCGAAGCCGAGCGGCTGGGGCACATCATCATAGACGGCCTCCATACCACCCTTGATCGAGTACGTCTCGTGCCAGAAACCGGTGCCGCCGGAGTCTCGCAGGAAGTCGAGCCACCATTGTCGATGGGGCTCCGACCGGGCGAATGCGAGCAGCGACGGCAGGTCGCGCCAGTACTGGCGCATCCCCATGTTCATCGGGAAGATCGAGTAGTAGACGGGCTCGTGCAGAAGCAGTCCGTCCGGCTTGCCGGCGACCGACTCACTGATCTTCCGTCCGAAGCTGAAGAAGGTCCGGACACCGTACAGCTGGTTCACTCGCATGCCGAGGTACAGGACCAGGAGATCTGGATAGGCGGAGAGGTCGACGGTCTGCCGGCTGACTCGGGTCGGCATCTAGGGCTCCTCCGGGGTCGGATTACATGTGGGCTGGTGTGGGAGGAAGGCCGGGCAACGGCCCGGCCGGGTCGTCAACACAATGGGGGTTGCGCGCGGATCGAGTCGGCGCACTGCCGACACGTCACGCTGCTGGTTCCCGGTGAACGCCGCCCGCGGAAGGCCGCTGACCGCGACATCGGACTGACTGGCCCGCGCTGCGCCGGCATCGCGGCGAGGCCGGCGCGTCCGCGTTCACGATGTCGACGGCGCGCACGAACTCAGAGAGACGACACGCCGCTCACTGACCGGTTTTCGATTTGGGCGGAGAGTAGACACCCCAGAAATGGAAGGCCAGTCCGACGCCCCAGAGGACTATCGACCACATAGGCCAGAATAAGTGTTCCGAGTCGTAGATCTGCCACACCACGACCTGAGCCAGATTGGCTATTACGTAGCAGAGCAGGTGAATACGCAGGCCCCATTGTTGGGCGCTTTCACTTTTTGCCCTTCTCATGCCCGGCAAGCTACATCGGCGCACTTGACGACGACTGAGTCGCCCGTTCAGTGTTCATCAATTACCCGAGTTCAACATTGATCTGCAATCGAGGTGCGAACACCACACCTGAAAGGTCCACATCATGCCGACGACTCGTAGAGCGATGCTGGCCGGATCGGCCGCAGTCGCAACCGACGCCCTGCTGGGAACCTCCACGGCGCAGGCGCATCCCCGGCCAGGAGCCAAGCCCACGGTGGTCCTTGTGCACGGCGCGTTCGCCGACGCCTCCGGCTGGAACGACGTGGCGACCCGGCTCATCCGCGACGACTATCCGGTCATCGCCCCGGCGAACCCGCTGCGCGGTGTCGCCTCCGACTCCGCTTACCTGGCGAGCATTCTCGCCACGCTCGCCGGTCCGATCGTCCTGGCCGCGCATTCCTACGGCGGAATCGTCGTCACGAACGCCGCGGCCGGCAACCCGAACGTGAAAGCGCTGGTCTACGTGGCTGCGTTCGCCCCCGACGAGGGAGAGTCGCTGCTGGAACTGCAGACCAAATTTCCGGGAAGCAAGCTCGACGAAGCCGCGCTGGACTTCCGCCCGTACGGCGAGGGGACCGTCGACGGATACATCAAGAAAGAATTCTTCCGTGACGTTTTCGCCGGCGACGTGCCGAAGCCGGCCGCCGACCTGATGCACGCGGGCCAGCGGCCCGCTGACGCCCGCGCACTTGGGGAGCCCTCCGGCGCCCCGGCCTGGAAGACCATTCCCTCCTACTACCTCGCCGCTCGGAACGACCAGGTGCTTCCCGTCGCGGCACAGCGGTTCATGGCCCGGCGGGCCGGCTCAAAGATCCACGAGGTCGGCGCCTCGCACGTCGCGATGATCGCGCAGCCCACCGTGACGGCCGACCTCATCAAACGCGCCGCTCGCTGACGGCTCAGGACAGCGACGTTTGAACGGTTGAGACGGCCCGCGACGTCGACGGCCTGACCGGCACCGAGGTCACGGCTCCGCCCGGCGACGTCGACCGGCGCACGACGTACTGCGGGGCGAC
Source organism: Nonomuraea sp. B12E4 (assembly GCF_039871825.1). Lineage (NCBI taxonomy): Bacteria > Bacillati > Actinomycetota > Actinomycetes > Streptosporangiales > Streptosporangiaceae > Nonomuraea > Nonomuraea sp. B12E4. The sequence continues at coordinate 46,576 of NZ_JBDPME010000022.1, read as the reverse complement.
TTTGGTCTCCGTTGAGAATCTGGAGGACAACGATGCATCAGCGTGCGTACGAAGGCCAGTGCACTGCTGAAGGGAACCGACACACCTCCGCTGAGTCGCCTCTCAGCAATCCGAGGCCGACACTGTTCGCGCTGGCGCTCGGTACCTTCGCGATCGGCACCGGCGAGTTCGGCAGCAACGGCATCATCCAGCTCTTCGCCGCTGATCTGGGCGTGTCGATCCCGGTCGCCACGCACGCGATCACGGCATACGCCATAGGGGTGGTGATCGGCTCCCCTGCGATCACCCTTCTCGCCGCCCGGGTCAACCGGCGCACTCTGCTGCTCGGCCTGATCGTGCTGTTCCTGGTGGGCAACATGCTGTCCGCCCTGGCGACGAACATCGAACTGCTCGTCGTGTTCCGCTTCGTCGCGGGCAGCGTGCAAGGGGCGTTCTTCGGCGCCGGGGCTGTCGTCGCCGCGTACATGTACGGCCCGGGCAAGGGCGGCAAGGCGTTCGCCACCGTGATGGGAGGACTTACCGTCGCCACCATCATCGGGTCGCCACTCGGCACCTTCATCGGGCAGAACGCCGGCTGGCGAAGCATGTACTGGACCGTGGTCGCCATCGGTCTGCTCGCCGGCGCTGCCCTGGTGACCTGGCTGCCACGCACCGACGACCTGCGTGGCGGCTCCGTCGCAAACGAGTTGAGCGCCCTCCGCCGGCTCGACGTCTGGCTGATGAGCGCCGTCGCGGCGTTCGGCATCTCCAGCATCTTCGCCGTCTACACGTTCATAGCCCCCTTCGTCACCGACGCGGCGTTGCAGGACGCCTCGCTCATCCCGATCGCACTCGCCGTCTTCGGCCTCGGCATGGCGGTCGGCAACCACCTCGGCGGACGCGTCGCCGACGGATACGAGCACCGCGGTCTGATCTGGGGCTACGGCGGTGTGCTGGCGCTCCTGGTGGTGATCGGCGTGGCCGGCAGCAACCTGTCGATCCTGCTGCCCTGCCTGTTCGGTGTCGGCGCGACCATGATGTTCGCGATCCCCACCATCCAGGTCAGGCTTACCGGCTTCGCGCCGGACGCCCCAACCCTGATGGGTGCGCTCAACCTGGCCGCGCTCAATCTGGCCAACTCGCTGGGCGCGATCGGCGGCGCGATCACCCTCAACGCAGGCTGGGGGGCCCTGTCCACCGTCTGGGCCGGCTTCGTTCTCACCTCAGCCGGGCTGCTCCTCTACCTCGTGGCCGTCGCCCGGGCAAAGCCTGTAGCCGGTCCCGGTTTCCGCCCGGCTACAGGCCCTCGCCGAGCAGGACGGCAGCGCCGAAGTGCTGCTCGCGGCGTTCCGTGAACGGCGCGATGTCATCCGCTCGGCCGCCGGCGGTGCCCTGGAGATCGCCGGTCAGCCCGACACCGCGGAGACGCTGGAACTGCGTTCCTACGTGGAGCAGACGCTCCTGCCCCACACCTGGCGCAGCGCCACCACGCCCGCAGGACGTGCGCTGATGGCATCCGCTGAGCTGTCGGCGGACGACCTTCCGGCCTCGGTGCGCCACGGCTCGGTGGTGCGGCGGGAGCACGCATGACTGTGCCGGCCGCGGTGGTCGCCCTGGCCGGCGGGGCGGAACGAGGCCGCCACCCGTACGCGGCCCGCGCCGATCTCGATGCGTTACGCACGGCGTCAGGTCACGGAACAGGTCCGCCAAGCTCTCGCACCAGTTGCTCAGCCCGGCGGGTGAAGAGGTGAGCTCCCCGCTCGGCGGACAGCGCACGTGCCCGCTCGGCGGCTGCCCGGGCCACCTCGACGCGGGCGCCTCCGGCCACCAGCAACCGGGCCCGCGCCAGGAACAGCAACCCCTCGGCGTAGCGCTCGCCGTAGGTTTCGACGACCCGGTCGGCCTGGTCGAGGGCAACGGCGGCGGCGTCCGGCCTACCGGCGGCGAGCCACATCTCGCTGATAAGGCCGTACCAGGTGGCGCGGCCGGTGAGCGGCGGGCCGAGCAGCATCTCCGTCAGCAACGTTTCGGCCTCGGCCGCGGCCCCGGCCGGGTCGAGGCCCGTCACGGCGCGCGCCCAGCATCGAATGATGCGAAGGTGCGCGCCGAAGAAGGCGAAGGAGAATCCGGGGTCCTCAGCGATGCCTCGTTCGGTGGTGCGCAGTGCCCAGGCGGGGTCGTCGGCGAGCGCCGCGATCACCGAGGCGAACGTCGCCCACACTGTGATCGCGTACGGGTCGGAACCGGCAGCCTCCAACGTGTCGAGCACCGGCCTGGCCGCGTCGAGGTCTCCGTGCAGCGCGGAGATCTCCGCGTGCATCCCGGCCGCGATCAGGTGGAGATCGCGCCGCAGCGGAAACTCGCTGTAGCCGGCGATGTCTTCGAGCAGCGTGCGGTCCGACCGCCTCTGGTATTCGAACGCGCTGCCGATCTCGCCGATGGCCCACTGGTAGATGGCCCACGCGTGCAGGCCGTAGGCGCGTAGGACGGGATCGGCCGACGCCTCGGTCTGTTCGAGGAACTGCCGCGCCAGCCGTCTGGCGCGGTCGAGCTGCATTCCCTGGCAGTAGGCCGCCTGGCGGGACAGCAAGAAGTTGACGGCCTCCTCCTCGCGGCCGAGTTCGCGGGCCAGGTGCTCGGCGCGTTCGAGGAGGTCGGTCGCAGAGCCGACGTATCCGGACCCCATACCGATGACAGCGGTGAGCTGTGACAGAGCGGACAGTTCGAGCTCGGCGAGACCCGCCGAGCGGGCCACCTGCGTCGCCGACCGGAGGTGCTGCTCGGCCGCTTCGAGAGCGGATTTGGCGACTGCCCGGCGACCGGCACCGATGAGCGCGCTCGCGGTGCGGGACGGGTCCGCGAGGGGGCCGGCGGCCCAGAGATGGTGGGCGACGCGCTCGGCGACGGACTCGACGCTGCTTTCGGTGGCTTCCAGCGCGTCCGCCACGCGGAGATGCAGCCGGATCATCCGGTGCGGTGACGTGGCCGTAGCGACCGACTCGCGGACCAGGTCGTGTGCGAAACGCAGCGAGAACGGGTTCCCGGGAGTCGGTCCGAGCAGGCCGAGGTGGTCGACAGGCTCCAGCCGGTCGAGACAGGTCTGGGTGTCGAGCCCGGCAACGCGGGCGAGCAGACCGAGGTCGACGTCGCGGCCGATGAGGGCCGCGGCTTGGAGCAGGTCGTGCGCCTCGCCGTCGAGGTGCGAGACACGGTCGCGCACGACGTCCCGCACGGTCGACGGCACGGCCGCGTCCCCGCTGATGTCGCCCCCCGCCGCGAGCAGCCGGGACAGCTCTCGGACGAAGAACGGGTTGCCGGCCGTGCGCGCGTGGATGCTGCGCACGACGCCGCCCCCGAGGTCGCGGCCTGCCTCGCGGCGGACGAGTTCGGCGACCCCGGCCGGTCCCAGCGGGCCGAGGCGTATGCGGCGATGACCGGACACCCGGCTGGTCACCGCGAGCAGCCGGGACAACTCCGTCCCCAGCGTGGGGGCGCGGTCGCGGAGCATGCCGATGATCGCGACGCCGCTCGGCAGCCGGACGGCCAAGTGACCGAACAGCCGCAGGGAAGCGACGTCAGCCCACTGGAGATCGTCGATGACAAGCACGACCGGCCGCGTGGCGGAGACTTCGCGGAGCAGCGCGACGACAAGTTCGAACAGGCGGAATTGGCCTCCGGCGTCGGCTTGCTCCGGCTCGGCCGGTGCCCGGTCGTCCGACTCGACGAGGTAACCGAGCTCGCTGGTCAGCCACTTCTCGCGCGACGCCGGCGCCAGGGCGTCCAGGACCGTGCCGATGGCCCGCACCCACGGCCACATCGACGGTGCGCCGGCGTCCTCCAGGCAGTTGCCCCACACGACGTGTGCGCCTCGCCCGTGGGCCGCATCGGTCACTTCTTCGACCAGCCGCGTCTTGCCGACTCCCGGCTCGCCCTCCACCAGGACGAGCCCGGTGCGGCCGGCCAGAGCGGACTCCACGGCCTGCCACACCACAACGAGCTCCTCGACCCGGCCGACAAGCCCGGCGGCCGCCAGCGGTGGCTGCCCGGCGTCAATCGGGTCGGCGGCGGCCTGTGGCGGCGGGACGCTGGAACCCAGCACCCGCCGGTGGGCGGCCCGTAGCGCCTCACCGGGGTCGATGCCGAGTTCCTCAACCAGCCGCGCGCGGACCCGCAGGTAGGCGGACAACGCCTCGGCTTGGTGTCCGGCAGCCGCCAGGACCGAGACGAGGGCGGCCTGGACCGGCTCGTGCAGGGGGGCCAACGACGCGGCGAGGCGCAGGGGCTGGAGTATGCGCTCCGGCTGGCCCAGCGAGATCGCGAGCTCGGCCGCCGCGGTGCAGGCGTCGAAGAACTCGTGGTCGAGCGCGACGAACGTCGACATGGCGGCAGCCCCGTGATTCCAACCCTCGGCCGTGGACCCGCGCCACAGCCCGAGGGCGTCGACGTAGCAGGCGAGCGCAGCCGTCTGCCGCCGCTCGGCCACGGCGGCCCCGGCCGCCCTCACCCGGCGGCGGAACAGGACGAGATCGAGGGTCTCGGACTCGGCCACGAACAGGTAGCTGTTCCCCCGGCGCTGCAGATAGGACCCGCTCTCCCGGGCCGGCAGCGACGGTTCGAGGAGCCGGCGGAGCGCACTCACGTATTTCTGGACGATGTTGAGCGCGCTGGCCGGCACGTCGGCTTCCCAGATGAGGTCGATCAACTGGTTCGTGCTGACGGGCTGGCCGGCGTGGGCCAGCAGCAGCGCGAACAGGAAGGCCTGTTGCCGCGGGGCGGTATCCAGCTCGACGCCGTCCCGCCAGATCCGCAACGGACCGAGGACCTCGATTCGGAGCGCGCGCTCGTGAGCCACGGTCGGGATTGCCACGCCTTACGACGCCCCGAACGCATTGGCGATCTTGAGGTCACCGGCACTGAGCTGCTCAAGCCGGCGTTCCTCGTTCGCCAGCCGGGCGACGAGCTCGGCGGCGCTCCAGGCGGGACGGCTGACCAGCCGGTTCCCTATGATCCGCAGCGCGAGAGGCAAGCCGCCGCACTGCGCGAGCCGCGTCAGCGCCCGCTCGCCGTCGGATGCGGAGCGGTCGCCCAGAATCCCGGTCAGCGGTTCGGTGGCCTCCGCCAGGGGCAGGGGTCCCAGGCTGAGCCGGCGCACCCCCTCCAGGCCGGCCAACAGCCGGCGGCTGGTGATCAGGACCCGGCCGTGGCTGCCGTTCGGCAGCAATGGCCGGATCTGCTCCTCGGAGGCGGCGTTGTCGAGCACGACCAGAACGTGCTTCCCCGCAGGCAGCGACCGGTATAAGGAGGCGCGATAGGGAACGCCATGGGGTATTGCGTGATCCGCGACGCCGAGCGCACGAAGCAGCGGCGCCAAAGCCTCCCTGGCAGCGACGGGGTGCGGGGACATGCCGAACAGATCGAGAAAGAACGCCCCGTCCGGGAAACCGGTCCGCAGGGCATGGGCGGCGCGAACGGCGAATGTGGTCTTCCCCGGACCGGCAGGGCCGGTGATCAGCCCGACGCCCCTGCTCATGCGCCTACCCCCTTGCGAGTCCGAGCGGGCACCCGGAGGCCGCTCAGGCGGTGATCTCCTCAATCAAGGGAAGCACCCGGTGCCCGACCAGGACACTAGGGACGGTCCCTAGTCGTCGATCCCAGGGTTGGGCCGGGCGAGGCTCACGGAGAGCGAAGGGCCTCGGCGAGCTGGCGACGGGAGGAGATACCGAGCTTGGCATAGATATGGGACAGGTGGTATTCGACCGTCTTCTGGCTGACGTAGAGCTCCGCCGCGGCTTCCTGGTTCGTCCGTCCGCTCGCGATGACATGGGCCACCGACAGTTCCCGTTCCGTCAGCGCCAACAGTCGGCTGGGATCCCGCTCGAAGGCCGTGAGCCCGCTCGCGGACAGATCGGCCTCGCACCGCAGGGCGTACGGCACGGCGCGCAGCGCGTTGAAACGGCCGTGAGCCTTGTGAAGCCACACTGCCGCATCCCGTCGCGACGTGGAACCGGTGGCCAGGAGTAGCCTTCCGTAGGCCTGTTCCACGATGGCCCGGTAAAGGGGCGCGGTGTCGGTGTCCGCGTCGGCGGCGACGGCCTCCTCATAGATCGCGAGGGCGTCGTGCGGACGGCCCTGGGCTTCGGCGAGCTGACCTCCGAGTCTGGCGATGACGACCCCGAGATAGCCGTTGCCGTCGTAGGCCGCCCCCAGTTCACGCAGGGCCACCGCTGCGGCGCCCACCCGTCCGGTGCCGGTCAGCGCCTCGATGAGCAGCGACTGCTGCCACAGCCAGAAGGGCTTGTGCAGCAGGCGGAACCGGCCGTCTTCAGCCGTCCCGTCGAGCAGCGGCCGGAGCGAGCGCAGCATGGCCGTGTAGTCGGCCCTGGCCTGTGCCACGGTCGCAGCCGCCAGGGACGAGTAGACGATCTCGGCTGCCGAGTCGAGGGACTGCGCGATCCGCGCCAGGTCGTCGAGGTGCCGCTGTGCGATGTCCCACTCGCCCCGGCCGGCCTTGACGCAGACGGCCGCGAAACCGGCCGGGGCCTCGCCCGCCAGCTGGTCCTGGGACGACGCGACGGCCAGAGCCCGCTCCGCGGTGGACTCGCTCTCGTCCCAGTCGCCGGCGACGTAGTGGACGACGGACAGAAGGGAGAGCGTCAGGGGGCCGAACTTGGATCCGGCCCCCTGCTGGTCGCGTTGCGCCACGACCTGGAGATCAGCGCGCGCCGCGGAGAGCTCGCCCAGGAACAGACGCAGGACGCCACGAGTGGCCAGCGTGTCGAGATTGTGGTTGCCCACCGTGGTGCCCTGGACCGGCAGATGCGCGAGGTCCTGCAATGCCGCGCGCGGACCTTCGTGCCAGAGCCGGCCGGTCGCCAGGGCCGCGCGGGTGAAATCGGTCGTGGCCGGGTCGAGATCGCCTACCGTCAGGGTGCGGCGGGCGATCTCCACCGTCTCGGCGCCCCGCCCGCGCCAGAGCGTGATGTTGGTCAGGAAGGTGCCGGCCAGTACGGCGACCCAGCCGGGCTTCGGGAGCGACAGAGCCTCCTGCCATGCCTGGGTGAGGTGCGCTTCGGCGGTGGCGAACCGGCCCGCCATCATGTCCAGGGTCCCCAGGACGCAGCTGCGCAGCGGCCCCGGCGAGCAGTCTTCCACCTGCTGCCGCAGGTTCGCGGCCCAGCCGGGCTGCATGGTGAGCAGCGACTGGGCACAGGCGGTGAGGAGCCGTCGTTCGCGATCCGCGCGGTCGACCGACAGAGAGGAGGCCCACAGGAGGCGCGTAGCGGCCACGGCGTTGCGTCCGCTCGCCGCCTCTTCCATTCCGGACTGGTCGAGCTCGTCGGAGAGCCGGGCGTCGGTGGTCGCGGCAGCCGCGACCCGATGGGCCCAGCCGGCGGCCGTGCCCACAAGCGCAGCCGCACCAGCGTGCAGGAAGCGACGCCGTTCAGGGGTGAGCGAGTCATAGATCGTGTCGCGCTGGAGCGCGTGTACCACGGCGACGGGGCTCTGAGGTTCCTTGGGGCACCACAGCGCGAGCCCGGCAGCCAGAACAGGCCCGAGTGCGCGCGCCGGGTCCGGGAGGTCGGCGAGCCGACCGACCGTCGACAGCGGAACCTGTGCGTCCAGCACCGCCATCGCCTCCAGGAGTTCGCGGGACTCCTGTGGGAGACGGTCCAGTTGCGCCCTGATCCCGACCTGAAGCGATCGCGGGACGGGCCAGCGCTCCAACACACCGTCTCGCAGCACGTCGGCTGGAATCTCCGACAGCACAGTCCGGACGTACAGCGGGTGCCCCCGGGTGTAGGCGTACAGCCGGTCGGCCAGGCCCGGCGCCAACCGGCCTTCGACCAGGGCCTGCGCCAGCTGCGCGATCTCGCCGCCGCCGAGCCCGCCCAGATCGACCTTCACCGTCCGCTCCGACGAGCGCAGCAGTCTCTCCAGCGTTTCGCCAGACGCGTCCGCTTCCGGCCGGGTCACCAGAATCGTCAGGACCCGGTCCGCCCAGAGACGGCGCAGAACGAAGCCCAGCACCTGGACCGACAACCGGTCCGCCCACTGGACGTCGTCCACAATCACAGCGACGGGGGTCCCGGGCTCCTGCAACCCACCCAGCAGAAGCAGCAACTGCCCCCCGACCACGTGCGGATTCGTCCCCGCGGGCGGACTCTCGGCCAGCAAGGGAAACTGTTTCAGCACCGCTCGGTCCACATGCCGGGTCAGCTGTCCGATCACGCCGTAGGGCAGGTCGGCCTCCGATGGGTCGCCGATCGCCCGGAGGACCGTGAAGTCGTCCAGTGACGCGGCGAACCTGCGCACGAGGGCGCTCTTGCCGATCCCGGCCTCACCCTCGATGACGGCCAGCCAGGAGTCACCTTCCCTGACCTTGCCCGCACAGTACCGAAGCCGGTCGCACTCACGCGCACGGCCGACGAACAATTCGCCCACCGCATCAGGGCCCACGTGCCCGAACCCCCCACTTAGTGCCAGTCGTGACGGAGCGCTGCTTGTCACCTCCGACATGATCATTCCGTCGGAAAACGAGCGGAAGGTCTCATGCGCTCCGAAGTTAGGAAACCACACCGCCTGTGGCGGGCGCGGGGGGACTGCGGTCTTTCCCTGATACGAAGCCTCCGGTGCCGATGTTCTCCTGCTGTGACAGACAAGTACACATTTGGAGGCACCATGACGACACCGATCCCCGTCATCTTCATTCACGGCCTATGGCTGCACGCCACGTCGTGGACCCCTGGATCGAGATGTTCGGCGGATGATTTCGTTCGTGAGAAGTGACCGCATTCATCGGCTCAGGGCCACAGGCATCAACGAGAAGCAGGACATCGGCCAAGGTCAGGAGAGCACCTGATCCCTGATTTGGGCAAGAAGCGCCTCGACAAGCTGACTGTCCGCGACGTGCAGGCGTAGCTCAGCACCCTGCCCACCATGCGCACCTGCTGCGCGCGGGAGAAGAAGCGTAAGCAGCCCTGCTGCGCCATCGGCAAGTGCTGTAAGGATCACCCTTCACGCGGCACGATCGAGAGCGTCCGCCGCGTGTTCCGCTCCGCGATCAGCCACGCCATCCGTTGGGTTATGTGGCAGCTGTCCGACGGCCGGACCCTGGACAGGCTTCGGGACGAGTTGGAGAACGGCGACGAGTAGGCCGGGCTCGACGGAACGCGACGCGGACTGAGGGCGTAGCTGTACTTCGCTGCTGTACGCCCACGCAAAAGGCCCCCTCGGACGAACCGGGAGGGCCTTTGACCTGGGAGCCGCCTTGGGGATTCGAACCCCAGACCCCTTCATTACGAGTGAAGTGCTCTGGCCGACTGAGCTAAGGCGGCGTGCTGTGCAGCTTGCAAGAGTCTACAGGAGCTCAAGGGGTTCTCGCTCCCGCCGATCACCCGATTGCCCGGACGGATCCTCCCGCCTGGTTGCGCCGCCCCAGCCGTCAAGACTCGCCGTCGGGACGGTGATCCGCTGGTTCCTCCTCGCCCGGGCCGTACATCTTCTCGTGCTGGATGCGAGGCGAGCACACCGACGCCGAGGGGCACGCGCAGCGCCTTCCGCCGTCGTCCAGGCGCACCGTCACCGTGTCCGAGGGCACGTTGTGCCCGACCACGGTTCCGTCGCCCTGAGGGGTGCTCACGCGGCTTCCGGCTCGGGGCATTCTGCCGCGGGTCTCGACGTACAGCGGGTGTTCGTACTTCAGGCAGCACATGAGCCGCCCGCACGCGCCCGCGATCCGCAGCGGGTTGACCGGAAGATCCTGGTCCTTGGCCATGCGTACGGAAACCGGCTCGAAATCCTTCAGGAACGTGGCGCAGCACAGGTCGCGCCCGCAGGGCCCGATGCCGCCCTGGAGCCGCGCCTCGTCCCTGGGCCCGATCTGCCGCAGCTCGACTCTGGCCCGCAGGTTGCGGGCCAGGTCGCGCACCAGCGCCCGGAAGTCCACCCGGTGCGGCGCCGAGAAGTAGACGGTGTAGACGTTGTCCTGGTCGAGGTAGTCGATGCCGACGACCTTCATGGGCAGCGTGTGCCGCTTGATCAGCCGCTTGGACACACTGCGGGCCTCGGCCCTGCGGCGTTTGTTGGTCTCGTCGCGGTTGAGGTGCTCCTCACCCGCCGGCCCCGCGCACACCGGCAGCCCGTCGATGTCCTCGCTCGAATACTGTGGCGCCCACACGCACTCCGCCACCTCGGGACCCGAATCGGTCGGAACGAGTACTTTGTCGCCCACCTTGGGGTTGTACTCCCCGGGATCGAGGTAGTAGAGCCTCCCATAACGGGTGAAGCTCACAGCCATGATCATTCCCATGGGCTGACGCTCGCCTCCTGACGGCCTCGGGGGTTCTTAGGGCCTCCGTTGCCACATTACGTGCGTACGCCCGCCGAGAGTGAGGGTCGCCGGCGCGGATCTTCACCGGATCTTGTCCTCGCACCCCGTGCTCTCCGGCAGGGACAACCCGTAGCCGTATCTCATAGTGATCTCGTCGGCAAGGCAGGGGTTGTAGAAGACCCGGGCCACCCCCGGCTGCCGCTTCATCATGTTGAAGATCTTGACCCAGTCAGCCCCCTGTTTCATCGTCAGCCTGAACGACTGGGGCATGTCCTTCACTTGGGTCGCCTGCAGAAGGACCTGATTCTTGCTGTTGGTGCGCCGGAAGTCCTCGTATGCCATCTCCTGGCTCTCGAAAACGTACGACTCGACCTCCGGCGCTTTGGCGATCTTCTCGATGGCATCCTTCTGGGCCTTCGTCACTCCCTTGCCGACCAAGACGGTCCTGACGACGCCGTCCTCCTCCCGCGTGACCTCGGTCTTGCACGAAGGCAGCTCCGTACCCTTTCCGCAAAGGAAGACATTCATCGTCCGATCCCGATTCACCCGTATCGTCTCGTCGGGCGACGGCAGAACCAGCACGCTCCGCACACCGGCAATCCCCCCGATGTCCCGCACCGCCCCCTCTGCGGCTCCCTCCTTGATCTTCACCCGGAACGACGGGGGCATGTCCGTGACCTTGACCTCGTCCAGCAGCGCCTTGTCGTGCGCGTACTCGCGCCGGAAACTCTCGTAGGAGGAGACCTGGTCCACGAAGAAGATCGACTCAACCCCCGGCAACCTGGTCAGGTCGCCCTTGATCGCCTCCAGCTCGTCAAGCGTGGCGTCGCGCCCGTGGCACGAGGTTTCCTTCGGCGCCGACTCCGTACACACGTAGACGGCCATTTCCCGGGTCGGCTGCGGATTCGTCGCCACCGCCCGATCCTCGCCGCCGAGACCGCCGCTCAACCCCACGGCCGACGCCGCACCCGCGAGCGCCACGACCGCGGAAACGGTCACCAGCCGGTAGTCCCCCCGGAACCGCCGTCGCTCCGGCGCCCGCAGCGGCTGCAGCGCACTGGCGTCGATCGTCTCCCCCGCCTCGGCCAGGGCGTCGCGCAGCCTGTCTTCCATCGGACTGTTCATGCGTCCTCTCCAAGCGCTCGGCCGAGGGCGGCCAGCCCTCGCGCGATCGTGGACCTCACCGTGCTGGCGCCGGTCCCCATCGTTTCGGCGATCTCCTGGTCGGTGAGATCGAGGTAATAGCGCAGGGTCAACGCCTCCCGTTGCCTGCGCGGCAACTTCCGCAGCGCGAGCAGCACCTCCCGCCGTTCCTCACCCATCAGGGCGGCGCTCTCCGCCGACCAGACAGGCGGTTCGTACGGCACCGCGCGCCGGAACGCCATCGCCCGCCGGCGCAACACCGACCGGCACCCGTTGAGCACCGCGGAACGCACGTAGGCCAGCGCCTTGTCGGCATCCCGCAGCCTGGACTGGCCGGCATGGGTGCGCGCGAACGCCTCCTGGACGATGTCCTCCGCACTCGTCTGATCGCCGACCATGATCAGTGCCAGCCGTACGAGGCCGACATGGTGCTCGGCGAAGATCGACGCCACATCGACCCGCTGCCGCGCCAGCGCCTCTTGTTGGGTGAGTAGTTCGACTTCCACATCACAGAGACGCCCGCGCGCCCCTTCTGCTGCTTCAGTCACACCGCTATCTTTCGCCGATCGTCAGCGGGAAGCGGCCGCAAGGTCGGCGTCGAGGCTGGCGTCGAGGCTGGCGTTGGGGTTGGCATTGGGGTTGGCTTTGGGGACAAGCACATCCGCCGAACCTTGCCTTAACGGCAACCCAGCAGGGTCGCCTGCTCTGCAGCCGGGGCCTCCCCCACCCATGGCCAACGCTTCGGAGTTCGATGCCTGCCTCCTGTAACCCGGCGTCTCCACTCGCGACGGTGCCATTGCCCGTGAGCCGGCGGCGCTGTCGCGGCTTTACGGGCGTGCTCGGTTTGGGCCGGTTTCGTGGTAACTGGCCGCTTTACAACTTACGGCCGTCAGAGGCAACGGGCGGCTTTGCGGAGACGACCGTTTTCGAGGTCACCACAGGACCGTGTTACTCGCTGTGGCGATTCTTCGAGGCCACCGAGCTGATGGTGGCCGTGCGTAACGGCAGCACCTCAGGAGTATCAGAGTGCGTTCCGCGAGCTGATGCCCCTTTCGTCGTTGGATTTGGGATAGATCGACTGGTCGGAGGCTCGCCGGCAGGGCATGAGCGCGGCTGGGTGAACAATCCCGGCTCGATCTCGACGAGGATGCCGCTGCTCCGGACCTGCTGCGCCACCACCCGACGCGGCCGCGGGTGCCTCAACCCAGCTTTACTTCGAAAAGCTGACATAAGCCACAATTTACTCAAATCAAATGCCCTCTGGGGACGGCTAAGGGGGCCATCGCGGTTCATTGGGGGGCCAAGCGGTCAAGATCTCCCAAATGCCGCCAGGCTCATGAATTACGAGGTAAGATCACAAGCCGAATTCGTCTACGACAACAGGGCGCCAGGCCACCTATCTCGGTCGGGTGGCATACGTCCGATCGGAGCGGCGTGGGCTGTTCACACACCACGGAATGTCCCCTCTTTCCACTGCTGAATACAAGCCTGCGTGGCTGGCGGAACGACTACTGCGACAGCGAACACGGTTGGCGTAGCTGTGCTCGGTACCAGTTGGCGCTCGAGGGCAGGCCTGTGCCGATGTCGCTCCTGCCTAACGGGAAGCAGCCGCAACACCTCGAACGGTTCGGCTCGTACGAACTCAGGCAGGAACCGCCATCACGGCCGGCACCAGCTCGGCCGTTCGAGCCGTCACAGGCACCGACCCGGCCACCTGAACCCTCACCACCCGATTCATGGACTTCGCAACCCCGGGAGAACTCGCCCACAGGGTTGCGACGCGGCGAACCTGCGCGCCGTTGGTGGACACGACTTGCTAATTGGATGAAAGGTCCCGCATGAGCAGCTACTGGCCTTGGTGGGCGGGGGCCATCGGACTCGCCCTCCTCACAGTCAACTACACCCTCACCACTGACAAGTCCTTCGGGGTGTCCTCGGCTTGGGATCGCGTCTTGCACTGGCGCGCCGAACGCCGCATCGAACGGCAGGAGGCCGAGTTCACCGACGAACGTGCCCTCATTGACGCGCTGGCTGCCGCAACCGCCGACCACTACGGGAACCCTCCCGAAGCGCCCACCCCGCACGCCGCCTACGCGGTCGCGTCGGCGCGCGGCCGCGACGTTGAGCCGCTGGCGGAAGAAAGCGCCTCGATCACAAGCCGGCGGACGATACCGGTGGTCGCTCAGGCCGCCTTGCTGATATCAATCTTCGTCGGCGGTTGGGTGGCGGCCCTCACCTCCGGCCGGTTCGAGCTCCGCTGGGATATGGGTGATGCCTTCCGCCAGATCGTGACCGCCGACCAGGCCACCATGTTCGGTGTGTTGTTCCTCGGCGGTGTACTCGTCGGCTTCGGTACCCGCCTCGCCGGAGGGTGCAGCTCCGGCCACGGTCTCAGCGGCTGCGGCCGGCTGCACCCGGTCAGCATTGTCGCGACCGCTGTGTTCTTCGGCACGGCGGTTCTGGTGTCGTTTCTGCTGTGGAAGGTGATTTGATGCATACCCGTGGCGGAATCCTCATGGCCAACGTCATCGCTGGGCTGGTCCTCGGCTTCGTTGTCGCCAACATCGGCTTCGGCGACTACGCCGAACTCAACCGCATGTTCACCTTTCAAGATCTGCGCATGTTCTTCGCCTTCGCCGGCGCTATAGCGATCATCGTGGTGGTCTTCGCCGTCATCGGGGTCCGCCGCACGCCCGGACGGATCCACGCAGGCGTCGTACCGGGCGCAGTGCTGTTCGGTACCGGCTGGGCGATCTCGGGTGGATGCCCGGCGATCCCGATCGTGCAGGTCGCCGCCGGCTATCTCCCCGCCCTCGTCACGATCGCCGGTGTCGCAGTCGGCATTTGGCTCTGCCGGTGGGCCAATGCGAAATTCTTCCGCCTCGACCGCGGCTCCTGCGGGCTGTAACGCACCGCAAACGGTCGCCCTGAAAGGGCTGCTGGACGGCCGCCTCTGGAAAAGGGGGCGTCCACATCAACACCCCGCTTCGTTGACTTGTGGTGAAAGCCCTCGGCCGCAGGGACAGGGCGTGGTGTCTGGGGAAGGTGCGGGTCTCGTCTGCCGGCGTGCGGGTGTTGAGAGTCGTCCAAGAAGTAGGACGAACCGCGGGAGCCCGGTCGTGCCACGGGCTCAATGAGGTGATCTCACCGAATTCGAGTCGGACAACAGGTCATTTTGTGGCACAGACGGTGCCGTCCGGGGAGACACGCGGACGGATGGCAGGGCTCGGAAATGGGACGTGGAGCCCCGGTAGAAGAAGGAAACACCACAAGACCGTCTTCACCGGAAGGCTCCACGTGACCCCCCATCGTGCCATGATCGACGTCTCTGGGGATGGTGCGCGCGGCCCTGCGCTCCGCACGCGGACCAGGAGCACTTCCTACATGCCCCGCTGATTCAAGCCGCGAAAGGCCACTTGACCGGCCCCAACCAAGGTCAGCCCCGCAGCGCCAGCATCATCGCCTCCACAGCCATCTGCGGATTCACGTTCAACCCGAGCCGCTCCCGGCACAACATGACCGCGTCGATCCGCCGCAAAATCTCTTCCGGAGTGGACGCCTTCGCCAACTGATCCAGGTCGAACCGAATGTCATCATTGGCCAGCTCCACACCCGCCCCGAACTGCATGGCCAGCACGTCCCGATAGAACGACGCCAACTCCAGCAGCGCCGCGTCCAACGAGTCCCGCTTGATCCGCGTCGCCCGCGACTTCTGCCGGTCCTCCAGCTCCTTCAACGCCCCGGCCCCACCTCGCACGAGCCCGCGGTTGAGCCCCTTGCCGGTGGACCCCTCCCCGTACAGCTTGCGCAGCTCGGAGGTCTCGCTCTCGTTGAGCACGGCCGTGGCGGCAGCCGCCTCCTCCTCGGCCGTCTTCACCAGCCGCTCGGCCGCCGAGACACACTCCCCGACCCCGGTCAGCGAGCGCGGGATGCCCAGCACGGCCTCGCGCCGCCGCCTGACCCCCTCGTCCAGAGCCAGCGCCCGCGCGCGGCTGATGTGCCCCTGAGCGGCCCGGGCGGCGAACATCGCCATCTCCCATGGCACGCTGTCCCGCGTGGCCAGAACGTGCGCTACGGCCTCCGTGGCGGGGGTGGTCAGATTGACCACGCGGCACCGCGACCGGATGGTGATCATCAGATCGTCGGGAGCGGGCGCGCACAGCAGCCAGACCGTCCGCGGCGGCGGCTCCTCGATGGCCTTGAGCAGGGCGTTGGCGGCCGATTCCGTGGCCCGGTCGGCGTCCTCGAAGAGGATCACCCGCCACCGCCCCTGCGTGGGCGCCCCGGCGGCCCGCAGGATCAGCTCACGGGTCTGCTTGACGCTGTAGGACAACCCCTCGGGACGCACGGACTCCAGATCGGGATGCGAACCGATCAGCACCTGGTGACACTGGTCACAGTGCCCGCAACCACCATCCGGGCACAACAGCGCCGCGGCGAAGGCACGGGCGGCGTCCTCGCGACCGGAGCCCGGCGGCCCGGTGAACAACCAGGCGTGTGTCATGCCCGCGCCCCGTCCACCCGCGACGACCTCCCCGGCCGCCCCAGCGGCCCGCGACAGCACCGCTGTCGCCTGGTCCTGCCCCACGAGGTCATCGAAAACCGCCACGAGCCAAGGCTATCCGCCAACACCGACAACCACCCCCACAACCAAGCGGTCGTTCCGCGCGGCCGAGTCATGGTCGGCGCGCCTGGGTTGAGGGCGATCGTTGCGCGCGCGACGGGCTCACGGGCGGTCGTAATCGGCGCGCGGGGTCAGGACATAAGGGGCGGTAGTTGCTGAAAACGACCGGGGTCGCGAGGGTCGCGGAGGGCGCAAACACCGGCCCCCGCCGCGCCGGAACTAGTCGCGAATAGCGGGCATGGTCCCGGTGGAGTCCTCTGACTCCCGGGGCACCGGGTCGGGCAAAATCTCGCGGATCCGGTCCTGGATCTGCCGGGTGATCACCTCGGTCGCCAGTGTGCCGTCGACCACCAGATACCGCTCGGGCGCCGCCGCCGCCAACGCCCGGAACTCCTTGCGCACCCGCTCGTGGAACTCCAGCGGCTCCGACTCGATCCGGTCGGCCGCCCCGCCCAACCGGCGCAACCCCACCTCCGGAGGCGTGTCGATGAGCACGGTGAGATGAGGCACCAGCCCGCCCGTCGCCCAAGCGTTGATCTTGGACACGTCCTCGGGGGCCAGCGCCCGCCCGGCGCCCTGGTAGGCGAGCGACGAGTCGACGTAACGATCGGTGATCACCAGCGATCCCCGGTAAAGGGCGGGCCGGATGACCTTCTCCACGTGCTCGGCCCGGTCGGCGGCGTAGAGCAGTGCCTCGGCGCGCGCCGACAGCCCGCGCTCGGCCGCGTCGAGCAGGATGGCCCGCAGCCGCATGCCCACCTTGGTGGAGCCCGGCTCCCGCGTCTGCACGACGTCGAAGCCCTGGTCACGCAGCCAGATGGCGATCAGCCGGGACTGGGTGGTCTTCCCGGAGCCCTCGCCGCCCTCGAACGCCACGAACAGCCCTGGCACGTGCTCGGGCGACTCGGACGGGAACCGCTCGCCCCGCACCGCGGCGATCAGGTCCGCCGACAGCGAGACACCCTTCCTGTCGTCCATGTGCCGCAGCGCCAGGATGCCGACCACGATCGCGAGCGCCCCGCCGATCACCAGCACCAGGTTGGACCCGTCGAACCGGTAGTCGAACTCGCCCAGCTCCAGCTCCCGCACGCCGAAGATCGCGGCCAGCGGGTTGGCCACGGCGACCACGAGCAGCAGGGTCACCCGGGCGGTGGACTGCAGGAACGAGAACGTACGGCCGCGCAGCCCGTCTTCGACCTCCAGCCCGATCAGCGTGTAGCCGATGATCCAGGCGATCCCCGCGCACGCCCCCAGCACCACGGTCAGCATGACCACGATCGCCAGGTTGTGCACGAAGGCGATGGCCACGAGCACCAGCCCCGCGATCGTGATCGCCAGCCCGAACAGCCGCCGCCGCGACAACTCCCGCAGCAGCCTGGGCCCGAAGAACATGCCCAGCGCCATGCCGACGAAGACGGCCCCGAAGACCACTCCGTAGGCCGCGTCGCCGCCGCCGAGCGCCCGCACGTAGATCTTCGCCACGCCCACCACGGCCCCGCCGGCGGCGAACGCCCCCAGCATCCCGATCACCAGGCCGCGCACCAGCCGGTTGCCGCCGACGAACCGCCAGCCCTCGATGACCTGCTTGAGCACCGAGGGCGTCGAGATCGCGCCGTTGCGCCTGGGGATGTCACGCAGAGTGAAGATCAGGAACGCCGACACGAGATAGGCGCAGGCGTTCACGGCGAGTGCGAGGCCGGTGCCGTCCCTGCCGGACATGAACGGCACCACGCTCGTGGCCACGTCGCCCACCACGGACAGCACCGCGAACAGCATGGCCGCGACCGGTGCGGTGCCGTACGTCACCAGCAGGTTGAGCTGGTTGGCCGACTCGAGCTGCTGCTTGGGCACCAGATTGGGCACCGTGGCGTCCTTGGCCGGGACCCAGAACAGGTTGACGCACTCGACCAGGAGGGTCGCGATGATGATCCACTGGTAGCTCTGCACGAACGGGATCGACAGCACCACGGCGAACCTGGCCAGGTCGGCCGTGACCATGGTCAGCCGCCGGTCGAACCGGTCGGCGAACACGCCCGCGAGCGGCCCGAGCAGGATCGCCGGCAGCATCTTGGCGATGAACACGCCACCGATGGCGAGCGACTGGACCCGGTAGTCGTCGTGCTGGGTGAGGTTTCCCGCGAGCGCGGTCAGCGCCAGGAGGTTGAGCCAGTCACCCAGACTGCACACCGACATTGCCGTCCACAGCCGTCGGAACGGCGCATTGGCCAGCACATGGGTGGGGCGGCTTCGGCCAGGGGCAGTCATGATTTCAGCGTATCCAGGTGTTCGCAAGAAGCGGGCGGACGAACAGATGAGCCGGATTTCCCGGATGCTCGTGGCTGAGGGTATTACGATCGCGGGCCGGTGCGCAGGTTACACACCTCGAATAGGCCCCCAAAAGCGTCATCAATTCATATCTCCGGCCTCATGCCGCGCCTCTTCCACCAATGGCCACCACTCGGCACGGACCTCCTGCGGCAGGATCAGCTCGTCCCAGAGGTCGAGGAGGAGCACGCCGTCCACGTGGTCGAGCAGCTCCTGGGGCCCGCCCTCGCACAGCAGCGCGACGTAGGCCGCCCGGCGCTCGTCACGGTCGGCCAGGTCGTAGACCCGCTCGCGCAGCCGCACCCGGCCGAGCGCCGCGGCGAGCGGCAGCCGGGGCAGGCGGCTCGGCACGTGGAACGTCCGCCCGTCACCGGCCACCCGGGTGGTGAACTCGACCTTCGCCTCCAGCACCAGCCGGAACCCGGCCGCGTCGAGGATCCGCCCCGCGGTCTCCAGCGTCGGCGACTTCCTGCCGTGCTCGTAGGCCGACAGGGTGGTCCTGGACGTGCCGCTGACGCTGGCCAGGGCCTTCTGGTTGAGGCTGGCGGCATGCCTGGCCTGCCTGAACAGCAGCCCGCCGCGCTTGGCCCAGAACGCGACGTCCTGCCGGAACGCCCGCTCCACAGGCGAAGAGACCATGCCCCACCTCCGAAAAGTATCCGCTCGGATACTAGGGCATGATGGCAGTGCGTGACTAGGGGATTGCGGAAAGTCAGCCACTCAATTCAAGCATCGTGATCTCGGGCGGGGCACCGACGCGTACGGGCGGCCCCCAGAATCCGGCCCCCCTGGTCACGTAGACCCGCACACCGTCGATCGTGGCCAGCCCCGACACCACCGGCTGCTGCAACCCCACCACCAGGTTGAACGGCGCGATCTGCCCACCGTGCGTGTGCCCGGAGAGCTGCAGGTCGACGCCGTGACGCGCGGCCTGGTCGACCATGACCGGCTGGTGCGCGAGCAGCACCGTGGACCGGCCGGCGTCACGGTTGCCGAGCGCCTTGCCGAAGTCGGGGCCGTCGTTGGAGGAGGCGCCGTTGAGGTCGTTCACCCCGGCGAGGTCGAGCACGGCGCCCTGGTGCCCGATCTCCACCCGCTCGTTTCGCAACGAGCGGACGCCGAGTTGCCCGAGCTCCTCGATCCACTCGGCGGGGCCGCCGGCCGAGAAGTATTCGTGGTTACCGGTCACGAAAAAGGCCCCGTAGCGGGACTCGAGGCTTTTCAGCGGCTGGGCCAGCGGCCCCAGCTCGGCGACCGACCCGTCCACCAGGTCTCCCACGATCGCCACGACGTCGGCCTCGAGCCCGTTGATCATGCGGACGATCCGCTCGGTGTGGGACCTGCCCGTGAGCGGCCCCAGGTGAATGTCGCTCACCACGGCGAACCGCAGGCCGCCCAGCCGCGGATCCAGCTTCGGCAGCGCGACCTCGACCCGCTCGATCACCGGGTCGCCGAGGGCGCTCGACAGGCCGTACCCGACCGTCCCCAGCGCGCCCGCGCCGGCGATGACGGCGGTGGTCCGCCCGAGGAAGAGGCGCCTGCTCACAGGCGCGCCCGCGGGCTCCACGGGCTCCACGGCCACCCCGACCGAGATCGCGCTTCCCCCGGGCGCCACGAGCGTGGGCGCCGTTTCGGCCGCCACGACGGCGACGGGCTCGGCCGCGGGCGCCCGCTCCGCCCTCCGCAGGAACGCCCAGGCGACGGCCCGCGGGATCTCCAGCACCACCAGGAACACCACGAGGTAGAACAGCAGCGCCAGCCAGATGAACCCCGGCCACGCCAGCCAGTGCGCCACGCCCAGCCTGCCGCCCGCGAACGTCGCCACGAGGATCACGAGCAGCCCCGCCAGGCCCCAGGTCAGCGCCTTGCGCGCCCGCCCGGGGGCCGTGCTCGAACGCACCATCCGGTGCCACACGTACCAGTGCCCGAGCAGGACCAGGCCCAGAAAGATCAGGACGATCACACCACGATGCTACTTCCGGCGGCCGCCCCCGCGACCGCGCCCGGTGAGGGCGCGGTCGCGGTCCTACGGTTTCGCGGCGGGCTTCTTCGCGGCGGGCTTCTTGGCGGGAGCCTTCCGCGTGGTCTTCTTCGGCGCGGGCGCCCGCTCGCGCCGCTCGGCCAGCAGCTCGGCAGCCCGCTCGATCGTGATGTCCTCGACGGCGTCGCCCTTGCGCAGCGAGGCGTTCGTCTCACCGTCGGTCACGTAGGGCCCGAACCGCCCCTCCTTCACCACCACGGGCTTCTTGGAGTTCGGGTCGTCGCCCAGCTCGCGCAGCGGCGCCGCCGCCGCGGCCCGCCGCCCGCGCTGCTTCGGCTGCGCGAACAGCTCCTTGGCCTGCTCGATCGTGACCGTCAGCAGGTCCTGCTCGGACGCCAGCGAGCGCGAGTCGGTCCCCTTCTTGATGTAGGGCCCGAACTGCCCGTTACGCGCCACGACCTCCTCGCCGTCCAGCTCGCCCACGACCCGCGGGATCGTCAGCAGCCGCAGCGCGTCCTCCAGCGTGACCGTGTCCAGCGACATCGTCTTGAACAGCGAGCTCGTACGCGGCTTCGGCGCATCCGCCTTCTTCGTACGCCGCTTGGGAGCATCCTCGTCCACGGCCGGCTCAGGCAGCACCTCCGTCACATAAGGCCCGTACCGCCCATCCTTGGCCACGATCATGTTCCCGCTGACCGGGTCGTGCCCCAGTTGCCGATCGCCCGTCGGCCGCGAGAACAGCTCCTCCGCCTTCTCCGCGGTCAGCTCGTCGGGCGTCATGTCCTCGGGCACGTTGACCCGGGCGCCGTCCCGGTCCAGATAGGGGCCGTAGCGCCCGACCCGCAGGACGATGTCCGTGCCCTTCACCGGGAACGAGCTGATCTCCTTGGCGTCGATGTCGCCCAGGTCGGTGACCATCTCCTTCAGGCCCTCGTCACCGTCGGCGCCGTAGTAGAAGCGCTGCAGCTCCGGCACCCGCTCGGCCCGGTCGTTGGCGATGTCGTCGAGCACCTTCTCCATCTCGGCTGTGAAGTCGTAGTCGACCAGGTTGCCGAAATGCTGCTCCAGCAGGTTGACCACGGCGAAAGCCAGGAACGACGGCACCAGCGCCGTGCCCTTCTTGAACACGTAGCCGCGGTCGAGGATCGTCCCGATGATCGAGGCGTACGTCGACGGCCGCCCGATCTCCCGATCCTCCAGCTCCTTGACCAGCGAGGCCTCGGTGTAACGCGCGGGCGGCTTGGTCGAGTGACCGGCCACCTCCATCCGCATCGCGGTCAGCACGTCGCCCTCGGCCAGGGTGGGCAGCCGCTTCTCGGAGTCGTCGCGGTCGGTCGAGGGATCGTCGGCCCCCTCCACGTACGCCTTGAGGAAACCGTAGAAGGTGATCGTCCGGCCCGTGGCGCTGAACTCGACGTCCTCACCGGTCGCCGACCTGCCCGCCACCTTCACGCTGATGGACTCGCCCACGGCGTCCTTCATCTGCGAGGACACCGTGCGCTGCCAGATCAGCTCGTAGAGCCGGAACATGTCACCCGACAGCCCGGTCTCACCCGGCGT
This sequence comes from Nonomuraea sp. B12E4, assembly GCF_039871825.1. Taxonomy (NCBI): domain Bacteria; kingdom Bacillati; phylum Actinomycetota; class Actinomycetes; order Streptosporangiales; family Streptosporangiaceae; genus Nonomuraea; species Nonomuraea sp. B12E4. The sequence goes on along the minus strand of NZ_JBDPME010000022.1, from coordinate 24,634 downwards.
GCGGAACTCCTCGCCGGAGGGCCTGATCGCCTCGTGCGCCTCCTGCGCGCTCTTCACCTTGCTGCTGTAGACGCGGGGCTTGTCGGGGACGTACGCGGCGCCGTACAGCTTGATCGCCTGCGAACGCGCGGCCGCCACCGCCGTCTCCGACAGCGTGATGCTGTCGGTACGCATGTAGGTGATGAAGCCGTTCTCATAGAGCCGCTGGGCCACCTGCATCGTGTATTTCGCGGAGAACCCCAGCTTCCGGCTGGCCTCCTGCTGCAATGTGGTCGTCCGGAACGGCGCATAGGGTTTGCGCGTGTACGGCTTGCGCTCGACGGACTTGACCGCGAACGACGAATCCCGCAACCTGGCGGCCAGCTCGCCCGCGGCGGCCTCCGACAGGTGCAGCACGTCGGAGCTCTTCAGCCGCCCGGTGCTGGCGAAGTCACGCCCCTGCGCCACCCGCTTGCCGTCGACACCCGTCAGCGTCGCGGTGAAGTCACGCGGCCGCTCCTCCGGCTTGTTGGTGTCGAACAGCGCTTGCAGGTCCCAGTAGTGGGCAGGGGTGAACGCCATGCGCTCCCGCTCCCGCTCCACCACGAGCCGCGTCGCCACCGACTGCACCCGGCCCGCCGACAGCCGCGGCTTGACCTTCTTCCACAGGACGGGGCTGACCTCGTAGCCATAGAGGCGGTCGAGGATGCGCCGCGTCTCCTGGGCGTCGACCAGCCGCAGGTTGAGGTCGCGCGGGTTGGCGACGGCGTCCTGGATCGCCTGGGGGGTGATCTCGTGGAACACCATGCGATGCACGGGGACCTTGGGCTTGAGCACCTCGCGCAGGTGCCAGGCGATGGCCTCGCCCTCGCGGTCCTCGTCAGTCGCCAGATAGAGCTCGTCAGCGTCCTTCAGCAACTGCCGCAGCTTGTTGACCTGCGACCTCTTGTCGGGGCTGACGACGTACAGCGGCTCGAACTCGTGCTCGACATTGACACCCAGACGCGCCCACGGGAACTCCTTGAACTTCTCGGGGATGTCGTCGGCCTTCTCCGGCAGGTCGCGGATGTGGCCGATGCTCGATTCGACGATGTAGCCGCGCCCGAGGTACCCGGCGATCGTCTTCGCCTTCGCGGGCGACTCGACGATGACCAGGCGTGTTCCGCCGGCGCTGCCGTTCTTGGCTGGCACGCTGCTTCCTACCTCGCTGTTCGCTTGCAAATCCCCCTGCCGGGAGTCGGCACAGACTGAAAGGTAACCCGACTCGCGGAAATTTCCTTCCCCGGGGCTACCCACTAGCTTCCGGCTCCACCCACAAGCACGCAGAATAAGGCCCACCGAGCGGCATGGCGCCCTGACTCACCCTGGAGACTAATCGTTGTGCTCGACTACTCCTACATGGATATCTTCATTCCGCGCGACCTCACTCGCGAAGCAGCACGTCAACTGCTGACCGAACACGCAGAGTACGGCCAGTGGGAGCTCGCCCGCGTACGCGTTCACCCGGACGGAAGCCGTCACGTTCGGCTACGACGTAAGATCATGCGAGTACGCAGCACGCTTTGACCACGGACCTGACTCATACCATGGCCGCGGACATGGCTTTGCCCGCCCCGGGCCGCGCCCCCGGAACGGGCAAAGCGTCTATCGCTGACTACTCACGCGGTTGTGAGCAACAGCCGAACCTTGTACTCGTGCTTGCCGATTTCCCTTACTTTCGGCCGAACCGGAACCGGCGGGCGGTCCCGAACAGCATGGCCGAGACGGCGAACATCGAGCCCAGCACGAGGGCGAGCAGCGAGCCGGAGTTCATCCCGGTGACGCCCGCGGGCTGCTCGGCGCTCATCAGGCCGAGACCGGAGACCGGCAGGCCGTCCGCGGCCGAGGTCACCGCGCCGCCGACCGGAGTGGAGGCGATCAGTCCGGTGGCCGGCTGGAGCGGGGAGATCGAGTTCGACGGGCGCGAACGCCGGGAGTTGTCGGCCGGAGCGGCGTGCCGGGTCTTCGATGGCTTCTGCGCCTCGGCGGGCAGGCCGGGCAGCTCGGGGATTTGCGGCAGGCCGAGCGTCCGGGAGGCGTCCTCGACCATCGGCAGGGACGTGGCGGCCTCACCGAGCACGGGCAGCGCCTTCGAGGCGTCCTGGACCATGGGCAGTGTGCTGGAGGCGCCCCCGACCACGGGCAGAGCGGCCATGCCGCCGCCCTGGGCGGCACCGCTCGCCTCCTGCAGCGGCGGGGTGATGCTGCTCACGTCCTGAAGCCGCGCACCGGCGACGCCGGCATCCTGCGAGGACCCGGTCACGCCCTGGAGTTGCTGGGTGACACCGTTGGCGTCCTGCAGGCCGCTCAGAAGCGGCATGGCGGGCAGTACGGGCAGCAGTCCGCCCTGCGGCGAGGCCGCGGCCTTGCCGGTGGGGTGAGCGAAGCGCTTGATCCGGCCGGCGTCCCGGGAACCGGTCCCGCCGACGTTCGCCCCGCCCAGGCAGCCGGCCGCGGCGTCGCCCAGAACGGCCACGGCGTTGCCGCAGACGTTGATCGGCGCGGTGATCGGGGCGATGACCTGGTTACCCGCCAGCACCCCGGCCCTGCCGGAGGTCAGGTTGCCGCCGCCGCCCACGCCGCGGTGCGGCCACGCGGCGGCGCCGCCCTTGCAGTTGGCCTTCGACACCCCCAGCACGGCTGCCGCGTTGCCGCAGACGTTGATCGGCGCCGTGATCGGCGCGACCGCCTGGTTGCCGGACAGGACACCCGCGGCCCCGGAGGTGCGGTTGCCGCCCGCGCCCCGGCCGCCGTTCTTGACGTGCGCGCCGCCCTTGCAGCCAGCGAACGCGTGGCCGACCACGGCCACCGCGTTGCCGCAGACGTTGATCGGCGCCGTGATCGGGGCGATCACCTGGTTGCCGCTCAGCACGCCGGCCTGCCCCGAGGTGGTGTTGCCGCCGGCCCCTGAGCCGCGGCCGGTGTTCAGTACGGTGGAGCCGCCAACGCACCCGGCGGACGCGTTGCCCACGGCGTTGCCGCAGACCTCGACGGGCAGGGTGATCGGCGCGACGACCTGGTTGCCGCTGCCCACCCCGAAGCGCCCGTCGGTGTCGTTGCCGGTGGATCCCGCGGCGGCGTGCTTCCGCTTGTAGCCGTGCCGGGGTGGACCGTCGTTGGTGACGGTGGAGCCGCCCCGGCAGCCCGCGAACGCCCGCCCGGCCACGGCCACCGCGTTCCCGCAGACGTTGATCGGAGCGTTGATCGGCGCGATGACCTGGTTGCCGCCGAGCACGCCGGCGTCGCCCGAGGTACGGTTGCCGCCCGCGCCCCCTCCGCCGGTGTTGTGGACGCTGGAGCCGCCCTTGCAGCCCGCCGTCGCGTCCCCGAAGATCGCGACCGCGTTGCCGCAGAGGTTAACCGGGGCGTTGATCGGCGCGGTGATCTGGTTGCCGCCGAGCACGCTCGCGTTCCCCGAGGTACGGTTGCCGCCCGTGCCTCCCTTGCCCTGATTGCGGACGGTGGCCCCGCCCTTGCAGCCCGCGTCGGAGTTGCCGACCAGGGAGACGGCGTTGCCACAGGCGTTGATCGGAGCGCTGATGGGGGCGTTGACCTGGTTGCCGCCGAGCACGCTCGCGTTGCCCGAGGTCCGGTTGGAGTTGCCCCGGCCGCCGTCGTTGATGACCTCGGCGCCGCCCTGCGAGCTGGCGTTGGCCGTGCCGATCGCGGCGACGGAGTTGCCGCTGATGTCGATGGGGAGCGAGATCGGCAGGTCGACCTGGTTGCCGCCGCCGACCGACGCGTTACCCGAGGTGTCGGCCAGCGCGGTGCCGGCGCCACCGAACGACATGACGGCGACGGCCAGCAGGGCCGCGGGGGTCGATGCCTTTGCCCACGTACGCATGATGAATGCTCCTAGTGGTTCTTGGGGGGATACCTGAAACGATTCGCGGGCAGCCCAGGGCCATGCGTGGTCTCACGCACAGCGGAGACCCCGAACTCAGATCACGAACCGGTGTACTGACGTGTGAACCCGCCGGCGGAGGGGATGCTCGCCACGCTCCGCCACGTTTCTTCGAGCAGGGGCCGGTGGCCGATGAGTGCCTTGGCCGGCGCCTGGGGGCGGGGATCAGTCAGGTGAGAAGGATGGATCGTCCGCCGCTGTGCGGACGACGGGGGACGGCACGGACGCCAGGATGGCGTGCCGGACCTCCAGTCGCGGGTCGAACAGGGACCTCGCGACATCCCCCGCAGCAGCCCCGAACGGGCCGCTGCCGTTGGGCACCAGTCCATCGGTGCCCAGGATCTTTCCGGCGGTGGACGGTGCCGGCAGGCCAGGATCCGACTGGCTGTTGAGCCCATCGACCGTGCGTCCGGCCATCGCCTCGGCGTTGTCCGACGCCGAGGCGTGTCGTTGACCGGCGAAGCCGTGGGTCTGAGGTGCGCCGACGCCTGTCGCCGCAGTCGTGGCCGTCGTGGCGGTCACCATGGTGCCGTCCGCGGCCGCCGGAGCGGCGGTGAGCATGCCGAACACAACGGCAAGCAACCATCCGGCGGCAACCAGGGCGCCCATGGCGAACGCCCGCACGACAAGCCGACGGGCACCGGCCGCGAACCGCGCCATCCGGTCGACCCGATCGGTGGCCGCGTCGTGCGCCGGGACGGTCGTGGGCAGGCAGTGCGCAGCGAGGGCGATCGCCCTCCGCCACTCCACCGCCGCGCGTGCCACGTGACCCCCCAGCTCCAGAACCAACCTCACAGTCATGAGGCCGGTCCGTGGACTCACCCCTCAACGGTCCGTAACCGTAGCAGTACCCAAGGTAGCCGCAAGCGCTTTTCACCAGAGCCCCAGAAAATCACCAAGCGCCCCGCCCCCAACCCGGCACCAACCCCCCGAACCCGCCCACCACCCGCCACGAAACCCCCATCAGGAGCCCCCACCCACCCCATCCTCCGACCCACCGCCACCTTCGACAGCGAGCCGCGGATTCTTGGTATGACGCACCCCGCAGAGTTTGCTAACCTTACTGAGCCGACGCGGGATGACGGTCCCGCGTGCAGGCACCAAGTCCGGGTGGCGGAATAGGCAGACGCGCTAGCTTGAGGTGCTAGTGCCCAGTGATGGGCATGGGGGTTCAAGTCCCCCCTCGGACACGCACTCTGGTACACGTTGGGCCTCGCTTCGACTGTGACAACCCTCTGCGAGGGGTCATAGACGAGGTGGAGGCCCATCTGCTTGTAGAGGTCACTTCTATCGGCTGGCTCGGCCCTCTTTAGGACCTTGGGGAACTCGGCCATCGCCGGGATCATCTGTTTGATCTCCTTCTCTGTGATCTCACGTTTCCTGTTGATCGCCCGCAGGCGCCCTTCTGCCTGCATACGCTCGGCTCGGGTTTCGGCCATCCACTTGCCCACCTCTTGCGGATCGCCGCCCGCGTCCAAGGTCGCCCTGTAACGGGCCATCCGCTGATCGCAGTCGTCGATCGTCTTGCGGGCGGCCTCGACGGCGACGAGGTCGAGCTCGTTGTTCTGGGCGGCCAAGAGAGCCTGGACGGTCTGTTCGAGGGCGGCCGGGTCGAAGATCTGGCCGAGCCAGGGATCCAGCTCGGCGAGGATGTGGTCCTCGCGGACGTAGACGGTGCGAGGGTGCTCGATCTTGTTGGCCAAGGCGTACTCGACGGGGAACTTGCACCGGTAGTGGGCGCGGCCGTTGTTCCACGTTCCTTCCATTCGCCGCTGGCACACACCGCAGTGCAGCAGGTGCCGGAGAACGTACGGACGCGGGGTGCTGCGCGGCTTACGACGCGTTGCCGGGCGACCGTTGGCCGACAGCAGCGCCTGCGCCTTTTCGAACGTCTCGGTGTCGATGAGCGGCTCGTGAACGACCACCTCCGACCAGACCCACTGCTCCTCGGAATTCCACTTGAGCTTGGTCACATGCCCCTGGGTGACGTCGTTGACGTCGAGCAGTTCCTCTTGCTTGTGCTGTTTGTTCCAGACCTGGCGGCCCGTGTAGCGCGGGTTGAGGAGGATCGCCCGAACGGCCGACTTGGACCACGCGATCCCCGAGCGGTGCCGATTGCGAGCCCTGTCATAGGCGGACGGGCACGGAACGTCCTCCTTGGTCAGCCCCTCGGCGATCAGATAAAGACCCTGCCCCTGAACGAAATCCCCGAAGATCCGCGTCACATGGGGAGCCGTCAGCGGGTCGGGCTCCAGACGGTGAAGCCGCTTGCCGTCTGCCGCCTTGCTCGGGTTGGGGTGAGGTCCCGCATCCGCGAGCCGGTAACCATACGGCGGGCGCCCGCCCAGGAAGCGGCCTTCGATCTTCGCCTGAGCTTCCATGGTGGTGCGGACGCGCATCTTGATGCGGTTGCGCTCGCCCTTACTGATCCCGCCGAACATCAGCATGATCAGCTCGTGGGCCTCGTTGGTGGGGTCAATCGCTCCGCCGACCTCGGGCACCCACAGGGGCACCCCGTAGTGATTGAAGAGCTCGAAGGTATTGCCGAACTGGTTGCCGTAGAAGGCCCGCTGTGGCTCGCCCACTACGACGGCGTCGAATCCCCGGTTGGGGTTGCGCAGCTCGCCGAGCAGGGCAGCGGCCTGCGGTCTCCGTTGCGGCGGGATAGATCGTGACTTGTCGATGTCGAAGAACTCGGCGACGATCACGCCGCCACGAGGCTCGATCAGGGCTCGTGACCGTGACAGTTGCCAGTTCCTGGATGAGGTGGGGTCCTGATTGTCCTCGGTGGACACTCTTCCCCAGAAGGCGAACGGGATCATTCAGCCGTCCTCTCTTTCTGCTGACGTTCTGTCAGCGTTTCGTTACCTGTCAGGAGAATTCGCAAGAGCGCTCGAGCTGCTCCGGTGGTCAGTGATGGGCTCGTCTCAGGAACCTCCACTCGTACTGCACGGCGGTGCCCTTCTGATGGGTGGAATCCAGATCGTGCGGGCCCTGCAGGGTACGCCTCTGAATCCTTTGCCGGATCCCCTGAGCAGGCCCTTTGTAGCTGGTCAGACACCCTGGCCCCCAGCGTCGGTGAGGCGGGCGCGGGCCAGGTCGCAGTAGGAGGCGTTCAACTCGATGCCGGCGAAGGTGCAGCCGAGTTGCCGGGCGGCGATGCCGGTCGTGCCGCTGCCCATGAACGGGTCCAGGACCTTGCCGCCGGGGCGGCAGCCAGCGGCAATGGCCTTGAGCGGGATGTCGATCGGGAAGGCCGCGAAGTGTGCCGCCCGGAGCGGACGGGTGGAGATCGACCAGACATCCCCCGGGTTCCTGCCGTTCGGGTGGGCGGCGGCATGCCGTCTGCCGGTAGGGCACATGGCCGCGCCGTGGCGGGGGCCTGCCGCCTCCTTGCCGGTCATGCCGTACTTGCCGGGTGGCGGCCAGGCGGTGGTGATGCTGTTCGGCTTGTTGCCGCCTGAGCGGGCCCTTCTGGAGATCGGGCGGTCTCCGGTGTACGGCTCGCGGATCGGGTCCAGGTCGAACCGGTAGTGCCGCTGTTTGACCAGTAGGAAGATCAGCTCGTAGCGGTTGGAGAGTCGGTCTCGGATGGACTGCGGCATCGCGTTCGGTTTGTGCCAGACGATGGCGTTGCGCAGGATCCAGCCGTCGGCTTGGAGGGCGAAGGCGACCCGCCAGGGCATGCCGAGCAGGTTCTTCGGCGGTGCCGACCGGCGGGCCTTGGGCCGTACGAGGGGCTGGCGTGGGTTGAAGGCGGCTCCGCGGGCGCAACCGTCGGAGTTGGCGGTGTAGACGTCACCGAGGTTGAGCCAGCAGGTGCCCTCGTCTGCCAGGACCCTGCGGGCCTCGGCGAAGGTGGAGCGCAGGGTCTCCACGTACGCCTCGATCGTGGGCTCTTGGCCGTACTGGCCGTCGCAGTGGTGCCGCAGTCCCCAGTAGGGCGGGCTGGTGACGATGCAGTCCACCGAGCCCGTGGGCATCTCGACCAGCACCTGGCGGGCGTCACCGTGGTAGATGGCCGCCTGCCCGTCGCTCCAGTACGGCTCGCGCAGGGCGGTCATCGGCCGCTCCCCGCCGTGCCGGCCTCCCACACCCTGTGGACAGCGCTCCGCGAGCCGTGGGGCTGGCCGACGGGGCGGAAGCCGGCAGCACGCAGGCTGGCGGTCCGCTCGTCGGGGCGAGTGCGGGCGATCAGCCGCCGGTAGCCCGCTGCCCGTGCTGCCCGCCGGGCGGCGCCCAGCAGGGCTGAGCAGGCGTTGGGCGTGCCGTCGGTGGACAGGCAGACGATCTCGGCCGTGCCCTCGTCGTCGGAGTTCCAGCCGCTGACGAACACGACGCCCACCAGGGTCCCGTTGCCGGTATGAACGCCGAGGACGATCTCGGCTTCCGCCGGCGGGGTGAGGTGGCGGTGTGTCCAGGCGGTGAATGCCCGCGCCGTTTGGATGGTGACTGGAGAAGTCGTCAGGTGCTGGTTCCGCCGCCAGGCCGGAATGGTCAGGCTGTCGTTTTGCGCGTGAGCGCGAATCTCATCGCAGTTCTCCATTGTTGTTGTCGGGACACGTTTTCCGGATGCGTGCCACCCGTGTCCACAGGACGGGCCCGAGTGGCTGGTGACCAGGCAAGCAGCACGCTCAGAGTCCGCTCAGAAGCCAGGTTGAGGGCCCCAGAAGGCCGCCCGGCCGGAGTCAGAACTCGCTCAGGGGTGTGAGGTTCTGGCGAATTTCTGAGCGGATTCCTAACTCGTTTCTCAGTCGCTTCTGAGCAGGTGCGTACACCGGTTTCGAGACCACAGAGATTCACGCTCGACCGGGAGTACGACATGAGCGCTCATCGCCTTGATGAATCGCCCTTGGACACCGCAGAGACCTCGTTCCGGCTGCTGACCACCGGCCCGGGGAGCCTGTCCCTGGACTGCACCGCGCTCGCGCCCGGCCTGCCCCGAGGGCCAATCGTGTTGCTGCAGCTACGCGAACTGCTCACCAGCCATGGGGTTACTGATGACGCGCGGGATGCCGTCTGGCGAGAGCTCGTCGTACGGGCTCGCCGATCCGGACCGTCCTGGACGGTCGCGGCCGTCGGGATGGCGATGCCCGCACTTCGCCGGGTCGCGCTCTCACTGACCCGGGACCTGCCCTGCGGGGACCCGGTCGATATCGACATCGCAGTCCTGGCGGGCTTCCTGCGCGGGCTGCATCGCGTGGACACGCAACTGGCGGATATCCGTCCCCGCCTGTGTGAAGCAGCCCGCTGGTCTGGCGAGAGCACCCGCCGCTACATCATCGGCAGGGCTCCGGCGGGTGAGCCGCCGCCTGCCGCCCCACGCCCCTGGCATCACCCCGAGCTGGTGCTGATCGACGCGATCGCCGACGGCGTGCTCAGCGAGCACGAGGCCGAGCTGATCAGCCTGACCCAGCTGGAGCGCACACCCCTGCGCCCAACCCACAAGCCGTCCACGGACCAGGTCCTGCCGCGGTGGCGACAGGCCGGTGCGACTTCCCTTCATCCCCCGACCGCTTCCTCTGATCTGGAGGAAGCGCCCACGGATCCCGCGCGGAGTCAGGCAACTCCGGATGCAGACACAGCAACCGACAGCAAAGGAGGCGGGGACACCATCCCTGGCTCCGCGCGAATCTCCCCCAATCATCCATCCGTTGTCGGCCGGGCCAGGCGGCGGCATGCCGCGCGGCAGCGCCGGGTCAGGAAGCGCTACGTGCGTGCCCTTGCCGCGTCGCTGGTTGCCGCTGCGGCAATCGCCGTCCTGCTGGTTGCCGTGGTGGCAACCAAGGCGCTGGCCGCTTACCCGGTGGCAGCCGCTCCCGCGGACCTGAACACGGTGTTCAACAACCTGCGGAACTGGCTGATCGGCATGCTGGCCACGCTGGCAACACTCATGCTCACCATCGGCGGGCTCCGCTACCTGATCGCGGGCGGCGACCCCGGCGAGGTTCAGAAGGCCAAAGGAGCGCTGAAGGCGGCGGCGTTCGGCTACGCCCTGGCCGTGCTGGCACCGCTCTTCCTGAGCGTGCTCAAGCGAATCGTGGGCGGTTGATCCCGATGCCACACCCTGCCCGCACCCCGCCTGCTCCACCGCGCTTGCCGCTTCCGGTTGCCACCGCTTCCGGACGGCCGAGTGAGTCGTCATCGATCGGCAGCGTTTCCGCTCAGGGGGACGCGCCGCTCTCGGTCAGCGTCGCCATGGACCGACCTCGCCTGCCGCGCCCAAGGACTGGCGTTTCCGTTCAGTGGCGCGTGGTGCGGCTGGCTGTTGCCGCTGCCGTCATTGCCGGTGGCGTTGCCACGATGACTGCCGCTGCTGCCGCCGCCACACCGTCTCCTTCCCCAGTGCCGTCGCCATCGCCGGGGGATGTCTCCATCGAGACTCCTGGATTCGGGTTCGGCATCAGTGACTGGATCGGGGGCTTCGTCAACTCGTGGTTCGCCAACCTGGTGACGCTGGCCATCGAACCCATACTCAAGGTCCTCGCGGTCACGCTGCTCTCCACCCCGGACGTGTCCGGCAACGCCCGCGTGTTCGACCTGTGGCAGGCAAGCGCTGTGATCGCCAACAGCGGGTTCGTCCTGCTGGCCACCGTTGGCGCGATCGCGGCGATGGGGCATGAGACGGTCCAGACCCGGTACGCGGTCAAAGAGGTGCTGCCCCGCCTGCTGGTCGCCGTCCTGGCCACCAACATCAGCTTCACCATCTGCGGCAAGATCATCGAGCTGGCCAACGCGCTGTCACAGGCTCTGCTCGGGCAGGACTTCGATGGTCGGCGCGCGTTCACGACGCTGCAAACCAACATCTTGCCTGCGACGCAGGGCGAGAGCTTCTACATCCTGCTCGCGCTGGTCGCGGTCATCCTGATGATCCTGCTGCTGATCGCCTTCGTGATGCGGGCCGCGCTGGTGCTCCTGCTGGTGGTGGCCGCGCCTCTGGCACTGGCCTGCCTGGCACTCCCCTACACCGACGGAATAGCCCGGTTCTGGTGGCGCGCCTTCACCGGCCTGCTGATCGCTCAGGTCGCTCAGTCACTGACGCTGGTGACGGCAGTACGGATCTTCTTCAACCAGGACGGGGGCCTACTCCACGGGCTCGCACCATCCGGCCAGCTCATCAACCTGATCCTGGCCCTCTGCCTGTTGATCATCCTGGTGCGTATTCCGCGCTGGATCTCGCGCCGGATCTTCGCTCAGACGGCGGGGGGCGGCTCGACGATCACACGAATCTTCAAGTACGCCCTGGCCTACAAGCTCACCTCGCCTGTACTCAACGCTTTGCACTTGGGCCGAGGCGCTCGCGGCCGTGTCCCGAAGGGTTCTCGGGCGGCGCAGGGGATCCAGGGCAGAGTACTGCCCCCACGCCGTCCGCCCGGCCCTTCCAGCTCGGGTCCTGCCGGTGCGGGCGGCCCTCGTCAGCCCACCGGACCGGGCCCGCGCAGCGGACCGCGTCAAGCCAGACACCCTCAGGCCGGTAATCGGCATCCGGGCCAACCGCGGAACCCGACGTTGATCACACACTCATCGCCCACACCGCCGATTCACATCACGAACAGGGGGGCTGGCCTCCAATCAAGGTGGCAACAGCCTCGTCCCGTGAACGGCCCTACTGGCTCGGGTCAGGGGTCTCGCAATGCCCAGCATCCATCCCCGCTTGGCCGCCCTCCGGTTCCGCCTGCCGTGTTCCTGCCGCCTGTCTATCCGAGCAGCACCACGAGCCCCAGGCGGCCTACTCCGCCTGCTGCGGGAGGTGAACGCAAGTGAGTTGGCCGGTACGGATCCCCGCTGACGTCGAGCAGGACGATCGGATCGTCGGAGGCTGCACCGCGCGTCAGGTGGCAATCCTCGGTGGCACGGGGGCGTTGCTGTACGTCGCCTACCTGACCGCCGGTCAGCACATCGACTTGCTGGTGTTCGCTGCCGGAGCTCTACCGGTCGCGGTGGTGGGACTGCTGTTGGCGATCGGGCGGCGCGATGGCGTCCCGCTGGACCGGTACCTGCTGGCCGCGCTGCGCCACCTGGTCTCGCCCAAGGCCCTGGCGTCTTCACCCGAGCAGACTCCTGCCGCTCCGGCGTGGGTGGCCTCTCGCTCCACTGCCCGACCTGCGCCGCTGCGGCTACCTGCTCGCGGCATCGTCGGTGACGGACTGATCGATCTCGGCCCGGACGGCGTCGCCGCGGTGGCGGAAGTGTCCACGGTCAGCTTCGCGCTGCGCACACCGGAGGAGCAGGACGCGCTCGTGGCGACGTTCGGACGCTGGCTCAGCTCGCTGTCCGGGCCGGCGCAGATCCTGCTGCGCGCCCAGCGGGTGGACCTCGCACCGACCATCAACCAGCTGGTGGAGGGCGCCGAAGCTCTCGCCCATCCAGCGTTGACGGCAGCCGCGCATGAGCATGCCGCGTTCCTGGCCGAGCTGTCCGCCCAGCATGACCTGCTGCGCCGCCAGGTCCTGTTGATCGTCCGCGAACCATCCAACGGCGGGCAGGACGCGGCAGCGGCGCGAACGCTGCGACGGGTGGAGGAGGCCACGCGGCTGCTGTCGGCGTGCGGGGTCACGGTCCGGCTCCTCAACGCCGAGGCCACCAACGCCCTGCTGGCGTCCTGCTTCGACCCGGCCGCGCCACCCCCGCCCGCCGCTCAGCTCGCCAAATCTGACGAGGTCATCACAAAGGGAGAACAACAGTGAAGCTTCGACGTACGAGACCAGTCCGCGGCAGGCTTGGACCGGACGCGGTCCTGGTCAGCCCGTCTCACCTGCGAGTCAGCGGCGGGCTGTGCGCCACACTGACAATCAGCGGATATCCGCGGGAGGTCGCTTCCGGGTGGCTGGAGCCACTGCTGACCTATCCCGGGCGTCTGGACGTGTCGCTCCACGTGGATCCGGTGCCATCCCTGGTGGCCGCCGATCGGCTGCGCCGGCAACTGGCCCGGTTGGAGTCCGGGCTACGCAGCGACCAGCAGCACGGGCGTCTCCTCGATCCGAGCGCCGAGGTGGCCGCCGAGGACGCCCAGGAACTCGCGTCCCGGATCGCGCGGGGGCAGGCCCGCTTGTTCCGCGTCTCGATCTATCTGACCGTTCACGCGGCCACTCAGAACGAGCTGGACGAGGGCTGCGCCCAGGTTCGCGCCCTGGCGGCTTCCCTGCTCCTGGACGCTCGCCAGGTCGCCTTCCGCCAACTCCAGGGGTGGGTGTCCTCGCTACCGGTGGCCTTCGACAACCTCAACGTCAGCCGGACATTCGATACCCCTGCCCTGGCCGCCGCGTTCCCCTTCACCAGCCCGGACCTGACCACCACAATGGGGCCGACCGCCGTCCTGTACGGGGCGAACGCAGCCAGCGCCTCCCTGGTGACCTGGGACCGGTTCGCCCAGCCCAACCACAACTCCGCGATCATCGCCAGCAGCGGGGCCGGCAAGTCGTACCTGGCCAAGCTCGAGGGACTGCGCTCGCTCTACACCGGAGTCGAGGTCGCGGTCATCGACCCCGAGGACGAGTACGCCCGGCTGTGCGAAGCCGTGGGCGGCGCCTATCTCCACCTTGGCGCGCCCGACGTCCAGCTCAACCCCTTCGACCTACCCACCGACGGACGGGACTCGCTGACCCGCAGGGTGCTGTTCCTGCACACGCTGGTCGCTGTCATGCTCGGCGAACCCTTGGACAAGGCGGGCAAAGCAGCACTGGATCGGGCCATCCTCGCCGCGTACAAACAGGCTGGGATCACCTTCGACCCGGCCACCTGGGATCGGCCCCCGCCCTTGATGCGCGATCTGGTAGCTGCGCTTGCCCAAGACGAGGACCCCAGGGCTTCCGAGGTGTCCGCCGGGCTCGCCCCATACGTGGCAGGTAGCCATCGCCGACTCTTCGACGGGCCGACCACCACTCAGGCCGACTCCCACCTGATCGTGTTCTCGCTGCGGGATCTGCCCGAAGAGTTGAAGGCCGTCGGCACCCTGCTCACCCTGGATGCCGTCTGGCGGCGGGTGTCGAACCCGGACATGCGGCGTCCGCGGCTGGTCGTGGTCGACGAGGCGTGGCTGCTCATGAAAGATCCGGAGGGGGCGAAGTTCCTGCTCCGGATGGCCAAGGCGGCCCGGAAGCACTGGGCCGGGCTGTCGGTGGTCACCCAGGACGCCGCCGACCTGCTCGGCTCCCCAGTTGGCCAGGCGATCATCGCCAACTCGGCCACGCAAATCCTGCTGCGACAGGCGCCCCAAGCCATCGACGCGGTCACTGCCGCCTTCAACCTGTCAGAAGGCGAACGTCATCTCCTGCTGTCCGCCGAACGCGGCACCGGTCTGCTGGCTGCGGACTCCGGCGCTTCCCGGGTCGCGTTCCACGTCCTGGCCAGCGCCAGCGAGCACCGCCTCGTGACCTCCTCCCCACAAGAACTCGCCCAGTACGAAGAGGAGGACCTGTGACGCTCCACGATCTTCTTAATAACCCGGACGTCCTGCTGAACTTCGTACTGGAGTGGTTCGGCAGGCATAGCTGGCAGGTGGCGGTCCTTGCTCTGTCCAGCGTGCTGGTGTCGAGCCTGGGCCGGTTCCTGCTCCTACGGCTGCGCCACCACGCCGAGGCTCAAGGGGCACGCTGTCTGGAGATTTCGGCGCCGCCGGTAGCGGACCTGCAAGGTGCCGAGGCGTTGTGGGGCAACCTGCTCGGGCTGCTGCGACCAGCGTGGAAGCGGATCCTGTTCGGCCAGCCGCACCTGACCTTCGAGTACCACTTCGGTGCCGGTGGGGTCCGGATCCTCATGTGGGTCCCCGGCACCGTACCCCAGCACCTGGTGGATCACGCGGTCGAGGCCGCCTGGCCCTCCGCACGTACGACCGTGGTGGACGCGGCGCCGCCAGTGCCGCTGAGCGGACCTGCCACCGGCAGCCAGTTCGTGATCGCCCGCGAGGAGCGGCTGCCGATCCGGCACGATCACGACCACGATCCCCTCAGAGCCCTTCTCGGCGCCGGAGTGGGCATGCCCACCTGGCAACACGCCGGAGTGCAGATCCTGGCCCGCCCCGTCACCGGCCGCCGCCTCTCCCGCCCGGGGCCCCCTGTCGCACTGCTGCGTACCGCCCTCGATCTCGTCCTCCCCAACCATTCCCGTCCGCACCGGGAACTGGATCACGCTCAACGGCTGGAGCAGTATGCCGAAGCTCGTGCCATCCGGGACAAAGCCCTCAAACCCCGCTATGAAGTGGTCATCCGCTACGCCGTCCAAGCAGACGACGGCGGTATGGCTAGGCTCCGCCGCCAGACCATCCGCGGACGGGCGCACGCGATCGCCGCCGCGTTCGCCCTGTACTCCGGGCACAACCGACTGGAACGACGCCGCTTGCTCCGACCGGCGCAACGACTCGCGTCCCGCCGTCTTGGACACGGCTTCCTGCTGTCGATTCCCGAGCTCGCCGCGCTCGCTCACGTACCGACCGATCCCGCAGTCCCAGGCCTGCAACGAGCCGGAGCAAACACCGTCGCCCCCACGCCACAGATCGCCCAGCAGGGCAAGGTGCTCGGTACAGCGGACGCCGGCCACCAACGGCCGGTCGCGCTCCGCGTACCCGATTCCTGCCATCACGTGCACATCCTCGGCCCGAACGGCACCGGCAAGAGCACCCTGCTCGCCCAGATGATCCGCTCCGACATCCAGGCCGGACGCGGCGTCGCCGTCATCGACGCCAAAGGCGACCTGGTCGCCGACCTGCTCGGCCTCCTCCCCGAAACCACCGGAAAGCGCCTCGCACTCATCGACCCCGACGACCCGCACTCACGGCCCGCACTCAACGTACTGAACGGTCCGAACCAGGACACCCTGGTGGACAACCTGGTCGGCATCTTCCACAAGATCTACGCCGACTCGTGGGGACCACGCAGCGACGACATCCTCCGGGGCTGCGCCCTCACCCTGTCCCACACCGGCGGGACTCTCGCCGACATCCCCTCTCTACTCACCGATGTCGCCTACCGCCATCAGCTCACCGGGAACCTGAACGACCCGTTCCTGGCAGGGTTCTGGACCTGGTACGAACGCCTGTCAGAGCAGGCCCAATCCCACGTCACCGCGCCCATCATGAACAAACTCCGGGCGTTCCTGCTCCGCCCGTTCGTCCGCGACATCCTCGGCTCCGCCCAATCCACCCTCAACATCGGCGACGTCCTCGACGGCAAGATCCTGTTGGCCCGCCTGCCCAAAGGCGTACTCGGCGACGACACCGTCCGCCTGCTCGGCTCACTGCTGCTCGCTCAGGTCTGGCAGGCCGCCTCCCACCGCGCCCGCCTCGGCCGCAGCCGCGCCCCCTCGGCCCTGTACGTGGACGAAACCCAGAACTTCCTCAACCTACCCCGCGCACTGTCCGAAATGCTCGCCGAAGCCCGCGCCTACGGCCTCTCAATCGTGCTCGCCCACCAGCACCTGGCCCAACTCCCCCGCGACCTCACCCAAGCCATCAGCTCAGACGCCCGCAACAAGATCTACTTCTCCCTCTCCCCCGAAGACGCCCGCGACACCGAACACCACTTCGGCCCATACCTCACCCGCCACGACCTGGCCAACCTCGGCGCCTACCAAGCCGCCGCCCGCCTCATCGTCCGCTCCGCCGAAACCCCGCCCTTCACCCTGCGCACCAGTCCCCTCCCCACCCCAGACCCCGAGCTCGCCCAACGCATCCGGGCCGCCGCCGCCCAAGCCCACGGCCGTGCCCCCGCCCGCCCTGTACCCCTGCCGCAGAACGACCCGCGCCAGCAATCCAACACGAGAGAGGAAGGTCAATGAACCAGCACTACACTTCCGGCGTCCTTGCGTCACTCGCGAGCCAGCTCACCAGCCGCGACCGGCACCTGATCCGGCTGGTCTGGACCCATAAAGTCCTGACCAGCCACCAGATCACCCGCATCGCCTTCAATGATCCGACGACCGCACGCCACCGCTTGGTCAAGCTGCATCACATCAGCGTCCTGGATCGCTTCCGCCCTCAACCACCGACCGGTTCGGCACCCTGGCACTATGTGCTCGGCCAGTCCGGTGCCGCCGTCCTGGCAACCGAAGACGGTACCGATCTGGCCGAGTTCGGCTACCGCCCTGACCGCGTCCTGTCCGTCTCTCACAGCCAGCGTCTGGCTCACACCGTCGGCACCAACGATGTCTTCGCCCATCTCTACGGCACAGCTCGCCACACCAGCGGATGCCACCTGCATACCTGGTGGCCGGAGAGGCTCTGCGCCATCCAGTGGGGGACGCACGTCCGCCCCGACGCCTACGGTCGCTGGACTGAGAACGGCCAAACGGTGGACTTCTTCCTCGAATACGACACCGGCACGGAAACCATCGGCCGCGTTGTGGCCAAACTGGACGGCTACGCCGCCCTCACCACGGCCACCGAGATCACCACACCTGTCCTGTTCCTCACCTCCTCCCCGCGCCGGGAGAGCAACCTGCAAGAGCGCCTCCAACTCCGTGCCAGCCAGACCTCCGTGCCGTGCGCCACAGCTGTCACCAGCCCCTGCCCTCATGAGGCGATCTGGCTCCCGCACGATCGCCGAGGCACACGGCTGCGCCTAGCCGAACTCGCCGACCACTGGCATCTACCGGGGGCACGCAGTTGATCGCGGAAACCGGGCTGGCGCCGATCATTGGCGCAGCCGCCGCTCTGATGGGTGGCGTCGTCCTCCTCGCCGGACTAGCGGCAGGCACTCACGTCACCGTCACCACCGCCGACGCGATGTGTGACGACGCCAGCCCATCACTACCTCAGGCCGGGCGACCCGAACCCGTCTCGGCGGGGCTGTGCGAGCACTTCCCCGACATGGCGGTGCCACCTGACATGCTGGCCGGAGCGGAACGCGGGCTGATCGCTATACAGGCCGCACTGCGCATGCGCGGTACCCCATACTCCTGGGGCGGCGGCAACGCCAGCGGGCCCACATTCGGCATCGAACACGGCGTCCACATCCACGGGTTCGACTGCTCCGGCCTGGCCGAATACGCCTGGGCCAATGCCGGAGCCCGAATCGGCGGGCACACCTCCACACAGTGGAACGCAGGAACTCGCATCCCGCGAGACCAGATCCGCCCCGGGGATCTGATCTTTTTCGCCCGCGACCCGGCCAACCCGGCAACGATCCACCACGTCGGCATCGCCATCGACACCAAACGCATGGTGCACGCCCCTTCCACCGGCAGCACCGTACGCATCGACACCTGGGCAGGCGACCCCTACCGCGAACGAGAGTTCATCGGCGCCGTACGGCCCACCGGATGAACAGTGACAACCAGCACGACATCCGTGATGGCGTGGCATTGGCTCGGCACCCGCCGTACTGTCCTTGGGTGCCCCAGACGTGGACACCCAAGGGCGCACCGCGTGGCTGATGTGCTCAACTAGGCCACAACGACCTACGCGCCTGGGTGCTGTGTAAATGGGGCGGCGCCCAGTAGCAGGCGATAGGCTCACAGCGACCGTTTCAGTCTGCCTTCGAACAACAGATTCGAGCCGGTCGAGGGCCGGTTCCTTGGAGCCGGCCCTCACTCTTCGGCCAGGCCTCGCTGCAGCAGAACGAAGCCCGGCATGGTCTCCTCCGGCCGGACACCAACTTCGAAGATCTCCGGGTCTTCGAAGACGGGCTCCCCGCTCGGGCGGCGTACGTACACCACTCGCCCGTAGTCCACGCCGTCCTCTTGGTCGAAGCTCATCCAGGTGATGGCCTCCTGCTCCCCCTCACGGAGCGGATGGTTGGAGACGGCCCGAACGGCGATCGTGCTCGGCGGCTTGAACAACCACACCTGCGGAACGGCCAGTACCCACCGACTTGCGTCGATCTCCAGGGCCTTCTCTGCCGCCCTGACCTCGAACGCCTCCGCCGTTCCGATGTCACGCAGGTAGTCGTAATCACTCAGAACAAGCTTGGTCGCGCCCTGCATAGCGACGATCGCCGGGCACTCCCGCGCGATGATGTTCTTCTCCATGCGCTCCACTACGTCGAACAGCAGATGCGCAGTCGCCTCGTTCATGTCGCCTCCGACCTTGCTCGCTCATGGCATCCTCATCCTCCACTGCACCAGCGTTCAGAAGGGCCGAGGCCCACTAAGAGCTGCTCTGCCGCCTGGCCAGGCGGGCCGGGTTCGTCCTGCGCGGTCGCCTCACCCGTTCGCTCCTTCTCGCGGCCTCGCCTTCGCCCACGACCTGGCCGCACCCTTCTGAGGGTCATCCCGGTGCCCATTGCTCAAGCGCCGTCGAGCTCTTCTATTCATTCGATGTATAGATTCAATGTATAGTCACAGCCACGTCAACAGACCCGTCTCCCAGGAGAAGATCTTGAACAAGAGAATGACGGCCGCGATCATCGGAACGAGCCTGGCAGCCGGCCTGCTGTGCCTGAACACCAGCAGTGCCCAGGCCGGCACGAGCACCATGACCGGCACGGCCGCCGCGGAGAAGGCGGCGCCCCGGCCCCCGAAGGGCGCGCGGGCGGTCGTACGGGTCAGCCCCAACCCCACCACGAGGCGCGGGCAAAAGGTGACGATCACCGGCGACTGCGGCGGAGGCGAGAAGCTCAAGACCGTGATGGCGGGGGTCAACGGCAACACGGTCCTGGAGAACATCCGCATCCTCAGCAGCGACCCGAAGGGGTTCAAGGCCACGGCCACCCTCTCCTCCAAGATCGGCAACGGCGTCGGCCCCGTCTTCGTCGACTGCGGCGACGAGGCGGGCGTGACCCTCCTGGTCACCCACGTCTGACCCGAAACCACACGGCCGCGCCCCATCGGCCGGGCCAGGCCCGGACGGTCTCTCCGCGACTTCGTCCGGGCTACTATACATTCAATGTATAATTCGACTGTATAGTTGGAGCCCATGTCGACTGGACATGTGATGCTTGGGCTGCTCGTCGAGCGGCCCAAGCACGGATACGAGCTCAAGCGCGAGCACGATCACCGGCTTCCCGGTGCCCGGCCGCTCGCCTACGGCCAGGTGTACGCGACGTTGCAGCGCCTGCAGCGAGACGGGTTCGCCGAGGTCGCAGAGACCGTGCAGGAGGGCGGGCCGGAACGCACGGTCTACGCCATCACCGACGAGGGACGTACCGAGCTCACCCGCTGGCTGGACAGCGTGGAACCACCCGCTCCGCACGTGGCGAGCGAGCTCGTGTCCCGCGTGGTGGTGGCGTCCGCGATCGGCGACGCCGCCGACGGTTACCTCCTCCGGCAACGGGCCGCGCACCTGGCGCGGATGCGGGAGCTGACCGCCGAGCGGGCGGGCGGATCCCCCGCCGAAGCGCTGGCCGCCGACTACGCGATCCAGCATCTCGACGCCGATCTGCGCTGGATAGAGACCGCCCTGCGACGGCTGGCCGACCTGAAGGAGAGCACCCATGCTTGAGGCGCGCGCGCTGCGCAAGACGTTCGCCCGCACCGTCGCCCTGGACGGCGTGTCCCTGCGGATCGACGCCGGCGAGATCGTCGCGATCACCGGACCGAGCGGCTCGGGAAAGTCCACCCTGCTGCACTGCCTGGCCGGCATCATCCGTCCCGAGGCGGGCGAGGTCCGCCTCGACGGCGACCGGATCGACACGCTCGGCGAGACCGAGCGCACCGACCTGCGCAGGCGCAGCTTCGGCGTCGTCTTCCAATTCGGGCAGCTCGTCCCTGAGCTGACAGCGGCCGAGAACGTGGCGCTGCCGCTGCTGTTCGACCGGCACGGCCGCCAGGAGTCGCTGCGATCGGCCCGCTCCCTGCTCGACCGGCTGGGCGTCGCCGACTGCGCGGACCAGCGCCCGGCCGAGCTCTCCGGCGGCCAGACGCAGCGGATCGCCGTCGCCCGCGCGCTGGTCACCGGCCCGCGGGTGCTCTTTGCCGACGAGCCGACCGGCGCGCTCGACTCGCTGGCGGGCGAGCGGGTGATGGACGCGCTCGTACGCGCCGCCCGCGCCGACGGCACCACCGTGATGATCGTCACCCACGACAACCGGGTGGCCGCGTTCGCCGACCGCGAGATCGCACTGCGCGACGGCACGGTCACGGCGGGGGTGACCGCGTGATCACCGTGATGCGCATGCTCGTAAGGGGCGGGTCGCGGCGCGAACGGGTACGGGGGCGCCTCATGATCTCGGGGGCGGCGCTCGCGACCTTCCTGCTCTGCGCGGCGGTGACCGTGCTCCAGGTGGACGACCGCGTCCTCGGTGACTTCTTCACCGGTGACGCCCAGGCGGTGACCGCCCTGGGCATGGCGATCCTGGTCGTCCCGGTGATGGCCTTCGTCCACCAGGTGAGCCGGCTGGCGAGCGCCACCAGGGAGCGGCGACTGGCGGCCCTGCGGCTGGCCGGGGCCACACCGCGGCACGTGCGGCGGCTCGGCGCGTACGAGGGTGGCTGGCGGGCGCTGCTGGGCGGGCTGAGCGGCATCGCCGGCTACCTGGTGGTCGCCCTGGTGCTGTCATGGTCGCTGGGTGGGGGGCTGCCGCTGATCTCGTACGTGCAGGGTGTGACGGTCCTCATCGCGGTGACGCTCGCCGGCGCGCTCTCCGGGACGAAAGCGGGAGGCCACGTGGTCTCCTCGCCGCTGGGCGTCGTCCGGCGGGCCGAGCCGGCCGGGCCAAGGGCGCGCGACCTGGTGCTGGTCGTCGTGGGGATCGGCGCGTACGCCCTCGGCATCGCCGACAAGGGGCGGTTCATGATCGGCGGCGTGTACGGCGTGGCGCTGCTCGTCGTCGCGGGCGCGGTGCTCCTGCTGTTCGGCCTGGTGCTCGCCACCGCCTGGCTGGTCAGGGCGGCGGCGCGGCAGGCCGGGCGGCGCGCGGCGACGGCGGAGTCCCTGCTCGCGGCGCGGCTGATGGAGGCCGACCCGCGCGGCTGGGCCCGCGCGCTGTCGGTGGTGGGACTGACCGTGTTCTTCAGCTCCGCCGTGGGCGCCCAGCAGGCTCCCATCATCCTGGAACACGGCTACGACACCGATCACATGACGGCTTACCTGCTCATAGACCTCGCGCTGCTGGTCGCGCTGGCCACCTCGGCCGCCGCCCTCATCGTCCACCAGGCGGAGGAACTGCTGGACCACCGGCAGTCGTTCGCGGTCCTGGCCGCCTCGGGCGCGCCCGTGGCGGCACTGGGCCGGGTCCTCGTCCGCCAGGCGGTCACCGCGGCGGTGCCGGTGTGCCTGGTCACCGCCCTCGCCGGCCCGGCCGTGGTGATACTCAGCGTCCCGGACATCTACCGCGACCACCTCGACGCGCTCGGCTGGGTGGCGGCCCGGGCGGTCGCCACGGCGGCGATCGGCGTGCTGACGGCAGTCCTCGTGGCCAGGGCCGCCCGTCCACTCCTGCGCCGCGCGCTCGATCCTGACGAGTTGCGTACCGAATGACCGGCCGGTCACGCGGCCCTCACGGGCCGCGTGATCAGGACGGCGATCCGCTTCGTCCGGCGGGCTCCCGGCCACCTCGGGCAACTCACCCAGCCGATCCCGTGCTGACACGGCTGTTCGACCTGCTGCGCGGGCCCGGCTGCGGGAGGCGGGTGCCCGGGATGCACTCAGAACTCTCAGAAGCTTCCCGGTATGGCGTCTATCAGACAGGCGGTTGGCATGCCGAGCGAGGCCGTCGGCAAACGTCCCCATCCCAAGTCGGAACCACGCTCAACCCCTACCCAGCGGACGGCACTTCTGGGCGGTCGCCCTCTCCAGTGAAGACTCCCAGCAGGGGACCTATCCCCTTTCCGATCCACAGCGAGCAAGGCTCTTCACCGCTGCAGGTGGTGAGGGCGGATGGTGGCGCTGGTGGCGTGCAGTTCTATGTCACGGACGTGAAGAAGATCCACATAGCACCGGGCGCAGCGGATCAGTCGCACCCTATGCCCGGAGGAGCGGTTGCTGTGGGTGGCATCCGTCCACAGATGGGTGTTCCACAGACAACCCATGCACGTGATCACGTCAGCCCCGGTCGGCATCGGATCCAGCGCGCGCGTCACTCCGTACTCGCGTTCCCCATCCGGGTCGGCCGCCGAGACCAGGGTCGCCGTGTCGTCCCGGACTTCTCCGATCGCCACGATCCGCATCACCCGCCCGCCACCGACAACGGTCAACTCTCCAACCATCATGCTCGTCTTCCTCCTTGCCGATCCGGGTTGGGGAGGGCTTGTCCCGAGGCATGGTGACGCTGGTCACCAGCCTGGATCCTGCCACCGCACCGGAAGCTGGTCCGCCGGGTGCGAAGCGCGCGTTGTTCTGTGCTTCTGAGTCGTTTCTCACGGGAGCCCCGCCGGGACCGCCGCGCAGGACGTCCAACGGGCGTCCAGGAGCGCCCCTCGCGGGGGCAGGTCCACCGCACGGTCTCTCCTTCCGGTCGGCTCCCGGCACGGGCAGGGAGCCGAACCACGACATTGATGGGATTCAGACCGCGATGGCGAGCGAGCGGTCCAGCACCGTGGACAGGGTGCGCAGGGTGTCGCGGTCGAGGTCGTCGACCCCGCCGGTCACCGCGCGCAGCATGTTGCGCTCGGCCCGGTCGGCACCACGTACGTGCTGCTCGTGGTGGGTGTAGGTGTTGATTGCCTGGACCACTCCCCAGGCCGTCCCCTGCCAGGGCGACACCCGCAGGTCATGGTTCCAGAGCCTGGCCAGGGCGTCGCGCTTGTTCTCAGCCATGGTCCGGCTGCGGCCCCGCTGGCCGGGCATCGGGACGTGGGCGTCCAGGAAGGCGTTCCACTGCCAGCGACTGACCGGGATCTGGCACAGGTCCCCGACGGCCTTCGAGAATTCGTCGGCCAGGGTGTAGACGATGCTGAGCGCCTCGCGGGCCTCGGTGAGCCGGAACTTCGAGTGCCGCGAGTGCTTGATCTTGACCTGCTGGCCGCGTTCGGCGAGCCCGGCGGCCATCGTGTTGTCACACACGATATTCGTGATCGCTCGCTTGAAGGTGGTGGCCAGAGAGCCATCGAAGGAGGTCGCCCCGAACAGGTGCGGGCGGAACTCCACCCCCTCGGGGGTGTGGATGTTGTCGGGAACCTCGACGGACACCCAGGCGACCGCGCCGCCCTTCAGCAGTCCGGCCGATCCGATCGACAGGTCGGCGTCCAGCAGGCGGGAGATGTTGCCGACCAGCCATTCCACGTACGGGTGTGGTTCGTAGCCATCAGAGAAGAGGCCCATGACGTGGCCGTTGTCGCTGCGCAGGATCGCCTGTCGCCCGGGGACCTGGGCGAGCCCTCCGCGCGGATCCTCCACGTACACCGGGCTCAGTAGCGCCTGCCAACCGAACAAGCGTCGTTTGACGTCATCGACCGGGATCGGACCCGGGTAGTGGTTGGGTTCCTCCCCCTGCAGGCTTGCCCGGTGGTGCCAGGCGGTGCCGCGCTTGTCGGTGTGGCCGATCAGCGTGTTCGTGTTCAGCCACTCCAGGGACTCACGGGACATGATGCTCTTCCTCTCTGACCGGTAGAAATGAAAAGGCACCGGCCGGAACCAGTGCCCTCGATACCTCTGGTGTCCTGGGCGCTCAGGTGGAGCGCTGGTTGATCGCGTACGCGACTCGTTCGGCGAGTTCGCGGTCCGCGTTGCGGATCTCGATGTTGGTGGCGTGGTCACGGACCTCGAAAACCCCGAACCTTCCGCGTCAGAGTCAATGAACCAGTCCCGGTCCGAAACACCCATCAACCGCGGGTAGTTTGATCACTCCGTGGAAGAGGTTGGAGCAGGTGGCAGGACCACAGCAGGACCCCAAGCAGTCCCCG
>NZ_JBDPME010000021.1:0-171514 GCF_039871825.1 Nonomuraea sp. B12E4 | reverse complement strand
CCGTGCCATTAGCGTGCCATTAAGGGCGGTCAACAGGGGTCAGTCACGGTCACTGGCGGACTGCCGGTCGCCCAGGTCGAGGCCGTGGTACTCGAAGATCAGACCGATTTGCAAGCAGGAAGTCAGGAGTTCGAATCTCCTAGGCTCCACTGCACGTAGAAGGCCACTCCCCGTGATCGGGAAGTGGCCTTTTCGATCTTGTACAGCTGCAAAGTACAGCTACCAGCTCAGCCGGGGTAGCACAGCAACGAACTAGCCCACGATCATGGTGTACGTGGCGATACTCCGGTTGCTGACGATCGGTCTTCTCAGCGGTGTCGTAGCTGTGCCGTTCTTGTGGCTGCAGCGTGGCGACGGCTTCGAGCACGCGCGGTTCGCAGCTCTGATGGCGCTGGACGTAGGCCAGTTCGTAACGGTCCCCGTTGCGTTGGTGGTCGGTCTCGTACTTGCTGTCACGGGCTCGTGGACGCGTACTCCTGGCTATGCCCTGGGTGCGATCACGACCGCGTTCGGAGTGATCGTCGCTTCTCAGGCATGGCCCACGACGAGCTGGGTCGACGGACGCCCATCCGGCCTTGGCGATCCAGACGGCGAGTTGGTCATGGCGGTGCTGGCCTTGGCTTCTGGCTTGGTCACGACGCTCGTCGGCCTCTCCATCGTCCTGCTTCGATGGTCTGGCTACGATTCGCAAGCCGCCCCGGTGCGTCCAAGAGGTCCACGTAGGCACGGCAGGGCGAGATGACCTATGCCCCATGTCGAAGGCCATTCCCCGTGATCGAGGAACGGCCCGGTTGGCCTTCGGCGGCGCTGGACGCCGCTACGACTCCAACCGATCACCGAGCTTCTTGAGCGCTCGGTGCGTCTCTTGCCCGTCACTGGCCCGCTGCCGCTCCGCGGTTGAGTGGCACACCGGGGACGGTCGGGTGGGAGAGCCTTGTGTACCGCATTTGTGGATGAGCGCGGCTCAGCCTGGAGTGACCGTATGAGCCGGGGAGGCTGCGGTCATGGTGTCGCTACGAAGCTGGGAACGAGGAGTGGCCGGGCAGAGTTGCGGAACCGCGTGCACTCCTGTACGCAGCGCTCGTCGTGCTTGTCATCCCGGAAGGTCGCGGCCACGATCGGGCCGGTGTCGACTACGATCACGCTTCGTGACCGTAGCCCTCCGAAAGGATTTCTTCCACCTGTTCCGAAGCGTCGCTCCGTCCTGCTTCGAAAGCGCCGAAGAGAGTCGGCACGCCGGTGGGGTTGAGTTCCGGTTCCTCAGCCTGCGAGTGGACTAGCCGGAGCAGCCGCGCACGCTCTTCACGTACCTGATCTGGCCGGAGTTGGTCGACCAGCCGGTGAAGATCGTCGTACTCTTCCTGCGGTGCCGTCATACTGTCGAGTTTACGACGCGATCGGCGCTGGAGGCGTGCGCCGATCACGTCGTGTAGCGAGCTGGCATGAGCAAGATCCGGAATCTGCACGGAACGATCTTCGCCGAGGGAGCAGTGGTGCTGGGCGAAGGCCAAGGTCGGATGGCCATCCGCGGCGAGAGCGTCGATGCCCTGCAAAAACCGTTGGCAGTCCGTAGCCGAGCCGCGAGGCAGGAAGGGTATTGGCTGTTGCGGAGGCGCAGGTGGATGCACGATTGCCGTGCCATTAGCTTGCCATCAAGGGCGGTCAACAGAGGTCAGTCACGGTTACTTGGCGGACCGCCTGTCGCCCAGGTCGAGGCCGTGGCCCTCGAAGATCAGACCGATTTGCAAGCAGGAAGTCAGGAGTTCGAATCTCCAAGGCTCCACCCCACCTCGCCCCGAATTCGTCAGTGTCAGCCGCAGAGGCCCTTGTGCCCTTCTGCGCCAGGGGTGTGATTTTCGGCCTTTGCCCGGCTCGCTGGCCCCTACAGGAGAGCTGCACCTCATTTTCGTGGCTCATGAGGGTGGGGGTTGGGAACGGCGGTGTTGATCAGGGCGAGGAGGCGGTCGAGGAGACCAGTGTCGGTGGGGGTTTGCTCGCTGGCCCAGGCGATGGCGTTGGTGAGTATGAGGAGGTCGGCGATGTCGAGTCGCGCTGGAGCGTTGCCGTGCTGTTGGGCGCGGCCGAGCAGGGCGGTTCCGGTGGTGTGGATCGCCTGGTGACAGGCGGCGAGGGCGGTGCTGGTCTCCTTGGTGGGCTGGGCGATCATTTCGGCCGCGACCAGGCCTCGCATGGCGGTCGCGTGGCGGGCGACGGCGCCCAGCCACATGCGCAGCGCCTCGTCGGGCGACGGATGCTCCAGCAGTTCACGGCCTTGGGCGCAGAGGACCTCGACGTCACCGCCGATGATCGCAACCAGGAGGGCTTGGAGATTGGGAAAGTGGCGGTAGAGAGTGCCAGGGCCGACGCCCGCCTTTTGAGCGATCTTGTTGAGGGAGGCATGGGGGCCTTGTTCGTCGAACACCGCCCGTGCTGCCTGTAGGAGCCGGTCACGGTTGTCGCGCGCGTCAGCGCGCTGTGGGCGACGACTGTCCCCAGGACTGCTCTTCATAAATGCCCCCAGGTTGATAAGCGGAGAGGTTCTCCGTACTCTAGCCCGAACCTGAGCGGAGAACCTCTCCGCATGCTAGGAGGCGGCAGAATGAGAATCGGTGTAGCAGTAGGTGATCTACGAGGGCCGGTGACAGCCGATGAGCTCGCCCGCCAGGTTCGCCGTGCCGCCGAATGCGGGCTGAGCAGTGTGTGGGCCTCACAAGCCTTCGGCTGGGACGCCCTCACCGCCCTGGCCGTGGCCGGTGTCCAGGTGCCGGAGATCGAGCTGGGGACGGCGGTCGTGCCCATCCCGCAACGCCACCCTCTCGTCCTGGCCGGCCAGGCACTGAGCGTCCAGGCGGCTACGAGCAATCGGCTCACCCTCGGCATCGGGGCGGGGATTTCGATGATGGTCACCAACATGTTCGGCCTGCCCGCCGATCGCCCCGCCGCCCGGATGCGCGAGTACCTGTCGGTCCTGCGTCCGCTGCTGCGCGGTGAGGCGGTCTCCCACCAAGGCCAAACCTTGACAGCCGCAGGCCAGGTGGCTGTTGCGGGAACGACGCCGCCGCCGGTACTGCTGGCCGCCCTGGCTCCCGCGATGCTGCGCGTGGCCGGAGAGCTCGCCGACGGAACCGTGACCTGGATGACCGGTCCCCGGACCCTGGCCGACCACATCGTGCCCTCGATCACCAAGGCCGCCGAGGCCGCAGGCCGCCCGGCGCCGCGCGTGGTCGCCGGACTGCTGGTCAGCGTGACCAACGACGAACACAGGGTTCGCGGGCGGATCGCCGAACAGTTCGGTCTGGCCGGCCAGGTCCCCGAGTATCGAGCGATCCTGGATCGGGAACGGGCCACCGGCCCCCAGGATGTTGTCATCGTCGGGGACGAAACCCAGGTCGAACGCCAACTGCGACAGCTTTATGACGCAGGTGTGACCGACTTCCTCGCCGCCCCCTTCGGCGGCCCGGAGGAACAGGACCGCACCATCGAATGGATCGCGGCCCAGGCCAAGCGGCACGCAAGCTGATCCTTTACAGCCCGCGAACTGGCTGCAGACGGCAACACTCGGACTCAGTCAGTGGCTGAGAGCTGGGCGAACAGGTGTCGGGTGGCAGCGACACGTTGCCGTGCCGCCGCCCCCTCAGAACCGGGTGAGCGGGCTTTCCCCGTACCACGGCTCAAGCAGGCCCCGAGGGCTCGGCGGGTGAGAATGTGGCCGGTATCCTGCGGGTGCGTGCC
Organism: Nonomuraea sp. B12E4; assembly: GCF_039871825.1. Classification (NCBI taxonomy): domain Bacteria; kingdom Bacillati; phylum Actinomycetota; class Actinomycetes; order Streptosporangiales; family Streptosporangiaceae; genus Nonomuraea; species Nonomuraea sp. B12E4. The sequence goes on along the minus strand of NZ_JBDPME010000021.1, from coordinate 167,782 downwards.
CGGAGACTGCGGTAGCGGGAGGTGTGCACCATGCGTGTTCGCTTGCCGTCCGGCGTGCCGTGCCGCTCGTGGTGAGATAGTCGGCGACAATCGCCCGCCGAGCAACACCCAGCCACCAGCGTTCCCCATTGGTTCGGGGACTGTGGCGGCTGGTCAGCGGTCAGAAGATGCTCCCCGCAGAGCGGGCAACGCCCATCCTGCTTGGTGAGCAAGGCGAGGTTGTATCCGTCCAGCGGGGGCGTGACCTTCCTGCGCCGCTTGGCCCAGTACTCGATCAGTCTGGGTCGTCGGGGGACGCCCCGGGCCGTCGACTTGGACACTGTTGACCTTCCCACTGCTGTGACGTAGAAGCAGATCATGACCTCTATGGTGCGACTGTCAGCCGCGCTCAACACCGACGTAAGCGGGGAATTGATCACACGGCAGGTGGAAACCTTTACAAATTTGGGGATGAGCAGTGGCGAAAGCGCGGGTGGTCTGGTTTATTTCGTAGACCTGGACTGGGACGACCCGGATACTTTCAACGCCATCAATGACATCATGCGGCTGGCGACATCTATCCCACTCAGGTATGCGAGCCTTATGCATACACAATAAATCCCGGTGTAGTTGTCGTCGGTGACCGGGGGTGGCGTCATTGCCTCGCTGGCGCTGCGGCTGAATCGATTATAGATCAGATCATCTGTGTCCAGCCTTGGCTGACTAACTGGGTGGCAATCGCTGTGGACGGGGGCGGACGTGTGCGTACTCCTGTGAATGCCTGCCCCTGGACTGTGGTGTGGCCGATTAATGGGAACATGTGTTCGGTTTTATTGGCAAGAAGTCAGGAGTTCGAATCTCCTGGGGTCTGTCCTGTGACAGGGAACCCTGAGCTATGACAGCGAAGCTTGAGCGGGGAAATGACGAACGATCAAGACGATCGGCTCGGCTGACCTCAGTCCCACCAGAACCTCCATTCCTTGGCCTCGACCAGCGACGCCGCGTATCCCTCGAAATTGTGGTGCGACTGGTTGATGTTGTCCGGGCAGAAGGCGTAGTGCTCGGCGGCGACCTGCTGCGCATGCTCGATGGACAACGGCGGGGCCGCCACCGACAGGGCGAGCTCGTCGAACCCGACCCACACCACCCGCGCCCCGAATCGCTCCTCCCAGGACCGGACAACGGCGGATATCGGCGCTGTGGGGCTGTGATTGGTGGGCCCCGTCCAACCGGACAGCGCCAAAGCGTCCGCGCCACGGCTAGCCGGGACCAGACCCACCAGCCAGGGCCTGAACTCGGTCACCTCCTCGACCATGGCAGCCGCGGCCTTGTCGGGCTCCCTCTGCTGGGCGCCGGGGGCGGCGAGTCCGTTCCACGGCCGATGCTCCGTCCATCTGCTCAGATACGATGCGACGTCGATGGCATCGACCGCTTCGACCGGCACGTAGGCCAGTTCCGCGGCGTGCCAGGGGCGATCGGGGTCACCGTCCATTGTCGCGAGAAGCAGCGGGTAGAGCCCGGTCTCCTCGCGCGTATCGAACGATCGTTCCCAGAGCTTGCCGAGGTCGTAGATCGGTTCGTCGGTGACCCACAAGAGGGGACGGTCGCCCCAGCGAGCATCCGTGTAGTAGCCGGTGATCAGCCGCCCAGGCGGCAGATCATCAGGAAGCATGGAAAACCCGGGACCATCAGCCATGCCGGGCAACCTACAACAGTGCAGATGATCCGTCTTGGTGATCTTCGGGATGGCGTCGGTATTGGCGGGCTGAGCTGACCCGTCTACCTGACCGAGGGCCCCCCGAGTCGTATTCCGGAACCCCCTCAACCCTGACCCCGCTCAAGTTGCGATGGCACAAGCTCAAGGTTGGATGTCACAGGACAGGGTCCACCATCGAAGGGTTCGGGTAGGTAGGCCGCGGCTCACCCACCCGTTGCCCGATTACGCGGCTGTCGGGACCCTGCCCCCGAGCGGTCCTTGCTCCGCTCGGGGGCGGATCGCATGCTCGTAGCCGGAACCTCGGCATCGGCTGCCTGCGGGATGCTGTCAGCTGCTCTGCGGAGCGGTGCACGTAATCGGGCCGGTGGCGCCTTCGGCCAGTTGCCGACTGTAGGCGCTGATCTTGTGGGTGACCGTGCCGAGGGACTCGGTGAGCTGTTCGATCTGCGCGGTGACCTGGTCCCGGTGTTGCCGCAGGAGGGTCAGCAGGTGCTCTTCGTTGCCCACGCCCCGCCTCACGAGGTCAGCGTACTGGCGGATGGCGGGCAGTGACATGCCGGAGGCGCGCAGGTTGACGCAGAGGTGCAGCCACTCTCTCCCGCGAAATACTTGGCCGCCCGGCGCAGAATGTCGCGCTCCAGCTCCAGCTCCCGGACCCGGGCCTTGAGCTGCTTGTTCTCCTCTTCCAGCACGTCGTCGGACGATAGCGGGCCGCCGGTCGGCTTCGTGACCGGGCCCGCCTACTTCGTCCCCGCGGTGCCGTCCGCGCGGGCCTCCTTCACCCACAGCCGCAGGGTCTCGCGGTTGATGCCCAGGTCCCGGGCCACCGACGCGTACGTCCGCGCCGGGTCAGGCAGGTACAACGCGACGGCGTCCGCCTTGAACTCCGGCGGATACGACTTCATCGCCACGTGGAACTCCTTGTCTCCGGATTTCCATCATCCGGCACTCAAGGTGTCCACACTTCGGGGGGAGGGCCCCTCGGCGGTGCGTGCTCCGCGCAGCGCCTTGCCGTCCAGCGCCGCCGCGGGCAGCAGTCCGGGCGGGGCAGGATGGGTGAGCTTCCGCGCTGCCGCGCGGCGCTGTTCCCGCTCGGCGCTGTTCCCGCTCGGCGGGGCCAGGGGTGTCGGGGATCTGCGGTACGGGCGCCTGATGGCAGACGACATCGGCGACGTAGCCGCTGATCGCGGTGTCCAGCGTGTCGGTGTCCAGCTCGGCCAGGACCCGGCGGAAGGTTCGTTCGCTCGGGACGGTGAACAGCCCGGTGAACGGATCGCGGTAGGCGCCCAGCCGCTGGAGCACCTGTTGAGAGGCCCGGGCGGCCCACTGCCAGATCGCCGCCACGCTGTCACTGCCGACCACCAGCGTGGCGCACGCGGTCAACGTCAAGATGACCACCAGCGGATGCCGCAGCCCACAGGACGAGCGCTGATCGGGCACCGTCGCCATTCGCGTCCTTCGTTGCCCTCGCTGCGGCCCTCATTTGCTACCGCCGACTCGCCAAATGAGTCACGGTCTAAAGTGGTCCCAGGGTGGTCTTGCCGTGGGCACATCGAGGGGTCGCGGCCATCGCCACCGGCTCCTGCTGTCGCTCGTGGGTGCCCTTCCCCGGCCGTCTCAGGACCAGGTGACCGGCAGCGAATGCACGCCGAAGATGAGCATCTCGTTGCGTACCGGCACCTGCGCGGCGGGTACCGCCAGGCGCAAATCCGGCAGACGGGAGATCAGTTCGCCCAGCCCTATCCGCATCTCGATCCGGGCCAGCTGCTGACCCAGGCACTGGTGAACCCCATGCCCGAAGGCCAGGTGCGGAGTACGCGAGCGGCGCAGGTCGAGTGCGTCGGGAGCGGGCCAATGCCGCGGATCCCGGTTGACCTCGGGCGTGGCGATCACGACGGTCGTACCGGCTGGGATGTCCACACCACCCACCGTCACCGGCTCCGTGGTGACCCGGCTGACCCCGAGCTGGATGATCGACAGGAACCGCAGCAGCTCCTCCACTGCGTTGTCGATCAGGCCCGGATCGGCACGCAGCACCGCGAGCTGGTCGGGATGCTCCAGCAGCGCAAACGTCCCCAGACCCAGCATGTTCGCCGTGGTCTCATGGCCCGCGTTGAGAAGGACGAGCGCGACATCGACCAGCTGCGCGTCCGTCAGGGGCGACTCGACGTCGTGAATGAGCCCGGACAGCAGGTCATCGGCAGGGTTCGAGCGCTTGCCTGCCACCAGCCGCCGCATGAACGCATACAGCCCGGCACGTGCCCTGGCCAGTTCCTCCGGGGTCGAGTTCGCGCTCAGCCCGACCGCCGTACGTTCCTGGAACTCCGCACGGTCGGCGTAGTCCACGCCCAGCAACTCGCAGATGACCAGTGACGGCAGCGGCAACGCGAACGCCGACACCAGATCGGCCTCCGTGCCCGCTGCCTTCATCGCCTCGATGTGCTCGACCGCGATCTCCCTCACTCGCGACTCCAGCTCCCGCATCCGCCGCACCGTGAACTGACCCGTGAGCAACCGCCGCAACCGGGTGTGCTCCGGCGGGTCCATGAAGACGAAGAGCCCATCCTCCCGCTCCGCCACCTCCGCCTTCAGCGGCTCCGCCGCATCCATCTCGGCCACCTCGTGCGGCTGCAACGACGTCGCGTCCCGATGGCGCACCTTGTCGGCGCTGAAACGCGCGTCCGACAACACCGTGCGGGCCTCCTCGAACCCCGTCACCAGCCACGCCCGCGCGCCATTCAGCAGATCCAACGGCCGGACCGCGCCCTCCCCCCGCAGCCCCGGCGGCGGATCGAACGGGTTACGCCCTCGCTCCACCATGTCCACCGGCAGGATCCGCCGCATCGCCGTGGTGCTCACGCTTGGAGACTTCTCGGTCAAGCTGTTGTCGGCCATCAGCACGTCCTGTTCTCGAAGGGGCCTTAGAGTACGCGACCGCATCTAACGGTGGACACCGTAAGTCGCCGCGATAAGATACGCAAGTGGATCGTAAGCACAAGCGGATCGCGGATGAGCGCGAGGGGATCGGGGCGCAGGCGGCGGAACGTTGTGCCGACGGCGGCACTACCCGCGACAACAGCGCATCCCGTCGACGCGGCCGCAAACTCGAGGACGCGATCCTCGACGCCGCGTGGGACGTGCTGGTCGAGCACGGATACCACGGCTTTACCTACGAAGCAGTCGCCGCCCGCGCCGGCACGAGCCGTCCTGTGCTCTACCGGCGCTGGCCGCAGCGCGACGACCTGCTGCTGGCCACCCTCACCAAGTTCTGGCTGCCGGTCGCGGTGCCTGACACCGGCAGCCTCCGCGACGACGCGATCGGCTTCCTGCGCAACGCCAACGCTGACCGCGCGCCTACGATCACGTTGATGAGCGTGCAGCTGGCGGACTACTTCCGCGACACCGGTACCAGCTTCAGCGAGCTACGCGAAACTCTCCTCCCACCGGGCCAGGCGACCCCCTTTGAGGCGATCATCGCCCGCGCGATCGAGCGCGGCGAGCTGCCCGAAGTGCCACGCTCGTCCCGCGTGGTGAACCTGCCGTTCGACCTGTTGCGCCACGACATGCTTACGACGATGCGCGCGGTGCCGGACGAGTCGATCGTCGAGATCGTGGACGAGGTGTGGCTACCGCTGCTGGGGGTGCCCGGGGCCCGTCCGCGTCGTCGGCTCTGGCCCCACCGGCCTGAACCGACGTCCCTGGCCTGATCGATCCCGTCCTCAAGGAGGGACCGGTGAGCATCCCTACCCGCCACTACGACCGCGATCAGGTCCGTCTGTGAATCCAGGCCGGCGAGGCAGCCGCGCAGGAAGGCCTCCAGGGAGGACCCTTCTTAGACCGTGACTCATTTGGGGGTTGATCGTTAGCTCATTCGTGGATGCGTTCCTTCAGCGGCTGGTGCCGGATGAGTTGTGGGAGTTGTTCCTTCGGGTGGTCCCGCCGGCGTCGGCGTGCCCGCAAGGCGGTGGACGTCGGCGGGACCACCCGATCTGTTGACAGCGCTACTTACCGGGGGGCTCGTGTATGGGCGAAGACGACCGCTCACCCAGCCGTTGCCCGATCACGCGGCTGTCGGGACCCTGCCCCCGAGCGGTCCTTGCTCCGCTCGGGGGCGGATCGCATGCTCGTAGCCGGAACCTCGGCATCGGCTGCCTGCGGGATGCTGTCAGCTGCTCTGCGGAGCGGTGCACGTAATCGGGCCGGTGGCGCCTTCGGCCAGTTGCCGACTGTAGGCGCTGATCTTGTGGGTGACCGTGCCGAGGGACTCGGTGAGCTGTTCGATCTGCGCGGTGACCTGGTCCCGGTGTTGCCGCAGGAGGGTCAGCAGGTGCTCTTCGTTGCCCACGCCCTGCCTCACGAGGTCAGCGTACTGGCGGATGGCGGGCAGTGACATGCCGGAGGCGCGCAGGTTGACGCAGACAGCCACTCCACGTCCCTGTCGCTGTAGAGGCGCCGGCCACCTGGGCCACGCCGTACGGGTGCGACCAGGATGCCCTCGCGTTCGTAGAAGCGCAGCGCGTGGACGCTCAGGCCGGTGCGTTCGGCGACCTGCCCGATGCTCAGGCCTGGGTTCGTTTCTGGCATGGGTCAAGGTTAGGGCTTGATCTGGAGCCGGCCACAGCCTCCGGCTCTTTCTATGCCCTGTGGAAGCATGACAGCGGCACGGATCTCGCCAGGTTGCCGGTGATCTTCTGCGGCGACGACGGGGAGCTGTACATCGCGGCGCGCGATCTACCCGAGCTGCTCCGCCTGCTCGCGGCCGAGGACGAGGGCGAGCCCGCCCATGGGGCCTACGTCGCGTGGCTCAGGCGCACCTTGGGGCTGACGCCCGTCGAGGACCCCGCCGCCATCTACCAAGCCGCGCTCGTCGAGTACGGGCGAGCGTTCGCTGACTGGTGGCTGACCTTCGACGACGAGGATTCGATCATCGCTGACCTGTTGGACGAGCTGGAGGAGTGCAATCTCTGAGCCTTCCGCTCACGGCCGCTTTCCTCAGGGTTCGTCAGGCTCCGACACCAAACGTACGGGCCACCTCGCCAGAACCGGCCTGCCATGCTGCCGGTCAGCACCGAGCAGGCCGCATCCACCGGTTCCTCATACGATCTGAATCCCGCCGCCGGTGAAATCCAGGTGACATCTCGCATCACTTGCCACATTGTTGGGGCTCGATCGGTGAGTCTTGTCCGTGGCGCCAGTCAGTATGTGTATGACGATGATTGTTCGTGAGACCAAAGGCCGCGATACCAGCCCTGGGCACGTTATGCCCGACAACCCAGATGAGCGAGGCATCGTGTCCAGCCCGCAACCCACCAAGACCGCGGCTGCCGTTTCCGGCCGCACCCCGGCCGTGATCAGGCTGCTGGTGCTCGCCACATTCGTGGTCATCCTCAACGAGACGATCATGATCAATGCGATCCCGCGGTTGATGAGTGCCCTGCACATCACCGAGCAGACCGCGCAGTGGCTCTCGACCGCCTTCATGCTGACCATGGCCGCGGTCATCCCGATCACCGGGTGGTTCCTGCAGCGGGTGTCCACCCGCCGCGCGTACGCCACCGCGATGGGTCTGTTCCTGCTCGGCACCGCGGTGGCCGCCGTCGCGCCGTCGTTCGAGGTGCTGCTCGGCGCCCGCATCATCCAAGCGTCCGGAACGGCCGTGATGATGCCGCTGCTGATGACCACGCTGATGCAGGTGGTGCCCGAGGCCAACCGGGGCCGGGTGATGGGCAACGTCACCCTGGCCATCTCGGTCGCGCCCGCCATGGGTCCGACGATCTCGGGGGCTATCCTCCATTTCGGGTCCTGGCGCCTGCTGTTCGCCGTGGTGCTCCCCATCGCCGCCGTGGTCACGTGGCGCGGCCTGAAGCACCTCAAGAACATCGGCGAGCCCCAGGTCAGCACCATCGACTGGTTCAGTGTGGTAACCGCCGCGGCCGGCTTCGGCGGCCTGGTGTACGGGCTCAGCCGGTTCGAGGGCAGTGACGTCCGCGTTGCCGCCGCGATCGTGGCGGCCGGGCTGGTCACCATCGCCGTCTTCGTCGTCCGCCAGCTTTCGTTGCAGAAGCGCGGCGTGCCGCTGGTGGACCTGCGTACCCTGCGCCACCGCACCTTCACGGTCGCGCTGATCCTGATGTCGGTGGCGTTCCTGGCGATGCTCGGCTCGATGGTCCTGCTGCCGCTGTACCTGCAGAACGTCCGCGAACTCAGCCCCCTGCAGACCGGGCTCCTCGTCATGCCGGGCGGCCTGGCGATGGGTCTGCTCGGTCCGACCGTCGGCCGCTTGTTCGACCAGTTCGGTGGCCGGGTCCTGACCATCCCCGGCTCGATCGGGATCATGCTCGCGCTCGCCGGTTTCACCCAGGTCACGATGACCATGCCGTACTGGCAGCTCCTTGGCCTGCACGCGCTGCTGATGGTGAGTCTGGCCGCGACCTTCACCCCGGTGTTCACCCTCGGGCTCGGAGCGGTTCCCCCGCGGCTCTACTCCCACGGCAGCTCGATCCTCAGCACGCTGCAGCAGGTCGCCGCGGCCATCGGCACCGCGCTCGTGATCACCGTGATGAGCGCGCGAGCCGATGTCCTGAAGTCCGCGGGAGCCACGGAGGTCCTCGCCAACCTCGACGGCATGCGGCTGGCCTTCGTGATCGGCGCGGTGCTGTCGGTGGCCGTGGTCATCACCGCCCTCCTCCTACCTGCCCGGACGGACAACGCCGGCCGGCCCGAGGCGACCAGCCGATGATGCCAACGGCGGTGGAGCATGAGGCTGCGGATCCAGCGGTCAGGTCGATCTGGCATTCGTCGCTCTCCATGGGGCCGAGTCCCGTCGGCAATCCCGTCTCGGGTGCGAGCGCCTCCGCTGATCGCATGAACAGGCCGGCGACTCCGTTCGAGGGGTTCCAGAGGACCTGATCGCCAACCTGGAAACACCGGCTCATATTTTCCTCCCGCTCCCACGGGTCCGGACGTCGCTCGACGGGCACGCCATCACGGACCTTGCCGTACGAGGACGAAGTACGGCGCTCTGCGCTCCGATCCTGCCCCCCAGATCGTCCCATACGGGCCAAAATGGTTGCTCTCGGTTGATATCGAACACGAAGGGTAACAGTTGGTCGAGGAGGGGACATGGACGCGGAAGAAGAGGATAAGCCCGATGATCCGGGCCGCCTGCTTGTCATCGGGGGCGCCGAGTGCCGCGGCTCCGGGCTGCTTGAGCGGTTCGTGGAGCTGTGTGGTGGCGAGGCGGCCCGGATCGTACTGGTCACCACGGCCACCGGGGTGCCCGAGGAGGTGCGCGCCGACTACGAGCGGGTGTTCCGCAAGCTCGGCGTGGACCACACCAAGGAACTGCGGCTGCGCGGACGCTCCGACGCCGACGACGACGACACGGCCAAGCTCCTCGACGACGCCACAGGCGTGTTCTTCTCCGGCGGCGACCAGTCGCGGCTACGCGCCCTGGTCGGCTCGCGGGCCAACGAGATCCTGCGCGACCGGCTGCGCACGGGCGGCGTGGTCATCGCCGGGACCAGCGCCGGGGCCACCGCCATGGGCCGCACGATGATCCTGGGCGGCGAGGGTCCCGGCGTGTCCGCCGCCACGGTCCGTACCGGTCCCGGGCTCGGCCTGCTCCCGAAGGCGCTCATCATCGACATGCACTTCAGCGAGCGCGGCCGGCTTCCCCGGCTGCTCAGCGCCATGGCGCTCGACCCGGAGCAACTGGGCGTCGGCATCGGCGAGAACACCGGGATCCTGGTCGACGGCACCCGCTTCGAGGTGCTCGGCACCGGCGTGGCCACGGTCGCTGACGGGCAGAACGCCACGGTCATCCACGCCGCCGGGGACGAGGACCCGATCACCCTGTTCGGTGTCCGGCTGCACCTGCTGCCCGCCGGGTGCGTCTTCGACATCGTGACCCGCGAGGCCGCCATCGGGCCTGCGCACGACCGGTACTGATCACGCCCATCCGCCCAACCCTTAGGGAGCGTCCCGTGCGCCTCGACGACCTGCGTCACCTGAGCGGACCCAACTCATTCAGCAGCCGGCCGGTCATCGTCGCACGGCTCGAACTCGAGGAGTTGACCGGCCGGGAGACCACCGAGTGCCCAGGCTTCGCCGACCGGCTGACCGCGGCCCTGCCCGGGCTGGCCGAGCACCACTGCGCGGCCGGGCGTCCAGGCGGGTTCCTGGAGGCGATGGCCCAGGGCACCTATTTCGGCCACGTCACCGAGCACGTGACGCTGGAGCTGTCCAGCCTGGTGGGCCGTGACGTGTACCTGGGCCGTACCACGTGGGCCGGTGCCGACGGCCGCTACGACGTGATGACCGAGTGCCCGCAGGACGAGCCCGCGCAGTCCTCGGTGCCGGCCGAACTGCTGGGACTGGCCATCACCACGGTCAAGCACGTTCTTCTTGGACGCGTTCCCGACCTGCCGCTGGAGCTGGCCAGGATCGCTCGGGTCGTGGAGCGGGAGCGCCTCGGTGTGAGTACGGCCGCGCTCGCGGGCGCGGCCCGCCGCCGGGGGATACCGGTACGCCGGGTCGGCCGGCTGAGCCTGCTGCGGCTCGGCTACGGGCGCTGTCGCCGGCTGGTGTGCGCCGCGCTGACCGAGCAGACGTCGGCGATCGGCGTGGACATCGCGGCCGACAAGATGCTGGCCAAGCAGTTGCTGACCGGCGCGGGCATCCCGGTGCCCGAAGGGGTGGTGGTCTGGAGCGCGGCCGACGCCGCCGAGGCGCTGGACCGGCTCGGTGAGCCCGTCGTGATCAAGCCGCGCCACGGCAACCACGGTGCCAACGTGACCGTCGGCGTGACCACCGCCGCCGCGGCAGCCGCGGCCTACGCCCAGGCGGCGGCCGGCGGCGACGGCGCGATCGTGGAGAAGTACGTGCCCGGCACCGACTACCGGGTGCTGGTGGTCGACGGCCAGGTGGTGGCCGCGGCCGAGCTGCGGCCGGCCTCGGTGACCGGCGATGGCGCCTCCGACATCGCCCAACTCGTCGACGTGGTGAATGCCGACCCGCGCCGGGGCGAGGGCCATTCCAGGGAGCTGACCAAGATCAAGCTGGACGAGCACGCGCTTGCCCACCTGGAGGCCCAGGGTCTGGACCCGGCGTCGGTCCCGGCCCGCGGCCGGCTCGTGACGCTGCGCCGCAACGCGAACCTGTCCACCGGCGGAACCAGCCGTGACGTGACCGACCTGGTGCACGAGGACGTGGCGGACGTGTGCCGCCGGGTCGCGGCCGTGGCCGGCCTGGACGTCTGCGGCATCGACGTACGGCTGGCCGACATCGCGGCACCGATGCGGTGCGGCGGGGCCGGTCACGGCGGTGCCGAGCCCGGAGCCGTGATCGAGATCAACGCCTGCCCGGGGCTGCGGATGCACCTGTCCCCGGCCGAGGGCACGCCGCGGGACGTGGCCCGCGCGGTGATCGACAGCCTTTACCCGCCGGGCGCCCCGTCCCGGATCCCGGTCGTCGCGGTCACCGGGACCAACGGGAAGACCACGACGGTCCGCATGATCGGCCACATCCTGAGCCAGGCCGGAATGCGGGTGGGGATGGCCACCACGGACGGGGTCTATTCCGGCGGTCGGCTGATCTACGACGCCGATGCCTCGGGCCCGCGGTCCGCGGACATGGTGCTCGACGACACCAGCATCGAGGCCGCGGTGCTGGAGACGGCACGCGGCGGGATCATCCGCGGCGGGCTCGGCTACGACCGGGCCGACGTGGCCGTGGTCACCAACATCACCGCCGACCACCTGGGCGCGGACGGCGTGGACGATCTCGACGGGCTGGTCGGGGTGAAGGCGCTGGTCGCGGAGGAGGTTCGCGAGGGCGGGACCGTGGTGCTGAACGCCGACGACCCGATGGTCGCGGCGCTCGCCGACCGGCCGCGGGTGCGCAGGCAGGCGCCCGTGATCAGGTATTTCAGCTTGGTGAACGGCAACCCGATCATCGAACGGCACCGGCACGCGGGCGGCCTGGCCTACGAGCTTCGCGACGGCGAGCTGGTCGAGGCCGACGGGGACCGGGAGCGGGCGCTGCTCAGCGTGGCCGAGCTGCCCGGCGCGTTCGGCGGGCTCGCCCCGCACGTGATCGCCAACGCGCTGGCCGCGGTGGCGGCCTGCCGCGGGCTCGGGGTCAGCGCGAAGGACATCCGGCGTGCGCTGGGTACGTTCACGCCGGAGGAGTCGAACCCGGGACGCGGCCACGTCTACCTGGCCGGCGGCGGCCCGGTGATCTTGGACTACGGGCACAACGCCGCCGCGCTCGACGCGACCGGCCGCATGATCAGTGATGTCTGGGGTGGCGAGCCCGTGGCCGCGATCACGCTGCCCGGTGACCGCCGCGACGACCTGGTGGCCCGCTCGGCCGAGGCCGTCACCGCGTGGTTCGGCCGGGTGGTCGTCTACGAGGACGCCGACAAGCGCGGCCGCCGGCCCGGTGAGATGACCGGCCTGATCAGCGCGGCCATGCGCCGGGTCCGGCCCGGCATCGACCTCGCCACCGCCGAAGGACCGCAGGCCGCCCTGCGTGTCGCGGTCACGATGGCCGCGGGCCACCCGGTTCTGTTCCTCTACGAGAAGCTGGCCACGGCCCGTCAGGCCCTCGATGCCCTGAACGCCCGCCCCTGGCCCGCCGGCACGGTCCCGCCCGTACCCGCGGCGCCGGCCGGGCCGCAATCTCGCTGACCGCAGGCGCGCCACCCGGGGTCAACGGTAGTGGTCCAGCTCCCACGGAGCGTGAGCACTGATGACCGACCACAGCACCCACTCGCGTGACCTCGTTTGACCTTGACACAGTGACAACCTCTTCACTGTGGCCGAGGGAGGTGGTCCTGATGACCCCGGAAGAGGACACGAATACGACGCGAGCCCTCCAGGGGCTGGAGGGTGGCTCGTCGGCGCGGCTGCAGGCAGTGCTGGCGCTCGGTACGACCCCAGACCCGCGGTTCATCGGCAAGCTCATCGAACGATGCGCGATCGAGCCCGATTTTTACGTGCGTGACATGCTTACGTGGGCACTCACCCGCCACCCGGCATCCATGACGGTCCCCAAGCTCATCGACGAGCTTCGCTCGGAGCGTGCGCAGGCACGAAGCCAGGCGTTGCACACCCTGTCCAAGATCGGGGATCGGCAGGCGTGGCCGGCGATCACCCGGGCACTTCTGACCGACGCCGACGACGAGGTGGCGCGCAGCGCCTGGCGAGCAGCGGTCGTACTCGTACCCGAAGGGGAAGAATCAGAGTTGGCCGCAGTGCTGGCGACGCAGCTCGGGCGCGGCGAGCGTGAGACACATATGAGCCTCAGCCGGGCGCTGATCGCGCTCGGCGAGGTGATCATGCCGACCCTGCGCGCCGCGATGACGGATCCCGACCCGCGCGTGCGACAGCACGCGATCGCCACGGAACGGCTGTTGCGCGACCCGGATGCCGGATTCGAGTTCGCGATCGAGGAGGCGAAGCGCGTCGTGGCCCTCGGCACGACCGGCCAGGAGGGGTGACAGGCAGTGTTGATCGGTGATGTGGCACGACGGTCCGGGGTCAGCGCCCGCATGCTCAGGCATTACGACTCGCTCGGCCTGGTGCGGCCGACGGGTCGTACCCGGGCCGGTTATCGAGAGTACTCCAGCGAGGACATCCGGCGGATCTTCCATATCGAGAGTCTGCGGTCATTGGGGCTGTCGCTGCGTGAAGTCGGGCGCGCGCTCGATGATCCCGGCTTCACGCCCTCGGAACTCGTCGACGACCTCATCCGCCAGACGCGAGAACGCATCGCCAACGAGACGGAGCTGCTCACTCGACTCCGTCGGATCGGTGCCGCGGAACCCGCCGGCTGGGACGAAGTCCTCCAGATCGTCGCACTCCTCCAGGCCCTGGGGTCGGAGAGCGCCGGGAAGCGCCAGCGCGCGGCCCTGTCCTCGGTCGATGAGGTTCCGGTGCCGGTGGAAGCGCTGGTCGAGGCAGCGCTGAGCGAGACGGACCCGAACGTCGCCGGAGCCCTTCGATGGGCTCTGGCGCAATCGGGCGAGGACGCATTGGCCCTGCTGGCCGAGGGCCTCGGCTCACCGGCACCCGAGGTGCGGAAGCGTGCCGTCCAGTCCATCGCCGAGATTCCGAACGGTGGGGCGACCGCCCTGCTGCAGGACGCCCTCACGAACTCCGACATCGTGGTCCGCAGGTGGGCGGCGCTGGCGCTCGGGGCACGTGGGGTGGCCGGCGCGGTTCCGACGCTCATCGACATGATCGTCGAGGGGGCGAACGACGCCGACGCAGCCGATGCGCTGAGCACGCTGGCGAGTGACTCAGCATTGGCGGATCAGATCGGCACGAGGCTCGTTGACTGCCTCGCCCACGGCACCGACGAATCGTCCGCGCGCCGACGGCTGACACAGGCGCTCGCGGACATCCCGGGAACCACGACATCACGTGCCCTCGCGGATCTGTCCCATGACGCGGACCGTGCCGTCGCGCTTACCGCGAGATACATTCTCACGATGCGGAACGCACGATAACGGATCTTCCGGAGTGCGTTCGCGCAGCTCACACCACGTGAAGCAGCCTTACAGCCGCACGGACGGTCCCATCTCCCGCGGATCGCCTTGCGTGGCCTCGGTGGCCGGTGTAGAACGTGTCTCGATGATGATCAAAGGTCGCTTGTGACCGTGTTCGGGATTCTCGGTGCTGTTCAGGCCCACTCCGCGGACGGGCCCGTGCATCTCTCGGGAAAGCAGCGGTCCGTCCTCGGCGTGTTGCTGCTCTACCCCAATACGCCGATCTCCCTGGAGCGCCTGATCGACTGCCTGTGGGATGAGCCGCCCGCGTCGGCCGTATCGAACATCCACAGCTACGTCACCCGCCTCCGCCGAACGGTCGCCCCCCAGCTCATCACCCAGGACCACGGCTATCTCCTCAGTCTTGAGCGGACCCAGCTCGACCTGCTCGTCTTCGAGGACACACTGAGCAAGGCCCGCCGCCACGCGGACGCCGGAGAGCTGGCCGCGGCCAACGACGGTTACCGGACCGCCCTGTCGCTGTGGCGTGGCCGACCCGCTGAGGACGCGCTGCTCACGTCCTCCGTGGCGCCTCGCGTCGCCGATCTGGAGGAACTGGCGCTTTCCGCCCGATCCGACTGGACCGATATCCGCCTGAGGCTGGGCCTGCACGAGGAGCTGATCGGCGAGCTACGGGCGCTCGCCGAGGCCAACTCGCTCAACGAACGCGTCTGGCGGCAGCTCATCCTGGCGCTCCACCGGTCCGGCAGGCGGGCCGAGGCCCTGGAGATGTACGGCCGGGTCCGGACGGTGCTGGCGGGCGAGCTGGGCGTCGAACCGGGCACCGAGCTCCAGAGCCTGCACGCGGCGATCCTGGGGAACGACGAGGCGCTCACCCTGCCCGTAGGCGAGACCGTTCGCCGCATCGTTCCCCGGCAGCTCCCGCCGGCGGTGGGCCGGCTGGTCGGCAGGCAGGCGGAGCTCGAACGACTGGACGAGGTTTCGGCCGCGCAGGTGATCCTCGTGGTCGGGGGCGCCGGAGTCGGCAAGACCACGCTCGCCGTCCACTGGGCTCATCGCGTGGCGGAGCGGTTCCCCGACGGGCAGCTCTTCCTCGACCTGCGGGGGTTCGACCAGGCGCCGCCGATGACCACGGCCGAGGCGCTGCCGCGTCTGATCCGGGCGCTCGGCTGGCCCGTGCAGGACATCCCCGTGGAGCTGGAGGCCCAGATCGGCCTGTACCGGTCGATCCTGGCCGGACAGCGTGTTCTCGTGGTGCTGGACAACGCCGCCGAGCCGGACCAGATCCGTTCGCTGATACCCCCCGAAGCCGGATCCCGGATGCTGGTCACCAGCCGCGACCGGCTGAGCGGCCTGGTGGCGCTGGAGTCGGCCGGGTCGGTCACGCTGGACGTGCTGGACCAGGACGAAGCCATCGATCTGCTCGCCGAAACCATCGGAAAGGACAGAGTCCGCAGTGAGCCGCAGACCGCCGCGCGCCTGGCCGAACTCTGCGCGCGCCTGCCGCTGGCCCTGCGGGTGGCGGGCGCCAAGGTGGCGGGCAGCCCGCACAAGACGCTCGCCCAGTACGTGGCCGAGCTCGGCGATCACGATCTTCTCTCCCACCTGGAGGTCGAGGGCGATCGGCGTACGGCGGTGCGCGGCGCGGTCGGCCGATCGCATGAGGCGCTGGCCCCGGCGGGGCGGCGGCTGTTCCGGCTGATCGGGCTGGTGCCGAACACCGGGGTCACCGTCGCGGGCGCGGCGGCACTGTCGGGCTACTCCCCGGCGGACACGGCCAAGCTCCTGGACGACCTGGCGCGGGTCCATCTGATGAACGCGGGACCGGACCGCTACACCTGCCACGACCTGCTGGTCACGTACGCCGCGGAGCGGGCCGAGGAGGAGGACCCGCCCGCCGAGCGCGAGGCCGCCATCAACCGGTACTTCGACTTCTACCTGCGGACGATCGTCGCCGTGGGTGAGCACGTCGATGCGTGCGCGGTCAAACCGGCGCCGGACGGACCGGTCACGGAGGTGATGCCGCTCACCTTCGGCAGCATGGCCGACGCGAAGGACTGGCTCTACCGGGAGTGGAACACCATCGCCGCGCTGATCGCCCGCGCGGCGGAGCGCGGCCCGTACTTCATGGCGTGGCGGCTGGCCGATGCCCTGAGAGACGTCCTGCCCTGGAACTGGCCCGTCCCCGAGTCGCTGCGCATCGCCGAGCTTGGCCTCAAGGCCGCCCGCATCGAGCAGGACAGCATGGGACAGGGCGCGATGCTGCTGTGCATCGGCTATGCACAGTGGCGGATCGCCGACCTGGACGCCGCCATAGACGCCTACCGCCAGGCGCTGCCATTCCTGCGCCGCGTGGGCTGGCGTACGGGAGAATCGGCCGTGCTGCGCGCCAGCGGGGTGGCTCTCGCCCAGGCCGGGGCGCCCGAGCAGGCCATCGGCCGGTTCCGGCGAGCCCTGGCGATCGATCGCGAGCTCGGCAACCGCGCGGGCGAGGCGTCCAGTCTCGGCAATCTGGCCTCGCTCTATCTCGACCTCGGTCGCTTGCACGACTCGGAAGCGCGCCACCGCCAGGCGCTCGCCGCGGCCATCCAGATCGGCACGCGCCGACTCGAGGCCGTCGTCCTTACCAACCTCGGAGTGATTCAGCGGGAGATGGGCCGGCTTGAGGACGCCTTCGCCACACTCAGCAAATCATGGTCCGTCGGGCGCGAGATCGGATCCTCGTACGCGGAGGCCATGGCGCTGGAATCCCTCGGTGGCGTGCATCTGGAGGCCGGTCGCTATGACTCCGCGCTGCGCGTCCTGGCGGAGGCGGTACCCGTGGCCAAGAGCGTCGAGAACCACGAAATCGAGGTGCGCGCGCTGATCGGGCTGGCGCTGGCGAGCGTCCGGCGCGGGGATGCCGGAGACGCCGCCGGCCACCTCGCCGCGGCCGCGGCCGTCGCCGAACACACCAGCAACGTGCCGAACCAGGTGGAGCTGCTGCTGGCGCGGTCGGAGCTGGCCCGCTTCCGAGGGCTTCACACCGAGGCGCTGGCCCACGCCGACCATGCCCGGCATCTGGCGGACAATGGGTACCCCTTGGCACTGGGCAAGACACACAACGCCATCTCGGCCGCGCGCCTCGGCCTGGGCGAGCTGGCCTTCTGCGAGGAGCACTGTGAGGAGGCGCTACGGGTCTTCCGGCGAACCGGGCAGCGGCTCGCCCAGGCCAGAACGCTGATCACGCTGGGACGTGTGCTTCAGCGTACGGGGCGGGAGAGCGCGGCCCGGTCGGCTTGGCGACACGCGCACGCCATCGCGACGAGAGCCGGCGCACCGGAACAGCATGAGACGTTCGCCTTGCTCAACCAAAGTGTCTCAGGCCGGTCCTGAGCTCGCGGTGGTCGTGCTCGATTCCTCAGCGATCCCGACGGACGGGTGGCCGCGCTGCTGAGCGAGCTCCAGCGGGCCCCGCGAACCGCGGGCGAGCTGAGCGTCGCCCTCAAGGAGCGAGGGTTCGACGTCTCGGAGGCGGAGGTCGCGGCGGGCCGCCGCCTGATCGACCGCGTCACCAGGTACGACGCCGTCCGTTCCGAATAGTTGCCACAAGAAAGCGGAAAGTCAGGTCATGTCGCCCGCCGGTTCGGGTGCCTCCTTGCGAACGTGCATGCGGAGGTGGTTTCAGTGACCAGGATGCCCAAGGCGTTCGCGAAGGCCGCGAAGAGGCACGGCGTACCGGAACGCGTCCTGCTCGCCGTGTCGTACCTGCAGTCGCGTTGGGACTGCAACGGCGGCGGGCCCAGCACGGCCGCGGGGTTCGGCCCCATGCACCTCACCGACGGTGCCGCGCTGGGCAGGTCGCGCCGGCACCACCCCGACGGGGATGGGGACCTGCGCGGGGACGGCTCGCTCCCGCCGAAGTCCTCCATGGGGCGGCGGGGCGGCCGGCACGCGTCGCAGCACACTCTGGAGCACGCCGCCGAGCTGACCGGGACGAGCCGCGACCGCCTGCGCAAGGACCCGGCGGCCAACATCGCCGGCGGCGCGGCGCTGCTCGCCGACTACCAGCGGGCCCTGGGCGCCCCGGCGAGCGCCGACCCCGCCGACTGGTACGGCGCGGTGGCGCGCTACTCGGGTGCCTCGACCGAGGAGGCCGCGGCGGCCTTCGCCGACGAGGTGTACGAGGTCATCCGCGAGGGCGTCACCCGGGTGCCCGACAACGGCACCAAGATGACGCTGGCCCCCTCTCCCGAGGTGAGCCCGACCCGCTTCTGGCTGACCAGGCTGAACCTGCCCCGCCTGGCCCGCGCCGACGCCGTGGAGTGCCCCGACTCGATCGCCTGTGAGTGGATCCCGGCGCCGTACCAGGACCTGGGCAACGGCAAGTACGGCAACCACGACCTCGCCGACCGTCCCAACAGCCAGACGATCCACTACATCGTCATCCACGACACCGAGGTCGAGTACGACCCGTCGATCTGCATCGTGCACAACCCGACCGGCAAGGCGAGCTGGCACTACACGCTGCGCGCGTACGACGGCCACCTCGCCCAGCACGTACGCACCAAGGACGTGGCCTGGCACGCCGGCAACTGGTACGTCAACACCAAGGCCATCGGCCTGGAACACGAGGGCTTCCTCGCCGCCGGCGGCTTCTGGTACACCGAGGCGATGTACCGCACGTCCGCCAAGCTCGTGCGTTTCCTGGCCGACAAATACGACATCCCGCTGGACCGCGCCCACATCATCGGCCATGACAACGTGCCCGGCCTGCTGCCGGACAAGGTGGAGACGATGCACGAGGACCCGGGTCCGTACTGGGACTGGGCCCACTTCTTCGAGCTGATGGGCGCGCCCCTGCGTCCCGACGGCGACGCCACCACGGCCACGGTCATGATCCTGCCCGACTACGACCGCAACCGTCCGAAATACACCGGCTGCGACGAGGCGAATCCCGGCGATGACTGCCGCCCGCACGGCTCGGCCTCCATCTGGCTGCACACCGAACCGCGCGAGGACGCGCCCCTTGTGAAGGACATCGGGAAGCACCCGAGGGGCGAATCCACCTACAGCGTGTACGACCACGCCGCCCGCGCCGTCACCGGCCAGCGCTACGTCGTCGCCGAGCGGCAGGGCGACTGGACGGCCATCTGGTACCTGGGACAGAAGGCGTGGTTCCACAACCCGGAGTCCCTTCCCGTGGCCGTCCCCAGCCGTACCCGGATCGCGACGCCCCGGCCGGGCCTCGCATCGGTCCCCGTGTACGGCCGCGCCCACCCGGAGCCGGAGGCGGCACCATCGGGGGTGATGATGGAGCCCCTGATCCCGCTGCAGTACAAGTTCCCGGCTGAACAGTCGTACACGGTCGGCCTGACCACCATCGGAGAGCACTACCACGCCAAGACCTTCGACGTGAGCGGACATCGCGTGGTTCGCGGCACCCAGGAATACCACCAGATCCAGTTCGGCCACCGCGTCATGTTCGTCAGGAGCCAGGACGTCGTGGTGACCGAATCGTGAAGACGTGATCGCGGTCCACGCTCCTCACGTGTGACTCGTCCGTAAGCTGTGGGTGTGTCCCCCTCACTGGTCCTGCTCGACGGCGTCCGCTGGCAGGGTGTGCGCGTGGTCGGTGGTCGCGCGCAGACCCTGCTGGCCGTGCTCGCCATGCACGGGCGTGCGGGGGTCAGCGACGAGCGCCTGGTCGAGGAGCTGTGGCCCGAGGAGGCGCCGGCCAATCCGACCAAGGCGCTGCAGGTGGTCGTCTCACGGACCAGGGCGGCGACCGGGGCCGACGTCGTGGAGCGGATCCCGCATGGTTACCGGCTCGGGCTCGCCGCGGGCGAGGTGGACGCGTTGCTGCTCGGCAGGCTGGTGGAGCAGGCGCGGGCCGCACTGGGCGAGGACGACACGGTGCTCGCCCGTCGCCACGCCGAACAGGCCATGGGTCTCGTGGACGGCGGCCTGGAGGAGGCCACGGGCGCGCTCGGCGAGCTGAGGGGGGCCGCGGCGGCGTCGGTGGCCGAGGCGCGGCGCGTGGCCGCGGTCGCGTGGGGCCGGAGCGGGGCGCACGAGGGCGCGCTGACGCTGCTGGAGGAGGTCGCGGCCGATCGGCCGCACGACGAGGAGCTGCTCGCCTGCCTGCTGCGCAGCGAGGCCGCCGTCCGCGGGGCCGGTGCCGCGCTGGAACGTTACGAGCGCTACCGCGCGGGCCTGGTCGCGCGGCTCGGCACCGAACCGGGACCCGAGCTCGCCCGCGTGTACGCCGAACTCCTAGCCGCCGACCGGCCGGTGCGTGCGGGCATCCTGTACGACGGTTCCTCCCTGCTCGGCCGCGAGGGCGACATCCGCGCCCTGCACGCCCTGCTGCAGACCAACCGGGTGGTCTCCATCGTCGGCCCTGGCGGGCTCGGCAAGACGCGGCTGGCCCACGTCGTCGGCAGGAACGCCGCGCAGCCCGTCGCCCACTTCGTCGAGCTCGTCGGCGTCTCCTCGCCGGAGGGCGTGGTGGGCGAGGTGGGCTCGGCGCTCGGGGTCCGTGACTCGGTCCGCGGGCGCCGTGCCAGGACCGTCGAGCAGCGCTCCGACATCCGCGCCCGGATCGCCCAGCATCTCGACCAGGCCCCGGCGCTGCTGATCCTGGACAACTGCGAGCACGTGATCGAGGCCGTCGCCGACCTGGTGGCGTTCCTGAGCGTGACGACCCGCGACCTGCGGGTGCTGATCACCTCGCGCGCCCCCTTGTCGATCCCCGCCGAACGCGTCTACCTGCTCGGCGAGCTGCCCACGGGCGACGCGGTGGAGCTGTTCCGCCAGCGCGCCACGGCCGCCCGCCCGCGGGTGCGGATCGACGAGGGAGCGGCCGAAGAGATCGTCGCCCGCCTCGACGGGCTGCCGCTGGCGATCGAGCTGGCCGCGGCCAAGGTGCGGGTGATGTCGGTGGAGGAGATCGCGCGGCGCCTGGCGGACCGGTTCGCCCTGCTGCGCGGCGGCAACCGTACGGCTCCCGACCGGCACCAGACGCTGCTCGCGGTCATCGACTGGTCGTGGAACCTGCTGGACGAGCCCGAACGTCGGGCGTTGCGGTGGTTGTCGCTGTTCGGCGACGGGTTCACGCTGGCCGCCGCCGAGCACGTACTGGGTCCGGACGCCCTGCAGGTCATGGACGCGCTGACCGAGCAGTCGATGCTGGCCGTCCGCGAGACCGCGTACGGCCTGCGCTACCGGATGCTGGAGACCGTCAGGGAGTTCGGGCGGTTGCGGCTGAGGGAGGCCGGCGAGGAGGAGTCCGCCCGGGCGGCGCAGCGGGCCTGGGCGACGGCCTACGCCCTGGAACACGCGAACAAGCTGTTCAGCCCGGCGCAGTACGCGGCGGTCGACGCGTTGCGCGCCGAGGAGAGCAATCTCGCCGATCTGCTCCGGCAGGCGCTCGGCGAGCCCGATCCGGCCACGACGGTCCAGTTGCTGGCCGGCGTCGGCTCGCTGTGGGTGGTTCGGGGCGACCACCCCCGGTTCCTCGTGCACTGGGAGGCGATCACCCAGGTGGTCGGCGGCTGGATGCCGCCGCCGGACCTCGTCGAGGCGACCAGGGCCGCCCTCCTGATCACGCTCATGAACATCGTCATCGTGACCGACCACCGCGGCGATGCGCTGCGCGACCTGCTCCGTGCGCTGCCCATCAGCGACGAGACGGATCCCCGCGTGGCGGCGATGACCACGGTGGCGCTCGCGAGCGACATGGCCGACGGTGCCGAGCTGAGCCGCCGGCTGGCGGAGCTGAGCCGGAGCAACGACCATGACCTGGCGCTGGCGGCGACGCAGATGAGCGTCCACGTCCTGGAGAACGCGGGAGACGTGACAGGGGCGGTCGAGGCCGCCGAACGGACCCTGTCGATGCTTCGCAGGGACGAGGGGCCGTGGTTCGCCGCGATCATGCACGCCGTGCTGGCCCACCTGGTCATGCAGCTCGGTGACCGCCGGCGGGCGGTCGGACACGCGCGGACCGCCGTCCCGGTGATGAGCCGGCTCGGCGCCACCGACGACGAGACCCAGCTCCGCTCGGTGCTGTTGATCTCCGCGTTGGACGACGGTGACCTCGACGCCGCGGAGGCCGAGCTCGCCGAGATCATCCGGGTCAACGACAGCGAGGCGGTGCTCGCCGGGATGGCGATAGTTTCATTGTGCGTGGCCGAGATCGCCCTGGCCCGTGGCGAGACGGCCGCCGCGCTCGCGGAATGCCGCCTGGCCGTCCAGAGGGCGCGCGACCTGCGCCTGCCCGGGATGCCGCCCGCGAAGTTCACGCCGTGGACGATCGTCGCGGAGTCGGCCACCCTGACGGCGTACGCGTACCATGCCCCGCCGGAGGACGTTCACTACGGTGCGGAGTTGTTCTCCGCCGTCCTGGGCTATGACCTGCTGGGCCCGGAAAATCCCGCTCTGGACTACCCGCTGTGTGGTTCGATGCTCTTCGGGCTCGGTGCCTGGGGGCTGCTGCGGGAGGCCGTCGATCCCCGGGACGCGATCGGGTTGCTGGTGCTGGCCGAGCGGTTCTCGTACAACAGCCGCATGCCCAGCATGGCCTTCGAGCGGATCGAACCGTACGCGGAGCGGGTCGCGCCCGGGATGATCGCGGCCGTGCGGGCGAAGTACGGCGATCGGCGCGGCGCCGACCTGCTCGACGAGGCGCGGAGTCTCGTCGAGCAGATCGCCGGCCGCGACGGGGAGTCACATGTGCCGCTTGTAGCTGCGTACCGACAGCGGCGCGAAGACCGCGATGACGACCAGGCAGGCCAGGATCGTCCAGCCCACCTCGCCGCTGACGAGGGCGCTGTTGGCGAGGTCGCGGGCGGCCGTGACCAGGTGTGAGACCGGGTTGATCCGGACGAACGCGGCCAGCCAGCCGGGCAGGCTGTCGACCGGGACGAACGCGTTCGACAGGAACGTCAGCGGGAACAAGATCATCATGGAGATGCCCTGCACGGCCTGGGCGCTGCGGGCGATCGTACCGATCCAGGTGAAGATCCACGCCAGCGACCAGCCCGTGAAGATCGCCAGCAGGATCGCGGCGAGCACGCCGCCCACCCCGCCGCCCGGGCGGTAGCCCATCACCAGGCCCATCGCGAAGGTCAGCGTGGCCGCGATCGTGTAGCGCAGCAGGTCGGCCACCATCGGGCCGGCGAGTGGCGCGATCCGGGCGATCGGCAGCGACTTGAACCGGTCGAAAACGCCCTTCTCCATGTCCTCGCGCAGTTGCGTGCCCGTGACCATGCACGTCGTCAGCACGGTCTGGGCGATGATGCCAGGGATCATCAGGGGCAGGTAACTCTGCACGTCGCCGGCGATGGCGCCGCCGAAGACGTAGGCGAACATCGCGGTGAACAGGATGGGCTGCAGCGCCACGTCGAAGAACTGCTCCGGGTTGCGGCGCATCTTCTTCACAGCCCGCCACGCCATCGTCAGGGTCTGGGCGAACGCCTCCCCCATGGAGCCGCGCCGCCGGGCGGCCGCCACGCGGTCGGCGGCCCGGACCGCCTCGCGGGCGGGTGCGATCGTGGTGCTCATCGCCTCTCCTCGGTGCCGTTCTCGTCGCCGTCCGTCTCGTGGCCGGTCAGGGCCAGGAACACCTCGTCCAGGCTGGGCTTGGCCACGCTCACCGAGGAGATCGACACCCCGGCGGTACGCAGCGCGATCAGCACGTCCGCGGCCAGGTCGGCCTGGTCGAGCGCGACGTTGAGGCGGCCCTGCTCCGGGCTGAGGACCGGGTCGGAGCCGAGGACCCGCCGGACCACCGTCACGGCGGCGGGCACCTCGGCCGGCTCGGCGAGCAGCAGTTGGAGGGTGGAGTTGCCGACCGCGGTCTTCAGCTCGTCGGGGGTGCCCTCGGCGACCTTGCGGCCGTGGTCGATGACGGCGACGCGGTCGGCGAGCTGGTCGGCCTCGTCCAGATACTGCGTGGTCAGCAGCACCGTGCAGCCGTCGGCGACCAGGCCGCGGATGGTGTCCCACATCTGGCCGCGCGTACGCGGATCGAGCCCCGTGGTCGGCTCGTCAAGGAAGATCAGCGGCGGCCTGGTGATCAGGCTGGCCGCGAGGTCGAGGCGCCGGCGCATGCCGCCGGAGAACTGCGCGATCGGCTTGTCGGCCGCCTCCTCCAGGCCGAACTGGCCCAGCAACTCGATGGCGATACGCCGGGCACGCGGCGCGGCGATGCCCTGCAGGCGGCTGAAAAGCCAGAGGTTCTCGCGGGCGGTCAGGTTCTCGTCGACCGACGCGTACTGTCCGGTGACACCGACCAACTGGCGGATCACGTGCGGATTGCCGGCCACATCGACCCCGAAGATCTCGGCCCGGCCCGCGTCGATCTTCAACAGGGTGGCCAACATCCGTAGCGTGGTGGTCTTGCCGGCGCCGTTCGGGCCGAGGACGCCGAAAATCTCGCCGGTACGCACCTCAAGGTCGATCCCGTCAACGGCCCGGTGCTCACCGAACGTCTTGACCAGCCCTTGCGCACGTACGGCCGGCTCGACGCCCCCGCCGGGAGCCGGGCCACCCCCGGTACGTCCGAGTTCTGTAATGCTCATGCCTTCACTGTCGGCGCCCCGGGTTTCACGCCACCCTCGACCGGGTTTCACGGGGTTACGGGCAGGCGGCCCGAGCGACCCCGCACAGCGGCTGAGCACGATCTTCTTGAGCAACACGGCCTGGTCGAGGGCCTGCGGGGCCTCTGGCGTGGATAAGGTGCCCTGTGTGAGTGACGTGCGGATCGTGTATCGCAAGTACGGCGGGACGTTGCACTGGAACCATCCGGGCCAGGTGCTCGGCGAGGACGAACACGGGGTCTGGGCGGGGGTGCCAGGCGGGACGGTGGCCCGCAAGGGGGATGCGCCGCCGGTCACCTGGGAGGCGGCCGCGATCATGCTGTTTCCCAGGGACGCCTGGTGGACGGCGTCGTTCAACGCGCCGCCGCACAAGTGTGAGATCTACGTCGATGTCACCACCGTTCCGGAATGGCGGGACGGTGAGGTGACGATGTTGGATCTCGATCTCGACGTCCTGCGGATGCGGGACGGGCGGCTCATTCTCGATGACGTGGACGAGTTCGCCGAGCACCAGGTCCTGCTCGGATATCCGCCCGAGTTGATCGCACAGGCGGAGGGCACCGCGAAGTGGTTGCTCGATGCCGTCGGGGAGAGGAAAGGCCCGTTCGGGGGTGCGCATCTGGCATGGCTCGCGATGGTGGCCTAGCTGGTGGCGATGAAGCAGGTGCCGCTCGCAGGGAAGGTCGTATTCGTTGACTGGCATGGCGTGCTGTCCTGCGACCTCTTCTGGTCGTCCATCCGGGACGAGACCCGGCATCCGGTGGCGCTCAGCCCGGGACGGCCGCACGATTCTCGTCGGCGGCGGCTCTTCAGCCCGTGGCGACGGATCGCTGGTTGAAGGCCAGATCCTGCTGCGGCCCTGGCCGCAGGCAAGGGCGAACCTGAATTCAACCCCAGGGTTGCTGGATTGGCTGGGCGGCGGCGGTGCGGGATGTTCTCATCAACCGCACCGCCGTCCTTCCCTCAGACGACCTCGCCCTCCAGCAGGGCCTTCCAGACCTCGTCTGCCTTATGCGCGGGCCACCGGTAGGTCTCGTGGATCGTTCTTTCCTCCTCGCCGTGACGGCTCCGGCGAATGAATGACTGGCCGGCCGCGCGGCACAGTTCGTAGCTGATCTCTCGGCAGCGGCAGGTCCAGGCCACGACGCGAGTTCGGTGCTGCTCCTTGGAGGGCGGTCGCCAGACCAACTGCATGTGCCCCTCCCGTGCCTCTTTCACGTGCGGACTGATGCAGTCCGTGATGATCTCCACTGCGCAGCTCGCTTTCTTCCGGAACCGCAACATTCGAACGCTCCAACGCGCGCAACCATACTGCTATTTCGATAACGCACCTAGGGGTTCCGCAGTTGACCGAGGATCCTTATCGCCTTGCCAGTAAGGTGGCTAGGTGGCAACTGTCCATGGCAGAGGCAAGAGGAGCAGGGAGCTATGACGGACGGTCCAAGCTGGCACAGCGTCTCGATGCCTTACGTGCTACCTCGAGGCGCGGGTCAACCTGACGCCTGGGCAGAAGAAGCAGCGCAACACGGCCATGCGGGGCGTCACATCCTTCGTGAAGTAGCGGAGGTACGCCCTCCCCGCGACGTCGCTGCCGCTCTCGGCGTACAAGGGCACGAAACCGTGGTCGCGAGGCGTAGAACCGTGCTCCTCGATGAGCGTCCCGTTGAGCTGGCCGACTCGTACTATTCCCTGGCCATAGCTCGCGACACGCCCCTCGCCGAGCCGCGCAAGATCCGTGGAGGAGCCCCGACGCTGCTTGCCGAACTCGGCTACCCGCCTGCCCACATCGAGGAGGACGTATCCGCCCGGCCCGCCTCCGAGGAAGAACGACAGCTTCTCCAACTCCGGGAACATGACTGGGTGCTGGTTCTCTTCCGGCTGTCGCGAGCGCGTGACAACGCCCCGGTTGAGGTGAGTGTGATGGCGATGGCTCCGTACGGTCGTCACCTTCGATACCACCTCTCTGTCTGAGCAGGAAGGATCTCCCCTGTGGTCAGATATCACGACGGACGTCCGCGGCATCAGCAGATCGCCGCCGACATTCGAGCCGACATCATGGCGGGCAGGCTGCCTCCAGGAGCCCAGCTTCCATCGACACAGCAACTGGTTGACCGGTACGCGACCGCGAACGCCACAGTCCAACGGGCCCTTTCGTTGCTCAAGGACGAGGGCTTCCTGGAAGGCCGCCCCGGCAAGGGTGTCTACGTTCGAGCCAAGCAGTTGTTTCCTGTGGAGGTTTCGGCCTACTTCGAGCCGTCGCCGCAGCGCTACACCTACGAAGTCCTTGATGTCAGGGAGGAGGCCCCGCCGTCGGACGTCGCGGAAGCCCTCGGTCTGGACAGCGATGACAGCGCCGTATTGCGTCACCGTCTGTTGCGTCACGATGGCGAGCCGGTTGAACTGTCCTGGTCGTACTATCCGGCAAGCCTCGCACGCGGCACTCCCTTGGCCGGCCGCACGAAAATCAGGGGCGGAGCGCCTCAAGTCCTGGCAGACCTGGGCTATCCCGAGCGTGAGTTCACTGACCTGTTGTCCACTCGCCCGCCGACGGTGCAAGAAGCTGAGCGCCTGGAGTTGCCGGAGGGAGTGCCCGTCATAAGGCAGTTCAGAGTGATCTATTCCGACGACATGCGCCCTGTTGAAGTCTCGATTCTCGTCAAGGGCGGTCACCTCTATGCCTTGGAATACCGTCAGCGCATCAGATAGGCGGCAGCAGCGCTGTCTCCCAGACCGCATCGAGCGGCTGGAAGTACGTCAACGTGGGCGGCGGCCACGGCCGTATCGGCTACCAGAATGTGGGCCAGTGCTCCGGCCTTCAGTCCGGGGGTGGAGGCCCACGCGGGAAGGCCCTCTGGGGCCTGAGCGTGTCCTGACCGGGATGGTTTTGCTGCTCGATGTACTGGCGCGGGACGTTGAGCGGTGCGCCGCCCACCGGCCCGGTGAAGGAGGAGCCCGGCCACAGCTTGTTCCGCCCGGTAGTAGTGGCGGGCCGGCTCGGGGAACTCCTGACGCATCCTGCGTGAGGACACGCCCTTCAACGAGTTGACGAGTGTGGACGGGGCGATCTTGGGGGAGAGTTCACCGGCAGGTGGACGTGAATTGTTCTCGCCGTTGAACTCGCGCGGCTCGGTCTCGAAGTCGGCGCACACGTCCCGCATGATCTCCTCCATCCGGTTCAGGTGGGTGTCGGTGAACACCTTGTGCCGGAACCTGGTCACGAAGACCAAATGCGCGTGCAGGGCGGAAACGCAGTGCCTGCCGGTTCTGATGCCTTCATGCCCGGCCATAAACCAATGATATGGCCGGTGGGTGCGGCTTCGTTACAACTACCGGGTGTATCCCGACGCCGGCCAGCGGGCCGCGCTGGCGCGGGCGTTCGGGTGCGCCCGCGTGGTGTTCAACGATGGGCTGCGCATGAGGCAGGAAGCCCCGATGCGAGGCTTGCCGTACATCTCGGATGGGGACCTGTCCAAGCGGGTCATCACGCAGGCCAAGGCATCGCCGGAACGCTCCTGGCTGGGCGAGGTCTCGGCCGTGGTGCTGCAGCAGGCGCTCGCCGATCTGAACACCGCCTGCCGCGACTTCTTCTCCTCCCTGTCGGGGAAGCGGAAGAGCCGGAAGGGCCGTAAGGCCGCCCCGCCCCGGTTCCGGTCGCGGAAGGACTCGCGGCAGGCGGTCCGGTTCACGAAGAACGCCCGATTCAAGGTCACCGAGTCGGGCCGCCTGCGGTTGCCGAAGATCGGGGACGTGCCGGTCCGCTGGTCGCGGTCGCTGCCGTCCGATCCATCGTCGGTGACGGTGATCAAGGATTCGGCGGGCAGGTATGTCGCGTCGTTCGTGGTCGAGACCTCGGACGAGCCGTTGCCCGAGACGGACTCCGAGACGGACTCCGAGACGGACTCCGAGACGGACTCCGAGACGGACTCCGAGACGGACTCCGTGGTCGGGATCGACCTGGGGTTGACGCACTTCGCGACCTTGTCGAACGGGACGAAGATCGACAACCCGCGTATCCTGCGCCGGGCGGCCAAGAAGCTCCGCAAGGCGCAGAAAGCGCTGAGCCGCAAGGAGAAAGGCTCCGCCAACCGCAAGAAGGCCGAGCAGGTGGTCGCCAAGGCGTACGCCAAGGTGACCGGCACACGCCGAGACTGGGCGCACAAGCTCTCCACACGGATCATCCGCGACAACCAAGCGGTGTACGTGGAAGACCTTGCCGTGTCCGGCCTGGCGCGTACCAGGCTGGCCAAGTCCGTGCACGACGCGGGCTGGTCGCAGTTCGTGAGCATGCTGGAGTACAAGGCCGCTCGGTATGGCAGGCACTTCGGGAAGATCGACCGCTGGTTCCCCAGCTCGAAGCTGTGCTCGTCGTGCGGCGCCATCGCCGAGTCGATGCCGTTGAACGTCCGGTCGTGGACGTGCGGATGTGGTATCACCCACGACCGGGACATCAACGCAGCGGTCAACATTCTCGCCGCCGGGCTGGCGGAGAGACGAAACGACTGTGGAGCGCGGGTAAGACCGGGACCTGTTCCGGCACCGCGCGAAGAAGCGGTAACCCGCCGGGAGCCGCACGCGCGGCAGACCGGAATCTCCGTCCTTTAGGGCGGAGTGGATGTCAACACAACTACAACTGACCGTTGTGGTCCATATCATCTCGGCATGGTGCTGATCCCGGAGTTACGGCTCAGCCGGCGGGCGGTGTTCCTGGTCGGTG
Organism: Nonomuraea sp. B12E4; assembly: GCF_039871825.1. Lineage (NCBI taxonomy): Bacteria > Bacillati > Actinomycetota > Actinomycetes > Streptosporangiales > Streptosporangiaceae > Nonomuraea > Nonomuraea sp. B12E4. Next base: position 138,278 of record NZ_JBDPME010000021.1, on the reverse strand, counting down.
GGGGACTGCTCGTCGGTTGCTCCCGACAGCCTGAGGTCGACAGGGTCAACCTGCGGCTGGCCACCGGGCCGGCGGGGGCGGTGTACCGGCGCATCGGCGGAGCGCTGGCCGCACGTATCTCCGCGCAGGTGCCGGGGGCCACCGTGGACACCGTGCCGAGCGGGGCCTCCACCGACAACATCCGGATGTTGCGGGCCGGTGAGGTGCACCTGGGGCTGACCAGCCTGGACGCGCTGATCACGACCGACGGCAGCGTGCCCGAGGGGCTCTCGGCCATATGCCGGCTCTACGACAGTCATCTGCATCTCGCGGTCATGGCGGCGTCCGAGATCGACGAGTTCCGGGATCTGGAGGGGAAGCGCATCTCACTCGGTGCCCGCGACTCGGGTACGGAGTTCACGTCGCTGCGGGTTCTGGAGCTCGGCCGGGTGAACGCCGACGGCCGGTACATCAGCCAGGCCGAGTCGGCGGCGGCGATGCGCGACGGCGAGATCGACGCGATGTTCTCCCTGACCGGCGTGCCGACCCCCGCCGTCGCGGATCTGGCGCAGCGGCACCCGGTCCGGCTGATCCCGCTGGAGGCGCAGGCCGACGCGCTCATCACCGCGTTCCCGGGTCCCTACACGCCGGCCATGATCCCCGCGACCGCCTACGTCGGCGTCCCCGCCACCGGCACCGTCGCCGTGCCGAACGTGCTGCTCGTACGCAACGACCTGCCCGACGACCTGGTCCACGCCATCACCGGAACGATCTTCAACCACACCGGTACGATCCCCTCCGCCGGCCAGGACGCAGCCGAAGCCGTCCTCGACACGTGGCAGCTCAACGTGCGTACCGGGATCTCCACCTCGTCGATCCCGCTGCACCCGGGCGCGGCCGCCTGGTTCCGCGACCGCAAACGCTGAGCAGGGACGAGGGACGAGGGGCGGGGTCCGGGGTTGGGGTCCGGGGTCTCAGACGGGGGACGGGGTCGGGGCGTCGGGTGATGACGTCACCCGTGGGTCGAGTGGCAGTGCGATGACAGCGGCGAATCCGTGTCCGGAGCCGTCCGGTCGCGGCAGGCCCTCCTCCAGCCGCACCTCACCCCCGGCCGCCCCCACCAGGTCGGCGCAGATCGCCAGGCCCAGGCCGGTCCCGGACACGTTCTGGTGCCGCGGGGACCGCCAGAACCGCCGCAGCGCCTGGGCCCGCTCGGACGCGTCGATCCCCTGTCCGTCGTCACGGACGGCGATCGTGACCACACCTCCGGCCGCGGAATCGGTGACGGTGCCCGCCCGACCGGTGGTGCCCGCGTCGCCGGGGGCGGCTCGGGCGCTCACCTCGATCACCCGCGCGTCCGACAGCCGCAACGCGTTGCTGATCAGCTCGTCCAGGATGCTGCCCAGCCCGCCCGGCGGTTCCAGCAGCCGCAGCCCCGGCGGCACGTCCACCGTCAGCGTCTGCCCGGCCGTCGCCGTCAACGCCCGCCACCGGTCCACCCGGGTCTCCAGCACCGCGTCGAGATCCACCGGCGAGGCCGTACGCATGCTCTCCATCCGCGCGCTGGCCTGCAGCGAGTTCAGCATCCGCTGCATCGCCTTCAGCTCGTCCACCGCGACCTCGTACACCTGATGCCCGCCGCCGGTCGTGCGCAGGTGCGGCTCCAGGCTCTCCACGGCGAGCCGGAGGCTGGTCAGCGGATTGCGGAGCTGGTGGGAGGCGTCGGACACGAACGCCCGCTGCCGCTGCACGGCGTTCTCGACCGCGTCCATCATGGTGTTGAACGACTCCGCCAGCCGCCGCAGCTCGACCGGGCCGGCCTCGGCGTCCGCGCGGATGGTGAGGTCGCCCTGGGAGATCCGTGAGCTCGCCGCGTCCAGCTCCCGCACCGGCCGCAGCACCCACGCCGACACCGGCCAGGCGACGGCCACCAGCGCGACCAGCGGCAGCAGCCCGAGCAGGGCGAGCTGGGCCCAGCGTACGAGGATGCGGTTGCGCGTCCTGGCCAGGTCGGAGACCGTCACGACGGCGCCGACGACCTCGCTGTCCCGGCCGACCGGTTCGGCGACCACGAGGGCGGAGTCGTCCCACGGCGCCCACTCGCCGGACGGCTCGGACCTGGCTCCGGCCAGCGCCGCGGTCACGATGCCGGGTAAAGCCGGTTCGGCCCGCGCCGCCCGCTGGTAGGCGGCGGCGGGTCCGAGCAGCACCGTGCCCGAGGTGTCGATCACCGCGACCGGGATGCCGTAGAGCTCGTGGTAGCGGGCCAGCTCCTGCTGGAGTGCCTCGGTCCGCCCGGTCGAGAGCGCGGTGTCGGCCAGCGACGCGAACCGGCCGACGTCGTTGAGCCGGTCGACGTACGTCTCCTGCATCTCCCGCTCGGCCACGGTGATGCTGAGCGGCACCCCGAGCGCCGCGACGAGCAGCACCGCGAGGGGCACCAGGACGACGAGCAGGCGGCGGTGCACGAGTCGGCCGATCGGTTACGGCTGGTCGGCCAGGAGCCGGTAGCCGACTCCGTGGATCGTACGGATGACCACGGCCGGCCCGAGCTTGTGCCGTAACGCGGCGATGTGGGTGTCCAGGGTGCGGCTGGAGGACTCCCAGGTGGCGCCCCAGATCTGGTCGAGGATGACGTCGCGGCTCACCACGTTGGGTGCCCGCCGGGCCAGCAGCAGGAGCAGCTCGAACTCCTTGCGGGTCAGCGTCACCGCCGTGCCGTCCACGGTCACCTCGCGGGTGCCGACGCCGATCCGCATCGGGCCGAGGACCAGCGTCTCGTCCGGCTGGCTGAGCGCCCGGGCCACCCGGGTGCGCCGCAGGACGGCGTCGATCCGGGCGAGCAACTCCGGGATGCCGAACGGTTTGACGATGTAGTCGTCGGCGCCGGCGCGTAGGCCGCGGACCCGCTCGTGCTCCTCGGAGCGGGCCGTCACGGCGATGACGGCGGTCTCGGGGCGGTCACGCAGCTTGCGGATCACGTCGAGCCCGTCGCCGTCGGGCAGGCCCAGGTCGACGAGGACCACATCGGCCGGGGCGGCGCGTACGGCCTCCGCGGCGGTGGCGATGCGGTGGACCTCGAAGCCCGCCTGGGCCAGGACGGTCACCAGGCCGCGCGCCACGCGGTCGTCATCCTCGATGATGGTGATCCGCATACCGGATTGTACGGCCCGAATCCCCGCTCGCGTTAGCCCCGCAGTTCTTGGGATTCCTCTGACATTTGCCGCATTCCTTGGGATTCCTCTGACACCATCCGCGTCCTTACGAGCGAAGACTGAGGCCGCGCACTCACCGACAAATGCGCATGCGCTGACGAGGAGGCCGCGACATGAGAACGACCAGCAGGTACCGAGCCGCCGCGCGGATGATCGCCGCGATCGGCGTCGTTACGCTCGTCGCCGCCTGTTCCGGCAACGGAGGCACCCCAGGTGGCGGGGGCACCACCAGCGCAGGCGGCGGAGCGAGCTACCCGGAGCAGAACATCACCTTCATCGTGCCGTTCAGCGCGGGCGGCCCGACGGACACCGTCACCCGCCTGATCGCGGAGCCGATGGCCGCCAAGCTCGGCGGCAAGATCGTCGTCCAGAACGTCGAGGGCGCGGGCGGCACGGTCGGCGCCGGCGAGGTCGCCCGGGCCGAGCCCGACGGCTACACCGTGCTCATGCACCACATCGGCATGTCCACGGCCCCCGCCCTGTACCAGAACCTGGGCTACAAGCCGCTTGAGGACTTCGAGATGATCGGCCTCGTCACCGAGGTGCCGATGACGGTCGTCGCCCGCAAGGACTTCCAGCCCGCGACGCTCAAGGACCTCGTGACCTACGTGAAGGCCAACGCCGACAAGGTCACGCTGGCCAACGCCGGCATCGGCGCCGCCTCCCACCTGTGCGGCCTGCTGTTCCAGACGGCCGCCGGGGTCAAACTGCAGGAGGTCCCGTACGAGGGCACCGGCCCCGCGCTGACCGACCTCGTCGGCGGCCAGGTGGACTTCATGTGCGACCAGACGACCAACACCAGCGGCCAGATCTCCGCCGGAGAGGTGAAGGCGTACGCGGTGACCACGCCGGAGCGGGTGAAGAGCCTGCCCGACCTGCCCACCACGACCGAGGCCGGGCTGCCCCAGCTCCAGGTCAGCGTCTGGCACGGGCTCTACGTCCCGAAGGGCACGCCGCAGGACGTCATCCAGAAGCTGACCGAGGCGCTGAAGGTGGCGCTGACCGACCAGAAGGTCATCGACCAGATGGCCAAGCTCGGCACCGCGCCGGTCCCGGCAGAGGACGCGACCCCGCAGGCGCACCGGGCCAAGCTGCAGGAGCAGATCGGCACCTGGTCGAAGGTGATCGCCGACGCCGGGGTCAAGGCCTCCTGAGGTGAAGACCCGCAGGTCGTTCCCGGACGTACTCGCCGGGGGAATCTTCGTCCTGATCGGTGGCGCGTTCGCGGTGGGGTCGCTCGGCTACGACCTGGGCACCCCGCTGCGGATGGGTCCCGGCGCCTTTCCGCTGCTGGTCGGCGCGATCGTGGCCGCCCTGGGCCTGGCGATCGTGGTCAAGGGGCTCATCGCCGGCGAGGAGATCTCGTTCGGTTCGATCCCCTGGCGGGCGGTCGTCGTCATCGTGCTCGCCGTCCTGTTCTTCGGGTTCACCGTCCGGGGCCTCGGATTCGTCCCGACGTCGGCGGTGACCGCCCTGCTCACCACGCTGGCCAGCTCCCGCGTCCGGCCGCTCATGGCCGTGGCCGTGGCCGCCGGGCTGACCGTGGTCAGCACGCTCATCTTCGTCGTCGGACTTCAACTGCGGATCCCGTTGTTCGGGCCGTGGCTGGGGTTCTGACGCGGCATCCGGATTGAGGTATGGAACTTCTCGACAACCTCGCGCTGGGTTTCTCCACCGCCCTGCTGATCCAGAACGTCCTCTACTGCTTCATCGGAGTCCTGCTCGGGACGGCGGTCGGCGTGCTGCCCGGCATCGGGCCGACGGCGACGGTGGCGATGCTGCTGCCGATCACCTTCAACTTCGAGCCGGTGACAGCGTTGATCATGCTGGCCGGCATCTATTACGGCGCACAGTACGGCGGCTCGACCACCGCCATCCTGATCAACCTGCCCGGCGAGTCGTCGGCGGCGGTCACGGCGCTGGACGGCCACGAGATGGCCCGCCAGGGCCGGGCGGGCGCGGCGCTCGCGGCCGCCGCGATCGGTTCCTTCATCGCCGGTACGGTGGCCACCGTCGCGCTGGCCGTCGCGGCCCCGCCGCTGGCCCGCGTGGCGTTGCAGTTCGGCCCGGCCGAATACTTCTCGCTGGTGCTGCTCGGCCTGATCGTGTCGATCGCGCTGGCGCGCGGCACGGCGCTCAAGGCCCTGGCGATGATCGCGCTCGGCGTCCTGCTCGGCACGATCGGCCAGGACATCTACACCGGCACCCCCAGGTTCGTGTTCGACCAGCGCGAGCTGTACGGCGGCATCGACTTCGTGTCGGTCGCCGTCGGCATGTTCGGGGTGGCCGAGATCCTGCGCAACCTGGAGAACGAGCAGACCCGCACCGGGGCGGTCATCAGCAAGGTGAAGAACCTCTGGCCGACCCGCGAGGACCGGCGCCGGATGGTCGGCCCGATCGCGCGGGGCACCGGGCTCGGCGCCGCGCTCGGCATCCTGCCCGGCGGTGGCCACGTGCTGGCCTCGTTCACCTCGTACGCCGTCGAGAAGCGGATCTCGAAGCGGCAGCAGGAGTTCGGGCGCGGCGCGATCGAGGGCGTGGCGGGCCCCGAGTCGGCCAACAACGCCGCCGCGCAGACGTCGTTCATCCCGCTGCTCACCCTGGGCCTGCCCGCCCATCCGGTGATGGCGCTGATGGTGGGCGCGTTCATCGTCCACGGCATCACCCCGGGCCCGAACGTCATCACCGACGAGCCGGAGCTGTTCTGGGGCCTGATCGCGTCGATGTGGATCGGCAACGTGCTGCTCGTGCTGCTGAACCTGCCGCTGATCGGCATGTGGGTGCGCATGCTGCGCATTCCGTACCAGGTGCTGTTTCCGATGATCATCCTGTTCGCGTCGATCGGCACGTACTCGCTGTCGTTCAACGCGTACGACGTCTACGCGATCGTGTTCTTCGGGATCCTCGGCTACGTCCTGATCAAGTGCGGCTGCGAGCCGGCGCCACTGCTGCTCGGCTTCGTCCTCGGGCCTTTGCTGGAGGAGAACCTGCGGCGGGCGATGATCATCTCGCGTGGTGACGCGTCGGTGTTCCTGACCCGGCCGATCTCAGCGGTGCTGCTGGTCCTGGCCTTGGCGGCGCTCGCCGTCGCCGTGCTGCCGGCGATCCGCAAGCGCCGCGAGACCGTCTTCACCGAGGATGAGTAGCGTCAGCCGGAGAGGTGGCCCAGCACCGCCGCGGTGACGTCGGCGGTCTTCGCCGTGCCACCGTTGCCGGACGGCGCGATGCCGATGCTTCCGGCGAGTGCCGCGCCCAGGTCGCTGAGGATGTCACCGAACAGGTTGGAGGCGACGACGACGTCCAGCGATCCCGGGTCGAGGACGAACTTGGCGGCCAGCGCGTCGATGTGCATGACGCGCCAGGACACGTCCGGGTAGTTCGCCGCCACCTCGGGTCCGGCGGGCACGACCGCGCCACCGTCGAGGCGGTGTTCGCACAGGCGGGCCGGTAACCGGGTGGATCACGAACGCGTCGCCGTTCTACCGTGAGCCATGGAATTCCACCCGGACACCCTCTTCGGCGTCGCTCCCCGACGAGTCGGGCGGCTGGTCTTCCTCAACGGGACCCCGAGTGCGGGCAAGACGACGGTGGCCAAGGCGCTGCAGGCGGAGCCGCCGGCGGTTCCGGCCTTCGAGCGGCTGCGTACGGGCGGTAATTCGGTTGCGTCGCCGGGGGGCGGGTCGCCATGATCCGCGTGTGCTGAGCGATCTGTGGCCCCAGTACGGCCTGACCGTCTTCACCCCACGCCTCGAACTTCGCCTGCCGCGCGAGGACGAGCTGGCGGCGCTCGCGACCCTCGCCGGCAAGGGCGTGCACCGGGCCGACGAGCGCCCGTTCCTGACCCCGTGGACCGACGGCGGTCCCCGGGACCGGGCCCGGGCCGTGCTCCAGGGGCACTGGAGCGACCTGGCCGAGTGGAGCGTGGAGGCGTGGACACTCGGGCTCGCGGTCTTTCACGCCGGTCGGCCGCTGGGCATGGTCACCCTGCGGGCACGCGATTTCCCGGTCGTACGCGAGGTCACGACGTCCTCGTGGCTGGGCCTCGAACACCAGGGCCAGGGCCACGGGACCGAGGCCCGGATCGGGCTGCTCAGCCTGGCCTTCGACTACCTCGGCGCGCGTGCCGCCCGTACCGAGGTGTTCCAGGACAACCACGCCTCCCAGGGAGTGTCCCGCAAGCTCGGCTACGAGCACGACGGCATCTCGGTCGACGCCCGCGGCGACGAGGCGATGGTGTCCGACCGGCTACGGCTCACCAGGCAGAAGTGGAACGAGCAGAACCGGCCCCCGGCAAGGGTGGACGGGATGACGGCCTGCCGCCCGATGTTCGGCCTCTGAGGTGCTCGCCGTCAGGTGCCGAACGAGTGCAGGCCGGCGGTGCCGAGAGCCTGCTGGGCGCCGAACTCCTCGAATGTGCTGACCTGGCGGAATCCGAGACGGGCGGCGAGCCTCAGCGAACGCAGGTTGGCCGTCTGGGTCATCACCACGACCGGCTGGTCGGGGAGCTCGCCGGCGGCGGCCCGCAACAGGGTGGTCGCGGCCTCGAACGCGAGCCCCGTGCCCCAGGCGCCGCGCCGCAACACATAGGACAGCTCCAGCTCCTCGCCGCCATCGGTGACGTGACCGGGCCGGTCGGCTGAGCGCCGGTCGAGGGCCAGCAGGCCGACGAGCCGGTTGGTCGCGAGGTCCGCGATGACGAAACTCCCGGGCGCGGAGGTCAGGCCGGCGGCGCCGACCGCGTCAATGTGCCGCTCGACGTCACCGCGCGGCCTCGGGCCACCGAGATATGCCCTGACGTCGGGGTCGGTGGCGAGCTCGATGAGCCCTTCGCGGTCGATGTCCAGCGCCTTGCGCAGCAGGAGCCGATCCGAGGCGATTTCCGTCGCGGACAGTGTGGGCAACTGCGTCATGGATCCGTCCTGGAGGCGGCGTTCCTGCCTGGCCACGCGGAATCGGCGGCCGGAACAGCGTTCCACGTGAAACGCGGAATGCTCAGGGGGCGATCGGCGGCTGTCGCTTGTGCTCGGTGAGCCGGTAGCGGCGGACGATGGCCTCGAAGGCGGCCTCGTCGACCGGCCTGCCCTCCAGGAGGTCGTCGATGTCGTCGTAGGTGACGCCGAGCGCCTCCTCGTCGGGCCGGCCCGGGCTCAGCGTCTCCAGGTCCGCGGTCGGGGTCTTGCGAACCAGCGCGGCCGGCGCGTCCAGGGCCTGCGCGACGGCCCGTACGCGCCGCTTGGTGAGGCCGGTGAGCGGGACCACGTCGGCCGCGCCGTCGCCGTACTTGGTGAAGAAGCCGGAGACCGCCTCGGCCGCGTGGTCGGTGCCCACCACCAGGCCCGCGTGTGCGTTCGCCACCGCGTACTGGACGATCATGCGCTGCCTGGCCTTGATGTTGCCGTGCACGAAGTCCTGGTGGTGCGCGTCGCGGAAGGCCGCACCGGCGGCCAGCACCGCCTCCAGCGCGGCGTCGCTGGCGGGCCGCACGTCGACGGTCAGGATCTGGTCGGGCCGGATGAACTCCAGCGCGAGCTGCGCGTCCCGCTCGTCCGACTGGGTGCCGTACGGCAGCCGCATCGCGAAGAACGTCGCCTCCCGCCCGGCGGCCCGGACCCGCTCGACCGCGAGCTGGCACAACCGGCCCGCGGTCATGGAGTCGACGCCGCCGCTGATGCCCAGCACCAGCGAGCGCATGCCCGTGGAAGTGAGCTGGTCGGTGAGGAAGGCCACCCGGCGCTCGATCTCCTGCTGTACGTCGAAGGACGCGCTCACCTGGAGATCCTGGGCGATCTCCTGCTGCAGGGACGTGGACGCCAGGTCGGTCACGGGGGCTCCTCGGGTCGGCTCCGCGGGTGGGGGATGGCAGCACTCTAGCGAAGCCCTGATCACGGCCTCCGGCCGGCCGCGTGCCTTGTAAGGTCATGATCTTCGGCGGAGATCGGAGGTCCGTGGGAAAGCACACGATCGAGATGCGGTCCGACGTGGTGGTCAAGCACTATCAGTCGTCGGACCATGACCAGCCGGAGCGCGAATGGCGGGCCCTGGAGCTGCTCGGCGAGCACGCCGCCGATTACTTCTCGGCCTTGTCGAGGAGAGGGGAGGGTGGCTCTGGTGCAGCGGCCGGAGGTGCCGTGTGCCGGTGGATCAGGATGACGCCGGCCATGCTGATCAGTCCGCCGGCGAGTTCGACCGGGCCCGGTATCTCTCCCAGCCACACGAACGCTACCCCGATGGCGAGCGGCGGGACCAGGTACAGGGCTGCCGTGGACTGCGCGATGGTGTACCGGGCGACCGCGTATCCCCAGGTGACGAAGCCGAGCGCGGATGGCAGCAGGCCGAGGTAGAGGGTGGACACGGCGGCGTCGGTGGGAGCCTGGAGCAGGTCGCGCACGGCGCCGGGCGCCACAGGGGCCAGAAACAGCGTGCCCGCCCACATCGCGTAACAGGCGACCTCCAGACCGGTGTACCGCTTCAGTAGCGGCTTGGTGGCGAAATGGTAGACGCCTTGGACGACAGCCGCCACGAGGATCACCAGCGCGCTGGTGGTGACCTTCGCCGAGCCGCCGGCGTAGGCGATGAGCGCCGCGCCGGCCAGGGCCGTGACGGTGCCGGCCACGATGGTCGCCGACAGGCGTTCGCTGAGGAAGATCGAGGCCAGCAGCACGCTGAACACCGGCGCGGTGGCGATGAGCAGGCTGGCGGTTCCGGCCGGGACGTGCACCTCGCCCCAGTTGAGCAGCACCTGGTAGGCGCTCATCCCGGTGAATGCGCACAGCGCGATCAGCGGAAGGTCGCGCCGGTCCGGCAGCCGGACCCGCAGGATCGGGCTGACCACGGCCAGCGCGACGGAGGCGACGGCCAGCCGCCAGAACGACAGCCCGCCGACGCCCAGGCCGTCGACGCCGACCCGGATGGCAGGGAAGGCAGACGCCCAGAGCACGACAGTCGAGACCAGGGCCGTCAGGCGCAGCGAGATCGGTTGCTTCACTCCCCGCAGCATTCAGCCTAGAATCCGAAAGGTCTAGTTACAGTTTCCTCTTAAATCAAGAAGGTGCGCTTACGTGTTGGATCTCCGTCGCCTGCGTCTGCTGCGTGACCTGCAGATTTACGGCACTGTGACAGCGACGGCCGAGGCCCGGCACCTCAGCGGACCGGCGGTGTCACAGCAACTGGCCGCGCTGGAGCGCGAGGCTGGGCTGCCACTGCTGGAAAAACAGGGGCGGCGGTTGCGGCTCACCCCGGCGGGCAGCCTGCTGGCCGAGCACGCCGAGGTCATCCTCGGGCAGATCGCCACCGTCGAAGCCGACCTGCGTGCGTTCCGGGAGGGCGGCCAGGGCCTGGTCCGGCTGGCGGTGTTCTCCTCGGCCGCCCGGGTGCTGATGCCCCGCCTGTGGCGCCGGATGTCCGCTGACCGCGCACCCACGCCGGAGCTGCGCATCACCGAGTGCGAGCCCGAGCCGGCGACCGAGGCGCTGCGCCGCCGGGAGGTCGACATCGCGATCGTCCACGCCTACAACCTGCTGCCGCGTGAACTACCACCCGGGTGCCGGCAGCACCACCTCATGGACGAGCCTGTGTTGCTGGCCATGCCCATCGCCCTGGCCTTCCGTCGCGGGCTGAGCCTCGGGCAGTCGGTGCACCTGGCCGACTTCGCGCACGAGCACTGGCTGATGCCGGGTACCGAGACGTCCTGTCACGAGATGACCCGCCGTGCCTGTGGCGCCGCCGGTTTCGTGCCCCGTCCGATCGTGACCGCCAACGACTTCTCCGTGATGAGCGCGCTGGTGGCCGCGGAGGCCGGGGTGGCGCTCATCCCCCGCATGGCACTGCCCGCCGACACCAAGGGGATCAGCCTGCACCCGCTGGCGGAACGCGTCGACCGCACGGTGACGGCCTACACCTGGACCGGCGACGCCCGCCTGCCGCGGGTCGGGCTCGTACTGGAGGCGATCCGCAGCGCCGCAGCGGACGTGACGGAACCAGCGGATCGCACAGCGGGCGAGGGGAGGGCGTGAGGGGCGTTCTGTCTCGACGTGCATTCCGCCGAGGCCGCCGAGCACGGTGAGACGCCGCAGCGCTTGGCGGTGGTCGGCGGCTGGAACGAGGCGCCACACCTGTTCACCGAGCGCGAGCAGGCCGCGCTGGCTCTGACGGACGCCGTGACCAGGTTCGGCGGGTCGTCTACCTCTTCCAGTACGACACGAGCAGGTGCGTGGGGCAGGTATTCATCGCACTCGCTCCTGCGAAGCTGAGGCACTTGCCTGCTTGACATCCGCCGTGCCTGGCGGACCACTGAGGTGAAGGAATGTCAGGATTCGGTGGGAAGGTCGATCCATTCCAGCGCCCACCGGTTGAGGTCTAGCAGAACCCTGCCCAGCGCGGTGCCTTTTTCGGTCAGCCGGTACTCGATGCGCACCGGAGTGGTGGGCTGCACGCTGCGCTCGACGAGCCCGTCGCCTTCGAGGTCCTTCAACCGTTGCGACAGCAGTTTGTGGGTCATGTCGGGAACGGCTGCCGCGATGTCGCTGAACCGGGTGGCGCCGCCGAGCAGCGCACGCAGCACAGTCGCGGCCCAGCGGCGGCCGATCGTGTCCATCGCCGCGGCGTAGTAGGGGCAGTACGGCCGGAGATGGTCGACGTCCAGTGGGCGATGTGACATTCCCCACCCTTCTCTCGCGCCTTCATAAAGATACCTTCTATGTTAAAGATACAAGAAGGTTGTTCAAGGAGTGATGTATGACCCCGCCGACCACGACAGCGTTGTCGTTCGAGGTGTTCGTGTCCGAGCCGATTCCCACCAGCGGCACCTTGCCCACAGGCGCGCCGCAGCAGTGGTCGCCGATTTCGACGACCCTCATCTCCGGTGCCACCGACGCGGTTCTGGTCGACCCACCGTTCACGGTCGAACAGACCCGCCGGGTCGGCGACTGGGTTGCACGCTCAGGCAAGCGACTGACCCACATCTACATCACCCACGGCCATGGCGATCACTGGTTCGGGGCGCCGCTGCTGGTCGAACGGTTCCCCAGGCAGTGGTTCACGCCACCGAGGGCACCATCCGGCTCATGCACGACTCGACGTCCGGCCGGCGAAAGACGTTCTGGACCAATCTGTTCCCGGGGCAGATTCCCGACGTCCAGGTATCCGCCGAACTGCTCCCGGCCGGGGGCCTCACCCTGGAAGGGCACCAGCTGCGACCGATCGAGGTCGGGCACAGCGATTGCGACGACTCCACGGTGCTGCACGTGCCGGCGCTCGGACTGGTCATCGCCGGCGACGTCGCCTACAACAACGTGCACCAGTACCTCGCCGACGGCGGTCTCGACGGCGGCATCGACGCCTGGCTCCGCGCCATCGACACCGTACGGGCGTTGCAGCCCTCTGCCGTGATAGCCGGGCACAAGGACCCCACCCGCACCGACGATCCGGCCATCCTCGACGAGACCGCCGAATACTTGCGCACGGCGCGCCGCGTACTCGCCGAAAAGCCCACACCTCATACGTTCTTCGATGAGATGACCCGGCACAACCCGGACCGGCTCAACCCCGGGACCGTCTGGCTCAACGCGCAAAGGCTGGCATGACGCGCAAAGGCTGGCATGACGCGGGCCGCGCGCTTCCATTCGGCAATCGAAGAATCGAAGAAGGAGTGCTCAATGCCTCGCATCGAACCGCTCAACCCGCCCTATTCCCCCTCTGTCGAGCAGGCGCTTCGTCGCTGGATGCCACCCGGCGCGCAGCACGAGCCCCTCACGTTGTTCCGGGTGCTGCACCGCAACCCGGAGCTGGCCTCGCGGATGTTCGCACTCGGTGCCGGGCTGCTGGGCCACGGGCTCCTGCCCGCCATCGACCGGGAGATCGTCATCGCCCGGGCGACCGCCCGCGCCGGCTGTGGCTACGAGTGGGGCGTCCACGCCGCGGCCCTTGCCCAGCAGGCCGGGCTCACACCTTCGCAACTTCGGGCCGCCGCCGCCCCGGGCGTGGACGGCTCCTGGTCACCCCGCCATGCGGCACTGCTGACCGCGGTCGACGAGCTGCACGAGACTGCGCACCTGTCGCAGCCCGCCTGGGACGCTCTGCGCGTCCACTACCAGGACGAGCAGCTGCTCGAATTCCTCGTCCTGGCCGGCTGGTACCGGACCATCAGCTATCTGGCGAACGGACTCCTGCTGGAGGAGGAGCCCTGGGGCCTGGCGTTCCCCGGACCACCGGATCCGCCTCAGCTGTCCGGGTCCGAGCCGACCGGCGGCGAGGACATCCGATGAGCGCGGACGGCCCGCAGGTCACGATCGTCCACGCCTGCCTGCGGGACGGCCAAGGTGGCAGCGCGACCGCGGTGGTGGAGGAGACGTCGATGACTGACGGCGAGCGCCACCGCGTGCCGGTCCTGACGGGAACCTCGCACGCGGTCTTCGTCTCCGTACACGAAGAGTCCGGCGGCCCCGTGGCTGCTGTCCGCTTCTTCACTGCCGAGGAGGAACTGCCCGCATGCGGTCACGGGACGGTCGCGGCCCTGGCCTTCCTCGCGGATCGCGCCGGGAGCGGCGAGCATCGGACAACGCTGCACACCCTGGGGGGTGTCCTCGACGGCTGGGCCGGATGGGAGGGGCAGCACGTCACAGCCTCCTTCGACACCGGTCCTGTCGTCCTGCGCGAGCCGACCACGACCGAGTGTGACCTCGTCCTGCCCGCCCTCGGCATCACCCCGGACCTGTCCGTACCCGGCATCCAGGTCGCCGCGGTAGGGCGGCCGCGGTTGCTGGTCCCCGTCTCCACCCGGTCGGTCCTGGCCGGGCTCGCTCCGAACCTCGACCGGCTCCGCGCCGCCTGCGACAGCCTCGGCCTCCTCGGCTGCTACGTTTACTCCGTCCCGGAGCGCTCCGGCCGGGCCGCGGCTCGCATGTTCGCCCCGTCGATCGGCGTCCCCGAGGACGTCGCCAACGCCAACAGCACCGCCTGCCTCGCCGCCCACCTGGCCGATCAGGGCGTCACCGGCATCACCGTGGACATGGGCGACTCTCTCGACCACCCCTCCACGATCACCGCCGCGGCACAGCCAGGCACTCCGAGTGGCCTCGTCCGCGTGGGCGGCGCCGCACGAATCGCGCGCGTCCTTCGCCTGCCGTAACCAGCCGGGGCGCGCTTCACGCGGCCGCGGCCCATCGGGGAGGCCCATGTCGTGGTCACGCGCTCGTCAGTGAGTGATCGCCCCGATCAGGGCGGCGCTGTCGGTGAGGTCGGGGCACACGATGGTTGCGCCCGCCGCCTCGGCCGCGCGAAACACGGCCTAATCGCCGGGCAAGTCGCGCAGGTGTTTCAGCACCTCCGCGTAGATGTTCCTGCGGATGCGTTCCCGCACCTCGCCGATGCCGAGGCGCCGCGGCCGCTCGACGCGCACGCGTTTCTTGACGACCACGGGCTTACGCACGGTGACGTACCGCGCGGCCCTGTTCTCGTGGACCACGTGCTTCGGCACCGTGATGGGTCGCGTGCGTCTGTTCTCGCGGACCACGGGCTCCGGTACGGTGATGTGCCGCACACGACTGTCCTCGTGGCCCCTGGGCCGCTTCGGTTGCCGTGCCGGTGCGGCTTTCGGCCCGGCGACGGATTTCCGAACCGGCGCAGGAGTGGACGAAACCCGTGGCACAGGGCTCGTCACCGCGACGACGGGCTGCCCACTGTAACCCGGCCCGGCCACTGCCGCCCGGGCAGGGATTGAGCGATCGCCTTGGACGGCATGGCCCACGGAATAGCCGAGCCCCCCACTGAACCCCACGGCGACAGCGAATCCGAGTGCGACACAAAGCGGCCCCCGGGCGCGCCTCGGCCGGCACGGTGCCCTGCGGATGAACGCGGACGGTGGATAGTCACACATCTTCGGCCCCCCGAGATCATGAACCCATTGCGAGTCGCCGATCACTTACCGCTGATCGTTCCCCGTTTTGAGCAATCCGACCGGTTGACTCCCGCCGGACACGAAGATCATTGTCCTGGGCGAGAAGGTGGGCGCTCCCGCGCGTCCCCCACCACCGTCGCGATGAGGCACCTCCGCGGCTTGCCACTAGCATTCCCCGCTATGACCGAATCGCCCTCCTACCTCACTGTGACCGCCGGAGCGTACGACGCCATCGCCGTCGTCTACGCCGACTTCGCCCGGGACTCGTTCGACGACCTGCCGCTGGACCGCGCGGTCCTCGCCGCGTTCGCCGACTACGTACGCGCCGCCGATGCCGTCACCGGACCGGTCGCCGAGCTCGGCTGTGGTCCCGGGCAGACCACCGCGCTTCTGCGAGACCTCGGGCTGGACACCTTCGGCGTCGACCTGTCGCCGGTGATGATCGACCTTGCCCGGGAGGCCTATCCCGATCTGCGGTTCGAAGTCGGTTCGATGGACGCCCTCGACCTGGCCGACGGCGAGCTGGGCGGCATCGTGTCCTGGTACTCGATCATTCACGTCCCGCCGCGGGAGCTGCCGCCGTATTTCGCCGAGTTCCGCCGGGTGCTGGCCCCTGGCGGGCACCTGCTGCTCGGCTTCTTCGAGTCCGATGGTGAGGCGGTGCAGGAGTTCGACCACAAGGTGACGCCCGCCTATCGCTGGCCGATCGACGAGTTGGGCGCGCTGGTGCGCGCGGCCGGGTTCGACGAGGTCGGCAGGATGTTGCGTGAGCCCCAGGAGGGAGAGCGGTTCCGCCGGGGCCATCTGCTGATGCGCGGGTAGCGGAGAGCGGGGAGCGCGCCGGCACGGGCGCGCTCCCCGCTCGACGACCGATCACGTGCCCGGGCGGTAGCTCCGCTCGACGTGGCCCTTGAGGTCATCGGGGTAGAAGTAGACGGGCCGGAGGTCGCCGCTGGCGTACCGTTCGGCCTGGTCGTTGAAGTGCGGTGAGTCGGGATGCCCGCTGGCGCCCCCGGCCGTCACCGCCCAGGCGCGCAGCCTCGGCCCGAACTCCACGACGGCCACGAAACTGTTGCCGCTGGTGCCGTACCAGCGCTTGGTTCCCGGGTACTGCCGCGCCCCGAACGAGGCGAGGGAGCCCCAGCGCGAGGAGGCGAACGGCACGGGGATGCTCGGCTTGGCGTCGTCGAACTGCTGGACGATCGCGCCGTCGTTGCGCTGGAAACGGTTGATCTCGCCCCAGGGCACCTCCCAGCCGCCGAAATCCCGCGTCAGCCGGTCCGTCGCCTCCACGAGCGCCGTGAGCCGCTGCGCGTCGGTGGCGCGCTCGGCCATGTAGTCCCACGTCGACAGGCCCGCCGCGCTCGCCGCCGGGGCCGTGGCCGTCCACAACGCCTCGCCCCAGAACACGGCCAGCGACGTCGCCTTCGAATCCGCGCTCCAGCGACAGTCCCAGCCGCGCAGCAGGCCGATCGGGTCGCTGAGCCGTTCCTTGCGCGCGTCGTCGGCGGGCAGGTCGTCCCACGACGCGACCAGCCCGGGCAGGAGCCGTTCGAAGGCGGTGAGGAAGGGATCGAAGGCGGCCGCGATCAGCGTCTCCGGGGTGAAGTCGCGCCGCGCGCTCAGCACCCGGATCGCCTGCGGCCCGCGCGGGTTCTCCCCGGCCTGGTCGAAATAGCGTGGATAGTCGCCGGCCTTGGGGCTGTCCGCGCCGGCCGCGGTCCAGGGCCAGTTGTTGGTGTTGAACGTCCAGCCGTTGTCCGGGTTCACCACCTGCGGCAGGCTGGCGAGGCTGTGCAGCCCGCGCCAGTCGGTCGCCGGGTCGCTGCCGTCGACGGGCCTGCGGTAGTCGAAGCGATTGTCGCGGACCGGCATGAACTGCGGCACCAGGAAGGCGATGTCGCCCTTCGAGTCGGCGAACAGCGTGTTGTTCGAGCTGTTGGCCTTGAACGCGGCCACCTTCAGGTATCCGTCGTAGTCGCGCGTCTTGGTCCGCAGGTAGCTCTGCTGCAGCGCCTCGACGGGCTTGTTCATCAGCGCGAACGCGATCCACCTGCCGTCCGCCTCGCGCACGATCGGGCCGTGGTGGGTGGCGAAGGTGTTGAAGGTGCGCTTCGCCCGGCCGCCGTCAGCGGTCCGGTAGGACAGCGTGATCCGCTTGGTCGTCACCGGCCGCAGCTTGTCGCCGTAGCGGTAGAAGCGCCTGCCGTTCGCCCCGGTCACGATCGTCTCGGAGAACTCGTCGACGTTGTCGACGCCGCTGGAGGTGTGCATCCAGCCCGTGTTCGCGTTGAAGCCCTGGTAGATGAAGAACTGGCCCCAGGTGGCCGCGCCGTAGACGTTGAGCCCTTCCTCGCTGGTCACGTGCTGCTCGGAGCGGAAGAAGAAGCTGGTGTGCGGGTTGATCAGCAGCAGCGCGTGGCCGTTCTTCGTGTGGCTCGGCGCGATCGCCATGCCGTTGGAGCCCTTGGGCTCCTCGGACAGCCGCGCCACCTCCTCGTCGCTCATGGCCACCGTACGGTCGCCGTAGAAGGATTCGAGCTGGCTGAGCGGCACCCGTTCGATGTCGCCGCCGATGCTGCCCTCGGAGAAGCTCAGGGGCATCCACGGCTCGAAGCGCCTGAGCACGCGCGGGCGCACGTCGGGGTGCGTCGCCAGGTAGTAGTTCAGGCCGTCCGCCCACGCCTGCATGAGCTTGCGCAGCCAGCCCGGGCACTTCGCGTAGTCGCGCTTCAGCTCCTCGGGGTCGATGAACAGCCGCTGGCGCAGGTCCTGCCAGATCGCGGTCTCGCCGTCGGCCTCGGCGAGGCGGCCGAGGGCGACCAGGTAGTTGTTCTCGATCCGGTTGAAGTCGTCCTCGGCCTGGGCGTAGATCATCCCGAAGACCGCGTCGGCGTCGGTCTCGCCCACCACGTGGGGAATGCCCCAGTCGTCGCGGGTGATCGTCACGTGTGCCGCCTGCTTGCGCCAGCGAACGAGATCGGGCTCGGTCTGTACGGTGGCGGCGGTCGCGGTGCCGGGCGGCAGCCCCACGGCGACGGCGGCGGCCAGCCCGGCCGCTCCGCCCAGGACGTGGCGCCTGCTCAGCCCTAAGTTCTGCGCGTTGTACGCGTGGTTCATGAGGTGATCCGCCCTTCTGGGGGTAAAAGGGACGAAAGTCGCTTACTGATCAACTTGTTACAAAAGGAGTATCACTCGCTCTGGTTCGCGGCAATAGAGATCAGCGGACCTTGGCGGCCGGGTCGTCGCCCGGGGTAGGCCGTCTCTACCGCGCCGGGGCGAGGATCGGCCGATCTACGACGCGGGATGTAGCCCTGAAATGGGACATGGCGTGGATGTGCGGACGTCCGGCCCGTTCGTACTGTGCTGGTGATCGCGACACCCCGTACAGGAGGCCTTCCATGCTGGACACGCATGCCCTGACCCGGCGCCGAGCGCCACTGATCGTCATTCTCTCCCTGGGCCTGGTGGCCTGGATCGCCCTCGGCCTGGCCGGGCCGGGGCACGCCATGGCGCGGGCCGGCGGGCCGGGCGGGCACGAGTACCTGGGCACGTGGAACTACGACCAGCCCGAACGCGCGAGCATGCGGAACGTGGCGGTCATCAGGTGCCCCGAGCTCGGGTCGAGCTGTACTCCCGGCCCGGAGCTCCACGTTCCGCAGATCGGCACCATCGTGTTCTCCAGGGCGGCCGGCGGGCGGATCGTGGGGCACACGGACCAGGGTTGTACATGGACGTTCGCGGTGCGCGCCACCTCGCTGGAGCTGGACTCGCCGGACCAGTACTGCTTCAACCACGTCATCGGCTCGGCGTACACCATCACGAAATGGTCGGTCACCGTGTCCGGGAATCGCGAGCGGGAGAGCATCGTGGCCATCAGCCACCAGCCGACCGGCGAGTACGAGTTCCGCCTCGACAGGGGCAGTCGCACCAAGGTGACGGCCGGCGCCGGAGCCCAGGCACGCAAGGTCTTCCCCGGAACCTGGCGCTACGACGCGTCCGACCCGCAGTCCCGCGTGAACGTGCTCACCACCCGCTACACCGACCCGGACGGCCAGGTCCGGTCCGTCCAGACTCCGCAGCAGGGCCTCGTCACGTTCACGAGCGGCCGCGGCGACACCGTGACGGCTCGGACCGAGAACGGCTGCGCCTGGACGCTGACCGCCCGCGGCAACACCGCCGAGCTCGACCCGCCCGTCCAGACCTGCCGGACCGCGCAGGGCACCGCGACGCTCACGTTCTGGGCGATCGCCAACGACGGCCGGCGCCAGGCGACCGTGATGGCCGGTGCCGACGAACGCGGCGGGAGCTTCCTGCTCAGCGTCGGCAGCCTGTCGAAGACCCGCTGACACGCCGCCTGCCAGCGGCGGACGCCGCGCAGGGGACCCCCGGTCGTTAGTTAGGTCAACTAATAAGTCTATTGTTACTATCCATGCAAGTGGACAAACCGGTTGAAACGTCCAGGGGCGTCCCCGTACAGGGACCCCCTGGCCTTCCCGGCGACCCGGCCCGGCTCGGCTCCGCCCTGCGGCTCGCCGTCGCCCGCATCGCGCGGCGGTTGCGGCAGACGCACGCCGTCGGCGATGTGACGGTCTCGGGCACATCGGTGCTCGCCCGGCTCGCCAACGACGGCCCCGACTCGCCGGGATCGCTGGCCGAGATGGAGCGCGTACGGCCACAGGCCATGGGAGCCACCCTCGCCGCGCTGGAGGAACGCGGGCTCGTCCGGCGCGGCCAGGACGCGGCCGACGGCCGCCGGGTCGTCATGACGATCACCGAGGAAGGCCGCCAGGTCGTGCTCGAACGCCGGTCGGAGTCGGCCCGGCGCCTCGCCGACGTGCTCGACCAGGAGTTCACCCCCGCGGAGCGGCGTACGCTGGCCTCCGTCATGCCCCTGCTCGACCGGCTGGCGGACCGGCTGTGAACCGCCCCGCCGGCCGCGAGGCGGAGGTCACCGGGTGACCCGCGCCGAGCGCATGAAGAACACCCCCGTCGGTCCGCACTACAAGTGGATCGCGCTGTCCAACACCACCCTCGGCGTGCTGATCGCCACGATGGACGCCTCCATCGTGATCATCTCGCTGCCCGCCATCTTCCGCGGCATCGGGCTCGACCCGCTCGCGCCCGGCAACATCGGCTACCTGCTCTGGATGATCCTCGGCTACCTGCTGGTCTCGGCCGTGCTCGTCGTCGTCCTCGGCCGGCTCGGCGACATGTTCGGCCGGGTCAGGATCTACAACCTGGGCTTCCTCATCTTCGCCTGCGCGTCGGTCGCGCTGTCGCTCGACCCGTTCAGCGGCGGT
Organism: Nonomuraea sp. B12E4; assembly: GCF_039871825.1. Taxonomy (NCBI): domain Bacteria; kingdom Bacillati; phylum Actinomycetota; class Actinomycetes; order Streptosporangiales; family Streptosporangiaceae; genus Nonomuraea; species Nonomuraea sp. B12E4. The sequence goes on along the minus strand of NZ_JBDPME010000021.1, from coordinate 117,888 downwards.
GGGGGAGCGCTCTGGCTGATCCTGTGGCGGATCGTCCAGGCGTTCGGCGGCTCCATGCTCACCGCCAACTCGGCCGCCATCCTCACCGACGCGTTCCCGGTCCGCCAGCGCGGCATGGCACTCGGCATCAACCAGATCACCGCGCTCGCCGGGCAGTTCCTCGGCCTGCTCGCGGGCGGCCTGCTGGCCGTCATCGACTGGCGCGCGGTCTTCTGGGTGAGCGTGCCGATCAGCGTGGCGGGCACGATCTGGTCCTATCGCAGCCTGCGGGAGACCGCGTCCGGCGGGCGCGGCAAGATCGACTGGCTGGGCAACCTCACGTTCGCGGCCGGCGCCGGCATCCTGCTGGCGGGCATCACGCACGGCATCCAGCCCCACGGTGGCAGCGCCACCGGCTGGGGCAACCCCATGGTGCTCGGCGGGCTCATCGGCGGCGTCGTCCTGCTGGTGCTGTTCTGCCTGATCGAGACCAGGGTCAAGGAGCCGATGTTCCGGCTCTCGCTCTTCCGGATCCAGGCGTTCGCGGCCGGCAACATCGCGGCCCTGCTGACCGCGATCGCGCGTGGCGGCCTGCAGTTCATGCTGATCATCTGGTTGCAGGGCGTCTGGCTGCCCCTGCACGGCTACGACTTCGAGGACACGCCCCTGTGGGCCGGCATCTACATGCTGCCGCTGACCCTCGGGTTCCTCGTCGCCGGGCCGGTCTCCGGGTACATGTCCGACCGGTTCGGCGCCCGGCTGTTCTCCACCTCCGGGCTGGTCGTGATGGCGGGGGCGTTCGTCGGCCTGCTCCTGCTGCCGGTGAACTTCTCCTACCCGGTGTTCGCGCTGTTGCTGCTGTTCAGCGGTCTCGGGCAGGGGATGTTCTCCTCGCCCAACACCTCGTCGATCATGGGCAGCGTGCCGGCGCGATACCGTGGGGCGGCCTCGGGCATGCGCTCCACCTTCCAGAACTCCGGTACGGCCCTGTCCATCGGCGTGTTCTTCTCCCTGATGATCTCCGGACTCGCGTCGTCGCTGCCGCCGACGCTGAGCACCGGACTCCAGGCGAACGGCGTGCCGGCGGACACCGCGCGGCAGCTCGCCTCGCTGCCACCGGTGAGCACGCTGTTCGCCACATTCCTCGGTAACAACCCCATCGAGCACCTGCTCGGCGGCCCGACGCTGGACCGGTTGTCGGCGGCGCAGCGCGACACGCTGACCGGCTTCGGCTTCTTCCCCAACCTGGTCTCCGGCCCGTTCCACCACGGGCTGGTGATCGTCTTCAGCGTGGCCGCGGGCATGGCCCTGGTCTCCGCGCTGGCCTCGGCGCTGCGGGGCCGGCACCAGCGGGCGGGCGAGCCGCCCCTCCCCACCTCGAAAGGAAAGCAAGAATGGCGAAAAGCGCCCTCCTCGTGATGGACGTGCAGCGGGTCATCGTCGAGCGGTTCGGCGACGACCCTGACTACCTGCCGAGGCTGAGCCGGGCGATCGACGCGGCCCGCGGCGCGGGGATCCCGGTGATCTACGTGGTCGTCGGCTTCCGCAAGGGATATCCGGAGATCAGCCCGCGCAACAAGGCGTTCGGCCAGATCGCGGCCAGCGCCTCGGCCGGTGGCGGGTTCGCCGACGACCGGGCCACCGAGGTACACCCCGACGTGGCACCGGGCCCCGACGACCTGATCGTCACGAAGAAGCGCGTCAGCGCCTTCGCGGGCAGCGACCTCGACATGGTGCTGCGTGCCGCCGAGATCGACTCGCTGGTGCTGACCGGGATCGCGACCAGCGGTGTCGTGCTGTCCACCCTGCGGCAGGCCGCCGACCTCGACTTCGGCCTGACGGTGCTGGCGGACGGCTGCCTGGACGGTGACGCCGAGGTGCACCGGGTGCTCATGGAGAAGGTGTTTCCGCGGCAGGCGGACGTCGTCACGATCGACGCCTGGACCAAGTCCGTCACAGCCTGACGCCCCGGCCGCCTCCGCCACGACCCGGGCCCCACGACCTGGCCGGCTCTGCCACACGGCAGGACCACCTTCGCGACGACCTGGGCCTGACGGCCTGGTCGTGCCCGCTCGCGGCCGCATCCGGCGCGAGCGGGCACGGCCGCGGGGCCGACCGGCTCGACGGAGGCATCGCCCAGATGGTGGCCGCCAAGGCACGGCTGGAGGCCGACGAGGCCCGACGCGTGGGGAGAGGACCTCGACCTGATGCGACCGCGGTAGGCGGGATGCGTCCGCGGATATCCGTTTCCGGTCGTCGCCGTGGTGCCCGTAGTGTGGCGCGGTGATGACTCGGCTGATCGTGCTCAATGGTGGTTCCAGCTCGGGGAAGTCCGGGATCGCGCGATGCCTGCAGGCGATCCTGCCCGATCCGTGGTTGACCCTGGGAGTGGACACCATGGTCGAGGCGATGCCCGCGGCGATGCGGAGTTCGGACACCGGGATCACCTTCGGCCCGAACGGCGAGGTGATCGTCGGGCCGGAGTTCATGACCCTGGACAGGGCGTGGACCGAAGGGGTCGCCGCGATGGCCCGCGCGGGCGCCCGGATCATCGTGGACGAGGTCTTCCTCGGCGGGGCGTCGTCCCAGCAACGCTGGGAGCGGGCCCTGGACGGGCTGAACGTCGTGTGGGTCGGCGTCCACTGCGAGGGCGCGGTCGCCGCGGGCCGCGAGACCGCACGGGGCGACCGGGTGGCCGGGATGGCCGAGTCCCAGGCGGACGTGGTCCACCGGGGCGTGCACTACGACCTGGAGGTGGACACGACGCACGCCGAGGCCATCGAGTGCGCGCGGGCCATCGCCGCCCAGCTCAAGTGATGACCGGCGGCCCGGCAGCCACGTCACGGTCGTGCTGTCACGCCGGGTCGTCGTGCCCGCGGAACGTGCGGAAGCAGACAAGCGCGCACATCGCGAGTACGGGCACCCCGACGAGGATGGGCGCGGTCACCCCCCAGCCGCGTCCGACCAACCCGCCGATGCCCGCCCCCAGGGGCACCGCGCCCATCACGATGGTCAGCCACGCGCTGCTGACCCGGCCCAGCAGCTCCGGCGGGGTGAGCCGCTGGCGGAGCGTCCGGGCCGCGACCGCCCACACCCCGAACGCGCCGCTCGTGATCACCAAGCCGGCGGCCGCGACGGGGACCGAGGTCGTGAGCGCCAGCATCAGTTGCCCCGCCGCGGCACTCACCAGACAGCCGGCCAGCACCGCCGTGGAGCCGACCAGGCGGGTGACGCGCGCGGCGAAGAAGCCGCCGGCCAGACCGCCGACGGAGCCGGCCGTCAGCAACGTGCCGTAGGCCCAGTAGGGCAGCCCGAGCACCTCGTCGACGTAGAGCACGAGAATGGCGAACCAGGCGCTGTCCACCAGGGCGAACGTGCCACCGAGGGCGGCCAGGGCACGCAACCGCCGATGACGTACCAGCCACCGCAGGCCCGCGCGCGTGTCGGCCCAGATCTGCCGCTTGCCGCCGCTGGGAGGGGCCTTCGGCGCGAACACGTTCGGCAGGCTGAAGATCAGGGCCGCCGCCACCGCCAGCGTGCCGCCGTTGACCGCGAACGGCAGCACCATCGCCACGCCGAACAGGAACGTGCCGATCTGCGGTCCCACCAACTCGTTGCCCGCGACCTCGGCGTTGACCAGCCCGCCGTTGGCCCGATCCAGGTCGGCCTCGCTGACCAGGGGCGGAAGGAGGGTGGCCGTCGCACTGTCGCGCAGGGTCTCGCCGACACCGCACGCGAACGCCACCGCGTACACCAGGGCGATGCCGGCCACGTCGAGAGCGAGGCCGGCGATCAGGACGAGCAGCAGCAGGACGCGTGCCACGTCGACGACGATCGTCAGCCGGCGCTGGTCGTGCCGGTCGACGACGGCCCCCGCGAACAGTCCGAACAGCAACCACGGACTCTGCCCGGCGACGATCACCCCACTGACCAGGACCGGGTCCGAGGTGATGGAGGTCGCCAGCATGGGCAGTGCCGCCGCCCGGATCCCGTCCCCGAGATTGGACAGCGCCGTCGCCAACCACAGACGGTTGTACGCCGGCCCTAATGACATCGCCGTCATGGCCACCCCCGAGTTCACGCTTCTTCCGATGCCCCGCCGCCTGACATTCGATCATCATCCGGGGCCCTGAGGAATGACTCCCCGTGCCTCTGCCCGGGAATTCGGTCGCGTCCGGCGAGCGGGAGGAACTGCGGCCGGAGAGCGGTGGGGCCAGACCTACCCCCATGGTGGCGATTCCCCACCCCGCCAGGTGGGCCGACGCCCATGGAAGCCAGGCCCCCGTACCGAAAGGCTGGATCCGCCGATCGGACCTGCCCAACGAACGAGGGGGACGAGTGATCGAAGTGAGAGGGCTGACCGTGCGATACGGTCGCACGCTCGCTGTGGACGACCTGACCTTCACGGTGAAACCAGGATTGGTGACCGGATTCCTGGGCCCGAACGGCGCGGGAAAGCCGAACACCTGATTGTGACGCTTCCGATACAGTGCGCGTCCATCTGAGGGGGCTCATGCGGCATTGGACCCGCATGCTGTAGGGCTTTGACGAATCGTTGCGGTGGCGCTGAACACGCGGGGCAAGATCACAAAAAGGGGGCATTACGCTGGTCAAGGTAATGGGAGGGGCAGCGCCCCTGCCCGCGAGATTGGTCCCTCCGCCCCCTTTTTGTGATCTTGGAGGGGTCCCCGTGTGTTTGGCTCCGAAACGATTCGGTAAGCCCTGAACCTCGAGACCAGCGACATTACGGCGGGTCCAGCGGGCCAACGGCACGCGTTGCGGCGCTCAGCCCGAGGGGGTTCCCAAAAAGCTTTCAGCCGACCCTAGGGTGGCCTTCGGCCGGGAACTCCCCGTCCATCATTCCGTGAGTGAAGGCGTCCCACTCGGCCGGAGTGAAGACCAGCCAAGGGCCGTGGGGGTCTTTGCTGTCGCGTACGACGACCTTGCCGGGGATGTTGGTCGCAACTTCAACGCAGTTGTTGCCGCCGCCGCTGTAGCTGCTCTTGCGGAACTCGGCTTGAGAGAGATCGATCATGAGATGTATTCGTCCTTGACTTCCGTGATCAGCCTCATCGAATCCTCTGGGGGTAGGGCAGCCTCGGAGATCTGCTCCATGGTCACCTTACAGCGCTCGACTTGGTCGGTACTTTCCACGTAGACGTCACCTGCTACTCCCTCCACGTAGACAACGTCGGGGTCCATGTTGTCGGCGAAGCTGAGGATGGTGAACGCTCCTTCCAGTCCGGCATGGAGGCCCGCTCTGAATGGAAGTACCCTGATTGAGACGTTTGGCCGCCTGGCTGAGATGAGGAGTGCCCCAAGCTGCTCATCCATGATCTGTTGGCTGCCGATGGGGCGACGAAGGACGGCTTCGTCAAAGATCGCGTCCAGCCTTGGGGCGTCGGGACGGCTCAACAGCGTGCGTCGAGCCATTCGAGCCATGACGCGGCGCTGCACTTCCTCTTGAGGGCGAAGCTGGGAGATCACTGCACGGGCGTAGTCCTCGGTCTGGAGGAGACCCGGAATGAGCTGCACCTCCCACTGCGAGATCAAGGAAGCGTCGTCCTCCAGGCCGATGTAGGAGCCCGTAAACACGTCGGCGTAGGCAGTCCACCATCCACGCTGGCGCGCCTCGCCTGCCAACTGGATCAGACGGGCTCGGTCGCCTGAGCCGATCCCATAGAGGTCGCAGACCGCTGCCACATCGGCACGGCTGGCCATGGTTCGCCCAGTCTCGATCCTGCTGACTTTGCTTCTGCTCCACCCGAGTTGAGCTGCGGCGGCTTCGGGTAGCAGCCCGCTGTCTTCTCGCATTTTGCGCAATTCACGCGCAAGCCGTCGAAGTCTCACGGTGGGACTGTGCGTTGAAGACATGTGGCTCAGTGTGTCAGATCCCTGCTCATGATGACGAAATATTGCCCACATGACTTTGGATCTGCACAGTGCATTGACACGATGCAGAATGTGAGCAGATGATGACGGTCAGAAACGAGCGGTGCAAGCGTCATATGCGGCAAGCACAAAGGCACGACAAACCAAATTAACTCCAGAGAGCGCCATACCCACATCAAAGGGACAGAGGCACACCATGTCCATGTCGTTCGATGAACACGTACTGCGTCAAATGGCATACGCCGCGCAATTGGCCGAAGACCTCATGGTTCTGGGCGCGGATGTGGACGCGGACGTTTCGGTCAAGGGGATCTGCCCTGACCTGCTGGTGCGTTCCGGTTCCCGAGAGGTCCGAGTCAGCGTAGCGAAGGCTCGCGGCACGTACCGCTTCACCTGGGGACGGTGGCCCTGGAACCGGGTCGGAGTCCAACACCCGGATGCAGCGCACACGATCCTTCGCCGGGTGAGGCCGTAATGGATACGGGCACAGCGCTAGCCGACATCTTGCTGCCGGGCGTAACAGCGTCGGTGCCGGTGGCGCGTCACTGCGTGAGAGCAGTCCTGGCGGGGGCGGGCTGCCAGGTCGGGGATGTGCTGCTGGTGGTCACCGAGTTGGTTGCGAACGCCGTCGAGCACACGCGGTCGGGAATTCCAGGCGGCCGGATCTGCATCAAGATCCAACGGGTCACGGATGGGCTGATCGGTATCGAGGTGGTCGATTTCGGGGCCCCCACCGTGCCCTATCCCCGTAAGCCGCTGGAGTGCTGGGAGTCCGGGCGAGGGCTGGGGCTGGTCGATGCCCTGTCAGAGACATGGGGAGTGCGCCGGTTCGGCGAGGAACAGTCCGCTGTCTGGGCGCACGTGTTGGTGGACATGAAGGAGGAGAACGTTGTCCGGTGACGCGATGGGCTCCCTCGGGCAGTTCGGCAGGCTGGGGCGGATGCCGCCTCGGTGTTCCGGTGCTCATGTCATGTCGCCCGCGTCGCATTGCGAGCGGTTGCGATGGATCGTTCCCGAGACCCTGCGGCCTGAGGGGCGTGTCTTGTGGCGGACGTGCGACTGTATGCGGACCTCCTACGAGCTTCGACAGGCGGAGGGCTCGACGCCCTTGCGCTGGATCCGCAGGACCAGGCGGGCCGGTGTTGTCATGGAGACAGAGCGGTGGTCCCCCCACGTCGGTGTGGCTCAGTGGACGGCCTTGTTGATGGGCCACCTTCGATTAGCGGGCTCAAGGTGCGGTGGAGCCACGTCGTGATCGCGCAGTTGGTGCACAGTCCTGCCGCGACTCGGAGTTGCCCTGCGCTGGTTGGCAGGTGCGGGGTTATCGCGGCGGTGCTGCGGGTTGGTGGCGTCGCGATGGTGATGCTCGACGTGGGCGAGGAGTGGCCTTGCGGGGTGCGGCGCTGGTCGGTGTCCCTCGATGACCTGACCTCTGTCGGCCCCGGGGGCCGAAGCCTGAGTCAAGCCGAACTAGGGGCTCCTGAGCTGGGGTGAAGCAGGGCAGCTCCTTCCGCCAAGGCTGCCCTTGGGACGCTTCATCCCGGACGGCGGCAACGCGGTTGACGCTCCTCTGACCAGGCGAGTTGAGCGCCCGCGTTGCCGCCCATTCCATCCCTGGTTCGGGCCATAGCCAAATGGATAAGAGTCGAGTCTTCAAGGAGGTGGAATCGCTGCGAGGTGATCGAAGAGGATTGAACTCAAATTGCTAAACATGTCCAAATGCCATCCTTCGGGGCGCGCGGCAAAGAAAGATTGCCGCGCATCTCCGAGGAATATTGGCGTGCGCCTAAATGGCGAATGTTGCGCAAGGAATATTACCCTAGGGAAAGAAGTGAATGCGTGGCGGTATCGGCGTTGCAACGCTAGGGTTTGTTGGCGTACCGCGAAGCACCGATCAAGGTGTAATCGAACGGAAAATCGCGTGCACGTACGTGCGAAAATCGTTAAACGGAGGTAGTTGAGTGAGCACATGCGAAGATCTTCGTACGCCTTGGGGTTTGGGGCGGATGACGGTAAGCGGTTCCGAAGAAGAGTCGTGGTACGAGAGCGCATGTCTCGATCCCGCAACCCAGATCACTCGGTTCTACAACGCGAGCGGGGAAGTTCTCCCGATGCAGATGGGCAAGACCATTACCAAGTCCAAGGGTGGCGGTGGGGACGGCTCGGGCGGGGCTGCCGAGGTCGCCGACGACACCGAGAACGACAACTGATCGGACGAGCAAATGGGTAACTCGCCCAGCGTGGTCTTGGTAGTTACATCGCCGGAAGACGTCACCGCGAACCTGGTCATCGAAGCATTGAACGAGCGGCAGGCATGCATCGTGCGTGTTGATCCGGCCAGCATCGGCGCTGGTCTGATGTTCGGCGCATGCCTGTGCGATGGCCGGACGCAATGGACGGGTCGTCTTCAAACGCCGAGCCGGAACGTCGCCTTGGACGAGATCGGGGCGGTGTACTTCCGCCGCCCCACCCCATACCTCGCCCGCTTCTCCCATCTGCCCCAGCAGGCGCGGGAATTCGCCGCCACGGAGGCTCGATATGGGCTCGGCGGGATTTTGAACAATCTTCTCAACGCTACGTATGTCAATCACCCGATATCCGTCACCCGGGCGGATTACAAGCCTGCACAGCTCCAAATGGCCGCGCAACACGGTCTTCCCATTCCTATCACCCTGATCACAAATGACCCGAAGGAGGCGCGGAAGTTCGCCGCGGAATACGGCCCTGTCATCTACAAATCGTTTCGGGGCGCACCCCGTCCGGCCGATGGCAATACGGCTGCCATATGGACGCAGCGCATCAAAGAAGCAGATCTTGATGAGTCGGTTACGGTGACCGCCCACATGTTCCAACGGGAAGTGAACAAGACGGCGGATGCTAGGGTGACCGTGGTCGGGCGATCAGTATTCGCAAGCCGGATCACCACACCTGATGAGGCTCTTGATTGGCGGCGCGGGGATTGGGATGAACTGATTCACGAACCCGTCGCCGTTCCTGATGCAGTCACGAGGGCATTGCACGCCTATCTCGACGGCTTCGGGCTGGCGTTCGGATGTTTCGATTTCGCTCTGGAGCCCGACACGAGCGATCCCGTAGCGGAAGCGTGGACGTTCATCGAGTGCAACCCGAACGGACAATGGGGCTGGTTGCCTGACTCCGATGCGATAGCGCATGCCTTCGCCGACGTGCTTACGGAAGGATGGTGGCGATGACTGACATGGCCACGGGACTACGGCTCGCCCTGGCCGACAGCCTAGGGTCCACAGGTTGGCGCGAGGCACTGATGAAGGTGCCCCGCGAACTGTTCCTCGGCAAGGTCGTGTATCGAACTGATGGGGCTCGTGCTGATCGATGGGTTCCCCTCCGGCAGTCGGAGATGAGCCGGGACGACTGGCTGAGCCTGGCCTATGCCGACCAGACATGGGTCACGCAGGTTGGCGGGGTCCTCGCGGAAGACGCGCCTGATGTCGTGATCGGGCAGCCTAGTTCTTCCTCCACGCTTCCGAGCCTGGTCGTGCTGATGCTGGAGGCGGCTGGCATCAGTGAGGGTGACAAGGTGCTGGAGATCGGCACCGGCACCGGTTACTCGACGGCGCTGATGTGCGCGCGGCTCGGCGATAAGGCGGTGACCTCGATCGAATACGATCCCGAGGTTGCTGCCAGGGCTGAGACGGCGATCTCTGCTGCCGGATACAGCCCCACGTGTGTGGTGGAAGACGGCCTCAACGGCTACGCCGCGAACGCCACCTACGACAAGGTGATCTCTACCTGCTCGGTACGAGTAATCCCGCTGCCGTGGCTGTGGCAGATCCGGAGCGGTGGAACCATCACCACCCCCATGTGGGGCTGGATGGGCGGGGTTGCCTTCGCGCATCTCACCGTGGCCGATGACGGCACCGCCAGTGGCCGGTTCATGAGGGAGGACTTGTGCTTCATGACCGCCCGTGCGCACCTGGCACCGCCGCGCCCGCCGATCATCACGGGCATCGGCCAAGCCCGCCCGTCGGAAATTGATCCGACTATCCTCCGCAACGATACGGCCCTGTGGGTTGCCCAACTTGCCGCGCCTCAGGCGCAATGTTCCTGGGGTGAGGACACAACGATCCTTTTGGACGTGAGCACGGGATCACGGGCTGACACCAGGCCGGATTCCGCTGGCGGCTGGACGGTGTACCAACACGGTCCACTCCGGCTCTGGGACGCGGTGGAAGAGGCCATTCTGACGTGGCAGGGCGCGGGAAGCCCTCATCAGTCGGGCTTTGGTCTCACCATCAGCCGGGACAGCCAGCGTGTATGGCTGGGGGAACCCGATGGGCCTGGTTGGCAGCTTCCCGCCTAGTCCAGGGACCAGCGACAGACACCCCACCCGGGGACGGTGGGAGTGGAGAGGCCGGCGGAATGGCCGTAGGTCACCCTTGGGCGAGCGCGAGCGAGTTCCGCCAGCGTCATGCACACCGTGTCGAACGGGACCATCCTCACGAGCTGCGCCGTCGAGCACCCCAACGGCTCCGGCTACGAACACAAATGCGCGCGCCGGATATGACTGGCACAAGGTCACCTCGGGACAGGACCGGCTATATACCCGCCACCTGCACGCGCTACGTCTAGAGGCGTGCGGAGATCACTCCCATAAGTCGAGGGAGAACCAGCGTTGTGGAACTCCGCGCGCTGCTCACCAGGGTACCTAAATGATCAAGAACACCAGTCCGCGGTGAAATAGCTTGATCACGTAAGCTGGCGCGGAGATGGTCGCGTTAGTGAACGGGAGGTCGCGAACGCCGACCCGGGTGCCGATGATCTTGATTTTGCAGCACGCTGCTGCCGATTCGTGGGTCGTGTGGGTCCATGTCTGCGCTGTGGTCGGTGTGCTGGCGTCGGCGACTGCGGGTGTGGTGGCGCTGAGGGCCAGACCGGCAGCTACCGCGAGTGCTGCGCGTGCGAGTGAAGCCATTTGTTCCTCCGTCTCGTTGTGTGATCACGGGCGAGCTTCCGTAGTTAAGGCACGTGCCACGCTGGGTCGAGCTCGCCGACGCGATCAAGAAGGCCGTCGGGGGCGATGCCGCCGGGTTCGCCGACTACGTCAGGCGGGCCACGGGCAGCCCCAAGGTCCCCTCGCTCGCCGGACAGAACATGACCCACTGCCTCGACGGCAGGGGATACCCGACCTACGCGGCCTACCGCGAGGCGCTGAGAAGATCGGAAGAGCTGTCGCCGAACTTCGCGGGGCAACGGGCGTGGTGGGCGCTGGCCTGCGTCGGCTGGCCCGCCCCACCGACCAACCCGCCGTCGCCGCTTCCGGCCAAGGGGCTGGTGCCGTTCCTGGGAGTCGGTAGCTGGATCGACTCCGACGAGGTCACCAGCATCATCCGCCACGTCCCAGGCTCAACCATCGTCCGGTACGACGGGCATGGCCACACCCTCTACCTCTACGGCCCAGGCAACTGCATAGCCGCCCACGTCAACCGCTATTTCACGACCCTGCGCCTCCCACCCCCAGGCACCACCTGCCAGGCCACAGGATGACCTCACCCGAGACCCACCTCACGTCGATGGGAGGACGAGACGGAGGTGGCTGCTGGGCCGGCGTCCGGAAAATCGGTGGACGGCGTCGTTATGGTGCTCGTATGTCCGTTGTAGACGTTGACCGCTTCGTTGCCGAAGGCTTCGTCAAGCTGGAGGCGGCCGTGCCCCGGGAGGTCGGAGACGCGGCCAGGGCGCTGGTGTGGCAGCAGATCGGTCTGTCGCCTGACGATCCCGCCGGCTGGCGGCAGCCCGTGGTGTGGGCCGCCGACCTGACGGGCCACGGACCCTTCGGGGAGCTCATGAGCAGCCCGCGACTGCATCAGGCGTTGGACGAGGTCGCCGGACCCGGTGGGTGGGCGCCGCGCGGGTCTCTCGGCAACATGCCGATCCGCTTCCCCGGTGTGGAGCCGGCCGACGATCGAGGCTGGCACGTCGACAGCTCAGTGACCCGGCCCGACGGCTCGTGGGCCGTGTCGGGGCGGCCGGAGACGATGCTGCTGCTCGTGTTGCTGTCGGACGTGGGGGAGAGCGACGCGCCGACCCGCATCAGGGTGGGCTCCCAGCGGGACGCCCTTGAGGTGCTGGGCGAGCGGGTGCTGGATGCCTTCGAGGCCGGGCCGCTGCTGGACGCGGCCTCCAAGGACCGGCCGGTGGCCCACGCGACCGGTCAGCCGGGTGACATGTACCTGGTGCACCCGCTGACCGTGCACGCAGCCGACGAGCACCGGGGCACGCGACCCCGTTTCATGTCCCAGGGGCCGGTATTCCTGACCGCACCGGTCACACCCGGCGAGGACACCGCCCTGGCACGAGCCCTCCTCTAGCAAGGCGACCCGTTGGCGAGCGTCTGCCCAGGCTTGTGGCGGGCGTCCGGGGATGAGTGCCTGCACCCCGGCCGCGGGAAGCCGTCGGTAGCCGGGCCGGTGGCGGGCGCCTGCATTTGGCCGGGGTGGGCGTTGCTTCGGGTGGTGGCAGGGCACCGGCGCCTCTTCCATCCGGCGGAGTGTGGTCGGTCAGCCGCGGGAGTGGATCGGCTGGTGGGCGCTGGTCCCGGTGGGTCTGGTCGTCGTCTGGCTGGCGGTTAACCCGCACGTCTTCCCCGCGATCGAGCGGCCGGAAAGCTGGACGGCCAGGGGCATCAACGGCGAGAAGCTGTGGAACGGCCGTCGAGCACCAGCCCCACCGCCAGGCAGACCAGGGGAATCGCCGGGATCACGTACCGCACGTCGTAGGCGGCCAGGAACGGCGGCGAGGCGACCAGCGCGAGCGCCGTGAGCCCGGGCAGCAGCGCATCCCAGCGCCGCCGCACCAGCGCCGCCCCCAGCGCGCCGACCAGGGCCAGCACGAGCAGCGGGAACGGCACGTAGCCGAAGCGCTGGTAGGCGCGCAGCCAGCCGGCGAACGGCTCCACAACCTGGGTGGCGGCCGGCCCCGCCTCGTACGACTCGGCGACACCGCGCACGGACTCGCTGATCGGGCGCTCGGACGTGGGCAGCTTGTACGGCGTCTTCTCGTCCACCGCCGTACGCTCCCAGCGCAGCAACTGCGTGAGATCGGTCGCCACGGCCGCCAGATAGTCACCCGGCTGGGCCAGGATGGCCCGCTGGGCGAACTCCCCGGCGAGCTCGTTGCGGTGGGCGGTCCCCGGCACCTTGAGCAGCGGCGAGAAGCTCTCCCACAACCAGTGCGGCGGGTAGGGCCGCTGCTCGACCGGCATCGTGGGGCAGAGCACGGCCAGCCGCTCCGGCGGTTTGATCACCCCGCAGTCGGCGAAGCTCATGGTCCTGGACCACAGGAAGTTCCCGTCGGCCTCGGTCAGCCCGAACTTGCCCTTGTCCACCTTCATCCAGGTGGCGTACGCGCCCAGCGGGATCGCCCCGGCCACCAGCAACGCCACCAGCGGGCGCCAGCCGTACCTCCTGACCAGCAGGTACGCGGCCGTCAGGATCAGCAGCGGCAGGCCGACCGTCCGGGTGATCCCGGCGAGCCCGAGCAGTAGCCCGCCCACGGCCGCGGTGGTCGGCGTGACCCGCCACACGATGAGCACGACCGCGGCCCCGACCAGCACGATGAACACGGCGTCCGCCATGATCATGTGCTCCAGGAGCAGGTTGAACTCGTCGTACAGGATCGGCGTGACCAGCAGGGCCGCGCCCCAACCGGGCAACCCGCGGCGCCGCAGCAGTGCGTAGACCGCCACCGCGAGCGCCAGCATCAGCAGGTGCTGCAGGACGGTCACCAGCGTGAGGCTGTGCGCCGGCCGCAGCAGGGCCAGCAGCAGGGAGTATCCGGAAGGCCGGGCGGTGCCGGGCGCCAGCTCCTCGCGCAGGAAGGCGAAGGAGTCGCCGTAGAAGAGCAGGGCGGGCGGGAACCCGAGGACGGCGAGCACCCGCAGCGCGATCGCCGGCAGCATGGCGATGACCAGCGCGCGATGAGCCAAGGTGGATCCGCTTCCTGTGTGTCCGAAATCCCACCATAGTGGCTATCCAGGCGCCCGGCAGTGGTACTTGCCCGATGCCGAGACCGAATGACATTCTGAAATTGAGCTCAGGAACACAGCGTCCCGGCACCTCGGAGGATGCATGACCATCGCCGACCGCCCCGCCATCGACATCGAGGCCCTTCGCCAGAAATATCGCGAAGAGCGCGACAAGCGGCTGCGGCCGGACGGCAATGACCAGTACCAGCGCCTGACCGGCCGTTTCGCGTACTATCTCGACGACCCCTACACCCCGATGACCGAGCGCGAGCCCAGGACCGACCACGTGACGGTCGCGGTCGTCGGCGGCGGCTTCGCCGGGCTGGTCACCGGCGCGCGCCTGAAGGAGGCCGGCGTCGAGGACGTACGCGTCATCGAGAAGGGCGGCGACTTCGGCGGCACCTGGTACTGGAACCGCTATCCGGGCGCCCAGTGCGACACCGCGTCGTTCGTCTACATGCCGCTGCTCGAAGAGACCGGCCACATGCCCACCGAGAAGTACGCGCACGCGCCCGAGATCCTGGAGCACTGCCGCCGCATCGGCAAGCAGTTCGGCCTGTACGACAACGCGCTCTTCCACACCGAGGTGCGAAGCCTCGAATGGGACGAATCTCGGTCCCGCTGGCACATCCGCACCAACCGCGGCGACCACTTCACCGCCCAGTTCGTCGCCATGGGCATCGGCCCGCTGCACGTGCCGAAGCTTCCCGGCATCCCGGGCATCGAGTCGTTCGGGGGACATTCGTTCCACACGAGCCGCTGGGACTACGCCTACACGGGCGGCGACCCCTCGGGCGCGCCCATGGACCGGCTGGCCGGCAAGCGGGTGGCCATCATCGGGACGGGCGCGACGGCCGTCCAGTGCGTTCCGCACCTGGCGCCCGCATGCGCCGAGCTGTACGTGTTCCAGCGCACGCCCTCGTCGGTGGACGTACGGGACAACCGGCCCACCGACCCCGGCTGGTTCGCGCGGATCGCGACACCGGGCTGGCAGCAGCGCTGGCTGGAGAACTTCACCGCCAACCAGAGCGGCGGCCAGGCCGACGAGGACCTGGTCATGGACGGCTGGACGGACATCGCCCGCCGGGTGCGGGCCAGGATCGGCGCACTCCCGCCCGAGGAGCGCACCCTCGCCAACATGCAGGCCGCCTACGAGGAGTCGGACCACGAGAAGATGGAGGAGATCCGCGCCCGCGTCGACACCATCGTCTCGGACCCCGAGACCGCGCGAAACCTCAAGGCCTGGTATCGCCAGTTGTGCAAACGTCCCTGCTTCCACGACGAATACCTGCAGTCCTTCAACGTGCCCGGCACGCACCTCGTCGACACCGACGGCCGCGGCGTGGAGCGGATCACGGAGCGGGGAGTGGTCGTGGCCGGCCGGGAATACGAGGTCGACTGCGTCATCTACGCCTCCGGCTTCGAGGTGGGCACCGACTACACCCGCCGGGCGAACTACGACCTGACGGGCCGCGGCGGCGTCAGGCTGTCGGAGCGCTGGGCGGAGGGCATGCGTACGCTGCACGGCATCCACGTGCACGGCTTCCCGAACGCCTTCTTCGTACAGCCGACGCAGGGCGCGAACCTCATCTCCAACATCCCGCACAACCTGACCGAGGCGGGCAGGACGATCGCCATGATGGTCAGGCACGCGCTCGACCACGGGTACGACGAGATCGAGGTCACCAAGGAGGCCGAGGACGCCTGGATCGAGCTGCTGCTGTCGGGTGCGGGCATGCTGCTGGGCTCGCCGGACTGCACCCCGGGCTACTACAACAACGAGGGCCAGGAGCTCGGGCTGCGCTGGCGGCTCAACGCGGGCTACCCGCAGGGCGCGATGGCGTATTTCGCCTATCTCGACGGGTGGCGCGCGTCGAACGAGTTCGAGGGGCTGGAGTTCCGCCGCGCGACCCAGTGAAAGCCGAACAAGGGGCCCAGCGAAAGCCACGGTGGAGGTGCTCAACGCGGCGGCCGACCGGTTCGGCCGCCGCTGAGGGCCCCGGCGCTGGACAAACCTGGCCATAAGCCCTCAGCACGCCAAGGCGTCCACCTCACCCGGCGCGCCGGGCCCCACCCCGCGCGGCGAGCACGGCGGCGCAGGCGGCGAGGGCCAGGCAGGCGGCGATCACTCCCAGGATGAGCGGCCACGGCACCACGAGGGGGACGTCCGCGTGCATGGCCGTGGCGAAGGCGCCTCGCATGCCCAGCAGCGCGGGCAACGCCACCACCAGCCCCAGCCCGGTGCCGAGCAGCACCACGAGCACCGACTCGGCGGCCACGGTCAAGAGCACCTGCCGGGCCGTCGCGCCGGACAGGCGCAGCACCGCGAGGTCACGGACGCGCCCGGCCGCCGACATCACCATCGTGTTCACGATCGCCACGCCCGCGTAGGCCGTCGACACCACGACGAGGAGCACGGTGGCGATCCACACCAGCCGGTCCTCCCCGTCGTCCGCCTCCGCCGAGTAGGTGGGGACGTCCACCACCCGTGCCCCCGGGCCGGGCGGCGCGGGAGCACCGGCGACGTACGCCTCCTTGGCGAGGGCCACCGGGTCGTGCCTCCTGAACAAGTCGCGGGAGAGCAGCACGTCCGCGTCCGCCTCCCGGACCACGCCGGCCACCGTCAGCGACGCCGAGGTGCCGTCCTCGAAGGACACCGGCAGTTTCGAGCCCGGTCTCAGCCCGCGATCCTCGGCCAGCCAGTCCGCCAGGAGCACCTGGTCCTCGCTCCGGAGCGCGTCGAGCGAGCCGGACACCAGCTGGACGTCGCCCGCCCGCTCCAGCAACGCCGGGGTGGCGCCGATGGCGCTCAGGGGGTCGCCGTCCGGCTCGTACAGGGCGCCGAACAGGGACGACCGCGCACCCGCCGCCGACGCCGCCGCGTCCGTCAGCCCCGGAGTGCCGTCCGGCACGATCACCGCGTCCGCCCGGATCGTGGTGGCGCGCACCGCGGCGAACGCCGCCGCGGTCGTCTGCACCATCCCCGTGATCAGCACCGCGCACCCCACCGTGATCAGCACCGGCGTGGCCGTGGCGGCCGTGCGGCGGACCGCGGCCAGCGCGCTCTCCCTCACCAGCATCCCGATCGCGCCGCGGCCCCGGGCGAACGGCCACGACACCAGCCGCGCCACCGGCGGCACGACCGCCGGAGACAGCACCGCCAGCCCCGCGATCACTCCCATCGCCGCGACCAGGCCCGACATCACGAACGCGTCCGAGCCGTCCGAACCGGCCGCGTCGGCCGCGGCCGCCAGGCCCAGCGCGCAGCACACCGCCCCGGCGATCCAGCGCAGGCGCGGCATCGGACGGTCGTCCACCTCGGCCTCGCGCAGCGCCTCCAGCGGGCGCACCCGCGCGGCCCGCCGGGACGCCGCCCACACACCCGCCAGCGTGACGGCCACACCCACCGCGAACGAGCCCGCGAGCGGCAGCGGCGACAACCGCACCGCGAAGCCCGGCGGCTCGAACCCGACCGTGATCAGCACGTCCCCCAGCACAGGACCGAGCAACGCGCCGGCCACCACCCCTGCCGCCGTCGCGGTGACACCGACCGCCAGCGCCTCGCCGTACACCATCCGCCGTACCTGGCGCGGTGTCGCGCCGACCGCGCGCAGCAGGCCGAACTCGCGGCGCCGCTGCGCCACCCCCACCGCGAACGTCGAACCCACCACCAGGATCGACACGAACGCGGACAGCACGGCCATGGCGGTGAGCACCTGCAGGCCGAGCCAGCGGGTCCGCTCGTGCTCCCGTGCCTCCAGGACGCTGCGCCCGTCCCCGGTGCGCACCACGCCGGCCACCGCCGCCCGTGCGGCCGCGGCGACCTCGCCGATGTCCGCCCCCGGCTCGATGACCAGGCCGATCGCGCGGACCCCCGCCGAGATGCGGGCCGCCTCCACGTCGTTCAGGTAGACCCCGGGCCCGTCCACGGTGCCGGACACCGTGTACGTCACCGGCCCGTGCACGGTCAGCACGGACACCCGCGCCCCCGGCGCGAGCCCCAGCGACCGGTCCAGCGCCACCTCGCCCTCCCGGGGCGCGACCCCGGCCGCCAGCGCGTACGGCGCCAGCATCGCCGCCGACCACGCGTACCCCCGGTCACCGGCCACCGGCCGGCCCCCGATGACCGGCTGCGCGTAGAACCCCCGATCCGGTACGGCATGCGCCACCCCGGGGATCGCGCCCAGCCGCCCCCGCAGCGCCGCGACCGCCTCCGGCGACCACGGGCGGTCCGGGGCGAAGTTGCCGTCGCCCCGCTCGATCATCGGCACCGAGACGAACACGGGCGTCCCCGCCAGCCGGTCGGGCACCTTCGCCCCGGCCGAGGTCAGCGCGAGGACGCTCATCGACACCATCGCCATGCCGAGGAACAGCACGACGAACCCCCCGGCGAAGGAGGGCCACCGCTCACGCAACGTCGCGAAGGTCAGCATGGCGCGGCCTCCAGGGCGGCCATCCGGGCGGCCACGAGGTCGGCGGTGACGGTGCCTGCGTACTCGTCCACCACACGCCCGTCGGCCAGGAAGAGCACGCGGTCGGCGTAGGAGGCCGTCACCGGGTCGTGCGTCACCATGATCATGGTTTGTCCGTGGTCGTCGACCAGCCCGCGCAGCAGGCCGAGGACCTGGCGCGACACCTTGGTGTCGAGCTGGCCGGTCGGCTCGTCGGCGAACACCACGGCGGGCCTGGTGATCAGCGCCCGCGCGATGGCCACCCGCTGTTGCTCACCGCCGGACAGGCCGCTGGGCCGGTGCCCCTCGCGGTCCGCGAGGCCGACCTCCGCCAGCGCCGCCCGGACCAGGCCGGGGGGAGCCGCGCGACCGGCCAGGCGCAGCGGCAGGGCCACGTTCTGCTCGGCGGTGAGCGCGGACACCAGGTTGAACGCCTGGAAGACGAACCCCACCCGCTCGCGGCGCAGCAGGGTCAGGCCGTTCTCGCTCAGCGAGCCGAGGTCGGTGCCGTCGATGACGACCGTGCCGTCGGTCGGCCGGTCCAGGCCCGCCGCGCAGTGCAGCAGGGTGGACTTGCCGGACCCCGACGGGCCCATGATCGCCGTGAGCGTGCCCGCGTGGAAGCTCGCCGTCACCCCGTCGAGCGCCTTCACCGTGTGGGCGGCCGTGCCGTACAGCCGGCGCACCGCCTCCAGTCGCACGGTCTCCTTGTGATCCATGCCGTCCAGGAAAGCCGCCTGTGCCGGGCCGGCGCATTGGCGCTGGGGCGAGCCTCCGAGGTAGACCCAGCACTACCGCGCCCCCGCAGGTGGATCGGTTAACGTCGGAGGGTGCTCGCCCGTACCGCCTTGGTGGCGATGACCCGCAGGCCGTCGGCGTTCCTGCGCTCGTCCTGGCCCTGGCGCTCGCTGGCCTACCTGCTGTGCAGTGCGGTCCACGCGGTGGTGGCGATTGTGCTGATCTACGCCGCCTACGCCTACGGCATCGGGGTCGCGAGCCTGGCCGGGCTGCTCGTCGTGGCGGTGCTCACTCTCCCGGCGGCGGCGTTCGAGCGGTGGCGGCTCCGGCTGGTGGACCGCGCGCCCGCGGGCGACCCGCACGTGAAGCCGCCGCGGCCGGGCCCGCGCGCCTGGCTCGCCACCCGCCTGCGCGAGCAGGCGACCTGGCGGGAGCTCGGGTTCACGGTCGTCGCGGTGTTCGCGATGTGGTTGATGGACCTCGGGCTGGCCTTCTCCGCGTTCTGGCTGCCGCTGCTGTTGATGTCGGGGCCGTTCCAGCCGGGCATGGACCCGGTGGAGGGCCTGCCGCTGTTCGCCGCCGGGCTGCTGCTGTTGCCGCTCTACGCCTACCTGGTGGCCGGGTGGGCGGGCTCCGCCTCGCCGGGCGCTGATCGTACGGGCCGTCCTCGCGCCCGGCGAGGCGGAGATCATCCGCTCCCGCGCCCGGCTGGTCGACGCGTTCGAGGCCGAACGCCGCCGGATCGAGCGCGACCTGCACGACGGCGCGCAGCAGCGGCTGGTGTCCCTCAGCATGAAGCTCGGGCTGGCCCGGCTCGACCTGCCGCCGGGGTCGCCCGCCGAGACGCAGGTCGCCGAGGCGCACGAAGAGGCCAGGCGCGCGCTGGCCGAGTTGCGGGAGCTGATCCGGGGCGTCCATCCCCAGGTGCTCACCGACCGGGGGCTCGGCGCGGCCGTGCAGGACGTGGCGGGCCGGTCTCCCGTCCCCGTCCACGTCGACGTCTGGCTGCCCGGCCGGTTGCCGTCCCCGATCGAGGTGACCGCCTACTACGTCGTGTCGGAGGCGATGGCGAACATCGCCAAGCACAGCCGGGCGCGGCGCGGGTTCGTCCACGGCCGGCTCCACGACGGCACGCTGGTGCTGGAGGTCGGCGACGACGGGGTGGGCGGCGCCGACCCGGCGGCCGGGTCCGGGCTGGCCGGGCTCGCCGATCGGGTCGCCGTGACGGACGGCGTGATGACCCTGTCCAGCCCGCCCGGCGGGCCGACGTCACTGCGTGTGGAGATCCCGTGTCCCGTCTCCGAATAGCCCTCGCCGAGGACGGCGTGCTGCTCCGCGAGGGGCTCGCCGGCCTCCTCGACCGGTTCGGCCACGCGGTCGTCGCCTCGGTCGGCGACGGCGAGGCGCTGGTCGCCGCCGTGGCCGAGCACGGACCCGACATCGTCATCGCCGACGTGCGCATGCCGCCCGGCTTCACCGACGAGGGCCTGCGTGCCGCGCTCGCGCTACGTGCCGCCCACCCGGGGCTCGCCATCCTGGTGCTCAGCCAGTACGTCGAGCAGACCTACGCGGCCGAGCTGCTCGACTCCGACGGCGGTGCGGGGATCGGCTACCTGCTGAAGGACCGGATCGGCGACGTACGGGAGTTCGTGGACGCGGTGGAGCGGGTCGCCGAGGGCCACACGGTCGTGGACCCGGAGGTGGTGCGACAACTGCTCAGCCGCCGCCGCGGACCGCTGTCCCGGCTGACCCCGCGCGAGCGGGAGGTCCTCGGCCTGGTCGCGGAGGGCCACTCCAACGCCACCATCGCCCGCGTGCTGTTCGTCACCGAGGCGGCGGTGGCCAAGCACATCGCGAACATCTTCGCCAAGCTGGACCTCCCGCCGGCGGCGGACGGGCATCGCCGGGTGCTGGCGGTGCTGGCCTACCTGCGGGGCTGATCAGGTGATGCACAGCTCGTTGCCCTCGGGGTCGGCGATGGTGATCCACCAGAGCGGCCCCTGACGGCCGCGGTGCAGCACCTTCGCGCCCTTGGCGGTGAGCCGCTCGACCACGGGCTCGATGTTGTTGGCGCCCACCCGGATGTCGAGGTGCACGCGGTTCTTGACCGTCTTCTGCTCGGGCTCCACCTGCCATCCGAGAGCGTCGGCCCACCAGTCCGCCGGCGAATGGGGATCGCCGGTGTCGATGACGACCTGGAAGTCATATGCCATAGCCTGATCCTGAAAGTAGGGTTCGTTGGCATGAACGAGTGGCAGGAAGTCGGCGACCGGGTCTATGTCCGGCGCCATCAATCGTTCGACCTCAACGTGGGCCTGGTCGTGGGCGACGGACACTGCCTCGTGGTGGACACGCGTGGCTCGCACCGGGAGGCGGCCGACCTGATCGAGGCCATCAGGCGGATCACCCCCAGCCCGTGGACGGTCGTCAACAGCCACTCCCACTTCGACCACTACTTCGGCAACGCCCTCTTCCGTCCCGCCGAGATCTGGGGCCACGTCAGGTGCGCCGAGGTGATCGAAGAGTGGGGTGAGCCGCATCGCGCCGGCATGATCGAGGCACGGCCGGAGCGGCGCGTGGAGTTCGAGGAAGTGACGATCGCGCCGCCGGATCACACGTTCACCGCCGCGGCCGACCTCGACATCGGCGGCCGCGTCGTGCGCCTGCGGCATTTCGGGCTCGGGCACAGCAGCAACGACGTGGTCGCGTACGTTCCCGACGCCGGGGTGGTGTTCGCCGGTGACCTGGTGGAGGAGGGGGCGCCGCCGGCGTTCGGGGACTCGTACCCGCTGGACTGGCCGGTCACGACGGCGGCGATGCTCGACGAGCTGCCCGGGCAGGTGATCGTGCCGGGGCACGGCGCGGTGGTGGACCGGGAGTTCGCCCGGGCGCAGCACGACGAGCTGGCCCTGGTGGCGGAGCTGGCCAAGCGGGCCCATGTGGAGGGGCTGCGCGACGTGATCAAGCTCTTCCCCTACGTGGAGGACGTGACCAGGCAGGCGGTCGCCAGGGCGTTCATGCAACTCGACGGCTAGCCCAGTGGTCGACGGCCGTCCCGACCCCGGCCGCGGTAGCCGAGGGCTCAGGCGATCACGATTCCGGCCTCAGCGAGCTTAAGCGGAAATTTCGCGACAAATCCTGATTTGTCGTATACCAGCGAGCCCTCGTGCAGGACCGCGATGTCCCGCGCGATCGGCAGCCCGAGGCCCGCGCCGCCCGCGTCCCTGGCGCGGGCCTCGTCGAGTCGGGTGAAGCGGTCGAACACCGCCTCGCGCTGCTCGGGCGGGATGCCGGGGCCGTCGTCGAGCACCTCCAGCACCGCCTGGTCGTGCTCGGCGCGCACGCGTACGCGTACGGTCGAGTCGGCGTGCCGGACCGCGTTGTCGGTCAGGTTCGTCACCAGCCGGTCGAGGTGCGCGCGCGAACCCAGCATCACCACGTCGGGCTCGATGTCCAGCTCCACCCGCACCTCGGGCCGGCGCCGGGCCGAGCTCCGGCGCAGCGCCTCCTCGGCCGCCACCTGGCCCAGGTCCAGCTCGGTGGCCCGCAGCGGCTCGCCCGCGTCCAGCTTGGCCAGCAGGAGGAGGTCGGCGGCCAGGTGCTGCAGGCGCTCGACGTCGGCCAGCGCCTCCCGGGTGAGCTCGCTGGGCTCGGCCAGCTCCAGCCGGGCGCGCAGGGTGGCGATGGGGCTGCGCAGCTCGTGCGCCGCGTCCGCGACGAACCTCTTGTGCCGCTCCACGGCCGTCTCCAGCCGGTCGAGCGTGCCGTTCACGGTGGTGGCCAGCGCGGCGATCTCGTCCTTCGAGTCCGGTACGGGCACCCGCTGGTGCAGGTCGCGCGCGGTGATGTGGGCGAGCTTGGTCCTGATCGCGGCCACCGGAGCCAGCGCCCGGCCCATCGAGAGCCAGGTCATCCCCGCCACCACGAGCAGCACGGCGGGCACACCGGGCAGCAGCGCGCCGTACAGCGTCCGCAGCGCCAGCGCCGCGCCCTCCAGCGAGACCCGGGACCACAACACGGCGGGGCCGCCCGGGGTGCGCACCTCGCGCGCGGCCACGGCGTACTTCTTCGGCTCCGCCCATTCGCCGGCCGCGGCGTACTTCTTCGGCCCTGCCCATTCGCCGGTCGCGGCGGCCTTGTCCTCGATCAGCAGCACGTCCGGATCGGCGATCTTGCCGCGCTGCGTGATCACACCCGCCTCGCCGCCCGGAGGCTTGACCTGCCCCGGCCCCACCTTCAAGGTCTCCGCGTACGGCACCGCGGCCGCCGCCTTCTTGACCGCCTCGGCGTCCGCGTTGCTCTCCAGGGTGCCGCGCAGCGCCATCACCAGCACCACGGCCACACCCCCCAGGGCCAGGGCCACCACGAGCGTGGCCGCCGCGGTGGCCCGCAACCGCACGGAGGACAGGACCGCCAGCACCCGTGACCGGCCCGTCATGTCGCCTCCAGCCGGTAGCCCGCCCCGCGGACCGTCAGGAGCGTGGTCCTGCCGAAGGGCACGTCGATCTTGCGGCGTAACGCGCTGATGTAGACCTCGACGATGTTCGGGTCGCCGTCGTAGGAGAAGTCCCACGCCTGGGCCAGCAGCTCGCTCTTGGAGACCACCTCGCCGGGCCGGCGTGCCAGCGCGTGCAGCACCGCGAACTCCTTCGGCGTCAGCCCGATCCCCACCTCGCCCCGGCGGCACTTCAGCCCCGCCGGGTCGATCACCAGGTCTCCCACGGTGATCGTCACCGGCCGCTCCCGCCCGCCCCGCCGCACCAGCGCCCGCAACCTGGCCAGCAGCACCACGTAAGAGAACGGCTTGGCCAGGTAGTCGTCGGCGCCGTTGTCGAGCGCCTCGGCCTCGTCGTAGATGCCGTCCTTGGCGGTGAGCATCATGATCGGCGTCCAGTTGCCCGACTCGCGCAGCCGGGAGCAGATCGCGTACCCGTTCATCCTGGGCAGCATCACGTCCAGGACGATCACGTCGTACGCGTTCTCGGTGGCCATCCACAGCCCGTCACGGCCGTCGTGTGCCACGTCCACCGCGAAGCCCTCGCCGGCCAGCCCGCCCTTGACCAGGCCGGCCAGCCGCTCCTCGTCCTCCACCAGTAACACTCGCACGTCGCCAGCGTGCCCCAAGCCGCCTAAAGCCGACCTGAAGAGCGTCGCTCCGGGAACGACGGGTGCGGCCCCAGCGCCCAGTACTCGAGGAGCCCGTGGCCGACGAGCCCGTCGTACTCGAAGCGCCCGACGGCGTCCACCATGCCCCACATCCGGCCGGCATCGTCGGGCAGCCGGTACGTCGCGCCCTGCACCACCGGCTCCATGCCCTCGCTTGTAGCAAGCGCTTGGTGTGTCAACGGCACGCACCCCTGGCGAACAGGAAGGCGCGCCCCCGTATCGGACGGGGGCGCGCCTTCCCTCGATCGACCTCCGACGGAATCACGACATCTTGCGTGACGTGTCTTCCGCGCTGTTCGATGCGTTGGTCGCCATCCGATTGGCCGACTCGGCAGTCCTGTCGGCCTTCTCGCCGACCCAGCGTGACGCATCAGAGGCGGAGTCCTTCATGTGCTCGGTCCACTGCTGGGCATTGCGGCGATAGAACAGGTATCCGATGGCGCCCACCGCGACGCCGGTCAGCAGCATGAGCATCGGCCACCCCCGCCGTGACGGCGGCGGCGTGGGGTCGATCCGCCTGGCCGCCGCGGACAGCATCGAGCTGACCATGGGCGCGACCTGTGCTTCGAACCCTTGAGCCGCGGACTCCAGCCGCGGCGCCGCCCAGTAACGGGCGTCTTCGATGCGCTGGGCGGCGGCCACCTTGGCCTGGTCCGCCATTGGCGCCATCCGATGGCTGGTCCTCATGGCCCGGGCCCTTGCCCGGTCCATCCATGTGGCCGGGTATCGCATGGCCACACGGCGTTTTCTCAGTGTCAGGGACACGACAACCTCCCCTGTCGTTGGGACCCGAGCCTGACCTTCCCTGGACAAGGCGGCTCAATCATGGCCACCGTGGGAGGATGTCTCTGAAGGCCGAACGGCCATAGTTCTCAAAACATCACAAATCAACCCTGCACATAGAGGGGGGCAGCTGTCTCGTGGCTGAGAAGCTGATCGCGAATCTGAAGACCAACCGCGGAAATATCAAGGTCGAGCTCTTTCCCAACCGAGCTCCCAAGACCGTGAGAAACTTCGTCGAGCTCGCCGAAGGCGGCCGCGAATGGAAGCATCCGGGCACCGGCGAGAAGAGCACCGGTCGCTACTACGACGGCACGATCTTCCACCGGGTCATCTCCGGCTTCATGATCCAGGGCGGCGACCCCCTGGGCCAGGGCATCGGCGGCCCCGGATACGAGTTCGACGACGAGATCCACCCGGAGCTCTACTTCAACCGCCCGTACCTGCTGGCCATGGCCAACGCGGGCATCCGCGCCGGCAAGGGCACCAACGGGTCGCAGTTCTTCATCACGGTCGTGCCGACGCCGCACCTCAACGGCAAGCACACGATCTTCGGTGAGGTGGTCGAGGGCCAGGACGTGGTGGACGCCATCGCCAAGACGAGCACCGACCGCCGTGACCGCCCGACGCAGGACGTCGTCCTGGAGTCGGTCACCATCGACCGCGTCGAGTCCTGAGCCGGGGGGACGGATCGAAGACCGTCCCTCCCGGACGGTGCGGACCGCCCCGGGCTCGCGCTCGGCGTCACCAAGCGCGCGTAGCAACCGCGAACCCCCCGGGGCACCACACATCACCCGCAAGCCATCAGAAACGCCACACAGGCGCTGCAGGCACGCTCACGAGTGCGTGCGTGCGTGCGGCGCGGTCGTCATGTGGGCCCCATCCCCGCACGCCGGTGGGGTGGGGGCAGGCGTCGCGGAGTGGGGTCACGGGATGGTGGGGTGGGCGTCGCGGGAACGGCAGTCGGCACGCCCGACGCGGCACCGTCGCCCACGCCATAGGCTTCGGTCATGACCAGCCAGCCGCCCAGCCCGCCCCCTCAGCCCGAGCAGCCCGCTGAGGCGGTCCCCACGTGCTACCGGCATCCCGGCAGGGAGACCTGGGTCCGCTGCCAGCGTTGCGAGCGGCCCATCTGCCCCGACTGCATGCGCGACGCCGCCGTCGGCTTCCAGTGCCCCGAGTGCGTGGCCGAAGGCAACAAAGGCATCCGCAAGGCCAAGTCCACCTTCGGCGGTAACGTCGTCCGCACCCCCTTCGTCACCTGGGCGCTCATGGGCCTCACCGGGCTGGTCTTCGTCGGCCAGCTCCTGGGCGGCGCCACGATCACCGGGACGCTGGCGATGTGGCCGATCGGAGTCGCCCTCGGCGAGTTCTACCGGCTGATCACCGTGGCCTTCGTCCACTCCGTCAGCAGCCCGCTGCACATCCTCTTCAACGGCTGGGCCATCTTCGTGATCGGCCCGTACCTGGAGCGGGCGTTCGGGCACACCCGCTTCGCGGCCCTCTACCTGCTGAGCGCGCTCGGCGGCTCGGTGCTCGGCATGTGGCTCGATCCTGTGGACACCCCGACGGTCGGCGCCTCGGGAGCCGTCTTCGGGCTGTTCGGCGCCGTGTTCGTGGTGGGCCGCAAGCTCAACCTGGACGTACGCGGCATCACCGTGATCATCGCGCTCAACCTGGCGATCACCTTCGTGTTCCCGCTGATCAGCAACGCGCGCATCAGCTGGACCGGCCACGTCGGCGGCCTGATCACAGGCACGCTGCTGGCCGCGGCGCTGGCATACGCGCCCACGAAGAACAGGATGGTGTGGCACGCGCTGGCCATCGCTGGAACGCTGGTCGTGCTGGTGGCGCTCGTGCTGGTCCGCGTCCCAGCGATCGTCAGCATGCTGAGCTGAGCTTCCCCAGGCTGTGGAAAAGACTGTGGAAAGAACTAACGCCAGCGGGTGGAAAGCACCACACCGAAGATGATGAAAACGAACCCGATCAGCAGGTTCCAGTTTTGGAGGTCGCTGAAGAAGGGCGCCTGCGGGGCGACGTAATAGATCGCGATCCACAGGATGCCGATGATCCACGCGACGACCATCGTGGGCGCCAGCCAGCGCGGGCTGATCTTGACCTGCTGGGACCTCTGCGGCGGGGTGTAAACCGCCTTCTTGCGAGCCTTCGACTTGGGCACTGGGTAACTCCTGCTGAGGGCCTGGGCTTCCGGATCGTCCACAGGCTCTTCGATAAGCGTAGTTGAAGCTTGCCAAGGATAGTCGCCACGCGCATGTCATGGCGATCCCCAGATGCCGCTTCTCTGCCGAATACGCTGATCGCATGCGGGCCACGCTCCGGACCGTGGGGGAGACCAGCATCACCGCGGGCCTGATCCTCATGCTGTTCTGCGCCTACCTGCTCTGGGGCACGGGCTCCTACACCCAGAGCCAGCAACGGCTGCTCCAGCGCCAGTTGGCGGTCGAGAAACCGCGCGGGGCCCGGCCCGGCCAGGCCCTCGCCCTGCTGCGCATCCCCAGGCTGGGCCGCGACTACCAGTACGTCGTGGTCGAAGGCGTCGACGCCGAGCACCTGAAGAAGGGCCCCGGCCACTACCCCGGCACCGCCCTGCCCGGCCAGCTCGGCAACTTCGTGCTCTCCGGCCACCGGACCACGTACGCGGCCCCGTTCAACGAGATCGACGAGCTCGAACGCGACGACGAGATCATCGTGGAGGCCCGCGAGGCCCGCTACACCTACCGCGTGACCTCCCAGGACGTCGTCGAGCCCGACGAGGTGGACGTGCTGGCCCCGGTGCCCGGCAAACCAGACATCCGGCCCATCCGCGCCTTCATCACGCTGTCGACCTGCCACCCGGAATACTCGGCCGCCGAGCGCCTCATCGTCTACGGCGTCCTCAAGGAGACCGAGCCGAAAGAGCCCGAGTCGAGGGAGACCTGAGCATGTACGTCTGGCTCTGGCGCAAGCTGCCCGGCAGCCTGGGCACCAGGGTGCTGACGGCCGCCGTGCTGGTCGCCGCCGTGGTGGCCGTACTCTGGTATGCCGTGTTCCCGCTCTTCGAGCCCATGGTGACGGTGGACGAGGTGACCGTAAGGAAATGAGCCGCGTGCTGGTGGTGGACAACCATGACAGCTTCGTCCACACCATCGTCCAGTACCTGCGCCGGCTGGGCGCCGACTGCGACGTGCGGTCACGCGACGACGTGCGGGTGCGCGACGCCGACGGCTTCGACGCCGTGCTCGTCAGCCCGGGGCCCGGCACCCCGGAGGCGGCCGGTGTGAGCGTGCCCCTGGTCCGCCACGCGGTCGAGCACCACCGGCCGCTGCTCGGCGTCTGCCTGGGCCACCAGGCCATCGCCGTCGCCTGTGGCGCCGCTGTGGCCCGCGCGCCGGAGCTCGTACACGGCATGACCAGTGCCGTCCGCCACGACGGCAGGGGCGTGTTCGAGGCGCTGCCGTCACCGGTGCGGATGACCCGCTACCACTCGCTCGCCGTGCTGCCGGAGACCGTGCCCGAGGTCCTCGACGTGACCGCCCGCACCGAGGACGGCGTCATCATGGGCCTGCGCCACCGCCTGGCGCCCGTCGAGGGCATCCAGTTCCACCCCGAGTCCGTCCTGTCGGAGCACGGCCACCGGTTGCTGCGGAACTGGCTGCGCGGAATCGTGTAACGAACATCTCGCGTACGGCGACTTACATGTGAGCGTCCCCGCCGTTGCCCCCGAGCGGCGGGGGCGTTCTTCGTCGTGGCCATGCGTGCGGCGGGCTGTCGCCACACCTGCCGGCTGTCGCCACACGTGCGGAAGGGCCGCCCGGCGGGCGGCCCTTCGCCGTGTTCGTCAACCGTGTGTCGTCAGCCCCCGAAGGAGCCGTCGTCGCCGCGGTCGGACCCGCCGTCGAGCGGATTGTCCTGGTTGCCCTGGTCGTCCTGCGTCGGATCGTCGGACGGGAAGTCCGGCTGCTGGTCCGTCGGCACGTCCTCCGACGGGAATTCCTCGCTCGGCGTCGGGAACGACTGCTCGGGGCCGGTGGACACCGTGATCGTGATGGTCGTGTTGGCCGGCTGCCTGGCACCCTCCGGCGGGTTCTGCTGGATGACCGTGCCGGCCGGTTGCTCGTTGGGCATCTCGGAGACCTTGACCTTGAAACCGGCGGCCTTGATCTGCGAGGTGGCGTCCTCCTGGGTGAGCCCGATCACACTGGGCACCTCGCCCAGATCCTTGGGCACGAAGATGGTGACAGTGCCGCCCTTCTCGATCGTCTCGCCGGCCTTGGGGTCGGTGGCGATGACCGTGCCCTGCTCCTTGGTGGAGTTGCGGGTCTTGACCGAGGCCTGCAAGCCGGCCTTGTCGAGCGCCTGCATCGCCTCCGCCTGCGAGAGGCCGATGAGACCGTCAGGCACCGAGATCTTCTCCGGGCCCTTGGACACGACCAGCTTGACGGGATCGCCCTTGTTCACCTTGGTGCCCGCGTCCGGCTCCGTCCTGACGACGATGCCCTTCTTGACGTCGGAGCTGGGCTCCTCCACCACCTGGACGGCGAGTCCGAGCGCCTTGAGCTGATCCTCCGCGTATGCCCGCTCCTGCGTCTCCAGGGACGGGACCTCGATCTGCGTGTCGGTCGTGGCGCCCTTGGAGCCGAAGACCACGTAGCCGACCGTCACGAACGCGCCGATGATCAGCAGCGGGATGATGATCCACAGCGCGGTCTTGACGGCGTTGCCGCCACCGCCGCTGTTGGCCCTGCGCCGCCCGCCGCGGCCACCGCCGTCCCCGTCGCCGTAGTCGTAGGGCGGGATGTTGCCGCGCTGCGTGGCCGGGCCCTGCGCCGCCTGGGTGGACGTCATCATGCGCGTGCCCTGGCTGTAGTTGCCGGTCATCGCCATCGTCTGGGCGTCGACCGGCATGCCGGACATCGCCCGCTGGATGTCGGCCCGCATCTCGCCCGCGCTCTGGTAGCGGTGGGCGGGGTCCTTGGCCATGGCCTTGAGCACGATCGCGTCGGCCCACGCCGGGATCTCCCGGTCGATCTGCGACGGCGGGATCGGGTCCTCGCGGACGTGCTGGTAGGCGATGGCGACGGGGGAGTCGCCGGTGAACGGCGGTTGGCCGGTCAGCAGTTCGTACAGGAGGCAACCGGTGGAGTAGATGTCGCTGCGCGCGTCCACCCGCTCGCCCCGCGCCTGCTCCGGCGACAGGTACTGGGCGGTGCCGATCACCTGGGCCGTCTGCGTCATCGTGGCCTCGGAGCCGGCCATCGCGCGCGCGATGCCGAAGTCCATCACCTTGACGTCGCCGGCCCGCGTGATCATCACGTTGGCCGGCTTGATGTCGCGGTGCACGATGCCGCCGCGATGGCTGTAGTCGAGGGCCCGCAAGATGCCGTCCACCAGCTCGACCGCGCGCTCGGGCAGCAGCCGCCGATCCTGCCGCAGCAGGTCGCGCAGGGTCCTGCCGTCGACATATTCCATCACGATGTACGGCACGGGGACGCCGTCGGTGACATCCTCGCCGGTGTCGTAGACAGCGACGATCGCCGGGTGGTTCAGGGAGGCCGCCGATTGCGCCTCACGGCGGAACCTGGCCTGGAAGGTGTGGTCACGCGCCAGGTCGGACCGGAGGGTCTTGATCGCGACTACGCGGTCCAGCCGGATGTCTCGGGCACGATACACCTCGGCCATGCCGCCACGCCCGGCGACACCGTCGAGCTGGTAGCGACCGCCGAGTAGCCGAGGCTGAGTCATTTCCTGCACTGTCCCTTACCGTTCATCTTGGGTACCGGCCTGCTCGGGGGGCCGCCGGTGTCCATCATCGACCCCGTAGCGCATCACGTCTCCCCCTTCGGCGGGTTTGTCTCTCCCGGTTCCGGCGAGGCGGTTGGTGTCGGAGTTGTAGGTGTATCTGTGGGCGTTGGGGTGAATGTGGGTGTTGGGGTTCGGGTGGTCGGGGTCGGTTTCGGTGTCGGCTTCTTGGTAGGAGTTGCCGACTTGCTTACCGTAGCCGACCGCGAGGGTGTTGGCTTCGGTGACTTGACGGGAACCACCGATGGCCGCCGGGTGCCCGTCCGCGTCTTCGACGGCCTGAGCTGCTCAGGCGTAGGCGTCCTGGGCCCGGTCGACTCGGCCGACTCGGCCGACTCGGTCACCTCGGGGGTCGGTGTGGGCCGCTGCTCGCGATTGGCGAACGTCACCGCGCTCAACCCCACCGCGGCGACACAGCCGGCCGTGGCGACCAGGGCCAGTGTCCTGGCGCCCCGCCGGCCCCGCGCCGGCCTGACCTGCAGCGCGGTGTCCGGGGCGAGGTTGTCGGTGGTCCGCTGGTCCTCCAGTGACGGCTCGCGTACGCGGAAGCCGCCGGGGTCGGTGAACATGCTGAGCTCGGCGACGTGCTCGGCACCGGTCAGCGACTCGCGCAGCACATAGGCCCGGTCGGCCACCTCCAGCGCCGTCGCGGGCCGCTGCGCGGCCTCCTTGGCCAGCAGCGCCATGACCAGGTCACGCACCGGCGCGGGCACGTCCACGCCGAGCGGCGGCGGCACCTGGTTGAGGTGCTGCAGCGCGATCGCCACCTGGTTGTCACCCCGGAACGGCGTGCGCCCGGCCAGGCACTCGTAGGCCACCACGCCCAGCGAGTAGAGGTCGGTCGACGGCGTGAGCTGGAAACCCTGCGCCTGCTCGGGGCTGACGTATTGAGCCGTGCCCAGCACCGTGCCGGTCTGCGTCACCGGCGCCGCCTCCAGGGCCCGCGCGATGCCGAAGTCCGTCACCTTGATCGTGCCCTCGGGCGTGACCAGCAGGTTGCCTGGCTTGACGTCGCGGTGGATGATCCCGGCGGCGTGGGCGACGTGCAGCGCCTTGGCCGTCTGGTAGACCACGTCGAGCGCCACCTCGGGCCCGAGCGAGCCGTTGCGGGCCAGGATCGCCGACAGCGGCTCGCCGTGCACCAGCTCCATCACCAGATAGGCCAGGTCGCTCTGCTCGCCGTAGTCGAAGACCTGCGCGATCCCGGGATCGGCCAGCGCCGCGGTGAGCCTGGCCTCGTTGCGGAACCGCTCCAGAAACGTGGGGTCGGCGTGGATGTGGCTGCGCAGGATCTTCACCGCGACCTCGCGGCCGAGCAGCTCGTCCTGGGCACGCCACACCTCGCCCATACCGCCGGTGGCGATACGGGAGAGCAGGAGGTAGCGGTTACGGAGCCGCATGGTTCAGCAGGTTACCGTCACTCACTTCAGCACCGCCTCCAGCACGGCCTTCGCGATCGGCGCGGCGGTGTGCCCGCCGGTGGCCTCCGCGCCTACGTTGGCGGCGCCGGACTCCACGATGATCGCCAGAGCCACCTTCGGGTTGTCCGCCGGTGCGAAGGAGATGAACCAGGCGTGCGGCGGCCGGCCGTCGGCCGTCTCCGCGGTGCCGGTCTTCCCGCCTACTTGGACGCCCGGAACCTGCGCCAGGTTCGCCGTGCCGTTCTGGACGACGCTCACCATCATCTCGCGCAGCTTGCTCGCGGTCTCGGAGCTGACCGCTTCCGACAGCTCTTCGGGCGAGGCCTCCTCCATCGCGTCGCCGTTGGCATCGGTGATCTTGTTGACGAGGTACGGCTTCATCACCTTGCCGTCATTGGCGATGCCGGCGGCGATCATGGCCATCTGCAGTGGCGTCATCTGGTTGCTGCGCTGCCCGATGGAGGACATGGCCATCGCCGCGTCGTCCTCGCGGGGGCCGAAACTGCTCTTGGCCACGCTCATCGGAATGCCGATCTGCGTGCCCATGCCGAACCTGGCCGCCTGCTCCTGCACCTTGTCGTAGCCCAGGTCCATGCCGATCTTGGCGAACGGCGTGTTGCAGGACTGCTCCAGCGCGAAGACCAGCGTCACCTGGCCGCTGCCGCAGGCCGAGCCGCCGTAGTTGGGCAGGCTGATGTTGGTGTTGGGCAGCGGCAGCCGCTGCGGCGCGGGCAAGGTGGTCTGCGGCCCGCGCGAGGAGTCGTCCTCAAGGTAGGCGGCCGTGGTCACCACCTTGAACGTGGAGCCCGGCGGGTAGGTCTGCGCGATCGTACGGTTCAGCAGCGGCTGGCCCTTGTCCTCGGCCAGTTCGTCGTAGCGCGGGAAGACCTTGGTCCGGTCGGTGCCCGACAGCTCGTTGGGGTCGTAGGTGGGCAGCGAGACCATCGCCAGGATCGCGCCCGTCTTCGGGTCGAGCGCGATGACGGCCCCCCGCTTGCCGCTCTGCCGCAGCCCGTCGTAGGCCGCCTTCTGGGCCTTGGGGTTGATGGTGAGGTCGACGTTGGCGCCCCGGGTCGGCTCGCCGGTGAACAGGTCGATGCTCCGCCGCAGCAGCAGGTCCGGGCTGGAGCCGTCGAGCAGTTTGTTCTCGGTCGACTCGATCGCGCTCGTGCTCTCGGGCGAGAAGAAGCCGACGACGTGTGCGTAGAGCTTGCCGTCGGGGTACTTTCGGATGAACCGGAAGTCCTTGTCGTCGGTCTCGACGGACTGGGCGATCACCTTGCCACCGGCGGTGATGCGGCCGCGCTCGACCGCGTAACGGTCGTAGTAGTTGCGCTGGTTACGCGAGTCGGTGCGCAGTTCGTCCGCCTTGACGGCCTGCAGGAAGTTCACGTTGATCATCAGGAGCGCGAACATGGCCAGGCAGGCCACGGCCGCACGCTTCAGAGTGCTGTTCATCGTTGGAACACCTGCGTCATTCCCTCGTTCTGGATCGCCTGGGGCGGGGGCCGCCGCGCCGCATCTGACATGCGTACCAACAACGCGATAAGGATCCAGTTAGCCAGCAGCGCCGAGCCACCCTGTGACATGAACGGGGTGACCAGGCCGGTCAGGGGGATGAGGTTGGTCACGCCACCGACGATGATGAACACCTGCCAGGCCAGGATGAACGCCAGGCCGCCCGCCAGCAGCTTGGAGAACGGGTCGCGGGCCGCGATCGCGGTGCGCAGGCCGCGCTCCACCACCAGGGCGTAGAGCATGAGCAGCGCCATCAGCCCGGTCAGGCCCAGCTCCTCGCCCGTGGCGGAGAAGATGAAGTCGGAGAACGACAGGGGGATCTTGTCGGGGTGCCCCTGACCGAGTCCCGTGCCGAGGATGCCGCCCGCGCCGAACCCGAACAGGCCCTGCATGATCTGGAAGCTCTTGCTGCACATCGGGTCGGTCGGCGGGTCCGTCAGGCAGACGGGAGCGTTGCCGTAATAAATCGGGTTGCTCGGATCGAGCCAGACGTTGAAGCGCGCCGCCACGTGATCGAAGAGCTGCCCGGCGACGAATGCGCCGCCGACGAAGAGCAGGATGCCGATCAGCACCCACGAGGTGCGCTGGGTGGCGATGTAGAGCATGGCGATGAACGTGCCGAACAGCAGCAGGGAGGTGCCCAGGTCCTTCTCGAAGACCAGGACCAGCAGGCTCATCCCCCACGTGACCAGGACCGGGCCGAGGTCCCTGGCCCGGGGCAGGTCGATGAAGAGCAGCCGCCGCCCGGCCAGGGCCAGCACGTCGCGCTTGGCCACCAGATAGCCGGCGAAGAACACGACCAGCGCCAGCTTGGCGAACTCGCCGGGCTGGATGGAGAAGCCGCCGATGCGGATCCAGATCTTGGCGCCCTGCACCTCGCTGAGGCTGCCGGGCAGCAGCGCGGGGATCGCGAGCAGGACCAGGCCGACGGCGCCGGCGGTGTAGGTGAGGCGCTGGAGCATGCGGTGGTCGCGCAGGACGATCAGGGTGACCGCGAACATGACGACGCCGAGCGCCGTCCACATGAGCTGGTTGGCGGCCGAGGCACCGTCCATGTCCGCCTCGAGCCGGTAGATCATCACCAGGCCCAGGCCGTTGATCAGGGTCACCAGTGGCAGGATCAGCGGGTCCGCCCAGGGGGCGAACTTGGCCAGCACGAGGTAGGCGGCCAGCACCAGGCCGCCCAGGCCCAGGCCGTATGTCAGCATGCCCGCCGGGATCGTCCCGTCCAGCGCGAGGCCCACATTGGCGTAGGCGCCCAGGACGATCAGCACCGCGAGGGCAAGCATGATCAACTGGGCCCCGCGGCGCTTGGCCGGCATCGGGACCGGTTCTGCGGCGACTTCGCTCATTGCTGCTGTTTCGTCCTGGTAGCGGTCGGGGATATGGTCGGCGTGGGCGCCTCCGTCGTCTTCGCTTGGACTTCGTCGTCCGGCTTGTCCTGGGAGAACTTCAAGCCGTTGATCTTCGTCAGGCCTTCATCCACGGTGGTCACGGGTATGCCACTCCTGATCAGCGCCTGGTCGGCCTCCGAGAGCTGGGAGAGCTTCCTGCCGGTGAACTCGGAGACGTGGAAGAGGGAGAACGGGCCAACCTCCCTCTTGATCCCCTGGAAAACGACCACCTCGCCGGCCCTTGCGCCGACGAAGAACTGGTCCTGGGTCCACTGGTATCCAAAGTAACCGCCGCCGGCGGCGACGACCACGCCCACGCCGAGCACGGTGACCAGCACGGGCCACAGGCGACGACGTCTGCCCGAGCGCCGGGACGCCTTGGCGACCGGCTCATCAGGGTCGTCGTCGCCGAGTACCGGCTGGGGCGCGGTCACCGCGTCGGCTCGCCCCGGCGGGGCATCCTGCTCACCTGTCAGAGGGCCCGCGTGCAGCCGGTTCATGCCCGCGGCACCGACGACGGCGACCTCGGCGGGCACCTGTTGCCCGTCGGTGATCTCGACCACGTCGGCCAGTACGCAGGTGATGTTGTCCGGCCCGCCGCCCCGGTTCGCCAGATCGATGAGCTGGCGGACGACCTCTTCCGGGTCGTCGATGTTGGTGAGCGTGGCGTGCAGCGTCTCCGCGCTCACCACCCCCGACAGGCCGTCGGAACACAGCAGGTAGCGATCGCCCACCTGCGCCTCGCGCAGCGTCAGGTCGGGATCGACCTCGCCGCTGCCGTCGAGCGCGCGCAGCAGGATCGAGCGCTGCGGATGCGTGGCCGCTTCTTCCAGCGTGATGCGCCCGTCGTCGACGAGCTGCTGCACCAGCGTGTGGTCATGCGTGATCTGGTAGAGCTCCCCGCGCCTGAGCAGGTAGGCGCGCGAGTCGCCGACGTGCACCAGGGCGACCTGGGTGCCGTTCCAGAGCATGGCTGTGAGAGTCGTGCCCATGCCTTTGAGGCTGGGATCCCGCCCCACCATCTCGTGCAGCCTGCGGTTGGCGTCGCGCACCGCTGCCTCGATGGCGTTGAGCAGGTCACCCTCCTGATGGGCCTCTTCCAGAGAGGCCATGGCGGCGATGGCGACTGAGCTCGCCACCTCGCCGTGTGCGTGCCCGCCCATGCCGTCTGCGACGGCCAGCAGGCGACCGCTAGCGTACGCCGAGTCCTCGTTTCCTTCGCGGAGGAGGCCGACGTCCGAGCGGGCGGCGTAGCGGAGTGCGATGGTCATTTGCGCAATTCGATGACTGTCTTGCCGACGCGGATCGGAACACCGAGCGGCACCGGGGTCGGACGGGTGACTTTCGAGCGGTCGAGATACGTGCCGTTGGTCGAACCGAGATCTTCCACGATCCACTGACCGTCCTGGGGGAAGAGCCGGGCGTGCCGGCTGGAAGCGTAGTCGTCGGTGACTACCAGCGTGGCGTCATTGGCCCGGCCAATGGTGATGGGCGTCTCCGTGAGGTTAATGGTGGTGCCCTGCAGGGGGCCACCGGTAACGATGAGCTGGCGTGGCTCGCCCTTCTTGCTCTTGGGCTTGGCCACGGGTTTGGCAAGCTTCCCAGGTTTGCGTGGGCCGCCCGCGGAAGCCGTGCGTGAACCGAACAAGTCAGTCCGGATCACGCCGACTGCGGCAATGACGAAAAACCACAGCACCGCCAGGAAGGCTAGCCGGATCAGCAGCAGCGTGAGCTCGGACATGGACCGTTTGTCTACCCCTAATCGCGCCGGAACACCAGAGTCGTACGCCCCAGGGTCACTCGCGTGCCGTTCTGGAGCTCGATTCTGCGTACCGGCTGGCCATTGACGAAAGTGCCGTTCGTGGACCCGAGATCGACGAGCACCACGAGCTGGCCCTCGACGCGTAGTTCCGCGTGGTGACGCGAGACTCCCGGATCGACTAGACGAAGATCGCAGTCCGTGCCCCTGCCGAGCAAGGTCACCGGAGTGGTGAGCTCGTAGGAGCGGTCGCCCTGCGGATCGTCCTGAGTGGAGACGAGCAGCCGGGGCCGCCCGTTGAACGCGTGCGGTCGTGACGGGGGCAGGTCGCTCGCCGGCTGGCGGATCTCGTCCTGCTCCACAGTCGCGCCGCGGATGACGCCCGACCGGATGCGGAACAGGCCCACAGCCAGGTCGCCGGCGGTCTCGAAGCGGACCCGGACCGGTCCCACGAAGGAGTAGCCCTGCTCCTTGGCATACTCCCTGGCGAGGTTGGCCAGCTCGTGGCTGATGCTGTCGGCGTAGACCTCAAGCCGTTCGCTGTCGGTCGTGGACAGCTCAACCACGAAGTCGTTGGGCACGAGCGTGCGACCTTGCGCGACGATCGCCGCACGCTCATCCATCTCCCGCTGAACCGCGCTGGCGACCTCGACCGGCTGAAGGTCAGATTTGAACGCCCGCGCAAAGGCCCCCTCAACCAAGCCTTCGAGCCTTCGCTCGAAGCGCTGAAGGACTCCCACCGGGTACCTCCCTTCCTCCGTGCATATGATCGCGGCCCCCAGACGCCTCCGACGCCCGGTTTCCGCTCGTTCCACGTCACGGTGCCAGGCGCTCGTCGGCTGTCGCGCCCAGCTCCTCCGCTCCCGTGTCTTATGCGATCGTATCCGGGTTCAGTACCAGTGGCTGTTCCGTGCTAATGTTCTTCCGCACCCAAAAGGGCGGGTGGCGGAACGGCAGACGCGCACGGTTCAGGTCCGTGTGTCCGAAAGGACGTGAGGGTTCAAATCCCTCCTCGCCCACTCGGTGACTGGGGGACCCTTGGTCGCTTGGCCTTACGGCCTCGCTTCCCGTGGGTCCCCTTCGTCGTGTCTGCCCGGGGGATACCCCCCGGACCCCCAGGGGTTTTCGGGGGGCTTTGCCCCCCGTGCCCCCCTTTAAGAGGCCGTACGAAACGCCGGGTTCTTCGGGGGTGCCGGCCCCAAGTCCACCCTTGGTTGTTGGACTTCCAGGCTTTCAAGGGGTCCTTGGCTCGCTGCTTCTGAGGCGTCGTGAGCTGTTGGGCCCCTTTGGGCTTGGTGGGGTTGGGTGCTGTTGCGCAGACCCACATTGACGAAGTGCGTCATGGATCGCAAGAGTCGTGGGTCTTTCTTTTCGAGAACCGGTTGGTAACGGCTGGGGCCGCCTTCGGAAGATAGACCTTGGTGGTTGCAGGGGACTTTCTGGGCGCTTGCGGTGTGTTTTAGGTCACAGTCTCGTGTCCAGGAGTTCGCCCAGCAGATCCGTCAAGCTCACCATTCCGATTACCGAATCTTGCTGGTCCGTCACGAGGGCCAGGTGGGCCCTGGCCTCCTGGAGGCTGGTGACCGCTTCCGGGACCTGTGTGGTGCAGGGGAGCTTGGGCAGGGGACGGCTCAGCTCCCCGGCCGTGCCGGCGGGCCTCAGGAGGGCGTCCCTGACGTGCAGGGCGGCGTCCACGCCGGCGGGGCCCTCGACCAGGAGCCTGAGGTGGCCGCTCTTCGCCGCCGCCTCCTTGATCTCCGCGGTGGTCGCCGTACGCGAGACCTTGGCCGCCTGGTCCAGGGGGACCATCAGGCGTTCGATGCCCTCGTCGTCCAGGCGCAGGGCCCGGGTCAGCAGGTCGTGCTCCTCCCGGTCCAGCAGGCCCATCCGGCCTGACTCACCCACCAGCATGGCGAGCTGGCGGGGCGTGCGGGTGGTGGCCAGCTCGTCCCTCGGCTGCACGCCGAAGAGCCTGAGTATGGCGTTGGTCAGGGCGTTCAGGGCCGACAGGAGAGGGCGCATCGCCGAGGTGAACGCCCGGAACGGGACGGTCAGGATCAGGGCGGCTCGTTCCGGATGCGTCAGCGCCCAGGACTTGGGGGCCATCTCGCCCACCACCATGTGCAGGAACGTGACCAGGGCCAGGGCGAAGGTCAGCGCGATGGGCAGGCGCAGCGGCTCGGGGACGCCCGCCGTGGCGAAGACGGGGGTCAGGAAGTGCTCGATGGCGGGCTCGGTCACCTGGCCCAGGCCGAGCGTGCACAGCGTGATGCCGAGCTGGGCGCCCGCCAGCATGAGAGAGAGCTGGCGGCCGCCGGCCGCGGCCGACCTGGCGGCGAACCTGGTCAGGCGGTTGCCGCCGGTGGCCATCTCCTCCAGGCGATGGCGCCTGGAGGAGACGAAGGCGAACTCCGCCGCCACGAAGAGCGCGTTGAAGGCCAGCAGGGCGAGGCTGACGACGATCAGGATCATCGGGTCGCCTCCGCGTGCTTGACCGGGGCCAGGCGGACCCATTCGGGAACCCTGCGGTTGAGGGACATGACCGTCAGCTCGGCCAGGTCCTGCGCCGCCTCGTCGGCGAACGGGTCGGTGTCGGTGGTGACGGGGACCGTCACCGAGTCGCCCGGCTCGGGCATCCTGCCGAGCTGGGCCAGGACCAGGCCGGCGAGGGTGTCGTAGTCGTCGCTCTCCGGCAGGGACATGCCCGTGGCCCGTTCCACCTCGTCCAGCCGCAGATGGCCGGGGATCTCCCAGATGCCGTCGGGCTGCTCCACAGCCCCGGGCGGCTCCGGGTCGTTCTCGTCGACCAGCTCGCCGACCAGCTCCTCGGCCAGGTCCTCCACGGTGATCACGCCCGCCAGGCCGCCGTACTCGTCGATCACCAGGGCGATGTCGTCACCGGTGGCCCGCATCCTGTCCAGCACCGCCGGGAGCGGCACCGAGTCGGGCACCAGCAGGGCCGGGCGGGAGATCTCGGCGATGCGGCCCTCCTCCAGACCGGACGAGAGCAGCTCGCGCACGCCCGTCACGCCCACCACGTCGCCGTCGGCGCCGAGCACCGGGTAGCGGGAGTGGCCGCACTCGCGTATGGCCTCGACCAGGTCGGAGACAGGCTGAGCGGCGCGCAGCACGACCACGCGGGGGCGCGGCACCATGATCTCCTCGGCTGTCCGGTCGCCGAACTCCAGCGCGCGTTCGAGCAGCTCCGACAGCCTGGCCGGCAGCTCGCCCGCCTGGGTGGACTCCGCGATGATGCGCGACAACTCCTCGGGGGTCGCGCCGTGTTCGACCTCTTCCACCGGCTCGATGCCGACCCGCCTGAGCAGCCCCGTCGCGGCCGCGTCGAACAGCCGGACCACCGGCCCGGCCACCGCCAGATAGACGAGCGTCGAACCGGCCAGGAACTTGGCCACCGGCTCCGGCCTGGCGATGCCGAGGTTCTTCGGTGCCAGCTCGCCGAGCACCATCTGGACCACGGTCGCCACGAACACGCCGGCGGTTACCGACAGCCCGGTGATCACGGCTTCGGACAGTCCGGCGCCGGCCAGCCACGGCCGTACGAGGGTGGCGATCGCGGGCTCGGCCAGGAAACCGACGAGCAGCGCCGTGACCGTGATGCCGAGCTGGGCGCCCGAAAGCATGAAGGACAGTCGCGAGGTCACCTGCAACGCCTTCTCGGCGGAGGTGTCACCGGCGTCGGCCTGCTCGCGGAGGATGCCGCGGTCCGCGGCCACGAAGGCGAATTCCTGGGCGACGAAATAGCCCGTCGCGGCTGTGAGGAGGAAGAGGGCCAGTAGCCCGAGATAGGCGCTCACCGGAGTGAGCCCTTAGCGGAACCCGTGCCCGAGCACGGGCGAGGACTCCACGGGTCCTGAGCGGACACGATCAACCCTTCGATAGAGGACGTTCTTACGGTAACGACAACGGGTGGCGTCTATGTTTCCGGAGTGACTCTTCGCTGGTTCCGCGTACTTTTCCGTGGGAAAACCTTGGCGGATTGACTTCACTGCCTGGGGGTTGGACGTAGCGTTTATGACAAACCGAAGGGAAGAAGGCGAAGTGTCTGAGGACGACCGGACGCGGGCCATGCGCTCGCCAGGCGACGGCCGCCCGCTGCCACCACGGCCGGACCACGGCCAGCGTTCTGGGGGCGCGCCCGCTTATCGCGTGCCGTCCGCAGGGCCGGGGGCACCCACTCACAAGCTTCCCGCCGAGCCGCCACCGCGGGTTCGGGAGGAGCCGCCGTCCAGGGCCGGGGGGCGGGTCTACGGCAAGGTGCGCTCGGGCAAGAGCCCGGTCAGGCCGTTGCGGTCGCGGGAGGAGCCGTCCCAGCAGGGGCCAGGAGGGCCGCGCAGGCGGATGTCCGGCGGGACGATCCTGAAGATCGTCGGCGGCCTGCTGGTGCTGCTCCTGGTGGCGGGGGTGGGGATGCTGTTCTGGATCGACTCCCGGCTGTCGGGGATCGACGGCGTGCTCGCCGATTACGACGGCCGCGTCGCCGACACCCCGGGCACCAACTGGCTGCTCGTCGGGTCCGACAGCCGCAAGGGCCTGACGGCCGCCGAGCGGAAGGAGCTGGCCACGGGGCGGTCCGCCGGCCAGCGTACGGACTCGATGATGTTGCTGCACCT
The DNA here is from genome assembly GCF_039871825.1 of Nonomuraea sp. B12E4. Lineage (NCBI taxonomy): Bacteria > Bacillati > Actinomycetota > Actinomycetes > Streptosporangiales > Streptosporangiaceae > Nonomuraea > Nonomuraea sp. B12E4. Next base: position 76,358 of record NZ_JBDPME010000021.1, on the reverse strand, counting down.
CCCCGACGGCGGAGACAAGCCGACCCTGGTCAGCCTGCCGCGCGACTCGGCCGTCAGCATCCCGGGCAGGGGGCGCAACAAGCTCAACGCCGCCTACTCGATCGGTGGGCCGAAGCTGCTGGTCCAGACCGTGGAGACGGTCACCGGGGTGCACGTGGACAACTACATGGAGATCGGGTTCGGCGGCTTCGTGGACATCGTGGACGCCGTCGGCGGGGTGGAGATCAACGTACGGGCCGCCGTGGACGACCCCAAGGCGGGTCTCAAGCTGAAGAAGGGCACCCAACTGCTCAACGGGGCCCAGGCGCTCGGCTACGTGCGCACCCGCAAGGGCGGCGCGCTGCCCGACTTCGAGCGGACCAAGCGGCAGCGGCAGTTCCTCGGGGCGGTCGTGAAGAAGGCGGCCAGCCCGGGGGTGCTCATCAACCCGTTCACGTCGATCCCGCTGGCCATGAGCGCCACGGACGCGGTCGAGGTGGACTCGGGCACGGGCGTGTTCGACATGCTGTCGCTGGGGCTGGCCATGGGTGACAGCCCGGTGACGACGGTGGTGCCGTTCGGCGGGAACGAGCAGCTGGCTGACGGCGGCGCGGCCGTCAAGTGGGACCGGGCGAAGGCGCTGGCGCTGTTCAACGCGCTCAAGGAGGACAAGCCGGTGCCGCAGGACATCCTCGACGCCGCCTGAGGCGGTCGGTCGGCCGAAACAACGTGGCCGGGCACCGTCGGGTGCCCGGCTTCGTGTTGTCGGGGCGAGATGGCCGGCTTTGTGCGATGCGGGCCGGCGTGGCGTCCAGCTCGGGGTGGCCGAGCGGGGAGGGATCCGTGACCCGGGGCTTCTTGTCCGACAGCTCGACGCGGCCGGCGACGGCGTGCTCGGCCGGCAGGGCGCCCGCGAGTGCGGGGTCGAGCTGCATGGGGTTGACGAGCCGCCTTCCGTCGTGGTCGGAGTGGGCGAGGAACTTCCCGGCGATCCGCACGCAGGTCCTTCGACACTAACCTCCCAGGCATGACTGTCTCGGAACGTTTGCACGCGATCGGCCGGCCGCTGCTCCAGGAGCAGCTCGACCATCCCACCGTGGCCGGGATCGGGCGGGGTGACCTGGCCGAGCCGGTGTTCAGGTCGTGGCTGGAGCAGGACTACCTCTTCCTGCTGGACTACGTGCGGGTGTTCGCCCGGCTGGCCTGGCAGGCGCCCGCCGCGCACCTGGGCGACCTGGTGGACCTGGCGCACACGACCTTCCACGACGAGCTGAGCCTGCACCGGACGATGTCGGCGGAGTTCGGGGCCGATCTGGAGGGGGCGGTGAAGGGGCCGGCGTGTGAGGCGTACACGAGGTTCCTGCTGGAGTCGGCGGCGTCCTACGGGGAGGGGTTGGCTGCGCTTTATCCGTGTATGTGGGGATATTCGAACCTTGGGCGGATATTGGCTAAGAATCCGCCTGCTGAACCGAGATATCGGGCTTGGGTGGACACGTACGCGGACCCGGGGTTCGAGGCGCTCACCGTGCGGATCGCCCAGATGATCGACGAGGCCGGCCCCGATCCGGCGCGGGCGGAGGCGCTGTTCACCGAGGGGATGGCGCACGAGCTGGCCTTCTGGAGCGTGCCCTAGCCCCTCGCGCCCGGTTGTCCACAGGCTGTGGACGGCCGGGGCTCATGGGGACCGTACTCTGGTGGCATGCCGGAACTTCCCGAAGTGGAGTCGCTGGTCCACTTCCTGCGCGAGCGGGCGGTGGGCCGTACGATCCTGGGCGTCGACGTGGTCGCGTTCCAGGCGCTCAAGACGTTCGACCCGCCGGCCACCGCGCTCGGCGGGCTCACGGTGACCGGCGTGTCGCGGCACGGCAAGTTCCTCGACCTCGACTGCGACGGGCTGCACCTGATCATCCACCTCGCCCGGGCGGGATGGCTGCGCTGGCGGGAGGACCTCTCGGGGGCCAAGCCCGTCCGCCCGGGCAAGGGCCCGCTCGCGGTCCGGGTCCGGCTGGCGCCCGATGAGGAAGGGCTGGCGCCGGGGTTCGAGCTGACGGAGGCGGGGACGCAGAAGCGGCTGGCCGTCTATGTCACGAAAAATCCAGACGATGTGCCGGGCGTCGCCGCCCTCGGCCCCGACCCCCTGGACGAGTCGTTCACCGTGGCCGCGCTCAAGCGCATCCTGGGCGGCAACCGTACGCAGATCAAGGGGTTGCTGCGCGACCAGAAGGTGATCGCGGGCATCGGGAACGCCTATTCGGACGAGGTGCTGCACGCGGCCAGGATGTCCCCGTTCAAGATCGCGGCGACGCTGACCGACGCGCAGATCGCCGACCTGCACGAGGCCATCGTCACCACGCTGGGAGAGGCGGTCGAGCGGGCGCACGGGCTGGCGGCCAAGGATCTCAAGGCGGAGAAGAAGTCCGGCCTCCGCGTGCACAACAGGGCCGGGCAGCCGTGCGACGTGTGCGGCGACACGATCCGCGAGGTGTCGTTCGCCGACTCGTCGCTGCAATACTGCCCCACCTGCCAGACGGGCGGGAAACCGCTGGCCGACCGCCGCCTGTCCCGGCTGCTCAAGTAGGTGGTCGGGGCCCGTGCCGGACGCGAGATGATGGAGTCATGAGCGTTCCTGAGATCGACCCCAGTGCCCTTCCGTCCGACGCCTACCTGCTCGACGTGCGGGAGCAGGAGGAGTGGGTGGCGGGGCACGCCCCCGAGGCCGTGCACATCCCCATGACGCAGATCCAGGGCCGGGTGGACGAGGTGCCCAGCGACCGGACGGTCTACGTCGTGTGCCGGGTGGGCGGCCGATCGATGCAGGTCGCGGCCTGGCTCACCCAGCTCGGACGAGACGCGGTCAACGTCGGCGGCGGCATGCAGTCATGGGAGTCGGCGCGGCGCCCGATGGTCAGCGAGACCGGGCAGCCGCCTTTCGTCGCGTGAGGCGGCTTGTACGGTGAGACAACGCCCACTATGGCGGTTTCGCCGTCATTAGGGCATGATGAGGGCGCCAATTACAGATCGTCGCGGGAGCTCGGGGTGCCGGGCTGAGAGGGCAGCAACTGATCCGCTGCCGACCGCCTGAACCTGTCCGGATAATGCCGGCGTAGGGAGTGTGCGATGTCGCATGCCGTCAACGAAGTTCCCCTGACTCTCGAAGGACGGCCGCCGAAGACACTGGGCGTGCTCGACCAGGGCGCGCTCTGGGCCAACCTGGGTGTCAGCCTCCTCGGCTTCTCCGGGGCCATGTTCCTGCTCGACCCGCTCGGCAACGCGCCGCTCAGCCTGGGCGCCGCGCTGCTGGCGGCCGTGGTCGGCAGCCTGATCGGCACGGCCATGGTGGGTCTGTCCGCCATCCCCGGCACCCAGACAGGGCAGCCGGCGATGGTGCTGCTGCGCGGGCTGTTCGGGGCCCGGATCTCCTACGTCCCCACGGTGCTGAACGTCGTGCAGATGCTCGGCTGGGGGGCGTTCGAGCTGTGGGTGATCGCCAAGGCCGCCTCCGCGATCTTCGGCGGGGTGCCCTACCAGGTGTGGGTGATCGTGGCGGGGGTGCTCACCACCGCGCTCACGATCTGGCCGCTCGGCTCGATCCGGCTGCTGCGCCGCTACGTCACCGTCGGGGTGATCGTGTCGATGCTCTGGTTCGCCTGGTTCTTCCTTTCGGACGCCCCCGTGCACGCGGGCGGATCCTGGACCGCGTTCGCCCCGGCCGTGGACTACGTGATCGCGCTGTCGGTGTCGTGGGTGCCGATGGCGGCCGACTTCGCCCGGCACTCCAGGTCGAGCAGGGCCGCGTTCACCGGGGTGGTCGGCGGTTACACGCTGGCGCAGGTGGCCTGCCTGGGGCTGGGCGTGTACGCGGTGGCCATCGCCGGGGCGGCGGCGGTGGGAGCCGACAGCACGTCGGTGTTCGGGCCCTTCGTGGCGGTGCCGGTGGGCGCGCTGTTCTTCGGCATCCTGGTGCTGCGGGAGACCGACCAGTCCTTCGCCAACGTCTACTCCACGACGGTCTCGTTGCAGAACCTGATGCCCAGGGTGGACCGGCGGGCGTTCTCCGCCGCGATCGGCGTGCTCACCGTCGCCATCGCGCTGGTCGTGGACGTCACCTCGTACGGCGCGTTCCTGTCGGTGATCGGGGCGGTGTTCGTGCCGATGTTCGCGGTGCTCGCCGTGGACTACTTCGTGCTGGGCGGCGCCTCCCGCTGGAACACCGGCGAGGACGCGCCGTCGCGCTGGTCGATGCTGGTGCCGTGGGGGCTCGGCTTCCTCGCGTACTGGCTGACCACCTCCAGCCTCACTGTGGAGGGCTGGGACGCCCTGTGGGCCTCGGTACGGGAGGCGATCGGGTTCACCCGGCAGCCGTGGATGAACGGCGCCCTGGGCGCGGCCCTGGTGGCCGGGCTGGTGACGCTGGCCGTCGGCTGGCCGCGGCGGCGCCGCGCGGCCGGCTCCGAGCCCGGCTCCGAGGCCGCGCGGGCAGGGCGGTCAGGCTGAGGCGCGCTGCTCGACGTTGAGGAGGTGTTGCTTGGCGGCCGGACCGCCCGCGTAGTCGCCGAGCGTGCCGTCCCCGCGCACCACCCGGTGGCAGGGCACGATCACGCAGACGGGGTTGGAGGCCAGCGCGTTGCCGATCGCCCGCAACGCGCGCGGCCGGCCGATGCTCTGGCCGATCTCCTCGAACGTGGTGGTCGTGCCGTAGGGGACGGCCATGGTCTTCTGCAGCACCGTGCGCGCGAAGGTGGTGGCCAGCGCCCAGTCCACGGGGGTGGTGAACGCGCGCAGCCGGCCGGAGAAGTAGGCGTCCAGCTCCCTGCGCACCGGGTCGAGCCGGCCCGGCTCGGGCCCGATGAACGTGCCCACATGCCTGGTGACCAGCTCGTACACGCTGTTTTCCGGCTCGAAGCTGCACGCCGCGACGCCCTTGCCCGTCACGGCCAGCACCAGCCTGCCCACGGCACCGTCGTAGGTGCCGAACGCGATGTCGGGCGGAGTCTCACCTCGGTAGGTGCTGGAGGTCACCCGCAGCAGGGCATCGAGATCACCGCTCGACATTCCGTCACCCTCCCGCGTGTAGCCGCGATGCCCGCACCGCGGGCGAATCGCCGTGCCCGCCGTTGTGTTGTGCCGTGCCCGCACTGTGTGGTGCGGTGCCCGCAACTGTGTTGTGCGGTGCTCGCAGCGTATCGGACGGATCGCCCGACGGACTCACCGCGCCACGGGCACTATGGAGGTGTGGGGGACGAATGGGCCGGTAGTGACGACGAGATCGCTCGCGCGGTGCTCGCCAGCTCACCCAACGCCGTCGTGGCGCTCGACCGGGATCAGGGCGTGCTGGTCTGGAACGCCGAGGCCGAGCGGCTGTTCGGCTGGACGGCGGAGGAGATGCTCGGGCGGCGCGCGCCGATCGTGCCGGGCGAGCTGGTGGCCGAGCACAACGCCGTGCTGGAGCGGGTACGCACCGGAGGCCAGGTCTCCCTGCGTACTAAACGCTTCCGCAGCGACGGGACCCTCCTGGACGTGCGGGTCGACATCAGCGCGTTGCGGCTGGGCAGCGCGGTGGCCGGCTACGTCTGCGTGCACTACCTGGCCAGGGCCGACGAGATGGCCAGAAACCGGATGGCGCGCCGGGCCAGGCTGGTCCGGCGGCTGACCGACGTGGTCGGCGACATCAACTCCGAGCTGGAGCTGCCCGCCGTGCTCGACCGGATCTCGGCCAGCCTCACGGAGCTCACCGGGGCCGACGCGGGCGGGTTCGTGCTGATCGAGGAGGATCGGCTGCGGCTGGTGAGCACGTACCGGCTGCCGGAGACGCTCAGGGGGACCACCACGGACCTGCGTACGAGCCTGGTGGACAAACTGTTACGCACCGGGAAGACCGTCCTGCTGGAGTCGCAGGGGCTGAGCAATCTGGTGTGGGCGCGGCTGCCGGGGCTGCACACGATCGCGCTGGGCCTGGCGGCGGTCGGAGGGCGGCCGTACGGGGCTCTCTATGCGCTGTTCTCCCGGCGCACGCCGGGGCATCTGGAGCTGGAGCTGCTGGAACTGCTGGCCGGGCACGCGGGCATCGCCGTGGGCAACGCGGTGGCCTACCAGGAGGCGGTGCGGCAGCGGGCGCACGAGCGGGCCGTGTTCGACGCGAGCGCCGACGGGATCGCCGTGCTCGACGGGGCGGGGCGCGTGGTGCGCTGGAATCCGGCGGCCGCCGAGCTGACCGCGTTCTCCGCCGAGGCCGTCATCGGCGGGCCGCCGCCGTTCCCGCTGCCGGAGCCGGGGCGGAAGCTCACGTTCCAGATGGAGATCGGGCGGTGGCTGGACGTGGTGAGCGCACGGATCGAGGAGACGGGCGAGGTGGTCATCGACTTCCGCGACGTGACGACGGCCAAGGAACTGGAGGAGGCCAAGGACCTGTTCCTGGCCACGACCAGCCACGAGCTGCGTACGCCGATCACGATCGTGCGCGGGTTCGCCAGCACGCTGGACTCGCGCTGGGACAAGCTGAGCGACCTCGAACGCCGCTCGGCCGTGCGCACCATCGCCGAGCGGTCGCGGTCGCTGGGGCAGCTCATGGACCACCTGCTGCTGGGCTCCAGGGCGGGGGCGGACGAGCTCAAGGTACGGATCGAGAAGTTCGACCTGGCCGAGCGGATCAACGCGGCCACGCTGGGGCTGCCGGTGCTGTCGGACCGGCACCGGGTGGAGGTGGCCATCCCGGACGGGTTGCCGTTCGTGCTGGGGGACGCGCTGGCCACGGACATCGTGCTGGGGCAGTTGCTGGAGAACGCTTTCAAGTACTCGCCGAAGGGCGGGCTGATCAGGGTCGAGGCCTGGCCCGAGGATGACAACGTGGTGGCTGTGGTGGACGACGAGGGGGTCGGTATCGCCCCGCCTGACCGAGAGCGTATCTTTGAGAGGTTTGTCCAGGTGGACAGCGGGGATCGGAGAAGGTTTGGTGGAGTGGGGCTCGGTCTCTACATCGTCCGGAGTCTCGCGAGGGCACAAGGGGGAGACGTGAGCGCTCATCCGCGACCAGACGGAGGCACCAGGATGCGGCTTGTCCTGCGGTGTGCTTCCCCTATCGGATCCGACACACCGATGCGGTAACGACGTGGTCACGGTTGCGCTGATCTATCGTCCAATGTGTACAAGCTGTGATCGAGATGCGGTTTCTGGGGTTGGGTAACGGGGCATTTCGGTCGTACCGGGGAGTGTTCCCGCGGGGGGCACGGGTAACGGGGAGGTGGGTGTGTCAAGCGTGGTGCTGCTGCCGTACGCGCCGTCCAGCGTCGCCGTTGCCCGCCAGCGTCTGAGCACTGACCTGCAGGAAGGTGGGGTCTTCACCGCCGCGATCGACGATGCCGTGCTGGTGGTGAGCGAGTTGCTGAGCAACGCTCTCCGGCACGCCCATCCGCTGCCGTCGGGCATGGTCAGGGTCGCCTGGCTGCGCAGCGATGATCACATCGAGGTGGCGGTGAGCGATGGGGGTTCGGCCACGGAGCCGCGGGCGGGCCGCCCGACCCTGTCGTCGCTCGGGGGCCGGGGGCTCGGGATCGTCGAATACGTGGCGGAGAGCTGGGGCGTTCGGCACGACGGGGACACGACGACGGTGTGGGCCATCCTGCCCGCCCCGCATGCCTCGGTGAACGGGCAGGTCGCGGCCCTCAAAGAAGCCGGGTGACGCTTGTCAGGCGGCCCGGGCGGCGAGCACGGCCCGCTCGGAGACGGCCCACGCCGCGGAGACGAGCAGGTACAGCCCGGCGGCCAGCGGCAGCACCAGCGCGGCGAGCACGGACCCGTACGGGAGGAGCGGCATGATCTTCCGCAGCAGCGGCGGCTGCTCCCCTGTCTGGGTCGCCAGTTTCTTGTTCAGCCGGGCTGTGAGCCAGGCCACGACCATGACCAGCGCGATGACCGCAACGAAGACCAAAACCGGCCAACTGACCAGGCCGTAATTGGCGACGACCCCCGCCACCTGCTGACCGAGCGGAGCCCCGAACAGATCGTGCCCGGCCAGCGCGGTCGGATGCGTGGCCACCCGGTACATCAGCCACAGGAAAGGCAACTGCGCCAGCATGGGCATGATTCCGGCGAACGGGGAGCTGCCCTCCTTGGCGTACAGGGCGGACATCTCCTTGCTCAACCGCTCAGGATTCCGCGCGTAGCGTTTGCGTAGTTGGAGCACCTTGGGCGCGAGGCGTTCCCGGATCTTGGCGGTACGGGCCTGGCGCACGTTGAGCGGCAGCAGCAGCAGGCGTACGGCCAGGGTGAACAGGACGATGCCGAGCGCCGCCTGGCCCCCGGACACGGTGATGACGAACGTGACGAGAGAATCGATCATGAGCCCCTACTCCGGGTGAGATGGATGGCGGGCTCACTCGGGTCGAGGAGTCCCGCTTCGGAAAAGCGGGACGCGTCGGACGCGTCCCGCCTGTGAGGAAGCGGGACGCCTTAAGGGGCTCGGGAACGCGTGCGACCGGCCGCGTCGGGATCGCGCTGGCGCTGGAAGGCCGAGCGGCGCGCGTAGGCCAGCGGAAAGCGCGGCGGCTCACCGCTGAGGATGGGCAGCAGCGTGGCCGCCCACGTGGCCAGCAGCAGGATCGCCATCATGGTGATCCCCACCAGCCACGGATCGAGCAGGAACAGCGTCACTGTGACCGGGACTTGCCCATCACGGTGACCGTGATGAAGACGAGCAGAGCGACCACACCGATGATCAAGGCGATCTTGATCAGGCCCGCCAGCATCGGCAGCAGGAAGTTGAACAGCACGAAGAGACCCAGCAAGGTCCCTATCACGAGCATCACGACTCTACCCATGGGGTTACCGTACGTCCTCGGCGCATGATCCGCGAGGCTTACGAAGCAATGACGTCCATGTCGCCCGTGGGGGGCTCGGTCGTACCGTGAAGGGGTGAACACCCGCATCCTGGTCGTCGATGACGATCCGACCGTTTCCGAGGTCGTGGCGCGCTATCTGGAGCGCGACGGGCATGAGGTGGAGTGCGTTGGTGACGGTGCGGAGGCGTTGCGCAGGGCGCTGGCGCATCCGCCCGACCTCATGGTGCTCGACCTGATGCTGCCCAAGATCGATGGCTTGCAGGTGTGCAAAAAACTCAGGGAGCGCTGGCCGGTCCCGGTCATCATGCTGACCGCGCTGGGCGAGGAGATCGACCGGGTGGTCGGCCTGGAGACCGGGGCCGACGACTACGTGACCAAGCCGTTCAGCCCCCGTGAGCTGGCGCTGCGGGTGCAGTCGGTGCTGCGGCGGGCCCGGGGGGCCTCGATCACCGGCGGTACGGGGGTGCTGCGCGACGGGGACCTGGTGGTGGACGTGGGCGCCCATGAGGTGCGGCTGCGCGGGGACGAGGTGCTGCTGACGGCGCGGGAGTTCGACCTGCTGGCTTACCTGATGCGCAATCCGCGGCAGGCGTTCAGCCGGTCGGCGCTGCTGAACCAGGTGTGGGGGTGGTCGTTCGGGGACTCCTCGACGGTCACGGTGCACGTGCGGCGGCTGCGGGAGAAGATCGAGCCGGACCCGACGGAGCCGCGGCGAATCGTGACGGTGTGGGGGGTCGGATACCGGTACGAGCCGTTGGACGGTGGGGCCTGATGCCGATGGCCGTCGTGCAGCCCGCCGCGGTGGGCATGGGGGATCTGCCCATGGTGGTGGCCGTGGCGGCCGGGTGCGGGGTGCTGGTGGCGCTGGCGGGCATCGGGGTGATGTGGTGGCTGCGTACCAGGTCGATCGGGGTGATGCTGGCCGTGGTCGTGGTGGTCGCGGTGGCGGCGACGCTGGCCGGGGTCGTGGCGATCATCATGAAGATGATCATCGAGGGCGAGGTCAAGGACTTCGTGTTGAGCGTGGTGGCCGTGGGCGGGATCGTGGGGCTCGGCGTCGCGTTCGTGCTGTCGAAACGGGTGGTGGGGGAGAGCCGGCGACTGGTGGCGGCCGTACGGGATGTGCCGTTCGTGGCGCCGCAGGGGCTGCCCGCGGAGTTGCAGACGATCGCGAACACCCTGGAGGAGGCGTACGCGCGCGAGCGGGCCCTTGAGGGGGCGCGGCGGGAGCTGGTGGCCTGGGTGAGCCACGACCTGCGGACGCCGCTGGCCGGGATGCGGGCGATGGCCGAGGCGCTGGAGGACGGGGTGGTGTCCGACCCGGAGACGGTCGCGCGTTATCACGGGCAGATCAAGCTGGAGGTGGAGCGGCTGTCGGCGATGGTGGACGACCTGTTCGAGCTGTCGCGGATCCACGCGGGGGCGCTGCGGCTGTCAAGGGCCAGGATCGGGCTGGCGGATCTCGTCGCCGACACGATGGCCGGGGTGGAGCCGCTCGCCCGGGCCAAGGGGGTGATGCTGACGGCGGAGGCGGCGGCGACGGTGCCGGTGGAGGCGGACGCCGGGGCGCTGGGCCGGGCTCTGGGCAACCTCGTGGTCAACGCCATCCGGCACACACCGTCGGACCGGACCGTGGTGCTGCGGGCCGGGGTCGACGACTCGGGGATGGCGTGTTTGTCGGTTACGGATTGTTGTGGGGGGATTCCTGAGGAGGATCTGCCTCGGGTGTTCGAGGTGGCCTTCCGCGGGGAGACCGCCCGCACTCCAACCGCCGACGGCGGGGCGGGGCTCGGGCTGGCGATCGCGCAGGGGATCGTGGAGGCGCATGACGGGATGATCGGGGTGGTCAACGACGGGCCGGGATGCCGGTTCGAGATCCGGCTTCCCCTGGTCGGCGGTTGACGGCCCGTTCCGGCCGCCTTTCTCCTCGGCGGTGTTGACGACCGCCGGCCGGCTGTGGATGGCTGTTGCCCGGTGGTCGGCGGTTGACGGCCGGCTGCCTCCCGTCCCGGCTTCGTGGTCTTCGTGGAATTCAGGCGCTCCCGGAGAGCGCCGTGTCGGATGTGTCGCGAGGTGAGCCGAAAGACTCCGACATCGCCCGAAATGTCGGGCAAGGCCAGCGCCACATGCAGCTCCGGCAGCGCAGGATCGGATGGGCCGTGTCGCTGGTGATGCCCCCCGCGTCTCTCGGCTGATGGAGGTCGAGCAGCCTGATCCCGAGCTCCGAGAACCTGAGCAGCTCGGTCCGGGCGTCGGAGAGGAAATCGAGGTCCTCGACCGCCAGGCGGGTGCGGATGGGGACGTAGCCGTCGTGGTTCACCAGGCTACGGAGGCGCTCTGCTTCGTCATGCCATGACGTCGCCTTCTCTGTGCGGATGAGGATGGCCTCCAGGCGTTCGCGGAGTCCTTGGCGCTGGGGATCTTCAGGTTTGTCGGCCTTCATCGCTACGGGACCCGTCTGCCGTGCCCCAGCCCCTCCTCCATGAAGCGGTGCCGGTTGTGGTGGTGTCACGCTGTCAAGCTTCGCGTACTCTCCGTTTTCATGGAGCCCAAACGGAGGACAAAAACCTGTGGTTGCCCTATCGGCGTGACAACGTGACCGGAAGCCTCCGCGCCGCTAGCCTGCCCATGTGGAGCTCAAGGTCTCGACTCGATCACATGCCGGGTGCGCACTCGTTGCCATCACCGGCGAAATCGACCTGTACACGGCGCCTCACCTGCAGGCCGAGTTCACTCGGCTCCTGCAGCAGGGGCCTAGCCGGGTGGTCATCGACATGTCCGCCGTGGATTTCTGCGACTCCACGGGGATGAATGTGCTGCTGTCGGCACTCAAACGCATGAAGGAGCAGGGAGGGTCGCTGGAGGTGGCCTCCCCGCGTCCTGCCGTACGGAAGATTCTGCAGGTCACGGGGCTGGACTCGGTGTTCACCGTGCATGATGAGGTGCCCGCGGAGTTCCTCATCAGCGAAGGGTCATGACAAGATCCGCACGTGGCGCGGAGGTTGTGTTCCTTGCGGAGGTGACGCTCAGTGAGCATCGTTGTTTCTGGTTGGGGTGACGCTGCGTGAGCGGTGGCGACACGGCGGTCATCATTCCGGCCGTCAACGAGGCCGACCGCATCGCGGCCACCGTCAAGGCCGCCGCGGCGCTGCCCGGTGTGGATCTCGTCGTGGTCGTGGACGACGGCTCGTCGGACCAGACCGGCAGGGTGGCACGTGCGGCGGGCGCGCGGGTGGTGCGGCACAGCCGCAACAGGGGCAAGGCCGCCGCGATGGAGACAGGCGCGGAGGCGGTACGTCTCCTGGACCAGGAGGACAGTCCTCGCCATCTGCTCTTTCTCGACGCTGACCTGGGCGAGACGGCGCACGCCGCCGCCCCGCTCATCGAGCCGGTACGCGCGGGACAGGCCGACATGACGATCGCCGTCTTCAGCACGAGGGTGCGCCTCGGAGGACACGGCTTAGTGGTGCGGCTGTCGAAAGAGGGCATCCGCCGGGCGACCGGGTTCGAGGCGGCCCAGCCGCTCAACGGGCAGCGTTGCCTCACCAGGCGGGCCTTCGAGGCGGCGCGGCCGCTGGCGTTCGGGTTCGGGGTGGAGACGGCGCTGACGATCGACCTGCTGCGGAGGAAATACCGGGTCAGGGAGGTCGAGGTCGAGATGGCGCATCGAGCCACCGGCACCGACTGGCGGGCCCAGGTGCATCGGGCCCGGCAACTCCGGGATGTGGGGCTGGCCCTGGTGAGCCGGGAGCCTCTCGTGGCCCTTTACCTCCGCCGGCTCCGCCGCTGGCGTTGACCGCGAACGCGGGGCTCGGGCCGGCCGGTTAGTGATCCCGGTGGGCTGTCCACAGGCCATCGGTGGTCAGGGCTCGGCCCCGGTGGGGGGTCCACGGGCCATCGGCGGTCGGGGCTCGGCCTCAGCGAGTTGTCCACAGGTGGTTGAGGGTGGGCCGAAGGCGGCTCGGGAGTGTGCTGGAATTTCCCGGTGACTTCGGAGAGCCGGCACGCAAAGGCACGAGGTCGGCTCGCGGGGCCGGCCACGGTGGCGATCGCCGCCTCGATCCTGCTGACGATCACCATCGGTCTCCTGGGCCCGTCGCCCATGGTCCCCGCGTTGGGCGGTCCCGCCTGGCACCCGCCCTATTCCCTGGACGCCCACCCCAACCCCTACCTGGTCGTCGTCCTGGCCACGGCGGCGATCGTCCTCGGCGGCCTCGGCCTGCCGGCCGCTCTGATCATCATCCGATCCTCCGCCACCGGGCATCGGTTCCTGCCGAGCGCGCGGCATCTGGTGCTCGTGGGGTGCCTGGCCGCCGGGGTGCTCGCGTTCCTCCCGCCGTCGGGCTCGGGTGACCATCTCAACTACGCCGCGTACGGCCGCATGGTGACGCTGGGCCTGAGCCCGTACACACATGGGGCGGTGGACCTCGCCGGAGATCCCATCGCCGACGCGGTGGAGAAGCCGTGGCGTGAGGAGCCCAGTGTGTACGGGCCGCTGGCCACGGCCCTGCAGGCGGCGGCGAGCTGGGTCGGCGGCGATTCGATGCGGCTGACGATATTCGTGCTGGCCCTGTTCAATGCCGCGGCCTTCGTCGTGACAGGGCTGCTCATCGACCGTTTCAGCAGAGACGACCCGGCCAGGCGCCTGCGGGCGGCGCTGCTGTGGACGGCCAACCCGCTGCTGCTCTACCAGTTGGTCGCGGGCATGCATGTGGACACGCTGGCCATCGCGTGCATGGTCGCGGCACTGCTGGCCAGGGGCCGTCCCGTGGGCTCCGGGGCGCTGCTTGGGCTGGGCGTGGCAGTCAAGATCAACGCTGGGCTGGTGGCCCTCGGCCCGGCCTGGGAGCTCCGCCGCCGTCCCGCCCGCCTGGCGCTCATGGCGGCCTGCGCCCTTGCCGTGGTGGTGGTCGGATATGCGATCGTCGGCCCGGAGGCGATCGCACCGCTGACCCGCACCAGCAAGTCGATCTCAATCGCCTCACCCTGGAAGCTGGTCCAGGGCTGGCTCCAGTCGATCGTCGGCACCGGAAGCGCCTACCGGGGTGAAATCCAGGTCGGCTCCCTGCTGCTGCTCGCCCTGATCGCCTGGTCCCTGCTCCGGCTGGCATCCCGCACCTCCTGGGCGAGCCACCCCAACGCAACGAGCCCAGTCGCGGGGCAGCCGGGTGAGCACGGCGGGTTGCCCACGCCGGACGACCGTACCGCGCCGGAGCCGCCCGGCGACCGTGGTGGGTTGGCGGCGCCGGTGGTGGCGGCGGGGCTGGTGGTGGCGTACTTGTTGGCTACTCCCTATCTCCTGCCTTGGTATGAAGGGCTTGCGTTCGGGCTGCTGGCGCTGGTGGCGGCGTCGGCGGTGGATTTGTTCGTGGTCGCCCATCTGCTGGTTCTGTCGCTCGCCTACCTGCCGGCGCGGGTCGAGGGGCAGCCCGAGGGGCTCGGGTGGCTGGTGGACGTGGTCAGGCCTCAGATTGCGTGGGTGCTGCTGGGTCTGACCGTGGCGCTGGTGGTGTGGGCGTGCCGAGCTGCAGGGCGCGTACAGAGGCGGCCAGGGTCAGCGGTACGGCAACCGTCAGAGCCATAGCGGGGATGGCGATGCCGGAGTCGTTCATGAGGAAGCCGATGAAGGCGCACGTGAGGGCGCCGAACAGACCCGCCCTGAGGGTGGGGGCCAGGCGGTAGGCCTGGCCGAGGGCAGAGGCGCCCCAGCGGGAGGGGCGGGCGAGCACCAGGAACAGGAAGGCCAGCGCCACCAGCGAGAGGAGGGTCAGTGACCAGTTGCCGATGGTTACGCCGATCATCGCGGTGAACTTGCGGGCGATGACGGTCCACGCCTGACCGTCGATGACCTGCTGCGCGAAGTTACCCAGATGGGTCCGCTGCGTTTCCGGGCGCAGCCAGTCGAAGACCGACATGGCGCCCACCAGTGCGGCCCCCACCAGGCCGACGATCAGGAGCCTCGGCACCGAGACGCGCTTGCCCGAGAGCAGGATGAGAAAGACAGCCAGCCCGGTCACGAATGCCGGGACGCCGCCGAAGTCGGCACCCCACGATGGCCAGCCGTCCGCGAAGACCGCGAATCCCCCGTACACAGCGCACACCGCCACGGTCAGGCTCCTGGCCACACCCCTGTTCAGCAGCCACTGCGCCAGCCCGGCCAGGCCCAGGATGGTGCCGGTGGCGTACACGGCGAAGGCGATGTTGCTGAAGCCGTAGAACCGGCCGCCGGTCACGGGCTCGTAGCCGGACACGGCGTTCACCTGGAGTTTGGAGCCGGTCATGACGTCGATGAGGAGCGCGAGCGAGGTGACGGCGGCGACCACGGTGAGCGGGCCGAGCACGTGAGCCCGCCATGGCCCGGCGAAGGCGACGGCGGTGATCAGCCCGGCGATGGCCAGGATCGTCACGACCACCGACACCATCGGCACCGGCAGCGTCCACCAGGGCACGAGCTGGGCCAGGAAGGTGGAGACGGCGATGGCCCCACTGACCACCGCGACGATCTGGACGGCCTTGAGCAGCTTGGAGGCGCTGGCGAGCAGGGGGACGGAGGTTGGGCCGGGCGGGCCGGTCGTTGGGGGGTGAGGGTGAGGGGCGGAGCGGCGGCGGAGGGTGAGGGCGGCGAAGGCGTAGAAGAGGAGTTGGAGGGTTACCAGGATGGTGAAGAACGGGCCGCGTACTTCGCGGAGGACCTGGCTGGCCAGGTCGCCGTCCGCCAGGTTCGCCACCGTGTCCGCTGGGGTGGCGGGGGTGAGGCCGCTGGCTTGCCAGGGGCGGCCGACCACCTCGCGTGGGGTGGGCACGCCGAGGAGTTGGAGGGTGGTGGCGGTGAGGTCGGTGATCGTGACCAGGGCGTCCTGGCGGGTGGAGGTGGCGGTGAGGTAGCCGTGCGGGTACGGCCGGCCGGTTGGGGATGGGCCGGTGGCGATGGCGACGTGGAGGTGGGCGTTCGGGGTCACGTCGGAGATGCCTGCCACGAGGACGGTCGTGTCGGGTGGCAGTTCGCCGAGGAGCGTGCCGATCTGCTGGTCCGCTCGGGTGACCGCCGCCTGGCGTGCCGCGGCCGGTAGCGGGGTGGGGACCGCGTGCTCGTCGAGGGGTTGGCGGGTCCAGGCGTTGGCGAGGTCTGCGGCTTCGAGGACGATCAGGTTGTACGGGGTGAGGTCGCCGAGGGCGTCCGGAGCGGGGACGTAAGTGGCGATATTTCCGGACTTGTCGGCTCCGCCGAGGGCGGCGCCTGGGCCGATGGCGGCGACCTTGCCGCCGTTGTCGGTTACGAGCTGGCCCAGGGTGCCGAGTTGGGCGTCGTAGCCGGTTTCCGACTGGAAGGCGGTCAGGGCCGACCAGTCCGGGATCGTGGCGGGGCCCGCGGGGGTGGGGTGCCGGGTGGGCGGTGTCGGTGCTGGGCAGCCCTTGCCGGCCGTACCGGCTCGCTGGCCCGCTGAGATGGTCAGCCAGCCTGCGGCGGGGCAGGTGGTGCCGCGATCCGGGGGTGGTACGGCGCGTGTGGAGAGGGAGGCCGAGGAGCCCTGGCCGACGAGACGCCACAGGTTGGGGGTGCGTGACTGGTCCAGGTCGCTCCATTCCAGGCCCGGGACGCCGATGAGGGCGACTCGGCTCGTGACGGTGGGGATGAGGGGGCCTTGTTCGCCTGGGGGCGTTGCGGCGCCGGCTGGGGTGGGAGTGAGGGAGGTGGCGAGGGTCAGGCCGAGGAAGAGGATGGTGAGGGCGCGCTTGACGAGTGGGGCGCCTGTCGGCCGCGGGGCTGGGTGAGCCGGTCGGGCAGGAGGCTCGTACGGTGTGGCGTTCGGCATGTACGGACCCCCAGAATCCCCTCGATCAACAACAGCCAGGCCACCACACGGTAACGTGCCACATCTTGACATCCTCCCTCGTCCGAAGGCGGGGGATTCGAACGGCAAACACGATCCCATGAGGAAGAGGTCGAGTTGAGGTTCGCGGTCCGCGGGCTCGGAGATCCGGTCGCCTCCCCGCGCAGTCACCCTGTGGGCCACGCCGCCCCCGCGTTCCCGTCCGACGCCCGCCCGCGGGCCGGCCGGCGGGGGCCGGGATGTGGGGGACGACACCGCCAGGGTGTGGGGGGCCGATGAGCCGGCGGCAGTGGTGGATGTGGGTGGCCGGGGCGGTCCTCGTCGCGGCGGCCGTGGCGCCGTTGGTGCACACGTGGCTCACCAACCCGGACGATCAGCGGCTGGTCGACCTGGATGTCTACCGGACCGGCGGGCAGATGTTGCTCGACGGGCGGCCTGTGTACGAGTTCTACACGCCCGCGCCGCAGTTGCTGCCGTTCACGTACCCGCCGATCGCGGCGATGATGGCCGTGCTGCTGGCCGGGATGTCGTGGAGCACGGCGCAGTGGGTCTGGACGGTCGGGATCTTCGTGACGCTGGCCGTGGCCGTGGGTTATTCGTTCCGGCAGGTGCTCGGAAGGCGGAATCTGCGGAAGTACGTGCCATGGGTGTTCGCCTTCCTCATGGTGGTCTGCACGTACCTGATGCCGATCCGGGACCAGGTGCGGTTCGGGCAGGTGGACATCCTGCTGGTCGCACTGTGCGTGGCCGACTGCCTGGTGAAGCGGCCCTGGTGGCCCCGGGGGTTCCTGGTCGGGCTGGCCACGGCGGTCAAGCTGACGCCCGGGGTCTTCCTGATCTATCTGCTCGTCACCAGGCAGTGGCGGACGTTGTTCATGGCGGCGTTCGTGGCGGCGGTGCTCACGTTGCTGCCGTTCGTGGTGATCCCGCACGACGCCGCGGACTTCTGGTTCTCGGCGCTGCTCGACCCCGAACGGCTGGGCAGCAACGCGGCCACCACCAACCAGTCGATCCGCGGCATGCTGATCCGCCTCTACCTCCCCGAGACGCTGACGACGGTGATCTGGCTGCTGGTCGTGGCCGCGATCGGCTGGTACGGGTTCCGCGGGGCACGGGACGCGTACAAGGCGAATGATTCGGTCACCGCGGTCGCGCTCGTCGGCCTGATGGCCGTGCTGCTCTCGCCGGTGGCCTGGATTCACCATCTGGCCTGGGTGGTCGTCGTGCTCGGCGCGATCGCCGGGGACGGGCGCGATCCGGTCAGGCTGCGGGTGGCGGCCGGGGTGTGGCTGTTCTACGTGGTGCCGGTGCCGTGGTGGGGGGTCTCGCTGAAGGCCGCCGACATCCCCGGGGTCAGTGTGGTGCTGGGGAAGATCGTGCAGAACGGGTTCGGGCTCGGGGCGCTCGCCCTGGTGTGGTTGTTGGTGTCCTGGTTGCCGAAACGGCGGGAGCTCGCGTGACCCAGCCATTACCCTCTGTGCCGTGCTCATTACCACATGGGTGATCGTGGGTGTCGTCGCGGGAGTCAGCGGCGTCTTGATCGGGTATCTGTCGCTCCGGCAGGCCAGAGCCACAGTGGAGGACTGCCGGCGCAGGCTCGCCAGGCAGACGAGTGAGAGCGCCGGGGACCTCAGGGCCATCAGGGACGTGGCCGTCTGCCGGTACGACGCGCTCGAGGAGATGACCGGGCGGCTGTCGTTCTCGGTCGCGATGATCAACGGGCTGGGCGACGGGATCGTGTTGACCTCGATCAACGGACAGAGCGAGACGCGTACCTACGTGCGGCCGGTGGTGGGCGGGAAGGGGCAGCAGCCGCTCTCGCCGGAGGAGGAAGAGGCCGTACGGGCGGCCAGGCTGGGGCTGGGGCCGATGATCGCGCCTCGGGCCCCGCGGATGGGGATGATGTAGCCGGCCTCGCACTCGCTGTCCTTTCTCCGGGTCCTGTCTCGGCGTGTCGGGGTGGGAGTGCGGATTTCCCCGTGGGGGGAGTGATCGTGGGGAGCGGCGCCGGCGGGCGTATGGGTCGGGCCGAAAAGCAACACGCGTGTCCTCAACCTGCGGTTACCCTGAATACATGCCCAGACTCGCCTATCTCGGACCGGAAGGGACCTTCACCGAAGAAGCCCTGCGGCTCCTTGACCCAACCGCCGAGCGTATGCCGTGTGCCACGGTCAGCGCGGCGCTCAACGCCGCCCGCACCGGCGAGGCCGACGGCGCCGTGGTGCCGTTGGAAAACTCCATCGAGGGCGCGATCACCACGACGCTCGACGAGTTCGCCTGGGGCGAGCCGTTGCTGATCACCGCCGAGCTGCTGCTGCCCGTCCAGTTCTCCCTGCTGGCCCGGCCCGGCACCGAGATCCCGCACATCAAGCGGGTCTACACCCACCCGGCCGCCATCACCCAGTGCCGCGCCTTCATCTCGCGCGAGCTGCCCGACGCCGTCGTGGTGGCCGCGCCCTCGACGGCGGCCGCGGCGCAGGAGGTGTCGCTGCCCGGCTCGCCGTACGACGCCGCCATCGCCGCCCGCATCGCGGGCGAGCACTACGGGCTGGTGGAGCTGGCGGGGAACATCGGCGACAGGTCCGACACCGTGACCAGGTTCGTCAAGGTGACCCACCCAGGGTCGCTGCCGGAGCCGACCGGTTCCGACCGCACGACGCTGGTCGTCTTCCTCGCCGACGACCACCCGGGCGCGTTGCTGGAGATGCTGACGGAGTTCTCCGTGCGCGGGGTCAACCTGACGCGGATCGAGTCGCGGCCGACCCGTAACGGCATCGGGCGTTACTTCTTCCACTTCGACTTCGAGGGGCACGTCGCGGACGCCCGGGTCGGGGAGGCCCTCTCGGGGCTGCACCGCATCTGCGGCGACGTGCGCTTCCTCGGCAGCTATCCACGGGCCGACGGGGTCGCGCCGCAGATCAAGCGGGGCACGAGCGACGCCGAGTTCGCGGAGGCGGGCGACTGGCTCTTGCGGATCCGCTCGGGCCAGGTCTGAGCGCCGCAGGGGCGGGCCGAAATCTGAGGCGCCGGGACGGGTTCGGGCGCTGGAAGGATAATCGGGGGGCGGGTCGCTGCTCCGCGCCGGTAGCCTTTTCCTTGTGATTGACCTGCGTACCCTTCGTGAGGATCCCGACCGGCTACGGGCGTCGCAGCGTGCCCGCGGTGAGGACGACTCCGTCGTCGACACGCTGCTCGACCTCGACGAGCGCCGCCGATCCGCGCTGACCTCGTTCGAGTCCCTGCGCGCCGAGCAGAAGAGCATGGGCAAGTCGGTCTCCAAGGCGCAGGGCGAGGAGAAGGCCGCGCTGCTGCAGCGGGCCAAGGAGCTCGCGACCCAGGTCAAGGCCGCCGAGTCGGAGGCGGAGAAGCTGGCGGTCGAGCTGGACGAGGTCCTCCAGACGGTGCCCAACATCGTCGAGGAGGGCGCGCCGGCCGGCGGCGAGGACGACTACGTGGTGCTGGAGACGCACGGCGAGCCGCGGGTGTTCGACTTCGAACCCAAAGACCACCTGGAGCTGGGCGAGGCGCTCGACTGCATCGACATGGAGCGCGGCGTCAAGGTGTCCGGCTCGCGGTTCTACTTCCTCAAGGGCGTCGGCGCCCGGCTGCAGCTCGGCCTGCTCAACATGGCGATGCAGCAGGCGATCGAGGCCGGGTTCACGCCGATGATCACGCCGGTGCTCGTCAAGCCGGAGACCATGCAGGGCACGGGCTTCCACGTGGCCCACGACAAGGAGATCTACCGGCTCCCCGACGACGACCTCTACCTGGTCGGCACCTCGGAGGTGGCGCTGGCCGGATACCACGCCCAGGAGATCCTCGACGGCGGTGACCTGCCGCTGCGCTACGCGGGCTGGTCGTCGTGCTTCCGGCGGGAGGCGGGCTCCTACGGCAAGGACACCAGGGGCATCATCCGGGTCCACCAGTTCGACAAGGTGGAGATGTTCTCCTATGTGCGTCCGGAGGACGCGCACGAGGAGCACCTGCGGCTGCTGGCGTGGGAGAAGGAGATGATGGCCAAGATCGAGGTCCCCTACCGGATCATCGACACGGCGGCGGGTGACCTCGGCATGTCGGCGGCGCGCAAGTTCGACTGCGAGGCGTGGATCCCCACGCAGGGGCATTACCGCGAGCTGACCTCGACCTCCAACTGCACCGAGTTCCAGGCCCGCAGGCTCGGCGCCCGCTTCCGCGACAAGGACGGCAAGCCGCGGCACCTGGCCACCCTCAACGGCACGCTGGCCACGACCCGCTGGATCGTCGCGATCCTGGAGAACCACCAGCAGGCCGACGGCTCCGTGGTCGTCCCCAAGGCGCTGCGCCCCTTCGTGGGGCTCGACGTGCTGGAGCCCGCCAAATAGGTCGATCCGAGCGGCACAGGGGGCACCGGCCCTCTGCGCCGCGTCGGCATGCGCGTGAGGGTTTCGGTTTCGGGCCGCGTTTTCGGACCGCGTTTCGGCTCGGAAGGTCACGGTCGATTCGGACAGGCCGCTATCTACGGGGTGGGGCCGTCCGGATGGATGCGCGGGAGGGAGAGCTTGATGAGGGCGACCGCTCCCGCCAGTACGAGGACGGTCAGCAGCACGGCGAACGCGCCGGCTGCCTCGTAGGCGTCGGGCATGCCCACGGCCCAGGCGCGGAAGGGCAGATAGACGCTCGCGTAGACGAGCAGTGCGGCCCCGGCGCTGACCGTGACCGTCACCGGCCGCGCCCGGCCCGCGAACGCCAGCACAAGGCACACCATGGTGCCGGCCATGGTCGCGAGCACGCCGAGCAAATTCATCCCCCTGGTGACGTCGATGTCCAGAAACTCCCAGTCGGCATCGCCGGTCCCGGCGAGGAAGCCCAGGCAGGCGGCAGCGGCGAAACCGGTGTAGACCTGCTGGAACCGGCGCAGCCCCGCCCCGATTCCGTCCGCCTCGACGGAGTGGGCCACGGGCGGTTCAGCGGCCGAGGCGGCGGTGACCGCCAGCACGGCCAGCGGCACGGTGAGGATGATCCGCCTGCGACTCCCGGGCGACGCCCAGGCCCACCGCCGGGACCGTGGTCCGGTCCGGCCCTGGGACGCGGCAAGGGTGCGGCTGTGGGACGTGGCGAGGGTACGGCCGCGTACCCACCAGGCCAGGGCGAGCGCGGGAAGGGCGAGGAGGGCCGTGGGATCGGCCAGGAGGGCCGACGGGCCCGCCACTGAGGTCCAGATATGGGAAGCGGCCTCAGCGCCCGTCTGCGCCGTTTTCGCGAGCGTGAAGAGCACACCGGTGAGCACCGTGGCGGCGAGGTCCGCCCGCCGCAGGCAGAGCAGGGCCAGCAGGGCGGGCGCCACGACGAGTCCGGCCGCGTCGCTGAGCCTGCCCGTGACGAACCCGGGCCAGGCCTGCTTGAGCAGGTGGTCGTTGACCAGGAGCACGACCACCCCGGCGATCGTCACGGGGTGGCATAACCAGGCGTACCTCATGAAGGAAACGACGGGAGGCTGGGGGCGGAGGTTCGCGCCGTGACCAACCCGGAACAAGCAAAAGACCGGAGCCCGCTGGAAGCGAACCCCGGTCTGTCTCGCTGCTACAGGTCAGATGGCTCGGACCTGAGAGGCCTGCGGCCCCTTCTGGCCCTGCGTGATCTCGAACTCGACCCGCTGGCCGTCTTCAAGGCTGCGGTAGCCGTTGCCGACGATCTCGGAGAAGTGCACGAACACGTCCGGCGCACCGCCGTCCGGGGCGATGAAGCCGAAGCCCTTCTCGGCGTTGAACCACTTGACGGTTCCCTGAGCCATAAAAGCTCTCCCTCAGGATGTGAATCTATGGGACCCACACCTCGTGGGTCCCGGTGTGTCGTACAGCAAGCACCCGGGGTGGCTCAGACAAAGTCATGCTGGTTTTCACTACGGGATCAGCTAATACAACGCCATCACATCTAACACCATTCTGGCGCGTTGGTGTTCCCGTCGGTAGGAAGATTTCTGTCAGGCAGCATCACCGGGCAAACTGGAACCTGTTATGCGAAGCCTTCCCCCACCTCGCCTTGTGGCCACCGACCTCGACGGAACCGCGCTCCGGTCGGACGGAACCGTGTCTCCCCGGACGGCTTCGGCCTTCGCCAAAGTCGAGGAATCGGGAGCCGCGCTCGTGTTCGTGACGGGTCGCCCGCCTCGGTGGATGGGCGAGGTCGCGAGTGTCGTGCGGCACCGTGGGCTGGCCATCTGCGCTAACGGGGCACTGATCTACGATCTCCATACCGAACGGATAGTGGAATCTCACCTGATCACGGTCGACGTACTCCAGGAAGTGGTCGCTCAGCTAAGAGCGAACGTGCCCGATCTCGCATTTTCGGTCGAGTATGAAGCCGGTTTTGCGCATGAGTCGGATTTCATGCTGGGCGGCTTGGACCGGCACGCGGCGACGGTGCGCGTCGACTCCGTGACCGCCCGCCCGTGTGCCAAGCTGCTGGTGCTGCACCGGGGTATGACGGCGGACGAGTTGCAGGCCACCGTGCACGAGTTGGTGGGGCACCTGGTGACCGCCACGCACTCCAGCCGCCGGGGGCTGATCGAGATGAGCGCCCAGGGCGTGACGAAGGCCTCGGCGCTGGCGGCGCTCGCCGGGCGGCACGGGATCAGGCCCGTCCACGCCGTCGCGTTCGGCGACATGCCGAATGACCTGCCCATGCTGGGCTGGGCAGGCACATCGTACGCGGTCGCGAACGCGCACCCCGACGTGCTGGCAGCGGTCGATCACGTGACCGCGGCCAATGACGACGACGGCGTCGCGCAGGTGATCGAGAAGCTCTACAGGTAGGGTCCGGAACCGCTGGGGGGCCGCTGCTGGTCGTCACCCTGCGGCACGCCGGGCAGCGCCCTGCGCATCTGCTCGAGCTGGGCCCGGGCCGCCATCTGCTGCGCGAACAGCGTGGTCTGAATGCCGTGGAACAAACCCTCGAGCCAGCCGACGAGCTGGGCGTGCGCGATGCGCAGCTCGGCCTCGCTGGGCGGCGTGCCGTTCTCGTCGGTGAACGGCAGCGACAGCCGCTCGAGCTCGTCCACCAACTCCGGGGCCAAGCCGTCCTCGAGCTCCTTGATGGAGGACTCGTGGATCTCCTTCAACCGCTTGCGGCTGGCCTCGTCGAGGGGAGCCGCGCGGACCTCCTCGAGGAGCTGCCTGATCATGCTGCCGATACGCATCACCTTGGCGGGCTGCTCGACCAGGTTGGTCACCGACCGGTCATCCTCGCCGTTATCGCCCTGACCTTGGAAGTCCGGGCCCACCACCACGATGTGGGGGGTGTTCTTCTCTTCAGCATTCATACACTCACCGTACTAGCAGGATCTTCCCTACGTGCTCCCCGGAATCCAACATTCGATGAGCTTCGGCCGCTTCCGCCATGGGCACCTCCGCGTACACCACCGGACGCACCGCCCCCGCCGCGACCAGGGGCCACACGTTGTCCACGACGCTGCGTACGATGGCGCCCTTCTCATCCACGGGGCGCGAGCGCAGCGCCGTCGCGTGCACGGTGACGCGCTTGGCGAGCATGGCGCCGAGGTCGATCTCGCCCTTGCGGCCACCCTGTAGCCCGATGATCACCAGCCGCCCGCCGGTGCGGAGTGCTCGGATGTTTCCCGGGAGGTATTTGGCCCCCATGATGTCGAGAATGACGTCGGCCTGAACCTTCTCCGCGAAGTCCTCCTCGCGGTAGTTGATCACCTCGTCGGCGCCCAGCTCCCGCACGCGCTCGCCCTTGGCGGCGGATCCCACGGTCGCGACCACGTGTGAGCCGAGCGCCTTGGCGAGTTGCACCGCGAACGTGCCGATCCCGCTGGCCCCGCCGTGCACCAGCAGCGTCTCGCCCCTCCGCAGCCGCCCGATCATGAACACGTTGGACCAGACCGTGCACGCCACCTCGGGCAGCCCCGCCGCCTCGCGCGTCGTGACCCCGTCGGGGACCGGCATGACCTGCTGCCAGGGCACCGCCACGCGCTCGGCGTAACCGCCGCCGCCGAGCAGCGCGCACACCTGGTCGCCGGCCTTGAACTGCTCCACGTCCGCGCCGACCTCGGCCACCACGCCCGCGACCTCCAGCCCCGGGTACGGCGACGCGCCGGGCGGCGGGTTGTAGAAGCCCTGGCGTTGCAGCACGTCGGCACGGTTCACCGCGGAGGCGGTCACGTCGATGAGCACGTCTCCACGCCCGACCGGCGGATCGGGCACCTCGTGCCACTCCAGCGCCTCAGGTCCACCCGGCTCAGTGATCTCAATCGCTCGCATGCGAACCACGGTAGCGGGGCAAAGAAGTTGTGGGTTGCCGGGTTGTGCGGGAGCCCATGGCGTTAATCTGCATTGTATTTGCTGCCCCTTTAGACCCACCCGAGGGGGAACACGGTGGCAAGACACGATCGAGAAGAATCTCTTGAGGAACAGCTCGCCTGGCTCGACGCGATCAAGGAGACGGAGGAGGCCCCCGTCCCGGTCAGCGCCTCGGCGGCTGCAGCCGATGAGACGGTCGTCTCGCCGTACCCCAAGGACCCGTGGCTGCTGGTTCCCACGCAGCACGAGACACAGACGCCGCCGCTGTTCCGGGCCGCCGTCGACTCCGTGTACGGCTCCGCGGCGGCCGAGGAACTCCCCGAGGGGGAGAGCGAGGCCGGCGAATGGCTCGGCAGGGCGAGCACCAAGGAGGAGCCGGCGGCGCCGCCCGCCCAGGACGACCCCTTCCTCGCCCCGCTGAGGCCGCTGCCGCGGCCCGACGACACCGACACGTACTCGCTGTCGTTCGCCACCCCTGAGACCGCCGAGCAGGCCGAGGAGCCGTGGTCGGGCCCGTCCGACTGGTCGCGGCCCGCCGCCGAGCCCACCGCCGAGCCCACCGCCGAGCCCACCGCGGAGGAGCCCGAGGAGCCCGCCCGTACTGAGCCGGCCCACGCGGAGGCCCAGGCGGAGGCCGACGCGGCGGCGGAGGAGGAGGAGGACCGTGCCGCGTGGCAGGACACCTCCCCGGCCAACGAGCGCCCGCACTGGGCCGAGCAGCCGGACACCCTCCCGAGGATCGTGCCCCCGCAGTGGACGGAGCCCGGGAGTTCCCCGACGAACGATCGTCCACAGTGGCCGGACCCGGCAGGCTCGCCGCTCTGGTCGGGGTCGGAGGCTTCTACGGCGAGTGAGCGCCCACTCTGGTCGGAGTCGGAGGCTTCTACGGCGAGTGAGCGCCCGCTCTGGTCGGAGTCGGAGACTTCCACGGCGGGCGAGCGCCCGCTCTGGTCTGACTCGGAGACCTCGCCGGTCAACGAGCGGCCGCAGTGGGGCGAGCCGGAGGCGCCCTCCCGGCGTCCTGAGCCGGAGTCCGAGGAGCGCCACCAGCAGCCGGAGCGTCCCGCGTGGACCGAGCAGCAGGAGTGGCGGCCCGCCGAGCGGGAGATCCCGCACGCCGACATCCCGCAGACCGGCACCTCGCCCAGCGGTTCCACGCACATCGGGACGCCCCCCAGCGTGCCGTCACACACCGACGCGCACCATCTCGACGCGTCGCACCTCAGCACGCCGCACACCGACCCGCACCAGCTCGACACGACGCACGCCGACGCGCCTCACACCGACACGACACACAGCGCGGTGTCACACCCCGAGGCGTCCCGCTCCGAGGCGGCGTCACACCCCGGGGCGGCGTCCCGCTCCGAGGCGTCGCACGCACCCGTGCCGTTGCCGGTGCGCCGCCGCCCCGCTCCCGTCCCCGTCTTCACCGCCCCGCCCAGACCTCCGATCACCGGCCGCCCCACCGCCGACAGCCTCGACCCGGAGACGTTGCTGCGCGGCAGGCGCAATGCCCCCGCCAAGGGCTGGCGGCGCCTGATCTACCGGGCCTCCGGCGGCTGGATCAAGCCGGGCGAGCCCCCGGAGGTACGCCGTCGCCGCGAGCTCATGACCCGGGCCCGTACCCCGGTGACCACCGGGCACCACCGCGTGGCCGTGCTGAGCCTCAAGGGGGGCGTGGGCAAGACCACGACCACGGTCGGCCTCGGTGCCACCCTGGCCCAGATGCGCGGCGACCGCGTCATCGCCGTGGACGCCAACCCCGACCGGGGCACCCTGTCCGACAAGCTGGTCCTGGAGACCTCGGCCACCGTACGCGACCTGCTCAACGAGCGTGAGCAGGTCAAGAGGTACGTCGACATCAGGGCGTTCACCTCGCAGGCTCCCTCGCGGCTGGAGGTGCTGGCCTCCGACCGTGACCCGTCGGTGTCTGAGGCGTTCAGCGGCTCCGACTACCAGGCCGTGTCCCAGGTGTTGGAGAACTTCTACTCCATCTGCATCACCGACTGCGGCACCGGCCTGCTGCACTCCGCCATGGGCGGCGTGCTCGGG
This sequence comes from Nonomuraea sp. B12E4, assembly GCF_039871825.1. Classification (NCBI taxonomy): domain Bacteria; kingdom Bacillati; phylum Actinomycetota; class Actinomycetes; order Streptosporangiales; family Streptosporangiaceae; genus Nonomuraea; species Nonomuraea sp. B12E4. Next base: position 49,364 of record NZ_JBDPME010000021.1, on the reverse strand, counting down.
CTGGCCGACCAGGTCGTGCTGGTCAGCTCCCCGTCGGTGGACGGCGCCAGGGCGGCCTCGGCGACGCTCGACTGGCTGGAGGCCCACCACTACGGCGACCTGGTGAAGGCGGCGACCGTGGTGTTGTGCAGTGTCCGGCCCCGGTCGAAGTCGGCGGTGGACATCAAGAAGCTGGAGGCCCATTTCGCCGCCAGGTGCCGCGCGGTCATCCGGGTGCCCTACGACCCGCATCTGGAGGAGGGCGCCGAGATCGACCTGGATCGGCTCCAGGAGATGACCAGGGAGGCCTACCTCCAGCTCGCCGCCTGCGTGGGCGACGGCTTCGCGGGCGTGCGCGAGTGAGCGGAGGGTGTGGGATTCGAACCCACGAGGCCATCGCTGACCTGGCCGCTTTCAAGGCGGCTGCACTCGTCCACTATGCGAACCCTCCCGTGCGGAAACCACGATAGCGGCTGTGGTGACAGGGGTGTACGTTCAGGAGGTGGCGGATCTCAACGTCGAGGTGGAACGCGCCGAATCGGGCGCCTTCGTGCGCCTCGACGGCGACCTCGACAAGGTGACGGCGCCACTGCTCAAGGAGGCCCTGGCGACGTTGTTCGCCGAGGGCCGGATGCGCGTCGTCATCGAGACGACCGACCTGGAGTTCTGCGACTCCAGTGGATTGTGGGTGTTGCTGGAGCACCAGCGCCGGATCTCCCGCGCCGGATCGTTAACCCTGGTGGGCGTGCACGGGGTGCTGGAACGAGTGCTCGACGTGACGGGCCTGCGCGCCGCCTTCGACATCGTCTGCCCCACCGACCTCTAAAGCCACGTCTGCCCGGCCCGGGTCTTCCGGCGACCTCCGCCCAGCCCGGTTCGCCAGTCCCGTCCGGTTCGCCCGGCCCCGTTCGTCCGCCCAGTTACGTGCAGCGTGGTGTGGCACTACGGCGGTGCGGTGGTGGCGCACCGACCGGCGGGCGCGGTGGGGAGACGCTCAGGTGCGTTTGCCCGGGCTGGGGAGTTGGGAGAGCAGCCACTTCGGGCCTGCGGTGTCGGCGCCCAGCGCTCGGACGCGTTCCTTGAGGCCCCGGTCGGCGGTGACGACGACCACGTGCTCCCATGGCTTGGCCTGGCGCACGATGTCGACCATCGCGTCGTCCCCGCTGCCCATGGCCGCCACGACCTGGACCCCCGGTACGGCCGGCGCGCTCCTCGCCGCCCCCTCCACGACCGCCACCACCCTCGGGAACCACTGCGACAGCACCGGGTGTGACAGCCTGAGCCGCGCCACGTCCTCGATCAGCCGGGTCGCCGCGCCCAGCCGGTCGTGCCACCAGCCGCGTTCGGCCCGGGCGCCGACGATGTTGGCCACGTCGAGCACGACGGTCTCGGGCCTGATCACGCCCTGGATCTCGCTCCACGTGGCGGCGAAGCCCGGATGCAGCGTCCGGCCGGTGATCTCGGGCAGGGGCAGCCAGAGCAGTTCGACGCTCTCGTCGTTGGCGGGTGCCGCGGCCAGCATCACGGCCGATTCGGCGATCACCGTCTCGAACATCCACCCGCCGTGGTCGTCGCGATAGACGCCCTGCACCCGCAGTCCCTCCTCGGCCAGCGCCGCCTCCTCGCGGGCCTCGCGCAACGCGGTGGCCACGGCGTCCTCGTGGCTGTCACGCGCCCCGCCGGGCAATGCCCAGGTCCCGCCGTGGTGGCTCCACCAGGAACGCTTCTGCATGAGCACGTGTGGCACGCCGAGATCGTCATGGTGTACGACGAGGAGCCCCGAAGCGCCGTGCAGACCCCAGTGTCTGTGACCCAGGGAGCACACGGTCCAGCCGTCGCCGTCCTTAGCCGCCATGAGGGGATTCTCTCAGCCTCCGCTCTTGCCGCCAGGGTGGTGGGTGGTTACGTCGGGGGGATTCGCACAGCCTCCGTCCTTGCCGGAGACGGTGGTGGTACGTCGGGGGATTCGCTCAGCCTCCGTTGTTGCCGGGATGGTGGTGGCGCCTCGTGGGGCGGTGCCGCCTGCCCCGAGGTCAAGGGTATCCGCGTCGACCTGTGTGAATGCCGTTGATCGTGGCGGGCTCGAATCGGTCGTCTGACGGCCCGGAAACGTTCGGAATCTCGCCGTATTCGGGAGAGTTCTGCGGAGAGGGATGCGTTTCCTAGTAAATTTCATGTCCCGATGTGCAATCGGATGATTTAAGCGGATATAGCGTTGTATGTCGTCTATGTAGCGGTCTGTCGGCCCAGGCCCACGGAGTCCCTGACAACATCGCCCTCTTGCCCAAGGGTGGCCACGACGTATTCCGGCTTGCCCGACGGCCGATACGTGTGGACGACCACCCCGCGCCCGATGATCTTCGTGTCGATGAGCTCGAAGGCGGTCGGGGCCGTCCCGCCGGCGAAGAGTCGCTTGCCGCCGCCCAGGACGACGGGGTGTATGAGCAGGCGATACTCGTCGACCAGGTCGTGCTTCATGAGCGTACGGACGAGTGCCGCGCTCCCATGGACCTGGAGCTCGTTGCCGGGCCGCCGCTTCAGTTTGGCGACCTCCTCGGCCAGATCGCCCCGGAGCAGAGTCGAGTTGTTCCACTCCACCCGGTCCAAGGTCGTGGACGCGACGTACTTGGGCAGGGCGTTCAGCCGGGTCGCATGCGGGTCGTCGGGGTCGGTGACCTTGGACCAGTAGCCCGCGAAGAGCTCGTAGGTCGTGCGCCCCAGCAGGAACGCGTCCGCCGCGGCGATCCAGCCCGCGGTGAGCCGCGCCAGGTCCTGGCCGAAATACGGCACCTGCCAACCACCGTGCTCGAAGCCGTCGTTCAGCTCCGGTTCGGGTTTGCCGTTGCTCTGCATGACCCCATCGAGTGTCAGATGGGACGTAACGATGAGTCGCATCACACGCTCTTCCTCATAACGGATACAGCGCAAAGCATCACAGGTGCCGATCGTTCCCTACGAAAATGTGCCCCGCAAGGACAGCGACCGGACACCTCCGGACTGCTCTCAGCCTCCGCCCTTGCTGAAGTGCTGCAGGTCCTTGGTGCCCGACCAGTAGCCGCCCCACTCCCAGCCGACCTGGGCGAAGGCCTTGACGACCTTGTCGCCGGGATTGATCACGCCTTTCTCCTTGAGGGGACGCTCGGTGAACTTCTTGGCGTTCTGGTGCGCTGTCTGGCCATTTGCGGTGACGTACGGGTTTTCGCGGGGATTGATGTCGATCGCGATGCCGTAGGCGTGATTCGACCAGTTGCTCGACCCGGTGGCCGGGCGGCAGTTGAAGGCCGAGGTGTTGTCGGCGTCGATCGAGTCGAAGTCGTCCCCCTTGTACGCGTCCACCAGCTTCATCTGCTTGATCGGCCAGCGCCACGCGTACAGCTTCCTGAAGACCTTGACGATGTCGTCGGTCACCGTCGAGCGCACCACCAGCTCCCCGGTGTGCGGTTTGGCGTCGAAGCCCCAGTACGTCAGCGAGACCAGCCGCAGGTCCCGATAGCTGACCGGGCACCCGGACCGCCACGAGTAGGGCAGCCTGTCCCGCGAGACCCGCGTGACCTTGGCGCTGAACGGCGGCGGCGCGGCGGCATCCGGCGTGTGGGTGGCGGGCGGAGGGGTCGTGACGGGAGAAGCGGTGGCGGACGAGGTGGTGGGCGCGGTGGTCGTGGCGGCGACGGGCACGGTCGTCGCCGTCGCGGGCGCCGCGGCCTGATGCTGTGTTCCGCACGAAACGGACGCGAGCACCACGAGCGCCATGGTGGCAGAACGTTTCATCTGGCCACCATATGCGACATCCTGCCTGGTAAGGGCACGATCAGCACCGTTCGTGTGGACCGTTTGGCCAGCCCGACCGCCACCGAGCCCCGCCACGAGGACCGCGAGCGGCCCACCACGATGGCGTCGGCCTTGTACGCCGCGGCCAGCGTCTCCAGCTCGCGCGCCGCGTCCCCGCGTACGCTGACGAACTGCCACGGCACCCCGGCGCCCTTCAGCTCCTCCTTGAGGTCGTCGGTGAGGTCCACCGCCGAGTCGGGGATGATCGGCGACCCGGCGTAGAACCACAGGGTGGTGCTGTAGAGCGACTCGACGAAGGCGACGAGCAGCGCGGCGTTGTCCCTGCGGGCGAGCCCGGCCGCGTACGCGAGCGCGTTGCGGCTCGGGCCCGATCCGTCGAAACCCACCACGAGCAGGCCGGCGCCGTCCTTGCCGATCTCGAACTCCCCGGCGGGGCCGGTCAGAGGCTCCCGTCCCGGGTCTGTGTCACCGCCGAACACGGCATTTCCAGCGGGTCAGGCGTCGGCGTGCTTGCCGCGGCGGGCCAGCTCGCGCAGGGCGTCGGCCGCGTAGACCACGAGCGAGACGAACGAGAGCACGGCGATCGAGCCGCCGAGCCACAGGTCGTTGACCGTCGCGTCCACGTAGCCGGCCCCCCGCGGCTGGTAGCCGACCGCGAACGGCGCGGCGACCAGCCACAGTCCGCCCAGGAACAGCAGGACGAGGGCGGAGACGCCCAGTTTGGCCTTCATCGGTTGTCCTCCATTCCGACCAGGGAAGCCTTGCCGTTGCGGCGGTGCTCACCCGGATTGTTCAGGTCCTCGCGCAGCGCCTCGACGAGCGGGGCCAGCAGGCTCGCCAGCTCGGCGGAGGACGTCTGGGGCGCGGGCGGCGCGGGCTCGGGCTCCGGCTCGACGTGGTGCTGCCGCACCGCGACCAGGCCCCGGACCACCAGCTCCTCGTGGATCGCGAGCACGAAGCAGATCACACCGATGAGCCCCACGACGGCCACGCCCAGGCCGGTGAAGAACTCGGTGACGGTGGGATCCGTCCAGTCGGCGTCCTCGGGTTGGGTGCCGAGGGCGAAGGGGGCGATCATCAGCCACAACCCGGCCATGACGGCCAGGGCGGCGGCGACGGCACCGACGAACTTGCGAATCATTAAGAGATGCCTCCTGTGACGAGGTCCTTCTGGGGGGGTGCGGCCCGCGCGATCAGCGCGCGCGAGGTGGGCCGCAGCAGGTCGTGCGCGACCGACCTGGCCCGCTCCCGTTCGGAGCGGTCGTCGGGCGGCGCCATCCTCGCGACGGCGGTGAGCAGGGCGGAACGCGCGCCGTTGGCCCGCTCGACGCGCTGGGCGACGAGCTCCAGCAGCAGCCCGGCCAGGACCAGGTCGTCCTTGCTGAGGGGCCTGGCCTCCGGCGGCGGGGTGCTGGAGCCGCGCAGTGGCAGCTCCTTGAGCAGGAGCGCGGCCAGGAACCCGAGCAGCGCGATGGGCACGCCCACGATGAACACGGTCTCAAGCCCGCGGGTGAACGCCTCCAGCACGATGTTCTTGATCGGGCCGGGCATGTGCTGGATGGCCTCGGGGCTGCCGAGCTGGACGTCCGAGCCGCCGCCGGGCAACGCGATGTGCCCTGCCTGGAGCATCGAGGCCATCTCGTCCCTGAGGCGGTTGGTCAGGATCGCGCCGAACGCGGCCACGCCCACCGCACCGCCCAGCGAGCGGAAGAACGAGACACCCGAGGTGGTGGAGGCCATGTCACGCAGCTCGGAGCCGTTCTGGGCGGCCAGGATGAGCATCTGCATGGACAGGCCCAGCCCGGTGCCCAGCACGGCCACGTCGAACCCGATGAGCCACTCGCTGGAGTCCACATGCAGTCTGGACAGCAGGAACAGCCCGACGGCCACGATCAGCAGGCCCGCCACCGGGAAGATCTTCCACTTGCCGGTCTGGGTGACGATCTTGCCGGAGATGACACCGCCCAGGAACAGCGCCACCACCATGGGCAACGTCATCAGCCCCGAGCTGGTGGGGCTGAGCCCCTTGACGATCTGCAGATACTGCGGCAGGTAGATCATCGCACCGAACATCGCCATACCGACGAACAGCGAGGCCAGGCCGGTGAGCACGAACGTACGGTTGCGGAACAGCCGCGGCGGCAGGATCGGGTTGCGCGAGGTCCGCTCGGCCAGCACCGCCAGGGCCAGCATGAACAGGCAGATCGCGGCCAGGAAGTAGGTCCAGAACGAGTTCCACTCGAATTCGTTGCCGCCGAGCGTCAGCAGCAGCATGAGCGCGCTCGCGCTGGCCGTGATCGTGGTCGCGCCCCAGATGTCGATCGAGGTGCTGCGCGTGATCTTCGGCAGCTTCAGCACCTTCTGGATGACCAGGAAGGCCACCACCGCGAACGGCACCACGACATAGAAGCACCAGCGCCAGCCGAGCCAGTCGGCGTCCACGATGAACCCGCCCAGCAGCGGCCCCGCCACGGTGGAGATCCCGAAGACCGCCCCCATGTAGCCGGAGTACCGGCCGCGCTCCCGGGGCGACACGATGTCACCCAGGATCACCTGCGCGAGAGCCGACAAACCGCCCACACCAAGGCCCTGTACTGCCCGCGCGGCGATGAGCTGCCCCATGTTCTGGGACAGACCGGCCACCAGCGAGGCCGCGACGAACAACCCCAGGGCGGACTGGAAGAGCAGCTTCCGTCCGAAGACGTCGGACAGCTTGCCCCACAACGGCGTGGACACCGTCATCGTCAGCATCGTGGCCGAGGCCACCCATGAGTACTGGTCCTGACCGCCGAGCTCCCCAACGATCGTCGGCAGCGCCGTGCCCACCACAGACGTCGAGATCATCGACGTGAGCATGGCGAGCATGAGCCCGGACATGACCTCGAGGATCTCGCGGTGGGTGTACTGCCGCCTCGCGGGGGGTGCGGCCTGAGTCTGCGCTACCAAGACACCACATCCCCTTACGACAACTTTACCTCACTTGAGTATACGCATGTTTACTAGCCGCGCGGCAAGTGGAGGTTGCTCAGTAGAGTTCGGGGCATGAACGCCCAGGTGAGCGAGGCTCGACCGCGCGACCGCGAGGCCACGCGGGAGCGGATCCTTCAGGCCGCCCGCACGCTGTTCGGTGAGCAGGGCTACGAACGCGTGACCGTTCGTATGATCGCCCGCGCGGCCGAGGCCAACATCGCCCTGGTGGGCCGCTACTTCGGCTCCAAGGCGGGCCTCTTCGGCGCGGTCCTGGAGGGCGAGCCGACTTTCACCGCCCTGTTCGAAGGCCCCAGGGAGGGGTTGCCGCGCCGGTTGGCCGAATACGCGGCCGCCCGGATGGAGCACCCCCCGGACAGCCCGGTCCTGCGCACGCTGGAGCGTTCGGCCGGCCATCCGGAGGTTCAGGCGGTGGCCCGCGAGCGGCTGATCGCGGCGGTGCTCCACCCGCTGGTGTCCCACCTCGAAGGCCCCGACGCGGTCGCCCGGGCCCGCATGGCGACGGCCGTCTTCCTCGGCATCGCCTCCACCCGCCGACGCCTCGGTCCCGTGGTCCCGACGGCGGCCGACGTCGACCGGCTGACCGCCGTCTTCGAGGCGTGCCTGGCCGAGCAGGTCCGGCCGGGTGAAACTTTCACCCCCTGAATGCCTCTGGCCTGCGGGGATGGCGGCAGAGGAGATCCGAGGTCTTTGATCGGCCAGGCACGGCTACCTACCATCCGGGAAGCTGGTGGGAGCGCTCCCACATGACGGACGGAGTGAATGGTGAAGTCTCGTAGCAGGCCCGTGCTGGCGGCGCTCCTGACGGCGGTCGCCACGGCCGTGGCGGGGGCGGTCGTGCTCTCGTCGTCCACCGCCCGGGCCGCCGACTCCGCTTTCTACGTCGATCCCCAGACCAACGCGGCCCGCTGGGTGGCCGCCAACCCGGGCGACAGCCGGACCGCGGTGATCAGGGACAGGATCGCCGCCGTGCCCCAGGGCCGGTGGTTGTCCACGTACAACCCCGCCACGGTGCGCAGCCAGGTCGACGCCTACGTCGGCGCCGCCGCGACGGCCGGCAAGATCCCGATCATGGTCGTGTACGCCATGCCGAACCGCGACTGCGGCGGCCCGAGCGCCGGCGGCGCCCCCGACCACACGGCCTACCGGGCCTGGATCGACCAGATCGCGACCGGGCTGGGCGGCCGGCCCGCGACGATCGTGCTGGAGCCGGACGCACTGGCGATCATGTCCAACTGCATGAACGCCTCCGAGCAGGCCGAGGTACGGGCCTCCATGGCGTACGCGGGCAAGCGGTTCAAGGGCACGTCGTCGCAGGTCAAGGTGTATTTCGACATCGGTCACGACGCCTGGCTGGGCGCCTCGGAGGCCGCCTCCCGGCTGACCGGCTCGGACGTGGCCAACAGCGCGGACGGCATCGCGGTCAACACCTCCAACTACCGCGCCACGCCCGGGCTGGTGTCGTACGCGAAGAGCATCATCGCGGCGACCGGCGTGTCCCGGCTGAAGGCCGTCATCGACACCAGCCGCAACGGCAACGGCCCGCTCGGCAGCGAGTGGTGCGACCCGGCGGGCCGCGCGACGGGCATCTGGAGCACCACGAACACGGGCGACTCGGCGATCGACGCCTACCTGTGGGTCAAGCCGCCCGGAGAGGCGGACGGGTGCATCGCGGGGGCCGGGCAGTTCGTGCCGCAGCGGGCGTACGACCTGGCCATGGCCGCGCCGCCGCCCACGGTCAGCCCGACTGTGACTCCTACCGTGACTCCCACCGTCACCCCGACGGTCACCCCCACTGTGACGCCGACCGTGGGACCGGGCGGGTGCGCGGCCACGTACCGCGTGACGAGCCAGTGGCAGAACGGCTTCCAGGCTGAGGTCACCGTACGGAACAACGGCTCGGGCGCCATCCGCGGCTGGCGGGTCGGCTGGACGTTCCCGAACGGCCAGACGATCTCGCAGCTCTGGAACGGCACCCTGTCCGGCAGCGGCACCGTCACCGTGACCAACCTCAACTGGAACGGCGCCCTGGCCGCCAGTGCGAGCACCACGTTCGGCTTCCTGGCCAACCACAGCGGGCAGAACGGCAACCCGTCCACCGTCACCTGCACCGCCTCCTGACGACCTCATAGCCCCGATGAGCCCCTGCGCGGCGCCCTCGCAGGGGCTCATCGGCGAAATAACGCCGCCTTCCCGGCTGTTACCTACTGCCGGCACATAGGTCTGTCGAAAGGCGCGTTACTCATGGCTCTGCCGCTGTCCATCCTTGATCTGGCGCATATTGGTGAGGGCGAGACGGCGAGCGACAGCTTCACGGCGAGCCTGACCCTGGCGCAGCGCGCGGAGGAGCTGGGATACCGGCGGATCTGGTACGCCGAGCACCACAACATGCCCAGCATCGCCTCCTCGGCGACCAGCGTGCTCATCGCGCACATAGCCGCCCACACCCGGACGATCCGCCTCGGGGCGGGCGGCGTCATGCTCCCGAACCACTCCCCGCTGACCATCGCCGAGCAGTTCGGCACCCTGGAAACCCTGCATCCGGGCCGGATCGACCTCGGCCTCGGGCGGGCGCCGGGCAGCGACCAGCAAACCATGCGGGCCCTGCGCCGCACGCCCTCCGCAGCTGACACCTTCCCGCAGGACGTGCTGGAGCTGCAGGGCTACCTGACGGGCGAGTCCCGGATCCCGGGGGTCGACGCCACGCCGGGCAAGGGCACGAACGTGCCTCTGTACATCCTCGGCTCCTCCCTGTTCGGCGCCCAGCTCGCCGCCGCGCTCGGGCTGCCGTACGCGTTCGCCTCCCACTTCGCCCCCGCCGCGCTGGAGGAGGCCGTCGCGATCTACCGCCGCGACTTCAAGCCCTCCGCGCAGCTCGACCGCCCGCACGTGATGGCGGCGCTCAACGTGATCGCCGCCGACACGACAGAGGAGGCGCAGGAGCAGTTCCTGAACTCCAAGCGGTATCGGGTGAGCCGGTTTCTCGGGCGCGGGCGGACGTTCACGCCGGAGGAGGCGGACATGATCCTCGACTCGCCGGCCGGGCAGCAGATCGTCCAGATGGCCCGTTACTCCGCCGTCGGCAACCCGGACGAGGTGCGTGACTACGTGACCTGGTTCGCCGAGCACGCCCAGGCCGACGAGCTGATCGCGGTGTTCTCGGCCGCGGACAGGAAGGCCTGGCTGCGCTCGGCCGAACTCCTGGCCCAGGCGCACGACCTGGCCTGACCCGCCGGTCCGCGACGAACCGGGGACGCTGCGGCGCCGGGCCCGCCGCCGTGTCGTTCCCTTGGCTTGGCGCGCGGGCCGAGTTGGCAGGGGCCCGTTGGACCAACAAACCCCTCGGCGAGCTGGGCGAGCTCTAGCCTCGGCCGCGGAGGCGGGCGAGCGCGGTCCGGATCGTGGCCACGCGTTCGGACAGCGGCCCGGCCGGGACGTCGACGAGCCGGAAGCCGAAGGAGCGGTAGGTCTGCTCGTGGAGGCGTTCGAACTCCAGGGAGTCCTCGAAACTGATCCGGCGGGCCTCGGTCGGCTCGCAGAAGCCGAGATTGCGGACGAAGAACACGTGCCGGTCGTATACCTCTTCCCGGGCGATCCTCTCGAGCTCGGCGGACAGGTTGGGGGAGATCGGGTGCCCGACGTAGGTGCTGAGGGCGTGGGTGCACACGGGCGAGCGGTCGAAGAAGGCGGCCGAGTCGCCAGGGAGTTGTGCCGCGGGTCGCGTCTGCCGGTGCCGTTGCAGGGCCACGACCTTGTCGATGAAGGACGGCCGGGCCCACGGCTCGGCGTCGCCGCGTGCCTGCTCGTCGGCGATGACCGCGGTGGCCGCCTCCTCGACCGTCGCGTATCCGAGGGCCGCCAGGCTCCGCAGGATCGTGGTCTTGCCGGAGCCGGGGGTGCCGGTGAGGATGTAGCGCTTCATCGTCGTCGCATGCCTTTCTGAACGCGCGGCGGGGCCGGAGTGAGGGTGGGAACGCGCGGGCCGCAACGGCAGCCCGGGAGAGATGGCGCACGGCGGTTCCGCCGGTGACACCTGGGAGAAGATCACGAACGGCGCGTCACTGATCACCTGATGCCGCGGGGGCACCGGGGCGCGCTCGTATGTGCTCAGGCTACCTCGCGGCACGCCGGGAAAGCAGCACCGGCGTCACCCGGGGGTGACGCCGGTGCTCAGGCGGGAGTTCGTTCTCGCCCCCGGCACGCGGCTCAAGGTGACGGTGTGCGGGCCGAGCGCGGCGGCCTGTGTACGGTGCAGCTGACCGAGTTGGACGAGCAGCCCCTGGTGGCGTGATGAGCTGCACGAACACTTGCCCGGCACGATAGTAAACTTGGAGAGTTCGTTCTCTTGTATAGTTCGTGTTTATGCCGATAGGTTGGCGCCATGACCGCACCCAAGACTCCGACCACCGCCGACGAGCTGCGTGGTGCAGGCCTCCGGGTGACAGCCGCCCGCGTCGCCCTGCTGGAGACCGTCCGGGACGGTGACCACCTCGGGGTGGACGCGCTCACGGCCGGGGTGCGCGATCGCGTCGGCCATATCTCCCTCCAAGCCGTCTACGAGGCCCTCCACGCGCTCACGGCGGCCGGGCTCGTCCGCCGCATCGAGCCGGCCGGCAGCCCGGCCCGGTTCGAGGGTCGGGTCGGGGACAACCACCACCACATCGTGTGCAGATCGTGTGGTGCCGTCGCGGACGTCGACTGCGCGGTCGGAGAGGTGCCCTGCCTGACCGCGTCCGACACCCACGGGTTCTCGATCGAAGAGGCCGAGGTCATCTATTGGGGCCTGTGCCCCGACTGCTCCAGCAGCCGCACTGCCTGACCATCATGATCCCAAGTCCGGAAGGATTTCCATGTCCGAGAACCATGACGCAATCGTCACAGACGCGAAGGCGGAGGGGGCGGGTGGCTGCCCGGTCGTGCACGACCGCGCGCTGCACCCGACCCAGGGTGGCGGTAACCGCCAGTGGTGGCCGGAGCGGCTCAACCTGAAGATCCTCGCCAAGAACCCCGCGGTGGCCAACCCGCTCGGCGAGGAGTTCGACTATGCCGAGGAGTTCAAGGCCCTCGACCTCGCGGCCGTGAAGCGGGACATCGCCGAGGTGCTGACGACCTCGCAGGACTGGTGGCCGGCGGACTTCGGTCACTATGGCCCGTTCATGATCCGGATGGCGTGGCACAGCGCGGGCACCTACCGGATCAGCGACGGTCGTGGCGGCGGTGGGGCCGGGCAGCAGCGCTTCGCCCCGCTCAACAGCTGGCCGGACAACGGAAACCTGGACAAGGCCCGCCGCCTGCTCTGGCCGGTCAAGAAGAAGTACGGCAAGAAGCTCTCCTGGGCCGACCTGATGATCCTCACCGGCAACGTCGCCCTGGAGTCGATGGGCTTCAAGACCTTCGGCTTCGCCGGAGGCCGGGCGGACGTGTGGGAGCCTGACGAGGACGTCTACTGGGGCCCCGAGACCACCTGGCTCGGCGACGAGCGCTACAGCGGCGACCGGGAGCTCGAAGACCCGCTGGGCGCGGTCCAGATGGGCCTCATCTACGTCAATCCGGAGGGGCCGAACGGCAACCCCGACCCGCTCGCCGCGGCCCGCGACATCCGTGAGACGTTCCGCCGGATGGCGATGAACGACGAGGAGACCGCCGCCCTGATCGTGGGCGGCCACACCTTCGGCAAGACCCACGGCGCCGGCCCGGCGGAGCTCGTCGGCCCCGACCCCGAGGCCGCCCCGATCGAGGCGCAGGGCCTGGGCTGGCAGAGCTCCTACGGCAGCGGCAAGGGCGGCGACGCGATCACCAGCGGCCTTGAGGGCATCTGGACGAACACGCCGCTGAAGTGGGACAACAGCTTCCTCGAGATCCTGTACGGCTACGAGTGGGAGCTGTTCCAGAGCCCCGCCGGCGCGAACCAGTGGCGGCCCAAGGACGGCGCCGGGGCGGGCACCGTTCCCGACGCCCACGACCCGTCGAAGACGCACGCCCCGACCATGCTCACGACCGACCTCTCGATGCGCGTGGACCCGATCTACGAGCAGATCACGCGTCGCTGGCTGGCGAACCCCGACGAGCTCGCGGACGCCTTCGCGAGGGCCTGGTACAAGCTGACCCACCGCGACATGGGCCCGATCGAGCGCTACCTCGGCCCGGAGGTCCCGAGCGAGGTGCTGCTGTGGCAGGACCCGATCCCCGCGGTGACGCACGAGCTCGTCGACGCCGCCGACGTCGCCGCGCTCAAGGCCCAGGTCCTGGACTCGGGCCTGTCGGTGCCGCAGCTCGTGTCCGTCGCCTGGGCCTCGGCCTCGTCCTTCCGCGGCAGTGACAAGCGCGGCGGTGCCAACGGCGCCCGCATCCGCCTGCAGCCGCAGAGCGGGTGGGAGGTCAACGAGCCCGACCAGCTCGCGACGGTGCTGCGCACGCTGGAGGGCATCCAGGAGGGCTTCAACGCCGCCCAGACCGGCGGCAAGCGGATCTCGATGGCCGACCTCATCGTGCTCGCCGGTGGCGCGGGCGTCGAGAAGGCCGCCAAGGACGCCGGTTTCGACATCGAGGTGCCCTTCAGGCCGGGCCGCGGTGACGCGCTGCAGGAGCAGACGGACGTGGAGTCGTTCGCCGCGCTCGAGCCGCGGGCGGACGGGTTCCGCAACTACGTCGGGAAGGCCAACCGGCTGCCGGCCGAATACCTGCTGCTCGACCGGGCCAACCTGCTGACCCTGAGCGCCCCGGAGATGACGGTCCTCGTCGGCGGTCTCCGCGTCCTGGGCGCCAACTACCAGCAGTCCTCGCTCGGCGCCTTCACCGATTCCCCCGGGGTCCTGACCAACGACTTCTTCGTCAACCTGCTCGACCTGGGCACGACGTGGAAGGCGACCTCGGAGGACGCCAACACGTTCGAGGGCACCGACGCCTCGGGCGCTGTCAAGTGGACCGGTAGCCGCGTCGACCTCGTCTTCGGGTCGAACTCCGAGCTGCGCGCGCTCGCCGAGGTCTACGCCAGCGACGACGCGAAGGAGAAGTTCGCGAAGGACTTCGTCGCGGCGTGGGACAAGGTCATGAACCTCGACCGGTTCGACCGCATCTGATCGCGACGGTCTGATCACGACAGGATCCTCCTGAGGAGGACGCGAAGGCCCGCTCCCAGGCGCTGCCTGGGGGCGGGCCTTTCCCGTCAGCCGACGATGACGTACGGCTCCGGCGGCTCGCCGGGGCAGGCCGGCGGCGCGTACGGCACCGGGTTCTCCACCACCGGGATCGGGCGGTCCACCGGGACCAGCCGGTCCGGCACCACGTTGCCGTGGCGGTCGACGGTGCCGAAGCGATATCCCAGCTCGCGGGCGGCATCGATGAGCAGCGCCAGCGCGCCGTTCGTGCCGGGGCCGGCCGGGGTGTCGTACGGGCCGTCGTGCAGCGAGATGATCGCGCCCGGGTGGAGCCGGCCGACGATCGCGTCGCTGATCTCCCGCGGCGTGCGCGCAGGCCGCCAGTCGTCGGTGCCGACGCGGGTCAGGTAGGCCGTGTAGCCGAGGTCCGCGATGATCTGCCGGACCTGCGCGTTCGCGGCGCCGAACGGCGGCCGGACGCCCCGGAACGAGATCGGGGCACCGGCGGCGGCGAACGCGGCCTCCGCCGCGGTGATCTCCCTACGGACGCCGTCGGGGCCCTCTCGGGCCAGCACCTCGTCGAGGTTCGCGTGGCTGTAGGTGTGGTTGAGCAGCCGGTGCCCCTCGGCCAACTGGAACCGGGCGAACTGCGGATTCGCCTCGACCCGGGCACCGGTGTCCATGAACACGCCGGGCACCCGCTTCTCGCGGAGGATCCGCAGCGTCTCGGTCCGGTAGCGCGAGGGGCCGTCGTCGAACTGGATGGCCAGGAGGCGGTCGCAGGTGTGCACTTGGCCACTCCTTCGGAGGGATCGCCTGCGGCACGGGGCCGAGGTCGGCGAGCTGATGATGGCCGCGTACCTGTCAGCCGAGACGGGTGAGACGGTGCGTTTCCCGGTGACCGGCCTGGATGAATTTGTGCCGCGGGTGGCGCGGGTGGCGTGGGGGGACGTGGCGGGCCCGGGGTGGAGTGAGGTCACCATCGTTCGAGCGAGCCGAGCAGTATCCAGCCGGCGATCCCGACGAAGAAGAGGCCCAGCGCGACCGGCAGGATGAGGTCGATCCCGCCGTCCAGGCCGTAGGCCAGGGCCTCTGTCGTCATGCTCACCGGCACGATGCTGATGAACATCCAGGCGAACGTGCGGAAGCCGAGCATGAACAGCCCGTCCCACCAGCCGAACAGCAGCCCCCACAGCAGGATCCCGAGCCCGAACCAGGCCAGGCAGAGCCAGTAGCCGAGCGTCGCGCCGACCTCCGGGAGGAACCACTGCTCGCCGCCCATCACCTCCACGCCGACGACCTCCCCGCGCCAGAGCCGCAGCCTGGCCGGCTGCCCCTCCCCGGACTTGCGGTAGAAGCTCTCCGACACGTCGCGACTCTGCCGGGAGCCGTCGGCCCGCTGCCAGGTGACTTCGTAGTGGGTGGTCGTGGTCGTGCTCGTGTGGCCGTTGGCGTCGGTGCTCGTCGTCGTGGTGGTGTAGGTGCGCCGGCCGGCGATGGAGCCGTCCTCGTTGCCGAAACAGCCGCCGGCATCCTGCTCGCACGCGGCCACCTCGCGGAACTGGCGGGTCTGCCAGAAGGGCCCGGCGGCGCCGGCGAGCGCCGACACGAGCACCGCCAGCCCGAGCGCGACCACGATCCACCGTCCGGGGGAACGGCCGGGGAGCGATCTGCGGAGCGACAGTCGAGGGTATCGGAGCCTCATGGTCCTCCCATGACGCGGCGTGCTGGACGGGCGTCAGCTCTGGTCAGTCATCGGGGAAGGAGAAATAGAGCCATTCGCTGTAGAAGGATGCGAAATGCTCCTGCCACTTGGCGCGTACGGACGTCAGCCACTCCTCATTGTCCCCGGCGAGCGCCGCTTCGGCCTGGGCCACGGCGTCGGGGATGTCGTGGGTGACCAGGTCGCGCACCGCCTCCTCGGGGTCGCCGCCGCTGAGCGAGACGATCTCCCCGGTCTCCAGCAGGAAGAACTTCCCCCGCTGCTTGTCCAGATGAGCCATGGCCTTGTCGACGCACGCGGTGAACTCGTCGTCCGCGAGCCCCTGACCCACCACGCGAAGAAGGTCGCCGAGCAGCTCCGCGCCGCGGGCGAAATCAGCGGCGATGCCGATGCGGGGATTCCAGATCATGGACGGAACGACCGTCGTCTCGCGCCCGACCAGAATCTTGTGCGCCAGCGGGATGCTCCAGTTGTGCTCTGAGACGCACCGGACCGGCTTCGGCAGGTTTTCCGGGGTGGGGAGTGAGTCCGCGGAGTAAAGGTAGGAGCGGTTGGCCATGATCGCGACCATAGCACCACCGGCCGACGGGAATCGGGTCGCCGACGGCCGGCGCCGGGGGACCGAACCCAGCGGTCCGCGAGGCACGGGCAGGTGCCGTCGCGATGCCCGTGGTCGTAGAACCTCGGATGTCCGCAGTAGCGGACGCCGGCCCACACGCGGTCCGGGTCGGTCGGCTGCTCGGGCCCGGCTCCGCACGCGGGGCAGGCGGAGGGCCGGTCGTCCGCCACGTCAGGTGGCTCGTCCATGACGGCACTGTACGGTTCGACCGCGAGGTGAAGAAGCGGCTGGCCGGATGCCCCAAGGGCCGACCCGGCTCAGGGTCAGCAGACCTTGACGGTGATGGTCATCTGCCGGGGCGTGCCCGGGCGGAGCAGCCAGAACGTGGCCTTGTGGGTGCCGGGTTCGGTGAAGCCGGACCGGGAGGGGAAGCTGAAGGGGCCCTTGGGCGCGAACGTGGTGCTCACGCCGCTCTCGCGGCCGTCGAGCACCCAGCGGTACCTGATCGGGTCGATGTCGTCGACGATTTCTCCCCGGGCCACGGGGCGCACGCCGCTCGGATGGCAACCGCCCTTCTTGCCCGGCGCGCGCAGGCTACGGAGGACGACGGCCGCGGAGGCCGGGTCGGCGGTCGCGTTCCCGGCGGTCGGGGCAGGCGAGGACCCCGTGGGGGTTGGATCCCGCTTCGGGTCCTTTGCCGGGTCCTGTGCCGGGTCCTGCGCTGGATTCTGTGCCGGGTCCTGCGCTGGTTCGGAGGCCGCGGACCTGGGTGGATCCGTGGCCGCCCCGGGGTCCGGGCCTTGCCCCTGCGGCGGGCGGAGCAGCAGCACGGTCGCGGCGAGGGTGACGGAGGTGGCGACGACGGCGGTGCCGGCCACGGCGAGCCCGGTGCGCAGGCGGGACGGGCGGACGTTCGGCTGGGTGTCGGCGACCAGGTCGGACGGGACAGGCGGACGTACGCGCTGCTCGCCCAGCAGTTGGAGGAGCACGTCCTGCATGGTCGGGCGGCGGGACGGCTCCTTGGCCAGGCAGTTGGTGACGACGGAACGCAGGGGCTCGGGCAG
Source organism: Nonomuraea sp. B12E4 (assembly GCF_039871825.1). Classification (NCBI taxonomy): domain Bacteria; kingdom Bacillati; phylum Actinomycetota; class Actinomycetes; order Streptosporangiales; family Streptosporangiaceae; genus Nonomuraea; species Nonomuraea sp. B12E4. The sequence continues at coordinate 32,165 of NZ_JBDPME010000021.1, read as the reverse complement.
GTCGCCGAGATCGGGGGCGGCGTGCAGAATGCGGGCGACGACGGCGGGCAGGTGGTCGGTGCCGAAGGGCGGCCGGCCGGTGGCGGCGAAGACCATCACCGAGCCCCAGGCGAACACGTCGGCGGCGGGCCCCGTGTAGTGGCCGCCGAGCTGTTCCGGCGCCATGTAGGCGGGGGTGCCGACGATGCTGCTGGTGACGGTGAGGGAGGCCTCGGTGTCGCGGGCGATCCCGAAGTCGATGACCCGGGGCCCGTCCTTGGCGAGCAGCACGTTGGCCGGTTTGAAGTCGCGGTGCACGATCCCGGCCCGGTGCACGGCGGTGAGCGCCGTCGCGGTGGAGACCGCCACCCGGTGGAGCGCGGGGCCGTGGTGGACGCCGGCCTGCTGCAGCGACAACCCTTCGACGAACTCGGTGACGATGTACGGCCGCCGGCCCTCGAACGTGGCGTCGAGCACCTGGGCGACGCAGAACGGTTCGACCCGCCGGGCCGCGGCCAGCTCCTTGGCGAACCGCTCCCGTGCCTGGTCGGAGACCGCGCCGTGCAGCACCTTGACCGCCACGTACTGCCCGTTCGGGGCCCGGCCCAGATAGACGATGCCCTGCCCGCCGGCACCCAGGCGGCCCATCAGCCGGTACTGGGCGATCGCGGGAGGATCATCCGGATACAGCGGCTCAGGCATGGTAAAGGACCTTATTACAGGCTTTGTCGGGCCGGGGTGGACTACGCGTTCAAACCGGCAACCGCAGACTGACCTGCCTGCCCAGTTGACGGAACCCCAGGGCCCGGGCCACGCGTCGCGACGCCTCCACCCGCGCACGCCACTGGGGCACCAGCCCCCGATCGAGCGCGTCTGCGGCGGCCGCCGAGGCGGCCATCCGTGCGTAACCCCGGCCGCGCCGGTGCGAAGCGGTCAACACCGACAGATGCGCCACCGTGTCCACCCAGGGCCGATACCCGCAGCCGGAGATCACGTCGGCCCCCTCCCTGACCACGAAGGCGTCCGAGCTGATCTCGCCACACGAGGCCCACCCAGTCCGGCGGGCACAGCAGCGACCGGGGGGCGACCACGACCTGCGTCTCGCCGGCTCGCGGAACTTCCACCGGCACTTGCGCCAGACCCGCCCACATCGCCCGAACACGCTCGATCAGCACACGATCATCATCCCGTCCCCTCCGCTGAACGTGAAGCGGGTCCTGTGGTGGCGCTCGGCTGGGATCGTCGCGGGCGGTCACGCCCAGCCGTGGACCGGGCGGATGGCCGCGGCATGAACTTCCGTTTCCGGCATTTCTCGCTCGATGGGAGGATCGCCGCATGGCTGAGGCTGACCACCGCAGGGATCCTCGCAGGGACCATCGGCACCGGCCGCTCTCGGGCCGGAACCCGGAGGAGTCGCACCGGACCGCGACCCCGCTGGAGCTCCTGTACGACCTGACGTTCGTCGTCGCGTTCGGGACCGCCGCGAACGAGCTCGCCCACTACCTGGCGGAGGGTCATCTCGGCACGGCGATCACCGGCTTCTGCTTCGCGGTCTTCGCCGTCGCCTGGGCCTGGATGAACTACTCCTGGTTCGCCTCGGCGTACGACAACGACGACTGGGTGTTCCGGGTCGCCACCATGGTGCAGATGGTCGGTGTGATCGTCAACGCGCTCGGCATCGCGGAGATGTTCGCGTCCATCGACCGCGGGGCGTCCCCGGACATTGACGTGATGGTGCTCGGATATGTCGTGATGCGGGTGTCCATGCTGTTCCTCTGGGCGCTGGTCGCCCGGCACGACCCCGGGCGCCTGCCGGCGGCGCGCAAGTTCATGTGGACGATCGGCGTCGCACAGGTCGGCTGGGTGACGGTGGCCCTGGTGGACCTGCCCTTCGCGGCGTTCCTGGCGGCGAGCGCCGTACTGTTCGCCGTCGAGCTGGTCGGCCCCGTACTGGCCCAGCGCCGCAGCCCCACGCCGTGGCACGCGCACCACATCGCGGAGCGGCACGGCCTGCTCGTGCTGATCACGCTGGGCGAGGGGGTGCTCGGCACGGTCGCGGCCCTCAACGCGCTCGTGCACACCGAACATGGCTGGACCGCGGACGTCGCCCTGCTCGCCGTCGCGGGGATCGGCCTCACGTTCGGCATCTGGTGGATGTACTTCGTCGTGCCCTGGGGTGAGGTGCTGGAGCGACACCGGGAGCGGGCCTACGTGTGGAGCGCCGGCCACATCCTGCTGTTCGGCTCCATCGCCGCCACGGGAGCCGGCCTCCACGTCGCGGCGTACTTCCTGGAACACGTCGCCACCCTGGACACGACCGCCACCGTGCTGACGGTCGCGGTGCCGATGTCGTTCTTCGTCCTCATGCTGTACGTCCTGTACTCGATCTTCATGCGGCACCGAGACCCGTTCCACCTGTTGCTCCTGGCGGGGACCGCAGGTGTGGTGGTGCTCGCCGTGGTCTGCGCCGAGCTGGGCATGAGCATGTCGTGGTGCCTGGTGGTGCTGATGCTCGCGCCGGCCGTGACGGTGGTCGGCTACGAGACGATCGGCCACCGGCACGTGGCCGAGGCGCTGGCACGGGACTGACGAGCGACGGCGTTGTCCCCGATGGCCCTGGCACTCCGTTTCGGTGCGGTTCTGGCAGCGTCCGGACCGGTGATCCTCACGACTTCCGGGATCGGCAGGCAGACCCTTGGCTGGTTCTGCTCCGCGCCGGTCTCGGCTTCTTTCCCGCTGGAAGGACCGTACGCGCTGGAGCACGTACCGGGAGAGCTGCTGTTCTGGGGTGTCCTCCTGCTGCCGGCCGTGGCGGCCAGGGCGAGCACGCGGCGGGTTTCCTCACTGCCCCGCGTACGACACGGGCGACCGTCGTCCACTGATGGTGGACGGCTCCACATATCCTTGGCCGGGCCGCCGAGTGAGCGGCCCCGGTGAAGGGATCGGGTGTGCGTCGTTACTCGCGTGTTGTGGTGAAACTCAGTGGTGAGGCGCTTGCCGGAGCCACCGGCTGGGGCACGGATCCGGACATCCTTGCGCAACTGGCGGACGAGATCCTGTCGGTGCGCGAACTCGGTGTCGAGGTCGCCGTGGTGATCGGGGGCGGCAACTATTTCCGCGGCAGGATGGCGGAAGGGTGGGGCATCGGCCGGGCGGAAGCCGACAACATCGGCATGCTGGGCACGGTCATGAACGCGTTGATGCTCCGTGGAGTGCTGACCGCACGCTCAGAGACCGATGTGCGGGTCATGACCGCGGTGCCCATGCAGAGCGTGGCCGAACCCTTCATCCGGCTCCGCGCCGATCGGCACCTGCGACGTGGCTTGATCGTGCTCCTCGCCGGCGGCATCGGCCAGCCGTACGTCACCACCGACTATCCCGCCGTCCAGCGGGCCCTGGAGCTCGAAGCCGATGCGCTGCTGGTGGCCAAGCGGGGCGTCGACGGCGTGTACGACAACGATCCGAACATCGACCCGGACGCGAAGCGCTACACCAATCTGACCTATCGGGAGGCCCTGACGGCCGGCGTGAAAGTCATGGACGAGAGCGCGTTCGTGCTGGCCAACGAGCAGGGGCTGCTCATGCACGTCTTCGACGTGGCGGCTGTGGGCGTCATGAAGGCCATCTGCCAGGGCGAGGACATCGGGACCCGCATCACCGCGGAGGACACTGCCTGAACAGCGCACTCTCTTCCTGCCGGACTCGACACGGGCCCTGCGGGGGGTTGGGGGTTCAGCTGATGCTGTTGACCCAGATGCCGACCGGAACGGACAGCATGGCACCTCCGATGAGGCTGACTATGGCGAACTTCCACTCGCGACGACGTTGACGGCGGTGTGCAGGTATGGCCGCGTCTTCGAGGTAGGCAAACCGTACGGCCCCGCCCGAGCACTCGCGTTGGACCGGCTGGCCTGGGCGCACGCCCGCGACGACGAGGCCCAGGCCGCGATGCGCGCCCTCGGCGAGGCCGGCGACCGCACCACCGACCGGGCTCGCGTGGTCCTACGCAAGCTTGGGCCGTACGCGGACATACCCCAGGTCCGGGAACTGCTGGCCGGTTATCCGCTCGGCGCGGCAATCCAATGACGAAGGAACCAGCATCCGCAGCATGGGGGCGGGCGGCCATGGCAGTTCGGGCTGCTGCTCGACGTGGCTCCGAAGGCCATCGTACCGTTGTCGGCTGGCACGCGACTCGTTTCGCATTCCCGTAACGTCAACGCAGTGGGTTACTTCCACTGGGTGGAGGACGGGGAGATCCGCCTCTCCTTCGACCCACTTTTCCCCTCCTTCCGCCGCGGCAGCGCGCCGGACGAACTCTCAGCAATGATGCAACGAGTCGGCTTCGACCTCGGCGACGACATCGATCGCAGTATCCACGACAAGGCGGCATTCGCCCTGGCCGAGCACCTCACGGGAGTCAAGCTCACGCCACAGTTGCTGGAGGAGTCCACTTACCTGTGCGGCCTGGCGCCTCGACCCCGATGTACCTCGCGTGCACCCCACCCCGCCGCAGTGAAATGTCGTGTCATCCGATGATGAATTGCCTATGGATCTGACGTCAGATGGGCGCAGTTGAGATACCGGAGCGTGCTCGCCCTACAGATGCCACCTGCGTGATCAGCCCCCAGCCACCCTTCTAGGTTTAGTGCCGTGTGGCGATCACCTCGGTGCCGGAGCGCTCCTGCCGGAGGCATGCCTTGACCCCCCAGACTGAGCGCTGTGGATCTTTTCAGGACTTCGCCAATCCGGCCGGGGTGCACGGTGGGCGGTTACGGTATGCATAGTGATCTATGGAAGGATTTTCCCATGGTATCCGTTAAGCAGATTCAAGTCGCCTTCGATTGCGCTTCACCTGAGCGTGTCGGTCGCTTCTGGTGCGAGGTGTTGGGGTACGTCGCGCCGGCACCGCCTGAGGGGTTCGCCAGTTGGGACGACTTCAATCGCACGCTGCCGCCCGAGCAGCGGGACTCGTGGTTCGCATGCAGCGACCCCTCGGGTGTCGGTCCGCGGCTGTACTTCCAGCGCGTCCCCGAAGGCAAGGTCGTCAAGAATCGGCTGCACCTTGACGTGCGGGTCGGCACCGGACTCGTCGGTGCAGAGCGCCTGGCAACCCTCGAGGCCGAATGCGCACGATTGATCCCTCTCGGCGCGAAACGCGTGCGGCTCCTGCCCGCCGATGAAGAAAACGAGTCGTGCCTCGTGATGCAGGACATCGAGGGCAACGAGTTCTGCCTGAGCTGACGAAACGTCTACCTCGTTGAACGCGACACAGACCTGACTCGCTGATCGGCTCCCACGGGGAAGGCTGTCCTTCGGCTCTCCCTTCGCACCGCACCGCTGTTGATCTCGGGAAGATCGGGGATCTCGCCGAAGTCGTCGAGAAGGTCCGCAAGCTCAAAGAAATCCTGGCCAAGGGTGCTCCCGTCCCGGATGACCGGCTGACAGTTGGCACGTTTCTCGATCGCTGGTTGCTCCACCTGCCCGGCCACGTCTCCGATGGGACCTTGGACGACTACGAGGACACGGTACGGCTGCACCTCAAGCCGGGGTCGGGCCGTCACAAGCTGACCAAGCTCACCGTGGCCCAGGTCGATGCCCTGTGGCAGGCCAAGCGCATGGCTGGCTACAAGGCGAACAGCATCCGGATCACGCGGGCCGTACTCCGGAAGGCCATCGGACAGGCGGGGAGCGTGAGGGCCTGATCGGGCGGAACGTGGCCGCGCTGTCGATGCCACCGCGTGTCCGTACCGAAGAGGACGGACGCTGACCGTCGAGCAGGCCAAGCAGCTTCTTGACCACGTGGAAGATCAACGCATGGGCGTGCTGGTGCTGCTGTCGCTGGTCTTCGGACTGCGGCGCGGCGAGGCTCTCGGGCTCATGTGGAACGCGTTCGATCCAGAAGCGCGTACGCTCCGCATCACGCACGCCGTCAAGCGGATCAAGAACCGTGATCCGGAGGCTTCGACGAGGACCAAGCTGTGATCTCGGAGCCGAAGACGAAGCGGTCACGGCGGCTGCTGTGCCTCACTCCTGAGCTGGTCGAAGCGCTCAAGAAGCACAAGGTCGCGCACAACCAAGAGCGGCTCCGGGCGGGCGAGAGCTGGATGGATCACGGGCTGATCTTCCCTACGGTTTCGGCTACCCCTCTGATCCGGACACGTTCTCCCATCTGTTCTCCAAGCTCGCCAAGAAGGCGGGACTCGGGCACTGGCATCCCCACGAGCTGCGGCACTCCGGCGCGTCGCTGATGCTCGCGCAAGGCACACCGCTCCACGTCGTCTCTGAGGTCCGCGGGCACGCCAGCATCTCGATCACCAAGGACGTCTATGGTCAGCTGCTGGAGGGTGACAAGCGTGCGGCGACGGAGGCGATTTCCGGCGCTCTCCTGGGGAAACTCCGGCCGGTGGCTCCCCAGGTGGCTCCCGAAGAGGCGGAAGAGACCGGGTGAAGATCGAAAGCGAAATGCCCCTGAGGACATAATGCCTACTCAGGGGCCTTTCGTATGGAGCGCGGCCGACAGGAGTCGAACCCGTAACCTTCTGATCCGTAGGGCAAAGCAGACCACCTGTCAGCGAGGTCCCGCCCTGCTCAGAAGGTGATCGCGAAGCGGCGACATGTGATCACGTGTGACGGCGTTGCTGTACGACCTGCTGTACAGCCGCGTCCCCGACCTCTTGATCCCAAAGCCATTTGATCGCGGCCTGGAAAGGGCACACAACGAGGTCTGACCTGCGAAAACAGTCAGGCTAGGTCCGTGGACGTCCGCGCTCGTACGCCTCCATCGTCACTCGGTTGGTCACCTACACCTCAGCGTCCATGAGGGTTGGCTCGACCTGCCGCAGACTGCCGACCAGGTGCTCGACGATTCGGCTTCGATGACACCTTTCGCCAGCCCTCTCATTCGATGGCAAGGATCGACGAAGTCGATCCGCGGCAGCCGATCGCCCCAGCCACTTGCGGTGAGTCCCGGAGTGAGCGATCGTCACGGCCTCAGTTGAAGTGATCGCCCAGGTCCGGGCACGGGACCGTGCTGCACGTTAGGTAATCGCGGACTGACCGGTGTTGGAACGCATGATGCACACCGCGACGATAGCCGTGATGATCTGAGTGACGTCCGACGCCGTCGCTCCTGCGAACGTCAGCACGATCGCGAGCGTGGCAAGGATCGCGACGGTGAAGGTGGAGTTGCTGGGGACGGGTATGTTAGGCATGCGGGCCTCCTGGTAGACGGGGGAGCTGGCAGCAGCCGCCCGCGCCAGGGACGTCGAGATGTGGTGTCTGCCCCCTGGCCGGGCGGAACACTCCCGACCTTAGCCTCTCCGAAGATGCCCGCGCGCCACGCCAAAAACCTTTCATGCTAGCATGTACTTAGCTGGCTTGCAAGCCTAGATATACAGGTCAGAGGCTCAATTATTCCCCTCATGACCAGCCGATGGATGCGCGACCTCGCAGATTCGGCGCGAATAAAAAAAGTCACAATTGATCCAGCAAGTAAGCTGCCCATACCAAGGGGTAAGCTGCGCCTTACCAGCAGGTAAGCCGAGGTCGATGGTGCGGCGGGGTGGCTGGGCGGGACCGGCCCGGAGAGGCCGCACGCCCGCCCGGACCGCCCGGCCGCCCGCCGCCCATCGGGCGGCGGCTTGATGACGTAGGGAAGGTTTGAATCACGGCCGCTCTCGCGGCTGCCCGCCAGCCACTTCCGCTAGCTCCGTCATGCTGTCGGTTATGGCCTCGGCTCCGGCCTTTATCAGGCTCTCGGCCTTCCTCGGCTCGCTGGCGTAGCCGATGCTGCGTGTTCCAGCGCTCTGCGCCGCTCTCATGTCGAAGTCGGAATCTCCGATCAACACTGCTTGCTCCGGCTCTACACCGAGCGCCTTACATGCCCGCAGCGTCGATCCGGGGTGCGGCTTCATCTGCGCTGGCTCGCCAATTGGGCGCCCCGATATCGCCTCAACCCACTCACCGAGATCGGCCAGGCTCAAGAACGTCTCGATGGCAGGCCGAGAGTTGTTGCTGACGATGGCAACCGGCCGCCCCGCCTCACCACACGCTCGCAGGAACTCGCGTACACCCGGGGTGCTCTCGGCGGTCGTGGCCGCTTCTACCTCCGACGCCAGGAGTGTGGTCTCCAGCTTGTCGACCAAGGCAGGGGCGATATCCGCGGTTCGTTGGAGCACCATGAGCGGGTCGTCCAGCTCCGCAATGTCGGACGGCAGTGCCACCCCGTCGCCGATGACCAGGTCCTTGAGCCTGGTTGCCACGATAGGTGCGGGTAGGCCGGCAAAGACGCGGCATACGGGACCATCGAAGTCCAGCAGGACGGCGCTCGTTTGCCGCAGGATCTCGCCGGGCGTGATGGTCACAGCTCGACCTCGCGGCTGATGGTGTTCCACATGCTGTCGAACCAGCGCCGCACCTCGGCGACGTACTGGGAGGCCATCGAGGCGGGGTCCTCGGTGATCTCGTAGTGGAACAGGGTGCAGTCCTTGCCCATCACGTCGTACAGCTCGTGCGGCTCGCCCTTGATCTTCACGGTGTGCTTGACCACTGGGTAGAAGCCGAAGAACACGCGCTCTTTGTTGATCACGTAGAACTTGAACGCGGGCGCTGTCTGGTGGACGCGTACCTGGACTGTGGCGTCCTTGACGAGTCCGAGGTCGGCCAGTTCGTGTACGGCGTCGGCGACGGCCTGGGTGCTGCGCTCCTGGATGCGCAGAGCCCGCTTGCGGATCACTGGATCGTCGGCGAGGTCTTCGGCCCTGCAGGGCAGCGACATGGCGTGTTCCATGTCGGGGACCAGGATGCGGATGTTGATCGAGTCGGGTGTGAGTCGTCCCAGACGGATCTTGTCCAGTGGTTCCTGGAGCATCCCGTTGAGGGTTTCGCCGGAGAAGCCGGCGAAGTCGATGGAGACGTTGGCTTCCTCGAAGGCCCGCTCGATGTGGGGTCGCAGCTCGACTGGCCGTTCGGTGCGTTCGCGGACGAACACGCCGCTCCCCTGGCGCGACACCACCAGGCCTTCGTCTCGCAGCAGGCGGATGGCTTGCTGCACTGTCATGCGCGCCACGCCGTACTTCTGCGCCAGCTCATGTCCTGAGGGCAGCTTCTCGCCGGGCTGGATCTTTTTCGTCAGGATCGCGGCGCGCAGGGCGTTGGCGACCTGTTGGTAGGGCGGACGCGGGTCGTCCGGGTCGAGACTCATCACGCAAATCAGCCTAGTTCTTCTAGGTTGCCTAGTCCAGTTAACTGGGAATGCTTGACATGGCTAGCCATGCTGGGCAACATGAAGGTGTCGAGCAAGATGCCTAGCCAAGTTAGGCAACCTTCAAAGGAGAGCACCATGCGTAACATCCCCGTCGACATCACCGCCCTGGCGTTCACGGTCGCTGGCGAGCCCGAGCCGAAGATCGTGGACCGCGCTACAGGCGAGGTGAAGAGGGACGCGGAGGGACGGGAGCTCTACACCATCCCGCTCCTGCCCAAGCCGAACGACGACCGGCGCAACCCGGTGATCGTGGTGACGTTCCCGAGCGAGACGTTCCCGCAGATCCCCGAGGGCGTGCAGGTTCGGCCGGTCGGCCTGGCCGCGTTCTTCTGGTCGATGAACGGACGGTCCGGGCTCGGCTTTCGCGCCGAGACCATCGCCCTGGCCAATCCCAAGGCGGCCTAGCCGCACCGGTAGCACCCCTGGAGCGGGCGCATCGCCTGGCAGCTAACCGCCCGCTCCGGGGCCTTCCTCTCGCAGTTCGAAAGGAACGTTCCAAGTATGTCCGACTGGCTCATACCGCTGGCCATCAGCGTGGCCTCGGTCTGCACGATCCTGCTGGTGTGGCGCAAGCTGCACCCCGTCTCACTCTGGCTCTGCCTGGGCTACCCGCTCAAGGCCCTGCACGTCTACTTCACCTGGGGCAACGTCGCCCACGGATGCACACTCACCCGCAAGCGGCGCCGCTGGCGCTACACCCTCGACGGCCTCCCGGTCGTCGGACACGCGGCTGTCTCGTTGTCGCACAGGCGCAAAGTCCGGCGGGTGCAGGTGGACAAGCCGCCCCGGCTCGGCATCGTCCGTCCCTGCCGCCTCGGCTTCCGGGTCAACGTCAAGCTCATGGACGGCCAGACGCCCGACGACTACAACGCTCGCCTGTCCAACCTCGCGCACGCCTGGCGCGTGCACTCGGTACGGCTGGCCTCCTGGAAACCTGGCCGCGTCACGCTGCTGGCCACCAGAGGCGATCCGCTGGCCGATGTCTCCATCCCGGTCCTGTCCGAAGGACTGCTCAAGGTGCGAGTGGGCGTGCTGGAGACCGGCGCGCCCTGGGTGCTCAACTTCCTGACCGTTCCGCACTGGCTCAACACCGGCGCCACGCAGTCTGGCAAGTCCACCCTGCTCAACGCCCTGATCACCGGCCTTGCCGGACAGAAGGTCGCCCTGGTCGGGTTCGATCTCAAGGGCGGCGTGGAACTCACTCCCTACGAACCGCGGCTGTCGGCGATGGCTACCGAACGCGCCGAGTGCACCAGCCTGCTCGATGACCTGATCTGCCTGGTCAAGATCCGGATGGCGCTCTGCCGCAGCCACAAGGTCCGCAACATCTGGAAACTGCCCGAACTCCTCCAGCCCACCCCGGTCGTGGTCCTGGTGGACGAGGTCGCCGAGCTGTTCCTGATGGCCCACAAGGGCGAAAAGGAGGAGATCGCCTCCACCGCTACAGCGTTGCTCAGACTGGCGCAGCTCGGCCGCGCGTTTGGCGTCTACCTGTTCGTCTGCGGGCAACGGGTCGGCTCCGACCTCGGCCCCGGCGTCACCGCCCTGCGATCCCAGCTCTCCGGCCGCGTCTGCCACCGGGTCAACGACCCCGAGACCGCGACCATGACCCTCGGCGACACCGACCCGGCCGCCCTGGCAGCGGCCCGGCAGATTCCGGCCAACATGCCCGGCACCGCGATCGTCGTCGGCGAGGACGGCCGCTGGTACCGCGCCCGATCCGTCTACGTCACCGAACAAGTCGCCGAGGCCGCCGCCCAGGCGCACGCCGACCTCGCACCCACCTGGGCCGACCTACTCACCGCCACCGACGACGTGACCGTCACCGACGCGGACCTGGAGGCACTGGCCCGCGAAGGCGAACCCGCCTGACCTCTCCTCACCCGGCTCGGCGAAAGCCCATCGCGTCAAGTCCCTACCCGACCCATGCCCGAAACCGAAAGGAGGTGCCCGCCCATGAGGCGCATCCGCTCGACAGCGCTCGACACCGCACCCGTGCTGGTCCTGGCCGTGATCGCCGCCGTCGGCTCCTTCACCCACATCAGCGACCTGGCCGCCCGGCACGGGCAACTCAGCTGGCAGTCCTGGGCGGTCGCCGTGTGCATCGACCTGATGTGCGTCATGGCCGCCCGCGAACTCCAACGTGACAAGCGCACCGGCCGCCGCCGACACGGCCGGATCACCTGGCCCGCGCTCGTACTGACCGGCGGCATCGTCCTGACCCTGGCCGCCAACCTCGCCACCGCCAAGCCGACCGTTTGGGGCTGGATCACCGCTGCCACTCCCGCGGTGGCGTTCCTGGTCTCGGTCTCGATGCTGGAACGCCGCGCTTCCCATCGCCCACCGGTGCCGGCCGATGAGGAACCCGCAGAAGCCAGCGCCGAGATCCCCGAGGTAGTCCAGCTCGCGCCCGTCGAGCTGCCAGCAGCCGAACCCGCACCCACGTCCGGGCCGTCACCAGCCCTGCTGGCCTACGCCCGCCGCCTGGCCGACGACCACCACACCAAACATCACCGGCCCATCACCAGCGACCAGCTCGCCACCCGCATGCATGTCTCGGCCGACCTGGCCGCCGACATCCTCACCTTGATCCGAAAGGAACCCGTCGCATGAACCACCAAGACCTCATCGAGGCCGCCCGCTCCTGGGCACGCGGCTCCTACCCGTTCGAAGCCGCCGTGGAACTGCTGATCCACCACGGCACCTGGCTACGCCGACCCGACTTCCAAAACATCGCCGTCGACCTGGAGAAGCCGTTCGCGGTCATCGACTGGCAGGCCGCCTACGACGCACTCGTCCTCGGCCACCTGCCCTGCTCAGGCGGCGAGGCCGCCCTGCTCCGCATCGCGCTCTCGATCGCCTACGCCCTGCCCGTCGAACTCGGCCCGGCGCTCACCAGCCTGGACGAGACCAACCTCGGCTACGTCGTGGCCGCCATCCGCCACACCAACGGCAACCGCGCCGCCTGGGTCCCGGTACAGGGCGGCCCGGCATGAACCAGCCCTACTGCCGTCGCTGCCTCGGCTCCGGCACGATCACCGGCTACCACAGCCAGCCAGCTCCCAACGGCGGCCTCACCCTCATCACCGAGATCACCGAGACCTGCCCCAGTTGCCAGGGAGAGAGAACCCGATGACCCGCTCACGCAAGACCATCCAGCCGTCCACCTGCCGGACCTGCAACGGCGAAGGCCAGGTCGAGGACTTCCTCATCGTCGGACGCGGCAAGAACACCGCCTGCATCCGCACCTGGGCCTTCTGCCTCGACTGCTGCGGCGCCAGCACCACGTCATGACCCGTCTGCCCTGCCCGTTCTGCACCTGCTGCTCACGCTACGGCTGTGACCTCGGCGACGGCCTGGGCTGCGACTCGACCAACCAGTCCTGCCCCTGCACCCCGCAAGGAGGTGACCCACCCATGAACTGCGACGAGATCCGGGCCTACGCCTGCGCCACCTGCAACGGCACCGGCCTGTACGACGACGACACCTGCCGAGACTGCTCCGGTACTGGCATCGACAACCAGAACTGAACGAAAACGACGCCACCACGGGACGGCTCAAGCCTGGCAGCCACGCCGCCCCCGTGGGGCGTCACCCTCCGCACTCAACGAAGGAACTCCAGTATGCGCCACCGGCCATGCCCGGAATGCGACGGATACGGCTCCGTCAGCGTCCGCTCACTCCGTACCCAACGGCTCATGACCATCTACTGCCCGTGCTGCGAAGGCTCTGGACAGGAGGGCTCACAGTGACCCAGGCTCCCGAGCTTCCCGCAGGCCTCGACGACCTCATCCGCCAGACCATCCGCGACCTGGCCCGCCGCTCCAACCACGACGTCACCCGCTGGCTTCGCCAGGTGGACCGGCTCCACGGCTGCACCGACCCGATCCGCCTCACCGGCGACACCCACACGCTCGACAACGCCACTGGCGAAGTCCTGCGAACCTACAGCACCCGCGAGGAACCACACGGCCAGCTCCTCGTCCGCTGCGGCAACCGCCGCTCATCCCGCTGCCCGGCCTGCGCCGAGATCTACCGGCGCGACACCTTCCACCTCATCCGCGCGGGACTCCTCGGCGGTGACAAGGGCGTCCCGGCCGCCGTCCGCACTCACCCGCGCGTCCTGGCCACCCTGACCGCGCCGTCCTTCGGCCCCGTCCACCGAGGCCCCGACAAGGGCGGCACCACACCCGTCTGCCACCCACGCCGGACCGGCCCGGCCTGCTTCACCCACCACCAGAACGGAGACCCGACCATCGGCCAACCGCTCGACCCTGACACCTACGACTACACCGGCCACGTCCTGTGGAACGCCCACGCCGGTGCTCTGTGGCACCGCTTCACCGTCTACTTCCGCCAGCAGTTGGCCGCCGCCGCGGGCATGTCCCGCAAGGACTTCGCCCAGCGCGTACGCCTCTCCTTCGCCAAGGTTGCCGAGTACCAGGCACGCGGCGTCGTCCACTTCCACGCTGTCATTCGCCTCGATGGCCGCGCCGGTGACGACCTCACCGATCCGCCCGCCTGGGTCACCCTCGATCTCCTCGACTCCGTCATCCACACCGCCGCTCAAGCCGTACGCCTCAAAGCGCCGGCCACCGGCCAGCCACTCACCTGGGGAACCATCGACGTCCGCCCCATCCGCTCCACCAGCCTGACCGACAACGACCTGTCCGAAGTCGCCGTAGCGGGCTACATCGCCAAGTACGCCACCAAGGCCGCCGAGACCTCCGGCACCCTGGACCGCCGCGTCACCCACCGCGACCTCGCCCGCCTGCGCGCCCAGGGCGTCACCGACCACGCCGCCCGCCTGATCCGCACCGCCTGGGACCTCGGCGATCCCAACATCCACCCGGACCTTGCCGAACTCCGTCTGCGCCAGTGGGCGCACATGCTCGGCTTCCGTGGTCATTTCTCGACCAAGAGCCGCGCCTACTCCACCACCCTGACCGCCCTACGCCGCGCCCGCCTCGACTACCGCGAAGCCCAAGAACTCCGCCGCCTGCCCCACGACCCCAGCACCACGCTGGTCCTCGCCCACTGGAAGTACGCCGGACAGGGCTACACACCCGGCGAATCAGCACTGGCCGCCTCGATCAGCAAGGGAGATGACCATGGCCACTGACCTGCTCACCGTTCCGGAGACCATGGCCATCCTCAAGGTCAGCCGATGGACCCTCTACAACCTGATCCGCTCCGGCGACATTACGTCCATCCTCGTCGGCACCCGCTGCCGCCGCATCCCGTCATCGGCCCTGGACGCCTACGTGACCCGTCTATGTGAGGAGGCCGCCTGATGGGCAAGCGCTCGAACGGAGAAGGCTCTATCTTCCCGTACAAGGACGGCTGGGCGGGCTACGTCTGGGTCACCACACCCGAGGGCAAGCGCACCCGCAAGTGGGCCTACGGCAAGTCCCGTGAGGAGACCCACGAGAAGTGGCTCAAGCTCCACGAGCAAGCCCGCAAGGGACCGGTGGCCACCAAGCACGAGACGCTGGCCGCCTTCCTCAAGCGCTGGCTCGCTGAGGTCATCGAGCCCAACCGTGAGCCCACGACCTACGTGGCTTATGAACCGCTCGTCCGGCTGTACATTGTCCCCGGCCTGGGCAAGAAGCGCCTCGACAAGCTCACCGTCCGGGACGTGCAAGCCTGGCTCAACACCCTGCCCACGCTCTGTACCTGCTGCGCGCAGCGTAAGGATCACAAGCGCCCGGAGCGTAAGCGGCGGTGCTGCTCGATCGGCAAGTGTTGCAAGGGCTACCTCTCCCGCAGCAGTATCGCGGGCATTCGCCGGGTCCTGCGCTCGGCGCTCGGCCACGCCCTGCGGGAAGAGCTGATCACGAAGAACGTCGCCTCACTGACCACGCTCCCGAGCGCCAGCAAGACCAAGCGGAAGCGCCAACACACGGTGTGGACCGTCGATGAGGCACGGAGGTTCCTCGAACACCTACGGAGGGCCGAAGACCCTCTCTACGCGGCGTACGTGCTCATTCTCGTCCTGGGCCTTCGCCGGGGAGAGGTCCTTGGTCTCGCATGGGACTGCGTAGATCTCGTCGGCGAACAGCTCTGGATCTCCCGTCAACTCACCAGAGTCGGCGGCCAACTCCTCCACCGGCAGACGACAAAGACAGAGGACTCGACCGCCTCACTGCCGCTCTTCGGCCTGTGCGTTTCGGCACTCAGGCACCGTCAGCGTGTCCAGGAAGAGGCACACAAGATGGCTGGGGACGAATGGAAGGACTCGGATCTGACGTTCACCACCCGGACGGGCACGCCGATCGAGCCGCGTAACTTCAACCGCGCCTTCGAGAGCCATTGCCGTCGGGCAGGCGTCCCGCGTATCCGCGTGCACGACACCCGGCACACCTGTGCCTCGCTCCTGGCTGCCCTCGACGTCCACCCGCGTGTGGCGATGCGCATCCTGCGGCACTCGCAGATCTCGATGACCATGGACGTCTACACCCAAATCCCCAGTCCCGAAACCCGTAAGGCGCTTGACCGGCTCAATCAGAGCCTCGACCGTTCAAGCGAGGCATAACTAATCTCTCGGTACCACACATAGGTCCTTTGGGGGTATCCCAGAGGACCTATGTGTGTGCACAGGATCTTGTCATAACCGAAGGGATATGCCGGACTGGCTACGGTGGTCATTTCGCTTCTCGTTGCTTGTGGTTCAAAGGAATGGGGCTTCCAGTGAGGCGCCAGTTCTCTTCCTGCCAGACGTAGCGGAGGGCGAATGACGCACCCTGTGATCTGCGAGCGCGCCAAGGGGCATTACTGCGGATGTTCCGCGTGCGGTGGGGCGCAGCACGGCTGGACCAACGGTCTCTTGTTGGCCCGAGACCCCTCTCCCGATGCTCGTCAGGAGGCGAGAGATCGCAGCGACGTCGCCTGGGCCGCAACTCGGCCTCCCATAGGGCGACGAAAGCCATCCAAGGAGAGAAAGGCAGCAGCCACCGATAGTGCCACAGCCGATCTTGTTGACTGGCTATCCGAGAACCCAGACACCATCGACCGCATTCAGGAAATCGGAGACATCCTTGCTGGCCCCGTAATCCAGGAGCTCGATAAGAGGTTCGGCGGGAGCAAGCCGCGAGAGGCCCGAAGGAAACTTACCAACCATTTCTGGTGCGATCTCCTCGTCGCCGTGGCCGGGGCCATCGAAAAGTTCTCGAAGGCCATGGACCGAATCCCGGAGTACGTGACGACGGTCATCATGCAGTCCCGGAAGGCCGAGGGCCGCAGTGTTCTCCTCGATGCGCTGGTGGGTCTAGCCGTACGGACGGCCTGGGAGCCCATTAAGAGCATGATCCACACGACCGGGATCGAGGAGCTTCAACGAACCTGCCGGATCCTCGCCATCCTGATCTGCCCGGCGCCCGAGGATCACAAGGCCGTCCAGGACGGCGCCCTTCTTCCCTTGGCGAAGGAGGGGATGTTGGAGACCAGCAGGGAGCGGCTTGAGCAGGTCTTTCCCGCGGATTGGGTCCACCGCCTACGAGAGGGCCTCGGCGGTGCCTGAGTAGAGTGGCCGGCGTCCCGTCGGCACGAGCTGTATGCGTGGGGGATCGGCTGTGTGGGGCCGTGTTGCTGTACAAGGCTGCTGTACGGCCACGAAAAAGGCCCTCTGGGATGATCCCAAAGGGCCTTTGAGCTGGAGCGCGGCCGACAGGAGTCGAACCCGTAACCTTCTGATCCGTAGTCAGATGCTCTATCCATTGAGCTACGGCCGCTCGCTGCGTAAGCAAGCATAGCGGGTTGTGGGCAGTGTCTCGAACCAGAAACGGCAATCATGGCTCCGCCGACTCCACCTTGCGAGGCCACAGCGTGTGGCTGATGGGCCAAAGGACGGCGATCACGGGGACCCTGGCCAGGCCGAGCATGAACTCCAGCAGGGGGCGGGTGCGGGTGGGGTCGTCGACCCACCAGGTCAGGGCGAGGATCACGACGCAGGATATGGCGTAGGCCAGGAGCAGGCGGAGCCAGAAGCGCCACTCGTAACGGGTGCGGGCGCGGCCACCTGGTGGGGGTTTGGGGGGTGGGGGGCCGTCGGCGTAGCGGTGGTGGAACTTGGCGTCGGCCCAGCGGATCGTGCTGTGCCCGAAGACGATCGAGTAGGCGAGGTAGGTCGCCGCCAGGCCGTGGGTGATGTCTGCTGTGGCGCCGCCCTTCATGTCCACTGCGGCGGTCACCAGGAGGATGACGTCCAGGAACGGGATGGCGATCAGGAGGGCGGTGCTGAGCTTGCGGCGCTTCCAGAGGTATCGGGTTGCCAGGGCCAGGACGAGGAGGAGCCAGAAGGCGATCTCGCAGGCGATGAGGATGGCGATAATCACGTATTTCAGTTTCTGGCCGGTTTCTGGCCGGGGCATCGTCAGTGGAAACGAACCTGTGGATACATAGAAAGGTGTATCCACAGGCTGGCCCCATGCAGGAGGGCAGCGTGGCCGGGGGGTGGTGGGATGGGGCCATGAAGCGGACGGCGTTGTGGGCTGTGCTGGCCTTCGCGGTCGGGGTCATCATGATCGCGGGTGGGGGCGCCATCGATCGTGGCCGGCCCGACTGGGTGCTCTGCGTGCCGCTGGCGTTGACGTGCGCCGGGGTGGTGGTGCGGCAGCGGGCGCCCCTGGTCTCCCTCGGGCTGGGGGTTCTCGGGATCACGCTGGACGGGTTCGTGGGGCCGTCGCTGGCGACTGTGCTGGTGTTCACCGACAATCTGTACGCCGCTGCGCTTTACGGGCCGGCCCGGTTCGCCCGGGTTCTGCTGGGGGTCACGACTGGGCTGGCGGTCGCCGGTGGGGCCGTGGCCGGGTTCTTCGCCGCGGACTGGAGGGTGCTGGCCATGGCGGGGGTGCAGGTCGCGCTGGTGCTCGTCGTGCCTGTCACGACTGCTCTGGTGCTGCGGGAGCAGCGGGATCGGGCCGCCGCCGAGCGGGTGCGGGCCGAGCAGGTGGCGCACCTGGCGGAGCTGGACCGGCAGGCGGCCATCGCGGCCGAACGCACGCGCATGGCTCGCGAGCTGCACGACATGATCGCCAACCACTTCAGCGCCATCGCCATCCAGTCCACGGGTGCGCTGTCCCGCGAGGATCTTGATCAGGAGACGATACGCAAGGTCATGGGGTCCGTACGGGAAAACAGCGTCAAGGGGCTGGCCGAGATGCGGGCCATCATCGGGCTGTTGCGGCAGGAAGGCGACGAGCCCGAGGCGACCCGGCCGAGGTTGGCCGACGCGGAGACCTTGGTGGACAGGGTCCGGCAGGCGGGGCTGACCGTGGACCTCAGGATCGAGGGGGAGCCCCGGGAACTGCCCGTGTCCGTTGATCTGGCCGGTTATCGGATCCTGCAGGAGGCGTTGACGAACGCGCTCAAACACGGCGATTCGCCGGCCACCGTTGGCGTCACCTACGGGGCGGGGTCGGTTTCGCTGATCGTCGGCAACGCTGTCGGGGGGCGGGGCGCCCGGCTGCCTGGGGCTGGTGCCGGGGCCGGGGTGGTCGGCATGCGGGAGCGGGCCGCGCTGGTCAGCGGATCATTCGACGCCGGTCCGCACGGGCATGGGTGGCGGGTGGTGGCCAGGCTGCCCACGTCGCTCAAGACGGCTCATGAGCCGACAGCCGCCAACGGGGTGACGTCCCCGGCGTTGGCGACTCGTGAGGCCGGAGGTTATGAGGCGGCAGGTGACGAGGAGCCGCCGGTGTCCGGCCCGGGTGAGGATCCGGCTTCGAAGCCGGAGGTCACGGCGCGTTCCAGACAGTGACCCGACCGTTGGGGCGCCGGCTCATGGGAGGAGGAGCGGTGGCGGCGTTGGGGATTGGGTTGTGCTGGTCGCTTGGGAAATGAGCTGGAGGTGTGATGGGCATCAGGGTGCTGGTGGCTGACGATCATGCGGCCGTCCGGGCGGGGATCGTTCTGATCCTTGACGGGGTCGGGGACATCGAGGTCGTCGGTGAGGCCGGCGACGGGGAGCAGGCCGTGGCCATGGCCCGGGAGTTGCGGCCCGATGTGGTCTTGATGGACGTGCGCATGCCCCGGCTGGACGGCATCACGGCCACCAGGGAGCTGGCCGGTGTCTGCGATGTGCTGATCCTTACGACGTTCGATGTCGACGAATACGTTTTCGGGGCCCTGCGTGCCGGGGCCGCCGGGTTCCTGTTGAAGAACGCCGATGCCGAGTCGCTGGTGGAGGCCGTTCGTGTGGTGGCTCGGGGGGATGGGCTGATCTCGCCGGGGGTCACGCGGAGGTTGATCGCGGAGTTCGCCGAGCGGGCGCCGCGCCGTGAACCCGCGGCGGACCCAGGCGGTTTGACGCCTCGGGAGCGGGAGGTGCTGGCGTGTATCGGGCGGGGGTTGTCGAATGCGGAGATCGCCAGGGAGTTGGACATGGCGGAGGCCACTACCAAGACGCATGTCAGCCGGGTTCTGAACAAGCTGGGGATGAAGAGCCGGGTGCAGGCCGCGCTTTACTACTCGGAGGGCGTATAGCGCTGCGGGTCCGGGTCCCGCACCGGTGGCCGTAAGTTCAGGCCCTGGTACGGCTGTCGCGGAGCAGCGTGTGGACGTCGATCGACGGAGGCTGATTTGATGGCGACCAGGGGGTAAGTCGAACTCATGACCACACCGCCGTCATCGTCATCGCCATCCTCATCGGAGGAGCCGGACGGTTCACGAGGGATGCCGCCGCCTCAGGAGCCCCCCGGGTCGCGGCAGCATTCCCAGGGGGATCGCGGACAGAGCGGGTCGGCTCATGGGCGGGGGCGACCGGCAGAGGCTGCTCGCTGGCAGCAGCCCCGAGATCAGCGGTCCGACCTCGAATCCCCAGGTTACGGAGGGCATGGCCGGCCGCCCAACGGACAACCACCGTACGGATGGTCTCCGGCCTTTGGGCAGCCGGGATCCACGGCACCCCCACCTTCCAGGAATTCCACAGGCGTGCTCATCGGATCGATGTTCGCCGGCCTGGCCCTCTACAGCCTCGTCAACATCGTGATCGGCTTCTTCCTCTTCATCGTCATCCTGGACAACAGCGGCACCAAGGCCCCCTACTTCGCAGCCGGCGGGGTCGTGCTGGCCCTCGTGGGCCTCGGTGCCGGAATCGGGCTCCACTTCATCCGCAAAGCCTGGGCCAGGGGCCTGGGGCTGGGCCTGATGATCGGATGGGCGCTGTGGTCGATCCTGTCCGCCGGGTTCTTCACCGGGCTCAACCCGAGCCTGTACGACTGACGGCGCCGCACGCCCAAGCGATCACCCAGGAACGGCCGCCAGATTCAGGACCGTGTACTCCTTGCCGCCCCCACGTGCCTTGACCGTGCACGCCTCGTTCCGGCACACCTCGTCGTACTCCTGGTCGGCATCCCAGATGACCACGTTCGGCGGCGACGAGGCGGGGGAACCTCGCCTCACGATCCCGCCCCGCACGCCGGGCGTCCTCTCGCTGAGCCCGGCCATCGTCCCGGTGGCCAGGTCGTACAGGACGGCGATCGGCCCCGGGCTCCGGCTGTTCTTCGGGTCGTACACGCGGAAAATGGCATACCGGTCACCGACCAGCCACCAGGGGTCCATCGGCAGGAGCGTGGCGGGCAGTGTTCTCCGCCCGGAACCGTTCACCCGCTGGACGACCGCGAGGCCGTGCCGCCTTCCGACGCACCACTGCGCATTGCACTGCATCATCTCGACTCCGTCCGGTATCGCCACGTCGGAGGAACGGCCGGTCTCGAGGTTGACGACCCGGGTCACGTTCGAGATGGGGGACTGGCCGGCCCGGGCGTTCGCCCACGGCCAGGAGGCGAGGTGGAGGCCGTCGGTGCCGGGCAGCCGCTCCGGAGCGCCGCCGGTCAGCGGCATGCGGTGGACACCGCCCTCCTTGACCGACCAGACAAGGGAGTCGTCCGTGAGGCCGATCGACTCGACGTCGGCCGCGACCTCACCGACGCGCCTGGCCTTACCGCCCTCCCGGGGAATGATCCAGAAATCTGCCCATTTATCGGAGTTTCGAGGGGTCTCGCCGAACCAGGCGACGTACTGCCTGCCCACCGCGAACTGCTGCAGGTAGTACCCCTTCCGCGGGGAAGGGACGTCGCCGAGGACCCGCGTCTTCCCGGAAGCGGAGTCGTACGCCTCCAGCCGCCCGCCCTTCTCGAACCCGGACTCCGGGGCCAGCAGCACCTCGGTCGCACTCAAGCTGGTCACCGGGTGCATTTTCCAGCCCTTGGCGTTCCTCATCGGCACCTTGACGATGGCCTGGGGCCACAGCTCGCCGGCCGCCTTGATCAGTGGCGGCGACACGGTGACCGCCGGTTCGGCCCGCCGGCCCTCGCCCGACAGGACCGCCGTCGTACCGCCCGCGACCGCCACCACCGCCACGGCCGCGAGCAGCACCTGCATCCGCTGCCTGGTACGCCGGGCGCGCCGCCGCCTGGCCACGCCGTACGCGAGATCGTGGCCCCCGGCCTGCTCCGCGGCCGCCCGCATGGTCCGGACCAGGTCCTCTTCGCTTCTCATCGCGCCTCCCGCAGTACCGGCGACTCTCGCCTGATCCGGAGTTTGTCCAGGGCGCGGGCCGCCTGACTGCGCACGGTGCCCCGGGAGATGCCGAGGATCTCGGCGATCTCCTGGTCGGGGAGGTCCTCGTAGTAAAGCAGCACGAGCACGGCCCGCTGCTTGCGGGGCAGCTCCTGGAGCTCGGCCCACAGGTCGGCGTCGCCGTACCGGTCGAACTCGCCGCGCTCGGGGACGGCGGCGACCAGGTCCTCCCGGCGCCGGCTGCGCCAGTGCTTGATGTGCAGCCTGACCATGATCGTACGCACGTAGCCCTCGGGGTCGTGCTTGTTGCGCACTCGGGGCCAGGCGTCACCCAGGCGGGCCAGCGCCTCCTGTGCGAGATCTGCCGCGTCCTCCGAATTGCCGGCCAGTACGTAGCCGTACCGGAGCAGGGCATCGCTCCGGGCCCGGACGAACTCGTCGAAATCCTTCACAGCCCCAGGGATCACGGGACTCGTGCTTCTGTTGCACGAGGACGGCGGTTATTCAGCCGGCACGTACAGACTGAGCGTCTCGGCGACGCAGGCGGGCCGCCTCTCGCCCTCGATCTCGATCGTCATCTTCAGGCTGGACAGGTGGCCGGCCGGGGTGCCCTTGACGTCGGTGAGTTCGCCCGTCGCCCTGACCCGCGACCCGACCGGCACCGGACGGGGGAAGCGGACCTTGTTGAGGCCGAAGTTGACCCCCATCGCGATGCCCTGCACCTCGATCATCTCGAACATGAACGAGGGCAGCAGCGACAGGCTCAGGTAACCGTGCGCGATCGTGCCCCCGAACGGCCCTTCCTTGGCCCGTTCGACGTCCACGTGGATCCACTGGTGGTCACTGGTGGCGTCGGCGAAGAGGTTGACCTGCTCCTGGGTGACGGTGCGCCACTGGGTGGGGCCGAACGTCTCGCCGACGGCCGCCTTGAGCTCCTGAACGTTCGCGAAGGTCCGCATGCTCACGAACGCTATTGGTCGGGCGGGACGGCTGCCAAGTTCAGCCCCCTCAGCGGGGTTACGGACGGCCCGGAAACGCCTTACACTCGCCGGCCGTGTCGCCGATTCGCTGGTGAGAAGCCCTTGGGGCAACCGCCTCCGGCCCGTTGCGAAGATCTTTACTCGAAACCATCGCATAGGTGTTCGAGTCCGCGCTACAGTTCTCGGTAGCGAAATCGAACAGGGGTTCGGCCTGGTGGGAGGGGGTGTTGCCCGATGACGGTGCTCGCGACCGCGCCTGCCCGGACACGCCGTAGCACTTTCTTCCCAAATCTAAGACGGCCGCTATATCCGGCAATAAAGTCCGAGAGCGTGGATCCTGTGCGCAACCCCTATGCTCCCGGCGCCGGGCAGCGGCCGCCGGAGCTCGCCGGGCGCGATCGTGAGCTGCAGCAGTTCGAGGTCGTGCTGGAGCGAGTGGCCCGTGGCCGTCCCGAGCGCAGCATGGTCGTCACCGGCCTGCGCGGTGTCGGCAAGACCGTCCTGCTCAACACGTTCAAGTCCATGGCGATGCAGCGGCTGTGGGGCACGGGCAAGATCGAGGCTCGCCCCGACCAGTCGATCAGACGGCCGGTGGCCGCGGCCCTGCACATGGCGATCCGCGAGCTGGCCCCGCGCCACCGGGCGCCCGAGCGCATCGAGGAGTTCCTCGGGGTGCTCAAGGCGTTCGCCATGCGCGATCCCGCGGCGGCCAAGGGCACCTCGCACTGGTCGCCCGGCATCGAGGTGCCCGCCAGCCGCGGGCGCGCCGACTCGGGTGACCTGGAGATCGACCTCACGGAGCTGTTCGTCGACGCCGCGAGCGTGGCCACCGACCTGGCGGTGGGCATCGCGCTGTTCATCGACGAGATGCAGGACGTGCAGCCCGCCGACGTCTCCGCGCTCTGCGCCGCCTGCCACGAGCTGTCGCAGACGGGCGGGCCTCTGATCGTGGTGGGGGCCGGGCTGCCGCACCTGCCCAGCGTGCTGTCGGCCAGCAAGAGCTATTCCGAGCGGCTCTTCCGCTACGCGCGCATCGACAAGCTCGACCGGGACGCCGCCGATCTCGCGCTGATCCTGCCGGCGCGCGAGGAAGAGGTGGAGTTCACCCAGGAGGCCCTCGACGCGCTCTACGAGGCGGCCGACGGCTATCCCTACTTCGTGCAGGCCTACGGCAAGGTCGCCTGGGACCTGGCGCCGCGCAGCCCGATCACCATCGAAGACGTCAAGGTCTCCGCGCCGGAGGCCGAGGAGGAGCTCGCCGTCGGGTTCTTCGGCAGCCGCTACGAGCGGGCCACCCCGGCCGAGCGCGACTACATGCACGCCATGGCGCAGATCGGCGACGAGCCGGTCGCCACCGCGGAGGTGGCCGACGCCCTCGGGCGAAAGCCGTCCAGCCTCTCGCCCGCCCGCGACAGCCTCATCAAGAAAGGGCTCATCTACAGCGCCGAGCGCGGCCTGATCGCGTTCACGGTGCCGCACTTCGGGAAGTTCCTGCGCGCTCAGCCGATCTGAGCGCCACCCCTAGACCTCTATTGGGCTGTCTAGTGGGGAAGCTAGACAGCCCAATAGAGTTATATCGCCGTGCCTGTCGAGCGAAATCTAACGCTCTCTACCGTCAGGCCGATACTTCCGTATACTCCGCCAGAGACTTGCTGTCCTCCGTCCTGACCACGGCCACCCGCACCGCCGGGCGCCGCCCGCTCAGATAGACCGCGAAGACCACGTCGTCCTGCTGGTTGTCGCGGAAGGCGAAGAACCGCCAGCACAGCTCGCGCCAACTGTCGTAAGGCTCCGCCGAGGTCAGCCCGGCCTGGTGGGACCGCCAGGTGCCGCTCGACCGCAGCCTGGCCAGCGTGGCCGACTCGGCGGGGCCGCGGCGCTGCTCGCAGGGGGCGCGGAACCGTACGCGGTCGATCAGCTCCTCGATCTCCGGCGACAACACGACCAGGACGGCCAGGCCGGCGGCCGTCAGCCAGGACGGCTCGGTCACGGCCACCCAGCCCGGCACCGGCGCCCACACCGAGACTCCGGCCATCCCGGTCAGCGCCACGGTCCGGCCGATCGAACGCAGCCCGACCGGCGCCGAGCTCACCTCGCCGAAGCAGCCACAGCCCGCGTCCGGCCGCCGCCTGCGCAGCTCGACCAGCACGTACGTGGACAGCGCGAAGAAGGCGACCGTACCCCACCGGAAGATCGGATGAGTCGTGAGCAGCAGCCCCGTCGCGAGCGTCACCTCACCGGCCGCGCAGACCAGCAGCGCCGGGCCCTGCATGCGCTCCGGCACCAGCACGGCGGGCCCCAGCCTGGACAGTGACCCCGGCTCACCGCCGGACCACACCGTGCCCACCTTGGCCCCCGTCCCCAGCAGGAGCAGCAGGACCAGCAGCGGGAGCTGTGATTCCAGCACGTGTGTCACCCCAATCCGATCTGCGCGTTGAAGCACCCTTTGACCAGGTCGCCGCCCAGCTCCACGTACGCGAACGGCGACAGCTCCGCGATCCGCCCGCGCGGCGAGGTGTCGCACTCGACGCAGCGGTCGCAGAAGTGCCCCGCCACGCACCCGCAGGCCACCACCGGCACGTTGGCGGAGCGCTTGGAGCACAGGTTCGTGATCTGGAGGAGCGATCCGATGGAAAGGTACGGCAGGCCGGCGCACGAGATCCCGGCCTCGGAGCAGCCGGTATCAGAACGTTCCAGCATCGGATAGGCCGCGCCCCGCTCCTCCTCGTCGAACGTGTCCGACCACGTGGCCGGGCCGGAGACGCGCGACTGCGTGCCCGCGTACGCCGACGGCGCGGCGGGCACGGCCCGCGCCGGGTAGGGCGGCTGCGAGGTCGCGGGCAGCAACGCCAGCCCGGCCCCGTCCCGCCTGATCCCGATCGCGTCGAACAGGTAACCGGGCTCGAACTTGGGATGGCGCACCTGCAACCGCCCCGACGCCCGATAGGGGATGAGGATCGTACGGTGGCCGCGATGCGGACCGCAGTCGAGCTCGACGGTCAGGTCTTTACGTCCTTGAATCGAGAGGATCGTCCCGGTGATGCGGGTGGCGTCGGCCCAGATCTTCTCGACCACGCGCCCGGCACGCAGGCCCCGCATGATGACCATGGAACCCACGGGCAGATCGGCGGGTGCCACGTCGGAGCCATGCCAGGCGGTGGCCCACGGCGCGATCACGAGCCGTTCCTCGGTGCCGCCGGGGGTCTCGATGATGATGAGATGCGGGCTGATGTCCAGGATCTCGCCCGTGATGGCGCGTAAAGGTTCCCCGTTTTCCGGGTGAGGACCGGGAACGCCGGGTTCGCGGCCGAGCGCGGCCGCGGCGAGCACCCGGCGGTGCTCAACGCTCGGATACCCCATTTGCCCCTCCCTCGTCGGTTACTAGATTCACACGACTAGGGGGTGGCTCACACCGTACCCCCGCAGATGGGAGCAAAATACCCATCCCCGGGGAAGGGAACTCACCCCCGGTGTCGAAGAAACCGCCACCGACCTTGGCCTACCTTTATCCTCGGCGGGCCGAAACATGAATTACGGTTCAGGCTTAATAGGGCATCAGGCTGCGATTCTGGCCACGATGCAGACCACCACCGGCTGGGAAGACGAGTTCCGCGACTACGTACGGGCCCGCGGGCCCGCGCTGCTGCGCGCCGCCCACCAGCTCACGGGCCACCCGCTGGACGCCGAGGACCTGCTGCAGAACGCGCTGACCAAGACGTACCTGGCCTGGGACCGCATCGAGGACCGTGGCGCGCTGGACGGCTACGTGCGGCGGGCCATGGTCAACATCAACATTTCGCAGTGGCGGCGGCGCAAGCTGGAGGAGTACCCGTCGGACGAGCTGCCCGAGGTGACGGCGGCGGCCGCCCAGGACGTGGCCGGTGATGTGCACGAACTGCTGGAGCAGGCGCTCGATGAGCTGCCGGAGCGGATGCGGGCCGCGATCGTGCTGCGTTACTACGAGGACATGACCGAGCCGGAGATCGCCAGGACACTGGGGATCAGCGTCGGCACGGTCAAGAGCACGGTGTCGCGGGCCATGGCCAAACTCAGGAGCGCCCTGGGCCTTCCGCGCTGAGGCCGCTCAGGAGGTCGCCGGGACTTCCGGGGTGAGCCGGTGGTCGGCCCCGGCGGTGGCGCAGGGCCGTACGACATCCCTGATCTTCCGCAGCGAGGCCAGGACGGTTTCCAACTCCTCATCCTCCAGCAGGCCGGTGAACCACTCCTCGATGTCCTGGAGGTGCTGCGGCACCACGGACTCCAGCCGCTCGCGCCCGGTGCCGGTGAGCACCGCGTAGGAAGCCCTGCGGTCGCTCGGGCAGGCCTGGCGCCGCACCAGCCCCTCCCGTTCCAGCCGATCGACCACCCGGGTGACGCCGCTGGTCGACAGATTCGTCTGCGCCGCGAGATCGCTCATCCGCAGCCGCTGCTCGGGCGAGCGCGCGAGCCGGATGACGGTCTCGAAGTCGATCTCCGACAACCCCGCCGCGCTGAGTGCCGGCTGGAACTTGGCCATCAGGCCGGAGTGAACCTCGCTTAGCAAGCCGATGGCGGTCAGCCGGGAGTCGTCAAAGTTCAGCACTCTCATACCTTAGCCGACGAAAGTTGACGGGTGGAATATTCCTCGTGTAGACAGTTGTTGCCGCAGACATCCGCACCACAACCTTCCACTGAGGAGAACCCCAATGAGCACCCGTACCTGGGAGTCGCTGACTGTCCCGGCCGCCGGCACCTACAACCTTGACGTTGCCCACAGCCATATCGGTTTCGTCGTCAAGCACATGATGGTCAGCAAGGTCCGCGGCAGCTTCGGCGACTTCAAGGGCTCGGTCACGATCGCCGAGAACCCGCTCGAGTCGACCGCCGAGCTCACGATCCAGACGCTCAGCATCGAGACCGGCATGCCCGACCGCGACAACCACCTGCGCAGCGACGACTTCCTGTCGGTCGACAAGTTCCCGGAGATCACCTTCCGGAACGCCCGCGTGGTCAAGCACTCCGGCGAGGACTTCACCGTCGTCGGTGACCTGACCATCCGCGACATCACCAAGCAGGTCGAGCTCAAGGTCGAGTACGGCGGCGCCGGCACGAACCCCTGGGGCCAGGTGGTCTGGGGCTTCTCGATCAGCGCGGAGATCGACCGCGAGGAGTTCGGCCTCACCTGGAACCAGGCCCTGGAGACCGGCGGCGTCCTGATCGGCAAGAAGATCAAGATCGAGGTCGAGGGCGAGGCGAACCCGGCCGCCTAGTGCAGCCCGGTTATCCACAGCTTCGACGTTATCCACACCCGGAAAGCCCGCCCTTGCTCGGGCGGGCTTCATCCACAGGCGGTTACCCACAGGCTGTTGATAACTCTTGGTGAAGGCTGGGGGCGCAATCGCTTTGCCGCCTCGGCAGAAGGCCGGTACGCTGTGCTGAGCCGCGCTGGCTCCAGGAGGATTCGCCTAGTCAGGTCTATGGCGCCGCACTGCTAATGCGGTTTGGGTTTACCGCCCATCCGGGGTTCAAATCCCCGATCCTCCGCACGTGAAGGGCCCTTTCCCGAGTCTTGGGGAAGGGCCTTTTTGATCTCTGCAGGGGTCAGGGTTGCAGTTTGGGTTGCAGTTGTCCGTCAGGGCGAGCCCCAGAGTGCCTGGTCCATGCGGTTGCTGGCGTCCTTCATCTGGAGGGTGGCCACGTGGGTGTAGCGCTCTGTGGTCGTGACGCGAGTGTGGCCGAGAACCTCTTGTACGACGCGGATGTGGACGCCTTGCTCGATCAGAAGTGTCGCGGCGGTGTGGCGTGCGTCGTGGACTCGGGCGTCTCGTACGCCGGCCTGGTTGAGGATGGCTTTCCACTGCTTCCAGTCTTCTGTGCGCTCGATCGGGCCGCCGAGTTGCGTGGTGAAGACGAGATCGTGATCGGTCCACTTATCCCCAGCCTTGAGCCGTTCGGCGGTCTGGAGCTTCTTGTGGGCTCGTAGGAGGGCCAGGAGCCCCGGAGGGCATTGAAGGGTGAGCTTGCTCTTGCCCTTGCGCTGCCGAAAGACGAGGCCGCCGCCAGTGCGCTTCAGGCATCGGTCGGCGTGGCTGGTGCAGTCCTTCGGGCAGGAGCGCTTGGAGCATCGGTGAGAGCGCTTCTTGCAGTCCGGATCGCAGCCGCGGTCGTGCTGGTGTTCCTTGCAGTTCTTCATGCACGCCTTACGGTGCCACTTCTCTCCACAGGCGTGGGGATCGTCGCAACCGTGCTCGTACTCCGACCGCTGGATCTGGAACCACGCCTTGATCTCTCCGGTCGTCAGGTCGATGTACGACCAGCGGAGCCCGAGAGCTTCACCCTGGCGGATACCGAGAGCGAGAGCCACTGACCAGCGAGCACCGTTCCGCTTGGTCATAGCGACAGCGAGGATCCGCCGCGCTTCCTCTGCCGTGAGGGGCTCGATCTCTGTAGTGGTGGCCGAGGGGGCATCGATCAGGGTAGCGACGTTGCGAGGAATGCGTCCCCGCCGTACGGCGATCGTGAGGGCGCGGGACAGGATGCGGTGGACCTTGAGAACGCTGCTCGGCGAGAGGCCCTCTTCAAGCATGGTCGTGTAGGCGGTGTCCAAGTGCTCGGGAGTGAGGCGGTCGAGGCGGTGCTTGCCGAGGAGAGGCACGATCCAATTCCTCGTCTTGGATCGGTAGTCCGTCAGCGTGCGCGGCGCCATTTTCTCGGAGAGGACCAGGCGCGCGCAGATCACATCGAGGAACTCCGCCATCCATTCGGCGACGGTCGGAGCGCGGCCCGCCTTATTCACGCGCCCTGACTCTCGCTGGTTTTCCAGCTCGCGAACCTTGCGTGTCACCTCCGCCTCTGTCTTGCCCTTACGGTGGCGGCGATCAGGTGACCCATCCGGCTTGATGCCGACCGTGACCCAGCCGTGCCACAAACCGTCTTTGCCGAGGAAGATCGATGAGCGCCCGTTCGGCTTTCTAGCGGTCATCACGCCACCTCCACGGACGCCCGAGTCTCAAGGGCACGGGCATAGTCCACGAGTGCGGCTGCCGGGATCAGCCGGTATCCGTCGTGCTTGATCGATCGGAGTTCACCCGACTTGATGAGCCGGAACACGGCCGTACGGCTCATGCCGAGGACGGTTGCCGCATCCTTGGGACGGTAGAACAGGCGCTCCATCAGGCGGCCTCCCCTCGAATTGCCGAAAGATCTTGTCCGGCTGCTCTGGCCTCCAGTTCGCGGAGGTGGGCTCGCCAGCGCTGGCGTTCGTGGACGGAACGGAGCAGCCGCATGGCGAGGGGCGGCACGTTGGCGTCTCCGGCCGGTACGGGCCGCCAGATGTAGCGGTGTGGGTCGGTTGGTTCGTCGGCTTTGCCGAGGGCTTCCAGGACCCAGGTACGGCGATCCTGCTTGTGCTCGGCGAGGGTCTTGTTGGACCACTTACGGGAGACCAGGACCCGGCGTCCGGCGTAGCCGAGGTGTTCGGGCTTGTGGGCCTTGGAGCGGCATCGGCCGGGAGCCATCCCTGTCTTGGCGTTCTTGGGCTGTACGCCGTAGCGCAGCCAGTTCGGGCATGTCGGCGAGCACGGCTCGTAGCGCAGGGCATCAACCATGCAAGCAGCGTGCTCACGCTGGGCCTGGCCACCATTGAGGGTCTCGCCGATGGACTTGGTCAGGTACTTGGACAGATACCGGATGCACTGATCGGCATCCGGGGTTCCGGCGAGGACCCCTTGGACATCGACTTGTTCGCCGAAGCGGAGAACGTGTAGAGGCTCGGCATCCTCGTCCAGAGCGTCGAGGGCCTCGTCCCAGGTGGGCAAGACTTCACCGGTGCTCGGGTCGAGGTAGCCGCTGCCGTCCTGCCAGACGGGCAGTTGATCAGCGTCGAAGCGGACTTCGTCGGTTGATGGCCACCACACCTGGTGATAGGTGGCCGCGGCTATCTGCTTGATCTCCGCGCGCGGCAGGGTGCCCCGGATGGCCATGTGCAGGTGCGGGGCAAGCCGCTTCTGAGGTTCGACGGCCGCGAAGTACTGCACGTCATAGCCCGCGACCCGGCGCAGGTTCTGTACGAAGCGATCGACGAGCTTGGAGAAGTGCAGCGCGTCCCGGGCAGCGCGCCGGTAGTCGTAGGTGTCGGGATCGATCGGGACGCCGTCACGGACCTTGCCGTAGCTGGGCAGGGTGAGCGTGACGAACAGCGACGGCCGGTAGGTCTTACCGTCGGAGCTGGTGAAGGTACGTCCAAGGGTGGTGTTGGTCATCTTGCGCTTGGGCAGGTCGGGCGCGTCCTGCCGCCGCCGGGTCGATCGAGTGCGCTTGGGCACCGCGGATCCGGTGACGCTGCCGCGCATGCCAGCGGCGTTGATCTCGTCATCGAGGCCGGACAGGACGGCGTCCAGGTCGGTGGTGTCGTCGCCGGCCTCTTCGGCGGCATCTCGCCTGGCCTGCATGTCGGCGCGGAACTCGATCAGCCAGCGCTGCTCCTCGTTCGGCTCGTCGGGTGTGATCGTGGGTTCGTTGTCGAGGTGCCAGCCCTCGCGGCATTGGGCCATGCGGAGCTGTCGGTTGCGCTTGGCGCACGGCGGGCACTTGCTGTCGAGGACGGCTCCGCACGGAACGTCGATGATCTCCGACTTGCCGGTGACGATGTCGAGCCGCCGCAGAGGGATGGGCCTGATGCAGACCCCGTGGAGCTTGGCGACCTCTTCGAGTACGTCCCGGGCCATCGGCATGGCCAGGCGGACAGCCCGGGGTAGAGCGCGATCGTACGGATGGGTCATGCGGTCCTCCCCTCGTCGGTGGTTTCGGCCAGGCGGGCGCAAAGCCGGTAGTGCTCTCGGTGCGGGTGAGCGTGGATGCGGGGGTGATAGAGCTCGAAGACCCGCATGTGGGGCAGGTCGTGAGCGGTCAGCAGGACCAGCAGCGGGCGGCCTGCGACCAGGCTGATTTCGTCGGCGGTGCCGTGGAAGCAGATCTTCATGCCGCACCGCCGTGCGGGACGAAGGCGTCGACCATGGCGCAAATGTCGGCATCGGAGACGTAGGCAGCGCGTACCCGGATGGGTTCGGGGCTGGCTTCCAGCCGGACGTAACCGACGCCCGCGCCGATCTCGGGGACGGGCGAGATGTGGTCAGCGAGGGCGCCGCGATCACGTGCGCCGTCGCCGAGGACCATGTCCACCTGTTCCGACTCATCCAGCCGGAGGGCGATCTTGTCGGGGAACAGGTTGCGGATGTTCATGACCTCTTTGCGCGGGTCCTGAAGCGCGGCCAGGACACCGACTCCGACCGCGCGCCCCTGGGTGGTCAGGGTGGCCGGGGGCTCACCCCGAAGCGTGGACACCGGCTGTCATGCGGCGAGCAGCACTCTAGCGGTGGTCTGCTGCTCGTAGTCGATGGGGCTGAGGTAGCTGAGCGTGGAGTGTCTCCTGCGGGTGTTGTAGC
>NZ_JBDPME010000020.1:0-172073 GCF_039871825.1 Nonomuraea sp. B12E4 | reverse complement strand
GCTACAACACCCGCAGGAGACACTCCACGCTCAGCTACCTCAGCCCCATCGACTACGAGCAGCAGACCACCGCTAGAGTGCTGCTCGCCGCATGACAGCCGGTGTCCACGCTTCGGGGTGAGCCCCCTGGGTCATGGCGCGTGCGGGGTCGGTGCGGGCGAGCACGTATGGAGCACGCAAACGCTAGACGAAAATTCTAGAACGCATCCGATCCCGCATAGTCGCAGGTCAGACCATGATCAAAGCGCGCCCTGCAGGATTCGAACCTGCGACCGTCGGATTAGAAGCAAGATCTTTTAGTGCCGCGCCGTGCCGTTAGGTGACGGTTCGTGCCACCTCAATGCGTTTTGCGTGTCAGGCAATGCCGGGTTCTGACGGCGTGTGACGGGGCATACGAGCACGCACCGAGCACGACGGTACTCTACCGGCCCACCATACCCATCGTCGCCTCAGCGGCGCTTGAATTTAGCTTGCCGCTAAGGAGCCTTGTCGACCAAATTCATGATGCGGTGACCTGTTCACGGGGTGAGATTGCGCAGTGTGGTGACCATCAGCGACCATTTGCTGTCGGAGAAGTACGAGCCGTTGTCGTCCGTCCAGAGGATCACCGGCTGTCCCTCCCGGTCGAGCGTCATGGCCAGGCCATCGCCAGGCCCGTTGCGCATGCCGGTCACCGCGGTACGCGAGCAATGGCCATCGGCGCAGGACCTGGCGTGAGTCGCCGGCCGGAATCGTCAGAAACGGTAGTGCGCGACCGTGGTGCCCAGCCTGGAGAAGGCCGCGCTGAGCGCCGACAGGCGGGTCCACAGGCGCAGGGCCGTCGGGAACTGGTCGACCTCGGGCTCCCGGGTGAGCAGGATGTGCCGGATCAGGGTCAGTCGCGGGTTCCACCGTACGGGGTCGAGGCGGTCGAAGCCGGGGGACTTGAAGAGGGGGACCAGGAATTGGCTGCCGGAGTAGTGTTTCGCGGCCCAGACGGTGAATCGGGTGTAGACGTTGAACGCGATCTCCCCACTGGGAAAATGGCTGGTGAGACGGCCCAGCAGCGTGATCATCTCTTCCTGGGAGAGGAAGGGCAGCACGCCGTCGGCGACGATCACGGCGGGACGGTCGGCGGGCAGCGCCTCCAGCCAGCCGGGCTCGGTCAGGTCCGCGCCGATGGTGTGCGTGTGCGGCCGCTCGGGGATGACCCGGTGCCGGGCGTCCACGATTTCTGGGAAGTCGACGTCGTACCAGTCCGCTGTGGGTGGAGGGTCGATGCGGAGGGCTCGGGTGTCGAGGCCGGCTCCCAGGTCGATGCCGATCGCGTCGGGGTGGCGGGCGATGAACCGCTGCGCGATCTCGTCCAGTTTCTTGGCGCGCTGGGCGACGTCGATGGCCGAGGCCGCGCTCCAGCGGAGTTTGCGGTGGTCGTAGCCGGTCTTGTGGATGATCTCGTAGGCCATGCGGTCGCCGAGTATGGGGCTTGGCAGGCGGCTGTCGAGCGCCCGGCCGCACAGCGTCACCCACAGGGTTTCCTGCAGCGGGGTCAGGGTAGGAAGGGTCACTCCCATGATGTCCTCCAGGCTCAGGTGGTGGGCATGTCGCGTCGGGTGAGTCCGGCCAGGCCGGCCGCGACGAGGGCCGCCGCGACGACGGTCATGACGATCAGTGGCGTGGGCGTCATGACCCCGCCGGGGAGTTTCGGTACGTGCTCGAAGACCGACAGGTTGATGACCCATCGGTCGAGCTGCAACTCCCCGCCGACCCAGCCGAACAGCATGCTCACCATGGCCACCGCGAACGTGCCGGCGACCAGCCGGGGCAGCAGCCCGAACAGCGCGAACGCGATCCCGGTGAACACCCACACCACAGGGAGCTGCACGAGTGCGGCGGTCAGGAGGCGGGGCAGCTCACGGGCGATGTCGCCGGTGTTGAGGCCGTGCGTCAGGCCGGCGGCCGCCCCGAAGGCCACCACCCCGAGCGCAGGACCGAGTAGCGCGAAGGCGACGTGGCTGCCCGCCCAGTGCAGCCGGTTGACCGGCGTGGCCAGCAGGGGCTCGGCCCGACCGTCGCGCTCTTCGTTCCTGAGCAGCAGCGCGGACTGGATCGCGAAGAAGGCGCTGACCAGGCCGAGCATGGTCATCATGGGAGCGAGGAACTGGTCGACGAGCGTGCCAGGACCGCCGAGCCGGGCAAGTACCTCTCGCGCCACGGCACCGCTGTTGTCCATCAGCGCGCCGAGGCTCGCCGACATCGCGCCGATCACCAACCCGACCAGCGCGAGCCCCGCGATCCTGCTGATCAGCGGCCCGCGGTGCAGCCGCCAGGCCAGCGCCAGCGGGCTGCGCAGGCGGGGTCCGGCGGCGGCCGGGCCCAGGCGGGCCTGGAACATGCCGGCGCCGAGGTCGCGCCGATCCGACAGCGCCACGGCCAGCACGATCAGCGCCAGCACGGCGCCGGCCGCGAGCGCGAGGACCCACCAGCGTTCGCCGCTGTAGGGCCGCAGCGCCTCCGCCCAGCCGAGCGGCGTCAGCCAGGACACCCAGGCGGGCCCGTCACCGGACTGCGCGGCGATGTCGCCGACGCCGCGCAGGAGGATCGCGGCGCCGAGCGTGCTGATCCCGATGGCGCGCGCGCCGCCCGCGCCGGTCGTGAGCTGCGCGGTCACGGCGCCGATCGCGGCGAACGCGCAGGCGGCCACCGTGAGCCCGAGTCCGAGCGCCAGGGAGCCGGCGGCGGGCAGGCCCTGGCCGATCAGCGCCAGCGCCGAGGCTATGCCCAGGACGAGGGCGGCACCGCAGGTGACGATCAGGGTGGCGGCCAGGTCGGCGTGGCGGGACACCGCTGTGGCCCCGACCAGTTCGCGCCGTCCGGCCTCTTCTTCCGTACGTGTGTGCCGGATGACCGTGAGCAGCGCGAACAGCGCGACCATGAACGTGACGAATCCCGACCGCCAGGCGACGAGCTCGCCAAGGCTGGAGCCGTTCAGCACGCCGTAGGCGATGGTGAAGGCCCTGGTGTGGACGCTGGTCTCGTAGTAGTGCTGACGGGCCTCGGCCGTGGGGTACGCGCCGGTGAACGCGCCGACGAACACCACCGGGATCATGCAGATGAAGGCCACCCACAGCGGCAGCAGCACACGATCGCGCCGCAGCACCACGCGGATGAGCTTTCCCGTGCCGGCGAACGCGTTCATCGTCCTGCCTCCGCGTGCCGGCCCTTGACGTTCGCGGTCGCGCGGTCGTAGTGCCTCAGGAACAGCTCCTCCAGCGTCGGAGGCTGGCTGACCAGGCTGCGCACGCCGGCCTGGGTGAGGTGGCGAAGTGCGAGGTCCAGCGCGGCGGCGTCGACGCTGAAGCGTACCCGGCCGCCGTCGGCGCGCAGGCCGTGCACACCCGGCAGGCCGGCCAGCCCGTCCGGTGGGGCGGCCAGTTCGGCGTCGATGGAGGTGCGGGTGAGGTGCCGCAGCTCGGCCATGGTGCCGGTTTCGACGGTACGGCCGTCGCGGATGATCGTGATCCGGTCGCACAGCGCCTCGACCTCGGAGAGGATGTGGCTGGACAGCAGCACCGTACGGTCACCCGCGCGCCGCACTTCCTGGACCGTTTGCCGGAAGACCTCCTCCATCAGCGGGTCCAGGCCGGAGGTGGGCTCGTCGAGGATGAGCAGCTCGGCGTCGGAGGCCAGAGCCGCGACCAGGGCCACCTTCTGCCGGTTGCCCTTGGAGTAGGTGCGGCCCTTCTTACGCGGGTCGAGGTCGAAGCGCTCGATCAGCTCGTCCCGGCGCCGCCGGTCAAGCCCGCCGCGCAGCCGGCCGAGCAGGTCGATGGCCTCACCGCCGGACAGGCCGGGCCACAGGGTGACGTCGCCGGGCACGTAGGCCAGGCGGCGGTGCAGCTCAGCGGTCTGTGTCCAGGGGTCGCCGCCGAGCAGCCGGGCGGCGCCCGCGTCGGGGCGCATCAGGCCCAGCAGGATCCGGATCGTGGTGCTCTTGCCCGCGCCGTTGGGCCCGAGGAAGCCGTGCACCTCGCCGGTCCGTACGACGAGGTCGAGGCCGTTCAGTGCCCGTGCCGGGCCGAACGACTTGACCAATCCAGCCATGGAAATGGCATCAGTCTCAGTCATCATGGATGTCCTTGTGTGGTGATGGGGAGAGGGCTAGAGATCGTCTCCCTGCTGGGCCTCCCAGGCGGTCTGGGCGGCTTTGAGCATGGTGTCGTCGGCGTACAAGCCGTGGGTGTAGATCTCGAGCATGGGCAGCCCGATGCGCCGCAGCACGTCGGGGCCCATCCGCTCGAAGCCGAGCGCGCGGGTCAGGGGCGGCGCCATGGTCAGCGTGGCCAGGCTCACCAGCACGGTGAGCACGGCCAGCGCCCGCACGTCGGAGGACTGGCGCATCGAGCCGCCGGCGATCCCGTCCCGGAAGAGCTGCTCGGTCTCCTCCACCAGCGTGTTGACGAACGTGGTGGCCGCGGAGGAGTCCTCCTCGATCGCGCGCACCATGTACTGCACATGGAGGCGGTACTCCTCCGAGCCCGACAGATATTCCTGGGACAGATCCCGCACGCCGACCAGGTCAGCCGCAGTCCGGGCCCTCCGCACCAGGATCTGCAGGACGTGCTCGTCGCAGACGCTCCGCAGGTTGTCCTTGCTGCCGAAGTGCCGGATGACCAGGGCGGCGCTCACCCCCGCGGTGGCCGCGATGGCGCGCAGGTTCGTCTTCTGGAAGCCGTCGCGGGCGAAGTGCGCGATGGCGGCGTTACGGATCTTGGCCTGGGCGGTCAGATCCGCCGATGTGGCTGAACACACGTTTACTATAGTAAACACGTGTTCAGTACCGTGGCAACCGGGGTCAGAACGTGGTGAGGATGATCTTTCCGTGGACGTCCCGTCGTTCCAGAGCGCGGTGCGCCTCGGCGGCCTCGGAGAGTGGGAAGCGGGCCCCGATTCGTGGCCGGATGTGACGCCCCAGTGCGAGCTCGAAGAGGTGCGTGAGTAGTGCCTGGTGCTGGGACGGGTCCGTGGCGATCTCCCGGGGCAGCGTGCAGAGGGCCGTGCGCTTGCCAGGCAGCAGGTTCAGCATTCTGTTGCGCAGCGCGCCGCGGATAGTGTCGGCCAGCACGTGTCCTGGTCGGCCCATGAAGGCGTAGCTGACCAGCACGCCGCCCGGCGCCAGGAGACGATGGTTGGCGCGCATGCTGGCGCCTCCGAGGTGGTCGTAGACGATCCGGACGCCTTCGGGGTGCTTGGCGCGTACGACCTGGGCGACGTCCTGGCGGCGGTAGTCGATGGGCACGATGTCGTAGTCGCGCAGCCGGTGCAGGCTACGCTCGGAGGCGGTGCCGTACATGACTAGGCCCCGGTGAGCGCCGAGTTGGCACAGCGCGTCGCCCACGCCGCCGGTCGCGCCGTGGATGAGCACGGTGTCGCCAGGGCGGGCTCGGCCGTGGCGGTCAGGAGGCTCAGCGCGGTCAGGTAGTCCAGTGGAAGGGCGGCCGCCGCCAGGGTGTCGAGGCCATCCGGTACGGGGGCCAGCAGCCGGACTGGCAGGTTGGCGTATTCCCTGTAGCCGCCCATCCTGGTCAGGCACGCGGCGACCCGGGCGCCGGCGACCAGCCAGGGCGGTGCCGGATCCGCGTGGTGGTCGACCACCTCGCCCACGAACTCGTATCCGGGGGTGAACGGCAGCCGGCACTGGAAGATGCACTCGCCCTTGCGCGCCATCAGCCTTCAGCCGTGTCCGCAACCCCAGCGGCTTCTGGCTCTGGCCGGGCTCGGCCACCAGGCGCTCCTGCTTCCGCCCTCGACCGCTCATCCCGGCATACAAGAACACATCTCCCCGCTACACGGTGTACACCCCGGCGACGTATCTGACCTGCCGGACGGAGACCGGTGGCGCGGTCACATCAAACGCCACGATCAAGGACGTCGTCCGCTTTCTGCCGTTCTTGTCGACGCTCTCAAGCGGCTGGACAGAGTCGATATCCGTGATGATCAGGCTGGTCGGTGAGCCGGTGACCCTCCAGGATCGCGCGAAATCGGGCGGCGGGAAGTGCGTAGGCGACGCAAGGTTGCAGGGCTGTCACCGTGGCCGAGCGCCTGCCGCCGTCGATGGCTGCGATCACGCCGACCACCTCCCCGGGCCCGCGTACGGCCAGAAGCACCTCGGATCCATCCGGCTCGCTGCGGGTGACCTTGATCTTGCCTGCGGTGAGGCACAGTACGAACGCGCCCGTCTCACCCTGCCGTACCAGGACGTCTCCGACGGCGTAGGACCGAGCCGCGCCAGCCCTGATCAGCCCCTCCCACGCCGGCATGGGTAATGCGCCGCCGAGCCCTCGGACGGGTGACTCAACGTTGGCCATCTTCTCCGTATACCTGGGCTCGTGAACTCCATCAAGCCTCAGGCGGAGCATCAGCCGGCTATGAGACGACGTCAGCTACGGGGATTACGGAGTCGACCATCCAGGCACTCCCCCGGCAGACGACAAGTGGTCGCCCCCGAACCTGCGTTACACGGTCGGACGGCAATGATTTCTGTACTACTACAAGTCGCGGCAACATGGGCTTCTTCGAGCTCTACAAGAGGCTGGTTGGCTCCTCGGATTGGCCGACCTATGGTACGGGCTTCTCCTGGGGTGACGAGCAGATCGCGAGGGCGGCGGTCCCGCAACCGGGAGGCGTGTGCTCGCACCGCCTCGACGATGAACTCGGCGACCTGCCGGGAGGGGTGGGCGGCGTCAGCGACTTCGAAGTACAGGGCGTACTGCTCCTCGTCGCCGGCTGTGACGGCCCAGACGCCGTATTCGTCCTTATCCAGGTTTGATGGGCCGGGAACGACGGCTTAGGACGCCAGGTCGACGGTGCCGATCTGATCAGGAGTAGGAATCGGTGGCTGCATCGCAACCTTCCTTCTGCTCGGACTGGGAAGATGACGCGTTGAGAGCGGCCTCCCATGGTGGCGGAGGCGGCACGTGATCGCCAGTCTTATCGCTAGAGCGGAGGTCAGGATTCCATCTGACGGCTCGGGACGACCAGGGGTGAGGGCCAGCGCCCGGCTCAACCTGAGTTCCCCGCACCCTGGGCACTTGCCCTGAGGTCATCCCCTGATCGAGTGCGGGCCCTGGCTGGCGCGTCTGTCGTCGCCCACCGTGTGAGGTGCAGGTGGGACAGATGACGAAGACTCGTGTGCAGGTCAGCAGGCGATGCGGCTGCGTGGATGCGGAAACAGGACGTCAGCGAGGGGTGACGTGTCCGCGTCTGCCGGTAGATGACGACCATGGCAGCTGGTATTTCGCGGTGCAGGTGCGCGGCCTGGACGGGCAGCGGCAGCGCGTCCGCCAGGGCGGTTACGCCGACCCCGAGGAAGCACAGGCGGCAGGCCGTGCCCTGGCCGCTGCCGACCATGACGGCGCAGGGGCCGGATGCACCCTTGGACAGTGGCTGGCGCGCTGGCTGGCCACCAAGGACGCCCTGCGTCCGTCGACTCGGCAGGGCTACGCCACCCATATCCGCCTCTACCTCATCCCGCAGCTGGGACGGGTCCTGCTCCGCCAGCTCACCTCTCGCGATGTCAACGGACTGCTCGCGACGCTGGCGTCCCACCCCTCGCCGACCGGCCGTCGGTTGTCACCCGCCACCGTGGTGCGGATTCACGCCACCTTGCGGACCGCGCTGAACGCGGCGGTGCGCGCCCGGCTGCTCCCCATCAACCCGGCCAACGGCGCCGAACTCCCCCATCCCCGACGACCACATCCGGTCGTCTGGACCGCCGGACGGACCGCCCGGTGGCAGCAAACAGCAGAACGTCCGGCGGTGGCGGTCTGGACCGAACAACAGCTCGCGGCCTTCCTGACCGGCGTCGCGCAGGACCGCCTGTACGCCGCCTGGTGGCTGGCCGCGCTACGCGGATTGCGCCGCGGTGAGCTGGCCGGGCTACGCTGGACGGACGTCGACCTGCAGACTGCGGAGCTGACAGTGGCGCAGCAGCGGGTGCACACCGATGGTCACGTCGTGGTCGGCCCGCCGAAGAGCGCCGCCAGCTGCCGGGTGGTGGCCCTGGACGCGGAGACCGTGCGGGTGCTGAGACGGCACCGCGAGCGCCAAAAGGAGCTGAGCGCGACGGCGGGCACACGCTGGCAGGACTCCGGGTACGTGTTCACCACCGCGGACGGCGAGCCGCTGCGACCGGACTACCTCACCGGCCGGTTCCGCCGACTGGTGACGACCTCCGGACAACCGCCCATCCGGCTGCACGACCTGCGACACGGCGCCGCCACCCTCGCGCTGGCCGCGCGCATCGATCTGAAGGTGGTGCAGGCCATGCTCGGGCACGCCAGCATTGTGCTCACCGCCGACACCTACGTCTCGGTGCTACCGGAGGTGGCCCACCAAGCCGCCAGGGAAACGGCCAGGCTGGTGCTGAACGCCGCGTCCGCGCTGGGGCGGCCGCTGGGCGGCTGACTCAGCTTTGCCCCACATTTGCCCCATGCTGCCCCAGCGCACGGGCGTGGCCTGAGTTTGCCCAGGTGGAGAAGCGCGCCCTGCAGGATTCGAACCTGCGACCGTCGGATTAGAAGTCCGGTGCTCTATCCAGCTGAGCTAAGGGCGCTCCCGCCTTATTGTGCATGATCCGGCGACTTGTCATGCACACGTTTTCCCCGTGTCAGCCCTTGAGGGCCGATCACCCCCCACATGAGCAGCGTGACCACGGCTGTCTAGCCGACGGCACACCTGGCCACATCGGCTCCAGTGAGGATATCGGAGTTGCCGGGCGGAGGGGAAAACCGGAGAAGGCCGCATGGCGCGCCTCAGGTCTTCTGGGGGGATCGGGTTGCGACTGAGGGCTGGGCAGAGCGTCCGTGAGTGGTGGCGTGTGGGCTTGTTCTGGATTTGCGCCGGGGGCGATGTGGGGCCGCAGCACGGGGGTCGTGGGTTGGTCGGTCGGGCCTCGATGGCAGCGGAGCTCGCATGCAGTGGGACTCGGGGGGTTGGGTGGAGCAGCGGGATGCGGGGGTGGAGGTGGGGAGGGGTGGGTGAAATGGCTGGATGGTGAGGGGGCGCGGGGGATGGGAAATAGCGGGCGGGGGTGTTGGGGAAGGGTCTAAGCTGTCTTGGCATGGTCGCGACGCTCCTGCATGAGATTCCCTTGCAGGGCGGGGACGTGACTGACGGGGTGGTGCGGGTTGGGGATACCGTGCGCAGACCGGCCAGTACGTCGACACCCGCCGTGCATGCCCTGCTCAGGCACCTTGAGGCGGTCGGGTTTGAGGGCGCGCCCAGGGTGCTGGGGATGGATGGGCTTGGGCGGGAGATTCTTACCTTTGTGCCCGGTATAAGTGGGTTACGTGTTGAAAGTGTGGCTGATGGGGCTTTAGCCGGTATTGCGGCGTTGTTGCGCGAGTATCACGATGCGACCGTTGGGTTTCCGCTGACCAGTGGTGGGTGGGGCGGGGGGTCGAATGATGACAGGGCGCCGGAGGTCATCGGGCATTGTGACTTGACGCCGGAGAATGTGATCTTTTCCAGGGGTGGGCGGCCTCGGGCGATGATCGACTTTGATCTGGCTCGGCCGACCACCCGGCTCTTCGACATCGTGACCACCCTGCGGCACTGGGCACCGATTGCCGATCCCGTCGATCGGCACCCGCTCCTTCGCAATCTTGACGTCGGGGCTCGCCTCCGCCTGTTCTGCGATGCGTACGGGGTGTCGCCCCGTGACCGCCGCCGCCTCCTCGAACTGGCCAGGGCCCGCTTTCATCGCTCTTACACCATCATGCGCACCCGCGCCACGGCCGGGGGTGCTTGGGCCCGGATATGGGCGGATGGTGCGGGTGAGCGCATCCGGCGCGCGACTGCCTGGCTGGATGTCCACGAAGATGAGCTTTATGCCCATTTGGTATGACCCCCTGGGCCTCGCTCTCGGCGTGGCCCTCGACCAGTTGCTCGCCGATCCCCGCAGCGCCGCCCACCCGGTCGCGTTGTTCGGGCGTGCCGCGGCGGGCCTGGAAAGATCCCTGTACGCGGACAGCAGAGCGCGGGGAGTCGTCCACGTCGCCGTGTGCGTCGGGTCCGTGGCCGCCCTCGGTGTGCTGGCCCAGCGGGCGCCTGGGCGCGCAGCCCGTACGGCCGTCACCGCCGTCGCCACCTGGGCCGTGCTCGGCGGCACCACGCTCGCCCGTGAGGGTGAGTACATGGCCGATGCCCTCGAACGCGACGATCTGGAACGCGCCAGGGCCCGGCTCCCCCACCTCTGCGGCCGCGACCCGGCCGGCCTGGAGGCTCCCGAACTGGCCAGGGCCACGGTCGAGTCGCTGGCCGAGAACACCTCCGACGCCGTCGTGGCCCCGCTGTTCTGGGGGGCGGTGGCGGGGGTGCCGGGGTTGCTGGCGTACCGGGCGATCAACACGCTCGACGCCATGATCGGCCACCGCTCCCCCCGCTACGAGCGCTTCGGCTGGTTCGCGGCGCGCCTCGACGACGTGGCGAACTACCTGCCCGCCAGGGTGACGGGTCTGCTCACGGCCCTGACGGGACCGAACCCCGGTCGCGCCCTGGCGATGCTCATGAGAGACGGCCATCGCCACCCCAGCCCGAACGCCGGTAGGTGCGAGGCGGCGTTCGCCGGTGCGCTGGGGGTGACGCTGGGCGGTACGAACGTGTACGGCGGCCGTACCGAACACCGGCCCACCATGGGCGACGGCCCCAAGCCCGATGTCAAGGACATCCGCCGGGCCACCCGCCTCACCCGGGCAGTGAGCCTGGCAGCCGCCGGAGCAGCCGTCCTCACAGCATGGACCCTGAATCGAGTCGCGAACAAGAAACAACCCTCCTGAGGGCACGGGTATACGACGGCCCTGAGGCGGGGGCCAAATGGCGGTCCGGGGGTCGTGGGCGGCCGTACGGCGTCCCCGAGATACGTAACCGGCCATACGACTACCAAAGGAACGGCGGGCGGTAATGACCTGAAGGGTCGAATTCACATGACGCGGTTCAGGTTGACCACCAGCCAGATCACGAACAGCGCCAGCACGGTGATCCCGATCATCGACCTGGCCGCGTTGTGCGCGACCTCCTTGCGGGCCGTGACCTGCCTGGCGCTCTGCTTCCACACCTGGCGCATGACGATCATGTTCTGGTAGCGGCGGCCGAGAGCGAACACGGCGAGTGCGATAAGGACGAATAGGATGATGCGAATGTCTGCAGATGCCACGGAGATCCCCCTGTGGGCTTTGAAGACTCATCCCCCGAGATGTTAGAAAATCATGATACTCGTACGGCCACGATTTGTGATTTGAATTTACGGTTCGAGATCGACCACGATCGGTGCGTGGTCAGAAGGGCCCTTTCCCTTTCGGGCCTCGCGATCGACGTACGCCGAGCGCACCCGGCCCGTGACCTCCGCGCTCGCGTAGACGAGGTCGATCCGCATCCCCTTGTTCTGGTGGAACATCCCGGCCCGGTAGTCCCAGTACGTGAACGGGTGCGGCCCCTTCATCGGCGTGGGCACCACGTCGTGCAGCCCGAGGGCGCGCAGCTCGGCCAGCGCCCCGCGTTCGGCGGGCGTGACGTGGGTCGAGCCGACGAACAGCGCGGGGTCCCACACGTCGGCGTCCGTCGGTGCCACGTTGTAGTCCCCGCAGGCCACCAGCGGCGCGGCCACCTCGGCGGCGAGCGCGTCCCGTAGCGCGGCGAACCAGGCCAGCTTGTAGGCGTAGTGCGGGGAGTCGAGCGTGCGGCCGTTGGGCGCGTACAGCGACCACACCCGCAGCGTTCCGCAGGTCGCGCCGATCGCGCGCGCCTCGGTACGGGCCACCCCGTCCCCGCCGAGCTCCGCGAAGCCGGGCTCCCCGGGGAAGCCCGGCGTCACCTCGTCCAGGCCCACCTTGGACAGGATCGCGACGCCGTTCCACCGCCCGTCGCCGTGGGCCGCGGCGGCGTACCCCAGCGCGCCCACCTCCGCGTAGGGGAACGCCGCCGCGGAGCACTTGGTCTCCTGCAGGCAGACGATGTCGGGGTTCGCC
This sequence comes from Nonomuraea sp. B12E4, assembly GCF_039871825.1. NCBI lineage: Bacteria > Bacillati > Actinomycetota > Actinomycetes > Streptosporangiales > Streptosporangiaceae > Nonomuraea > Nonomuraea sp. B12E4. Next base: position 160,068 of record NZ_JBDPME010000020.1, on the reverse strand, counting down.
TCGGCCAGCCATTCGAGCAGGCGAGGCAGCCGTGCCTTGACCGAGTTGACGTTCCACGTAGCCAGGCGCATCCCTACAGACTGCCACCGGCCGGCGCCGCTCGGGACCGCGCCCCCATCCCGCAGCCGAGGTCAGGCGGGTGCGCCTCGAAGGTGCTGGGGGACGAGGGCAAGGTGTGTCAGATCAGGCCGGTGCGGCGGGCCAAGGCGGCTGCCTCCACGCGGCTCGTCGCGCCCAGCTTGGCCATGATGTTCGAGACGTGCACGCCCGACGTCCTGGCCGAGATGAACAGCCGCTCCGCGATCTGCTTGTTGCTCAGCCCCTCGGCGACGAGCCTGAGCACCTCCAGCTCCCGCGCCGACAGCGCGAGCTCGGTGGTGAGGCCGACGCGCAGCGTGGCACCGGTCGCCTCGATCTCCCGCCGCAGCGGCTCCGCGCCCAGGGCGTCGGCTATGGTGGCCGCCTCGCGCAGCAGCTCGCGGGCGTTCGCCCGGTCCTGCTCGGCGGCTCGGACCAGGGCCTGCCCCAGCGCGTACGGCTGCCCGACCGAACGCCAGGCGGTCACCGCCTCCGCCCAGGATCCACCACACTCGGCGCGGAACGTGGCCCGGTGCGCCTGCTGTACCCGCCCGGTCGTGGCGATGCCCGCGGGCGCCTCGCGCAGGCGGCCGATGCGGGCCGCCAGCACCAGCAGCGGCCAGGCGTAGCGGCGGCTCAGCGTGAGATCGTGCTCGGCCAGCACGTGGCCGGCCACCCGCCGAGCCCGCTCCAGGTCGGCCCGGGCCACCGCGAGGCGGCATTCGAGCAGGTCAGGCTCCAGGCACGAGTCGTATCCCCGCGAGCGCCCCCGCATCAGCGGCCTGGCCAGCCGCAGGATGTCGTCGGCCTCGGCCAGCGAGCCCTCCCAGACGGCGACGGTGCCGAGCACCATGAGGATCCAGGCCCGGTGGATCGGCGGCGGGTCGAGCGCGAGCGCGGCCGTCATGACCTCGCGGGCCTCCTTCCAGCGGCCGAGCGAGGCGAGCGGCTCGGCGAGGTTCGCGGCCAGGTGGGCGCCCCTAGAGCGGGCCAGGCCCAGCCGCCCGGCCCTGGCGATGCCCTCGCGGGCGACGGACTCGGCCCTGGCGTGCTCGCCCGCGGCCTCCAGCACGTCGGCCTGGCTGGCGTAACAGGCGAGCAGGCTGTGGTCGTCGGGAGCGCCGGCCCTGGCCTCGGTGTACAGGCCGGTCGCCGTCTCCAGATCGCCTTCCAGCGCGGTGAGCGCGGCCAGCGTGGTCAGCGACCTGGTGTCACCGAGCGCGAGCGCCTCCTCGGCGTGGGCGCGGGCCTCGGCGTCCTGGCCGTTCCAGTAGAGGGTGGTGGCGAGCGCGCCGATCAGCCTGGCCTCGCGCGGTGCCAGGCGTACGGCCTCGCGCAGGTCGTCCAGGCCCTCCTCGCCGAGCAGGTCGCGAATGGCCACGCGCAGTTCCAGCAGGTGCGCTGCCCGCAGCGGGTCGTCCACCTGGTCGAGCGCCCGGGTCGCGAGGTCCTCCGCACGCTTGGCGTCGCGGCCGCATGACGTTGCGCAGCAGGAACACCAGCAGGTCCCGGCTGGCCTGGTCGGCCCAGTGCAGGTCCTCCAGCACGAGCACCAGGGGGCGCCGCTCCGCCGCCCGCTCGATCAGCAGCAGCGCCTCCTCGAACAGCCGGGCCCGCCCCAGGTCCGGCAGCTCCTCGGCCTCACCCAGCTCGGGCAGCAGCCGGGCGAGCCCCCGGCGTCCGCCTCCCGGCACCAGCTCGGCGCCGTACTCCCTGATCAGGCGGCGCAGCACCGGCACGAACGGCGCGTACGCCGTCCCGCTCGGATCGGCCCCGCCCTCCGCCACCAGCCCGTCCACCCCCGCGACGAACTCGTGCACCAGCCGGGGGTTCGGGCTGGTGCTCGGGCACAGCGGCTATTCGGCCGGGTTCGCGCTGGTCGCGGTGCTGATGGCGGCCACGCTGCCGCTGGCCAGGGCCGGTCGTACGGGTACGCCCCAGCCGGTCGCCCGGTGACCGTCAGTGGCGGGTGCGTTCGACGCCCACGGTGATCTCGGAGCCGAGGCGGCGGCCGGTGAGCAGCTCCAGGTCGTCGCCGCTCCAGAACCTGCCGGGGTCGTACCAGTTGGGGCGGCGGCGGACGGGCAGCAGCCCCATCGCCTCGTAGGTGACGGCCACGACCTCGGCGCAGTAGGCGCTCTCCAGCGTCCGCTCGCCGCCGTTCCCGCGCGGGACGCGTCCCCTGAACCAGCGCGCCGCCATACGGGCGGTGGACGGGAACGGAGTGCCGTCGAGCCTGGCGACCGTACGCAGGGCGGCGTCCTCCATCTCCAGCGTCGCCTCCGGTTCGAGCTGGCGCAGCCAGACCCGCTGGTCGTACCGGTCGACCCAGACCTTCACCGCGTCGCGCAGGTCGTGCAGTTGCACCCCGCGCTGGTGGGTGCCCGACCACAGGTCGGGCAGTGACCTGCCGAGCTCGGCGTGCCACATCATGGGTGGCAGGTCCTCGATCACGACGGCCATGCCGACGTGGTTGACCGGGCTGTTGGTCATCGTCTGGATGGCGCGGTCGGGCACCGAGCGTCCGCGGAAGATCCACAGGTCACCGGTCCTGGTCACCTTGACGGCCTCATCGAGAGTCAGCACACCGTTTAGCCTAGGCACATGCGCTGGTGGAAGATGCTGGGTCTGGCCGGAATCATGGGCGTCGCGGCCACGGGGGTGGTGATCGCGCGCGCCGAGCGCCGCCGCCGCGCCTACACCCCCGAGGAGATCAGGACACGCCTACGCGCGCGCGTCGAGGGAGCGCCGCATCAAACACGAGGGAGCGCCGCCGTCTAAAGGAGCGGCGGGAGCGTGGCGGCAGCGGCGTGGTTCAGCTCGCGGGGCGCAAATCGTAGACGAAGACGACGTCGGGGTAGGCCGGGTTGTCGTCGTAGCCCTGCACCCCGCCCAGGTAGGCGCGCCGGTAGTTGACCACCCACGGCAGCACGGCGGCCACGCGTTGGTCGAGCACCCGCTTGGTCACCTGCTCGTACGTGCGCTGCGCGGCCGTCCGGTCGGTCACGGTCAGCTCGGGCAGTGTGTCGAGTTGCGCGTCCAGGTCATGGTCGTTGAGGTAGGTCAGGTTGAAGACCGGCGGGTTCGCGCTGTGGAAGACGTTGCCGAAGTAGGAGTAGCCGTCGGCGTAGTCGGGCCACCAGTACATGACGAAGATGTCCTGCCCGCGCTTCTTGCCCAGGTCCCACTGGTCGGTCCAGGGCATCGCCCTGGCCTCGACGGTGACGTTGAGCGTCTGCAGCGTCCTGGTCAGCTTTGTGGCGAGCAGGCGCCAGTCGGCGTCGCCCTCGCCGTACGTCATGCGCAGCCGCAACGGCCGGCCCCCGGGCCCGTATCCCGCGTCCTGCAGCAGGCGGGTGGCGCCGGCCAGGTCCTGCCGGGGGACGCGGCCGGGCACGTGGCCCACCAGGCCCTCCGGGACGACGCCGCTGGCCGGCCTGCCGGCGCCCTTCAGGTTCTTGATGAGCCCCTGGTAGTCGATGGCCTTCTGGACGGCGCGGCGCACGCGTATGTCCTTCATGGGGCCGCTCGCGGTGTTGAACAGCATCATCGCCGTCTGGAACGAGGGCCGCGCCGAGGTGCGCAGGCCCGGCGCGGCAGCGGCCTCGGCGAACCGGCGCGGGGCGAGCCGGGGCACGAAGCTGGCCTCGCCGCGTTGCAGCAGCCGCCATGCCCGCTCGGGATCGGGCACGACCTGGAACTTCACGATGTTGTAGTGCGGTGTGCGCCACCCGCCCCAGTATTTGCCGTACGCCTTGAGCGTGAGCTCCTCCTCGTCACCGTTCCGCCACCCCGCCACCGTGTACGGCCCGGAGCCGGCGTCCCGGCCCGCCTGGAACCACTCTCCGAGGTCCGGGGCCGCCTTCGTGTCGTAGATGTAGGCCGCGTACCCGGAGGAGGCCACGAGGTCCAGCGGCACCGGGTACTTCAGCGCGAACGTCACCGTGGTGGGCCCCTCGGTCCTGATGGAGGAGACGGCGTCCCAGATGTAGGAGGCGCCGGTCCTGGCGCTCATGGTGCGCTCGATCGACGTCTTGACCGCCGTGGCGTCCAGCGGCCTGCCGGTGTGGAAGGTCACGCCGGGCCGCAGGTTGAACGTCCACGTCCGGCCGTCCGACGAGGCCCGCCACGAGGTGGCCAGGCGTGGGGCGGACTTCTTGGTGACGGGGTCCCAGAAGGTGAGGGTCTCGTAGACGTTCTGGAAGGCGACGATCTCGTTGGAGTAGGACGTGCTGGGGTCCCACTCGGTGATGATGTCCAAATTCTTCAGGTAGACGAACGTGGACGCGCCGGCCGGCGCGCTGGGCGTCTCCGCCGCGGGCGCCGAGCAGGCCGCGAGGAGCATCAGCGCGGCGGCCGCTGCGAGACGACGGCGCAACGCAACTCCCTCTGTCGGCATGTACGCGGGGAAACCTACTCCAAGATCATGAGAACCGGGGTGTCGTACCCAAAAGTCCCGAAAAATTGGGCATTCTGGTGATCGAATTGCTATCCTCGGGGCTTGTCCCGTCCGGGGTTGCCAGCAGGGGACCGACCGGAGTGAGGTGCCATGGGTCGTAGCCGAACGATCCGCATGAAGATCATCGGACTGCTACTCGTGCCACTGAGCTCCATGGTGGTGTTGTGGGGGGTCATCACTGCGGTAACCGCCGGGGAGAGCCTGGAACTGCGTGAATACAAGACACTCTGGACGAACCTCCGTGTTCCCGCGTACAAACTGATCAACGAGATCCAGAATGAGCGGCTCGCCTCGGCCAAGCTGCTGCGTGACCCGGCGGAGGCGCCGGCCGTGACCGCGCAGCGCAAGCGCACGAACACGGCCGTGACCACGTTCAGGCGTCTTTCCAGCGGTTCAAGGGACAGATCGGAAGAGATCCGCACACAGGTGGATGCTGTGTACACGCAACTCGACAGGCTCGAATCGATCCGAGGAGAGATCGACATGGGTCTGTCCGACCGTCTGCACAGCTACGAGGCCTTCAACGCGGTCATCGACTCGCTCTTCGGCCTGCACCGGCGGGTCGCGATCATCGACGACATCCCGATCTACGAGCAGTCCCGCGTGCTCATCGACATCGCCTACGCCAGGGAGCTGCTGACCAGGGAGCAGGCCATCGCGCTCGGGCCGGTCACGACGGCGGAGCGGCGGCAGTTCACGCAGATCGTCGGCAACCGCCGCTTCCTGATCGACCAGGCGCTCAGCGAGCTCGACCCGTCACTGCGCGAGCCGCACATCAGCTTGATCACCTCCCCCGCCTACCAGCGGATGCGGATGATGGAGGACCAGATCATCGCCAACCGCACGCCGCGGGGCTATCTGGCCGCCACGGAGGGGCCGGCCAAGGCGTTCCTGGAGGTGCAGATGCGGGCCAGCACGATGCTGAACGGGCGCGCGGACCCGGTGGCCGACCAGGTGCTGTCGAGGGCGTTCCTGCTCGCGGGCACGGCGCTGGCGCTGGTGATCGTGTCGATCGCCTTCTCGCTGCGCATGGGCAACCGGTTGTCCAAGGAGCTGGGCGCGCTGCGGCTGGCCGCGCTGGAGGTGGCCCAGGAACGGCTGCCGCACGTGGTGGCCAAGCTGCGCAAGGGCGAGAAGGTCGAGATGCCCGAGCTGTCGGTGGCCAGCACCACGGTCGAGATCGACGACGTCGGGCAGGCCTTCTCCACCGTCCAGCAGACCGCCGTGGAGGCCGCCGTCGGCCAGGCGCAGCTCAGCGAGGGCGTCGGGCACGTGTTCCGCAACCTGGCCCGGCGCAGCCAGACGCTGCTGCACCGCCAGCGCATCCAGCTCGAGGACATGCAGCACCGGGCCACCGACCCGGAGGCGCTGGACGACCTGTTCCGGCTGGACCACCTGACGACCCGCATGCGCCGCCACGCCGAGGGCCTGATCATCCTGTCGGGCGCCACCCCCGGCCGCGGCTGGAGCAAGCCGGTGCCACTGCTCGACGTGGCCCGCGGCGCGGCCGCCGAGGTCGAGGACTACCAGCGGGTCACCGTCGAGCCGATGCCCAGCCAGCGCCTGGCCGGGCCCGTGGTCGGCGACGTGATCCACCTGATTGCCGAGCTCATCGAGAACGCCACCGTCTATTCGCCCGCGCACACGCCGGTCATCGTGCGCGGCGAGGTGGCGGCCCGCGGCTTCATCTTCGAGGTCGAGGACCGCGGGCTCGGGCTGAGCGCAGAGGAGCTGGCCGATCTCAACGAGCGGCTGGCCAGCCCACCGGAGTTCGACCTGGCCGACAGTGACCGGCTCGGCCTGTTCGTCGTCTCCCGCCTGGCCGCCAGGCATGACATCCGCGTGACGTTGCGCGGTTCACCATATGGAGGGACCACCGCGATCGTGTTGATCCCGGATGAGCACGTGGCCGAGCCTGAGGCCAGCGTGACGAAGGAGCCCGCTCGTCCCATGCGGGTGGTGCGAAGTGACTAAGGGGCCTAACGAGCGCTGGCTGGACGAGGACGCCGGTCCGATCGTCCCGGCGTATCTGCTGACCCGGGGCCGTACCGTGCCCGCGAGCAAGGCCATCGACCTCATCGCGGTGATCATCACGGCCGGCGGGCTGACCCCGCCGGTCGGCCTCGGGCCCGAGCATCTCATCATCCTGCAGAAGTGCACCAGGCCGACCCGGCTCGTGGACGTCGCGGCCGAGCTCAACCTGCCCATCGGCGTGGTGAGGGTGCTGGTCGGCGACCTGCACGCGCAGCAGCTCGTGCAGGTCGAACTGCCCCCGCCCGCCCCGGACGCGACGGTGCTGCTGGAGGTGATCAGCGGGCTGAAGGCGCTGTGACGGCCGGGCGCCGGTTGAGGGCGCCGTAGACGGCCGCGAACAGCGCGGCCACGGCGCCCGCCGCGGCCGCCACGCCGAAGACCCACTGGTAGCCCGCCACGCCCGGCTGAGCGGCCAGCAGGGCGGCGATCACCGCGCCCGCCGTGCTGGCGCCCACGATCCGCACCAGGGCGTTGACGCCCGCCGCCACGGCCGTCTTGGCCGGGTCCACGTGCTCGACCGCCATCGTGCCCAGCGCCGCGTATCCGACGCCGAGGCCGATGCCCATCAGCGAGGCGGCCACGTACAGGTCGGCCGGGCCGTCATGGGAGAGCACCAGCCACAGGCCGCCCAGCCCGGTCACCGCCGACCCCGCGCTCACCATGGTGGAGGCCTGGAACGTACGCATGAACCGGCCCGCGAACAGCGAGATCACCAGCATGAACAGGGTGCTCGGCAGCAGGTAGAGGCCGACCTGCAGGGTGGAGGCACCGAAGCCGCCGGCGCCGGCGGGCGCCTGGGCGAAGCCGGACATGCCGGTCATGATGGTGAAGAACGAAAACCCGAGCAGCATCGAGGACACCGTCGCGCCCACCGTGCCCCGGTGCACCAGCATGGACATCTCCACCAGCGGCTCGGCCACCCGGAGCTCCACCACCACCCAGACGGCGGCCAGCAGCACCGCGGCGGCGAACAGGCCCAGCACGCCCGCCGAGGTCCAGCCCCACGAGCCGCCCTCGCTCACGGCGAGCATGAGCGCGACCAGCCAGGCGGCCAGCAGCGCGGCGCCGAGCAGGTCGGGGCGCCCCTTCCCGGCCGGGGCGCCGTCGCGGACGAGTACGGCGACGACCACGGCGGCCACCAGGGAGATGCCGCCCATGATCCAGAACGCCAGGTGGAAGTCACCGGAGGCGAGACCGGCCAGGATCATGCCGCCGCCGCTCCCGAAGCCCATCGTCGCGCTGAGCACGCCGATCCCGGTCGCGAGCTGGTTTCTGGGGACCGTGTCGCGTACCACCCCGATCGACAGCGGCACCAGCGCGGCCACGAAACCCTGCAACACCCGCGCCACGATCAGCATGGCCAGCGAGGTCGCCAGGGCCGCCAGCACGGAGCCGATCACGAGGAGGGCCAGCGCGCCCAGGATCATGCGGCGCCTGCCGTACATGTCGCCGAAGCGCGACAGCAACGGCGTGGCCACCGCGGCGACCAGCAGACTCAGCGTGAGCGTCCAGGTCACGGAGGTGAGTGAGGTGTTCAGCTCCTGCTGCAGCACGGGAAGCAGCGGGACCACCGCGGTGTTCTGCAATGCGGCGATGGAGGCCGCGAAGGCCAGGGCGACCACGGCGGGCCAGGGGTTCTTGCTCGTTGTCTCGGTAGATGCGGCGGGTGCGACCACAGTCGCCATGTCCGGCTCCTCTTAGCTAACTTAGGTAAGCAACCGGAAAACGGTAACACATACGTAAGTTAGGTAAGCAAATAGATGGACGCAGACCTCAACGGCACGGTGGCGGCCTTTCGCACACTCGTGACCACACTCAATCGCGGCAAGACACACGAGCGACTGACCGAGGTGGCCGGCGTCCGGCTGGATCGGCCCGATCTGCAGGTCCTCATCCACCTGCTGGACCTGGGCGAGCCGCGCCGGATCGGCGCGATCGCCGAGGGGCTGCAGGTGGAGAGCCCGCACGTGACCCGGCACGTCGCCGCGCTGGAGCAGCGCGGCCTGGTCGAGCGCGTACGCGACCCGGACGACGGCAGGGCCTGGCGCATCGCGCTCACCGAGGAAGGGGCCGAGGTCGCCGCCCGCTGCCGCAGGGTGACGACGGACTGGTTCGCGGGCGCCCTCACCGACTGGTCCGAGGCGGACAGGGCGGAGCTGTCCCGGTTGCTGCGGAAGCTGTCAGAGGATCTGAGCAAGCATCTGAGGGCCCAGGCCGTCATCAAGTGACGTGGTCGCCGGCGAGGGTGTCCTCCGCCCGGTGACAGGCGACCTGGCGGCCCGCCACGTCCCGCAGGGCGGGCTCCCGCTCGCATTCCGGCACCGCCAGCGGGCAGCGCAGCCGGAACGGGCACCCCGTCCCGGCCGGCACGGCCTCCGCCCGGCCCCTGGCCTCGGGTGGCGGGCCGCCGAGTCTGGGTACGGCGTCGCGCAGGGCCCTGGTGTAGGGGTGGGCGGGGTTCGCCAGCAGGTCGCGGGTGGGGCCGGACTCGACGATCCGGCCCGCGAAGAGCACGTGCGAGGTGCGGCAGAGCCGCTCCACCACGGCGAGGTTGTGGGTGATGAGCAGGCGCTCGGTGTCCAGGGACGCCAGCAGATCCAGGACCCTGGCCTGGACCGTGACGTCCAGGGCGCTGGTGGGCTCGTCCAGGATGAGCAGGCGGGGGTCCACGGCCAGGGCTCTGGCGATCACGACGCGCTGGCGCTGGCCTCCTGAGAGCTGGTGCGGCCTGCGGGTGGCCAGGCCGGGGTCGAGGCCGACCTGTTGGAGCAGGTCCGCGACCCGTTGCCTGGTGCCGGGCCGGGCGCTTCGGGGCAGGGCCTCGGCGACGGAGGTGCCGACGCGTATCCGGGGGTCGAGGGCCTCGGCCTGGAAGACGGGCTGGACGTCCTTGCGGAACTTCCTCAGGTCGGCTTTTTTCAGTGTTTGGTCGCCGTACCAGATATTTCCGGACATGGGGGTGAGGAGGCCCAGGAACGCGCGGGCCAGGGTCGTCTTGCCCGAGCCGCTCTCCCCGATCAGGCCGACGCCGCCCTCGGTGATGTCCAGGGTCACCTCGTGCACGACCGGGCGGTGGCCGTACCCGAGCGTCACCCGCTCGGCCCTGAGCATGGTCACGGGGTGCCTCCAGGTACGGACAGCACGGCCTCCAGCAGCTCGCGCGTGTACGGGTGCCGCGGCTCGGCCAGCACCCGCGCGGCGGGCCCCGACTCGACCACGGCACCGTCCTTCATGACCAGCACCCGGTCCGCGATCGTCGAGACCAGGGCCAGGTCGTGGGAGACCAGCAGGAGGGCGAGCCCGCGCTCCTCGCGCAGCCGGCGCAGCACGCCGACCACCTCGGCCTGCACGGTCACGTCGAGGGCGCTGGTGGGCTCGTCGGCCAGAATCACCTCGGCGCCCAGGGCGATGGCCAGCGCGATCGCGAAGCGCTGGGCCTGGCCGCCGGAGATCTCGTGCGGATAGCGGGTGAGGATCCCGGGGTCGAGCATGACCGCCGCCACGGCCTCCTCCATGACCTCCGCGCTGCCCCCGGCGCTCCCGTTCCCGACGCCGTGCAGCTTGAGGGCGCGGCGCATCAGGACGCCGAGCCTGGTGGCGGGGCTGAGGGCGGCCTGGGGCGACTGCATGACGAGCGCCACCCGCGCGCCCCTGATCTCGCGCAGGCGGCGGGGCGGGGCCGTCAGGACGTCCACCCCACAGACCCGAATGTGTCCCGAAATTTCGGCATCTGGGGTGAGGCCCAGCAGCGAGAGCAGCGTGGTCGACTTGCCCGACCCGCTCTCCCCCACGATCGCCACGCACTCGCCCTCGCCGACGTCCAGCTCGGGAACGTCGGCCACGAGCCGCCCGCCGTAACTCACCCGCAGGTCGCGTACCTCGATCATTTCACCACCCTCGCAGCCCCGCTCCGCGGGTCCAGCGCGTTGCGCAGCCCCTCGCCCAGCACGTTGAACGCGAACGCCGTCACCAGGATCGCCAGCCCCGGGAAGGTGACGACCCACCAGTTGGTGGTGAACAGGCTCTGCCCCTGCTGCACCATCAGCCCCCACTCCGCCGTCGGCTCCTGCGCGCCGAGCCCCAGGTACGACAGCGCCGCCGAGGTCAGGATCACGCCGCCCGCGTCCAGGGAGAGCTGGACCAGGACGGGGGTGAGCGAGTTCGGCAGCACGTGCCGCAGGATGATCAGCGGCGCGGGCACGCCCAGGCAGCGGGCGGCGTCCACGTAGCCGCGGGTGGCGATCGAGGCGGCCATGGAGGCGGCCAGCCGGGTGTACCAGGGCCACCAGGTCACCGCGATGGCCAGGATGACGGTGTTCACGCTCGGCTGCAGCACGACGGCCATGGCCAGGGAGAGCAGCAGCGCGGGGAAGGCCAGGAACACGTCCGTGATCCGCATGATCACGTCCCTGAGCCAGCCCCCGGCGTACCCGGCGACCACCCCCAGCAGGGTCCCGGCCAGCGCCGAGACGCCCAGCACGGCCACGGCGATGAACAACGACGTGCGCCCGCCGTACAGGATCTGCGTGAGCACGTCCCGCCCGACCTGGTCGGTCCCGAACCAGTGGGCGCCGCTCGGCGGCCGCAGTTGCTCCAGCGGCGCCGGCTCGTTCACCGGGTACGGGGCCAGCCACGGCGCCATGATCGCGGCCAGCACCACGAGCACGATGAGCACGGCCCCGAACGCGGCGAACCGGTCCGGGATCCGCGGCAGCCACCTGCGCAGCGGCACGGCCTCCGCACTCGCCATGGCCTCGTCCTTCCCGGCCGTCATCGGGCCCTCGTCCGCGGGTCGACGAAGGCCTGGAGGATGTCCACCACCAGGTTCGCCAGCACGTACACCAGGGCGACCAGCAGCGTGACGCCCGCGATCGCCGGGGTGTCCAGCGAGCGGATCGAGTCGGCGGCGTAGCGGCCGAGGCCCGGCCAGTTGAAGACCGCCTCGACCAGGAACCCGTTGACGATCGAGTAGGCGAAGACCAGGGCGATCAGCGACAGGACGGGGTTCAGCGCCGGTCTCAGGGCGAACTTGGTCAGGATGGACGTCTCGCCGAAGCCGAGCGCGCGTTCCAGCCTCGTGTGGTCCTGGCCGGCCTCCTCGATCAGCGCCGCCCTGGTCATCTGGGCGATCACGCCCGCCGGGTAGGCGGCGACCACCAGGGCGGGCAGCACCAGGTGCTGGAGCGTGCTGGTGAAGATGGGCCAGTTGCCGGTGATGAGGGCGTCGACGACGGTGATGTTCGTCCAGAGGGTGAGCGGGCTGGTCGTGTCGAGCGAGGAGTCGTACTCGCCGGCGACCGGGAACCAGCCCAGATGGCCGGCGAACACCAGTTGCATCACCAGGGCCAGCCAGAAGACCGGCACGGAGACGGCCAGCATGCTGCCGACGCGCACCCCGAGGTCGGGGAGCCGCATCTGGTGGCGGGCGGCGAGCACCCCGACCGGGATGCCCACGACGACCGCGATGAGCAGGGCCGCGCCGACCAGCTCCAGCGAGGCGGGGAAGGCCTGGTAGAGGTCATCGCGGACGGGCTGCCGGGTGTGCAGGCTGATGCCCCAGTCGCCGCTGAGGAGGTCGCGCACATGGTTCAGCAGTTGCAGGGGCAGCGACTCGTCCAGCCCGAACTGCCGGCGCACCTCGGCGAGCTGCTCGGGCGTGGCCTTCGGCCCGGCGAACGCGACCGCGGGGTCCCCCGGCACCAGCCGCATGACGGCGAACGTGAGCACGACCACGCCGGCCACGACCAGGAGGGCCTGGCCGAGCCGGCGGCCCAGATAGCGGAGCATGTCGTCAGCTTGCGCGCTTGAGGTCGTGGAAGAAGACCACGTTGGGATAGGCGGGGTTGTCCACATATCCCTCGACGTCGGAGGACAGCGCGCGCTGGTAGGTCTGCACGTACGGCACCGCCACCGCCGCCTGCTCCGTGATGATCTTCTGCTGCAGATCCCGGTAAGCCTGGTCGGCCTTGAGCTGGTCGGTGGCCGTGAGCTCCGGGAGCGTGTCGATGGCCGTGTCGATCCCCGCGTTCTTCAGGTAGGACAGGTTGAACTGCGGCTTGTCCTCGCTCTTGAAGACGTTCAGGAACCACGAGTAGGCGTCCGGATAGTCCGGATACCAGTACATGATGAGGACGTCCTGGCCCTGCTTCTTGCCCTGGTCCCACTGCGCGGCCCAGGTCATGGGCTTGGCCTGCAGGTTCACGTTGAGCTTCTGCAGCGCGGAGCTGAGCAGCGTGACCAGCAGTTTCTGGTCGTCGTCGCCCTGGGCGTAGGTGAGGCTGAGCTTGAGCTCGGGGTTGTCGGGGCCGTACCCGGCCTCGGCGAGCAGTTGCCGCGCCCTGGCCAGGTCCTGCTTGGGCTCCATGCCGGCGACGTGGCCGAGCAGGCCCTCCGGCACCAGGCCGCTGGCCTTCTGCCCAGAGCCCTTGAGTGCCACCGCGAGGCCGTCGTAGTCGATCGCGGCCTGCAGCGCCTGCCGGATCCTGACGTCCTTCAACGGGCCGGTGGCCGTGTTGAACAGCACCAGCAGGTTCTGGAACGACGGCATCTGCTCGGTCTTCACGTGCTCGGTGCTCCCTGCCTGCTCGAAGAGCTGCGGGTTCAGCCGCTGCACGAAGTTCACCTCGCCGCGCTGCAGCAGTTGCCACGCCGTGGTGATCTCGGGGGTGACCCGGAAGGCGGCCTTCCTGTACTGTCCCGGCTGCCAGCCGCCCCAGTAGCCGTCGAACGCCTTCAGCGTCAGCTCCGTCTCCTTGCCCTTCTGCCAGGAGTCGATCGTGTACGGGCCGGTGCCGGCGGTCGTCTTGCCGTCCGGGTCCACGGCGTTCACGTCGTAGATGTAGGCGGCGTAGCCGGAGGAGGCGACGAGGTCGAGCGGGGTGGGGTATTTGAGGGTGAACTTCAGCGTGGAGGCGTCCACGGCCTCGATCTTGTCCACCGAGTCCCAGATGTAGGCCGCGCCGCCCTTCTTCTCGATCGTCCGCTCGATGGCCTTCTTGGCGGCCTCGGCGTCGAGCGTGGCGCCGGAGTGGAACTTGACGCCCTGGCGCAGCTTGAACGTCCAGACCTTGCCGTCGTCCGCCGAGGTCCACTCGGTGGCGAGGAGCGGCTCGGCCTCCTTGGTCTGGGAGTTGTACCTGGTCAGGCCCTCATAGATGTTCTGCAGGGCGACGATCTCGTTGGAGTAGGACAGGGCCGGGTCCCAGTCGGTGACGACGTCGAGGTTCGGCACGTACACGAACGTGCTGTCGTTGGCCTGCGCGGTCGCCGCCGGGCCGCCGCTCGTCGCCGGCCCGGGCGTGCCGCCGGCGCCGCGCACCTGGCCGCCCCCGCAGGCGGTTGCGGTCAGGACCAGGACACCGGTCACACCGGCGGCGACCAGTCGCTTGTGCCAGCGCATGGTGGGGATCCTTTCGGTCGGTCACCGGGCGAGGGGTCCGGCGGCTTTGACGTGTACCCGTACGGCGGGCTCGGAGAGGTAACTCAGCGGCACCTCGAGGAGGTCGACGATCTCGACGCCGGAAGGATCCGCCCCCGCTGCCACGGCCCGCCCCACAGCCTCCTCTTTTGCCCTTTCTATCGCTTCCGACCGGTTATCTCCCGCCGGCAAGATCGTATCGACTCTCCCGCTCGCGAGCGCGATCGCGGCCCCCACGGCGTTGGCCACCTCGGCGTGTTCCGGGCGGATCACCCGGCTCGCCCCGGGGATCCGGTCCGGCAGCAGGAACGCCCCGCCGCCCACCGCGACCAGGGGTCTGTCGGTCTTGCCGAGCGACATCCGGTCCACGGCGTCGATCACCATCTCGTCCGCGACCGCCACCGCCCTTTCCAGGGTGTCTGCCATTCCTTCCGACATGTCACCCAGCGCGGCGTCCAGGCGGTCGCGCCAGCCGGGCGCCTCGCGCGGGCTGCGGCCCGCCGCGACGGCCGCGTCTGTCATCGTCGCCGTGCCGCCGCCGAAGACCAGCGCCTCCCGGACGATCCGGTAGCCGGCCGAGTCCGGCCCGATGCCGTGCCGGCGCACCATCGTGCCGCCGCCGAGCGCGATGGCCAGGATGTCCGGCATGCGGAAGTTCGTCAGCACGCCGCCGATCTCGACCGCCGCCGCCGACTCCCTGGGGAAGCCCCCGGACAGCACGCCCAGGTCGGTGGACGTGCCGCCCACGTCCACCACGATCGCGTCCGCCACGCCGGACAGGAACGCGGCTCCGCGCAGCGAGTTCGCCGGGCCCGAGCCGATCGTCGACACCGGCAGCCGCGCGGCGTGCTCCACCGTCATGAGCGTGCCGTCGTTCTGCGCCAGGTACGGCTGCGCCGGCCGGTCAGAGGTGCCCAGCCCGCGCTCGGCCAGCGCGGTCACCAGGGCGTCGGTCACGTGGGCGGCGACGCCGTACAAGGCGGCGTTCAGCACGGTGGCGTTCTCGCGTTCCAGCAGCCCGAGGGAGCCGATCTCGTGGCTCACCGAGACCGGCAGGCCGTACTCGGCCCGTACCAGCTCCGCCACCAGGCGCTCGTGCTCGCCGCTCGCCGGGCTGAACACGCTGGTGACGGCCACGGCGTCCGCTTGCCTGCCCTCCAGGAAGCGGCGGACCGCGTCCAGGTCGGGCGGGCTGATCTCGCGGCCGTCCACATAGTGGCCGCCGGGCACGATCGCCTCGCCCGCCGAGACGGCCTCGCGCAGGTCGTCGGGCCAGTCGGTGAGCGGGGGCACGGAGGTGGTGGCGGGCGCGCCGAGCCGCAGCACCGCCACCCGGCCGAGGCCGCGCCGCTCCAGGATCGCGTTGGTCGCGTGGGTGGTGCCCAGCATGACGCGGCCGATCCCGGTGGTGCGCTCCCCCAACTCGCCCAGTACGGCGTCCAGGGCGGCCCGCAGGCCCCCGGTCACGTCCGGGGTGGTCGGCCGCTTGGCCTTGACGATCACCCGGCCGTCGGCGTCGAGCACCACCGCGTCGGTGTTCGTGCCGCCGACGTCGATCCCGATCCTGAGCTCCGGCAGGTCAGCCACGCGTCATCAGCTCCTCGACCGGAGCGTAGTCAAGCTCGTACCCGAACGCCCTGGGCCCGGCCGTCTCCAGGCCCTTGGCGGTGCGCCAGAGGGGATCGCAGGGCCAGGCGAGGACCGTGACGCGCTGGCCGTACCTGAGGGCCTCGGTCTGGACGGCGACGGCGGTCTCGGTGTCCACGACCGTGATGAGGTCCGGGACCATGGCCCTGACCTGGCCGTTCTCGATGGCTACCAGGTTCTCGTTCTGGAGCTCCATGGTGAGGCCGCGGCCCCGGTCCGCGCCGGTGCCCTCGATGGTGGCCGTGCCCCGGACGAAACCGCCCGTGGTGCGCCGTTCGACGTCGGTCAGCTTGCCAGTGATCAACCTTGTGGCGCCCAGCCGGTCCTGGAGGGCCTGGAGCGGGTCCGCGGCGCCCTCGGTGGCCCGGCCGACCTCCAGGGCGCGGGTGACCGTACCCTCGATGACGGCGCCCCTGGCCCGCGCGGCGGTGAGCACGTAGTCGGCCATCAGCGCGTGCGACCCGGCCGCCACGCACACGGCCCTGGCCAGGCGCTCCGACCACAGGCCGTCCACCGGGCGGATGGTCACCACGTTGCCGGCCACGTCGGACATGATCACCAGGTCGGCCGGCAATCCCACCACGTACATGGACACCATCTGGACCTCGGGAAACGCCCGGCCCATGCCGTCGGCGTCGAGCAGCGGCAACCCGAGCTGGGCGGCCCAGGCGACGGGGGCCACGCCGTTGGAGCCGCCGATCTCCGAGGACATGACCGCGCTCGGCGGCCGGCCGAAGAGCCGCTCCACCTCCTCGGCGATGCGCTTCGGCTCGTCCTCGCTGTGGATCATCTCATGGCTGACCGTGGGCGCCCCGATCCCGGACAGCGGCACGACCAGCGCGTCGTCGTCGAGATCGGCCAGCGTGACCAGCGGCACCTCGCCATACTCGCGGATGGCCCTGATCGCGGCCAGCGACCCGGTACGCACGTCTCCGCCGCCCCCGGTGCCCAGCACGGCGCATCCTCGGGCGAGGGCAGGAATATCGCTTACAGAAATGCTCATATGGGGACACAACCAAGCACATGACACCATATTTGGCCAGTCCAACGGGGGCTCGGCAGGGTAAAACCTGTTGCGCCGTCCCCCTCCCGGCGGCCATGATCGAGCTCAGTGCCCGATCTTCTCCTGGAAGGACGACCCCATGGTCAACCGGCGAATGCGCCTGCGGCGCCGTACCGGTGTGCTGCGGGGAGCCTGACCTTCCTCACTCCCCCGCGGCCGTACGGAAGCGGGTGGGGGCGCTGGTGTGCCCGACGGCCTCATAAGCCGTGCACAGGCGGGTTCGATCCCCGCACCCGCTACGAGCCCCCGTGGCGCAGCGGAGAGCGCGCCTGTTTCCGGAACAGGAGGTCGCTGGTTCGATTCCAGCCGGGGGCACCGGGCGGACCTTAGGATCGGCTCATGCGGATTTCGGTGGCCGCCGACAGCAAGGACGGGGTGGCCGAACGGGTCGTGTCCGAGCTGCGCAGGCGGGGGCACGAGGTGGTGACCCACGGCGCGCTCAGCGACGTGGAGCGCGACGACTGGGCGTGGGCCTGCGAGCTCGCCGCGAGAGACGTGGGCGAGGGGCGGGCCGACCAGGCGGTCGTCTGCTGCTGGACCGGCACGGGCGCGTCGATCGCGGCCAACAAGGTGACCGGGGTGCGGGCCGCGTTGTGCGTCGACGCCTACACGGCCGACGGCGCCCGCAAGTGGAACGACGCCAACGTGCTGGCGCTCAGCCTCCGGCTCACCTCCGACGTGGTGCTGGAGGAGATCCTGGACGCGTGGCTGGACGGGCGGCCGAGTTCTGACGCCGTGGACGTGGCGAACATCTCCCACCTCGACGACATCTGACCCCCGGCCGTACCTCCTCTTCCCGTGCGCTCGTACGCCGGACTCAGAACCGTCACACCCAAGGAACGGAAAACGTCGGCGCCGGCGTTTAGGGTGCTTGGCATGACCGACGTGCTGCTCCGCGGCGGGCTCCCGTGGGGCCTCGGCAGTCCAGCCGACATCCATGTCCGCGACGGCCTGATCCATCGCGTGGCCCCGGACGCGGAGGTGCCCGGCGCCCAGGTCATCGACATCGACGGGCAGATCGTCCTGCCCGGCCTCGTCGAGGCGCACTGCCACCTCGACAAGACCCTGTTCGGCGGGCCGTGGGTGCCCCACGCCGCCGACGACACGCTCGCCGGCCGCATCGGTGACGACCTGGGCCGCCGGGCGGAGCTGGGCGTGCCGAGCGTCGCGCGGATCGGCGCGCTGCTGGAGCGCATGAGCGCGGCGGGCACCACGCACGCGCGCACGCACACGGACATCGACCCGCAGGTCGGGTTGCGGGGCGTGGAGGCCGTGCGGGAGGCCGCCGCGGGCTCGCCCGTCGAGGTGCGCCAGGTCGCCTTCCCGCAGCACGGCCTGCTCACCAACCCGGGCACGGCCGAGCTGCTGGAGGAGGCGCTGAAGAGCGGTGTCGAGGCGGTCGGCGGCCTCGACCCGGCGGGCATCGACCGCGACCCCGTGCGCCACCTCGACCTGATCTTCGGCCTGGCCGGGCGCTACGGCACGCATCTCGACATCCACCTGCACGACGGCGGCTCGCTGGGCGGGTGGGAGCTGGAGCTCATCACCGAGCGCACCAGGGCGCTCGGCCTGGGCGGCCGGGTGACGGTCAGCCACGCCTACGCGCTGGGCCAGCTCGACGAGCCCTACCAGGACCGGCTGGCGCGGGGGTTCGCCGAGGCGGGCGTGGCGGTGGCGACCGCCGCCGTCTACAGCTTCCCGGTGCCGCCGATCAAGAAGCTGCGCGCCGCCGGGGTGACCGTCGCCTGCGGGCACGACGGCATCCGCGACCTGTGGGGCCCCTACGGCAGCGGCGACATGCTGGAGCGGGCGATGCACGTCGCCTACCGCAGCACCTTCCGCAGGGATGAGGACATCGAGCTGGCGCTGGAGGCCGCCACGTTCGGCGGCGCCCGCGCGCTCGGGCTGGAAGGATACGGGCTCTCCCCGGGTGACCGGGCCGACCTGGTCGTGGTGCCGTCCGGAGGCCCCGCGGAGGCCGTGGTCGTTCACCCTGCGCGCACTCTGGTCATGAAGGATGGCGTCGTCCTGCACAATTGACCGGCGGGACCATCGAAAGGCAGGCAAGTGCTCTCTATTCACCAGCGGATCGCGGCAGAGCTCGGCGTGCGCGACGGGCAGGTGCAGGCCGCCGTCGAGCTGCTCGACGGCGGCGCGACCGTGCCGTTCATCGCCCGATACCGCAAAGAGGTCACCGGCGCACTCGACGACGCGCAGTTGCGCACGCTCGAGGAGCGGCTGCGCTACCTGCGCGAGCTCGACGAGCGCAGGGCGGCGATCCTGGAGTCGATCGAGTCTCAGGGCAAGCTCGACGACGAGCTGCGCGAGCAGATCATGGCTGCCGAGACCAAGGCCAGGCTCGAGGACATCTATCTGCCTTACAAGCCCAAGCGGCGCACGAAGGCGCAGATCGCCCGCGAGCAGGGCCTGGAGCCGCTGGCCGGCCAGTTGCTCGCCGACCCCTCGCTCGACCCGGCGGAGACGGCCGCGGGGTTCGTCACGCAGGACGTGGCGGACGCGGCGGCGGCGCTGGAGGGCGCCAGGGCGATCCTGATCGAGCGGTTCGCCGAGGACGCCGACCTCATCGGCGGCCTGCGCGAGCAGCTCTGGGACCGCGGGCGGCTGGTGTCGCAGGTCCGGGAGGGCAAGGAGGAGGCGGGGGCCAAGTTCGCCGACTACTTCGAGTTCGGTGAGCCGTTCACGAAGTTGCCCTCGCACCGGATCCTGGCCCTGTTCCGGGGGGAGAAGGAGGAGATCCTCTCCGTCACGCTGGAGCCCGACGACACCCCCGACTACGAGATGCGCATCGCCTCCCGGTTCGGCATCTCCGACCAGGGGCGCCCGGCCGACAAGTGGCTGAGCGAGACCGTGCGCTGGGCCTGGCGCACCCGCATCCTCGTGCACCTCGGCATCGACCTGCGGATGCGGCTGTGGCAGGCGGCCGAGGACGAGGCGGTCCGGGTGTTCGCGACCAACCTGCGTGACCTGTTGCTGGCCGCGCCGGCGGGCACCCGGGCGACGATGGGGCTCGACCCCGGGCTGCGCACCGGCGTGAAGGTGGCCGTGGTCGACGCCACCGGCAAGGTCGTGGAGACGTCGACGATCTACCCGCACGAGCCCAGGCGGCAGTGGGACCAGTCGCTGGCCGTCCTGGGGGCGCTCGCGCAGAAGCACGGGGTGGAGCTGATCGCGATCGGCAACGGCACCGCGTCCCGGGAGACCGACAAGCTGGCCGGGGAGCTGGTCCAGCACATGTCGTCGGTGACCAAGATCGTGGTCTCGGAGGCGGGGGCGTCGGTTTACTCGGCCTCCCCCTACGCCTCGCAGGAGCTGCCCGAGCTGGACGTGTCGCTGCGCGGCGCGGTCTCCATCGCGCGCCGGCTGCAGGACCCGCTGGCCGAGCTGGTCAAGATCGACCCCAAGTCGATCGGCGTCGGCCAATACCAGCACGACCTGGCCGAGTCCAAGCTGTCCCGCTCGCTCGACGCCGTGGTCGAAGACTGCGTCAACGCCGTCGGGGTGGACGTCAACACCGCCTCCGCGCCGCTGCTCACGCGCGTGTCCGGCATCGGCTCCACGCTGGCCGAGAGCATCGTGCGCCACCGCGACGCCAACGGTCCCTTCCGCACCCGCTCGGCGCTGAAGGGCGTGCCGCGGCTCGGCCCCAAGGCGTTCGAGCAGTGCGCGGGCTTCCTGCGCATCCCGGGCGGCGACGACCCGCTCGACGGGTCCAGCGTGCACCCCGAGTCCTATCCGGTGGTGCGCCGCATCCTCGGCTCGGTCAAGACGGACCTCAAGTCACTGATCGGCAACACGGCCGCGCTGCGCTCGCTCAGCCCGGCCGACTTCACCGACGAGACGTTCGGCCTGCCCACGGTCACCGACATCCTGCGCGAGCTGGAGAAGCCGGGCCGTGACCCGCGTCCGGCCTTCAAGACCGCCACCTTCAAGGAGGGGGTCGAGAAGCTCTCGGACCTGACGCCGGGGATGATCCTCGAGGGCGTGGTCACCAACGTCGCGGCCTTCGGCGCCTTCGTCGACGTCGGCGTCCACCAGGACGGCCTGGTCCACGTGTCGGCCATGTCCCGCAATTACGTAAAGGATCCGCGCGATGTGGCCAAGCCCGGCGACATCGTCCGCGTCAAGGTCCTCGACGTCGACATCCCCCGCAAGCGCATCTCCCTGACGCTGCGCCTGGAGGATGAGACCACGGCCCAGCCCTCGGGCGACGGCCCCCGCCGCACGTCCGGCCGCCAGGGCGGCAACCGCGGCGAAGGCGGCCGCGGTGACGGCTCGCGCGGTGACGGCTCGCGCGGTGACGGCCGCCGGGGCGACGGTGGTCAGCGGGGCCGGGGTCAGGGCGGCCGGGGCGACGACCAGCGCGGCCGGGGCGACGGCGGGCGAGGCGACGGGCAGCGCGGCCGCGGGGACGGCCAGCGCGGCGACGGCGGCCAGCGCGGTCGCGGGGACGGACGCGGCGGCCAGCGCCGCCAGGACCGCCCGGCCCCGACGGGCGCCATGGCCGAGGCCCTCCGCAAGGCCGGCCTGGGCGGCGACCAGCGCTAGGGCTCTTCGTTTGCGGTGCTCGGGTGGGTTTGTGGCAGTCTCACAACCCACCCGAGAAGGTCGGTGCCGCCCCAGCAGCCCTCGCAACGAGGCGGGGCGAACGGTGGCCGTGTGTGATCGTGGACGACAACGCAGTGCGCTGCTTCGTCGCGGGGCGTTGTCCGTCGAAGGGCGGCGTACCTGGCGTTCCCCTCCGTGCGGTCTCGGTCATCGGGCTCAGCGGTTCCCGTACGCCTGTCCGCCACTCCGCTGATCGCCTGCCACGTGGGGGCGATACGGTCTGAGGGTGGGCACGACGACGTATGACGCGGCGGTCGCGCAGGCTCGCGACCTGCTCAGGTGGTGTTCTCCCCTGCGGACCGAGCTCTGGGCCGGGCGGCTTGCCGCCGGGCTGGAGCCCGGAGAGGTGGAGCCGTTCCTGCGGAGGTTGGCGCAGGATCGTGGCGCCGAGTCACGTCTCACGCTCGCCGCCCTGGCGGCGGTTCATCGGGCGGTGGAGGGCGCATCCGGCGCGTCGTCGGTGAAGGGTGATGACCGGGGCTCGCGGCCGTACACGCTGGCTGGGAGCGAGGTGGCGGGCCCGCTGCCCGGGTGGGTGCGGCGGATGACGCACGTGACGTGCGAGGGGGGCTGGTACGGCAAGGGCGACCCGTACGGTGAGCAGACCCTGGCGGCGCTGTCCTTCCGCTATGAGAACGGCAAGGAGCCTCACCTGCTCGTCGTCGGCATCGACCAGGTGAGCGGCGGGCTGGCGGTTGACGCGGTGGTCGAGGAGGTGAAGTTCCTCGACGGGCTGGAGCTACCGGCGGTGGATCCGGGGGTGGTCGCGGGGCGGGTGCTGGACGCGTTCGAGCTGGGAGATCGGATCATGGGCGCGGTCGTCGCCGACACGCTGCCCGCCGTGCGGCCCGTCGCGCTCGCCCGGGCCCACGCGGTGCCCGATCTTGTACGTCCGGCGCCCGACGACACGGTGGCCCGGTTCCGGGATCTGCCTGACTTGCCCGGTGGGCGGGAGGCGTTCGAGAAGCTGGTGGAGTTTGTCGGGGATCGTCCCCTGTGGTGGAGTCCGGCGAGGGTCAGCCGGTTTCTGACCTCGTGGTTGCCCAGGGAGGCCATCCTCTCCGAGGCGGGGATCGCGGCGATGCCGGAGGTGGTGCGGGCCTGGAGCCGGTTCTCCGGCGGGCATCGGGCGGTGCTCGACCAGGTGGAAGCGGACGCGCCCCGGCTGGCCGCCCTCATGGCCGACGAGTCCCTGGCCGGCCTGGGCAAACGCATCGCCCAGAACCGCCACCGCTCCTGACCCGCCCGACCGGCGCGGTCGCCCGGGCCGTGGTCACGCGGGCCGTGGTCACGCGGGCCGTGGTCACGCGGGCCGTGGTCACGCGGGCCGTGATCACACGGGCCGTGGTCACGCGGACCCCATCTTCGCCCCCGCGGCCGACCGGCGACCGGCCGTGGCCGCCTGCGTGCGGACTGCCCGGCGGCGGGCGCCGGGGGGAGCTACGCCGTGAGCTGGGCGGCGGCGCTGGACAGCAGCATGTCGAGGGCCGTCGGGTAGGCGCTGTTGTTCATGCGGGCCACCAGCAGCGGCGCCGTCGCGGCGATGTTGGGATGGGTACGCGCGGGCAGCCGCGCGTACGTGTCCCGCCACACCTCCTCATCAGCCTCCCGGGCGGGCGCCGGCAGCGCCAGCGTGGCGGCGTCCAGGATGGCGAAGGCCAGGCTCTGGTCGATGAACGCGTGATAGATGCGCACCGCGTCGGTGTCCGCGAATCCGGCCCCACGCAGGATGCCGAGGATCGTCTCGTCGCT
The DNA here is from genome assembly GCF_039871825.1 of Nonomuraea sp. B12E4. NCBI lineage: Bacteria > Bacillati > Actinomycetota > Actinomycetes > Streptosporangiales > Streptosporangiaceae > Nonomuraea > Nonomuraea sp. B12E4. Next base: position 136,992 of record NZ_JBDPME010000020.1, on the reverse strand, counting down.
GGCCACCTCGTTCGGCCGGCCCGTGACCCGGCTGGCCGTCAGCAGGGCGGCCTGTGGATGGGCCAGATAGGAGTCGTGGATGCGCAGGCCAAGGTCGCGCAGGTCGGCCCGCCAGTCGCCGGTGGGCCGCCAGTCCGCCATCGCGTTGGCGAACACCTCGTCCGCGATGGCCAGGGTCAGATCGTCCATGCCGCGGAAGTACCGGTAGACGGTGCTGGCGTCGGCGCCCAGGGCGAGGCCGAGGCGGCGGGCGGTCAGGCCGGCCGCGCCGTGCTCGCGCAGCATGCGCAGCGCGGTCTCCACGATGAGCCGGTGTGTCAGCACCTGTCCCTGCTTGGTGGGGCGCCGCCGCCTGCGTGCGGTCTCCGGCACCACCCGTTTGGTCGCCATATCTCCCCTTATGCCAACACCATTGACGTTGAAGACCCTACTGGCGTTGGATGAACGACATACCCCACAAAAAGCGTATAAAAGGGGATAAATAGTCATGCGCATCCTTCTTGTAGGAGCCGGCGGAGTGGGAACCGCCATCACCCGGATCGCGGCGCGCCGCGACTTCTTCGACCACATGGTGGTCGCCGACTACGACCTCCCCCGCGCCAAGGCCGCCGTCGCCGCGCTGGGCGAGCGGGCGGGCAGGTTCACCCCCGTCAAGATCGACGCCGCCGACCCGTCCGCCGTCACGGCCCTGCTGACCCAGTACGGGTGCGACGTCCTGCTCAACGCCACCGACCCGCGTTTCGTGCTGCCGCTGTTCGACGCGGCGCTGGCGGGCGGGGCGGACTACCTCGACATGGCGATGTCGATGTCCAGGCCGCACCCCGACCGCCCGTACGAGGAGGTGGGGGTCAAGCTGGGCGACGACCAGTTCGCCCGCGAGGCCGAGTGGACCGCGCGGGGCAGGCTGGCGCTGGTCGGCATGGGCGTGGAGCCCGGCCTGGCCGACGTCTTCGCCCGGTACGCCGCCGACGAGCTCTTCGACGAGATCGAGGAGATCGGCATCAGGGACGGCGCGAACCTGACGGTCGACGGCTACGACTTCGCCCCGTCGTTCAACATCTGGACCACGATCGAGGAGTGCCTCAACCCGCCGGTCATCTACGAGAAGGACCGCGGCTGGTACACCACGGAGCCGTTCAGCGAGCCCGAGGTCTTCGACTTCCCGGCCGGCATCGGCCCCGTGGAGTGCGTGAACGTCGAGCACGAGGAGGTCGTGCTCGTCCCCCGGTGGATCCCGGCCCAGCGGGTCACCTTCAAGTACGGCCTCGGCGACGACTTCATCGACAAGCTCAAGACCCTGCACGCGCTGGGCGTGGACAGGACCGAGCCGGTCCCGGTGAAGACGGACCACGGCACGGTCAAGGTGTCGCCGCGCGACCTGGTGGCCGCCGTGCTACCCGACCCGGCCGGGCTCGGCGACCGCATGCACGGCAAGACCTGCGCGGGCACCTGGGTGAAGGGCCGCAAGGACGGGCGGCCCCGCGAGGTGTACCTGTACCACGTGGTGGACAACCAGTGGTCGATGCGCGAGTACGGCTCCCAGGCCGTCGTCTGGCAGACCGCCGTCAACCCGGTCGTCGCCCTGGAACTGCTGGCCGACGGGGCGTGGAAGGGCGCGGGCGTGCTGGGCCCCGAGGCGTTCGAACCCAGGCCGTTCCTGGACCTGCTGGAGGAATACGGGTCCCCGTGGGGAATGCGCGAGCAGTAGGCGGATCATGGAAGGGCCACGAACCACATCACCGGAGGAGTGTTCTTGAGCATCGCCGAGGATCCCGACCGCGCACCGGCCCGCTCCCACCTGTACGCCATGGGCATGTCGGACGAGGACATGCGCCGCCCCACGGTCGGCATCGCCACCACCTGGACCGGCACCATGCCGTGCAACCTCACCCACCGCGAGCTGGCCGCCCATGTGGCCGAGGGGGTGCGCGCGGCGGGCGGGACGCCGATGGAGTTCAACACCATCGCGGTCTCCGACAACCTCACCATGCACACGCCCGGCATGCGCGCCTCGCTGATCAGCCGCGAGGTCATCGCGGACTCGATCGAGCTCATGGGCCGCGCGCACGGCTTCGACGCGCTGGTGGCCATCGTGGGCTGCGACAAGACCGTACCGGCGGCGATCATGGCGCTGGCCCGGCTGGACGTGCCCTCCGTCGTGCTCTACAGCGGCAGCATGATGCCGGGCCGCTGGCGCGGGCGCGACGTCACCATTCAGGACATGTGGGAGGCGCTCGGCGAGCGGGCCGTCGGCCGCCTGGACCAGGCCGACCTGGACGACCTGGCCAGGCACGCCTGCCCGGGCGCCGGCACCTGCGCCGCTCAGTACACCGCCAACACCATGGGCGGCGTCGCCGACTTCCTCGGCCTGGCCCCGTTCGGGATCGGCGACATCCCGGCGGTGGCCGAGGAGAAGAACGCCGCCGCGCGGCGGGTGGGCGAGATCGCGATGGGCGCCCTGGCCCGCGACGCCCGCCCGTCGCGCGTGCTCACCGAGGACGCGCTGCACAACGCGATCGTGTCGGTCGCCGCGATGGGCGGCTCCACGAACGCCGTGCTGCACCTGCTGGCCATCGCTCGCGAGGCGGGGCTGCCGCTGCGGATCGACCGGATCGGGGAGGTCTGCCGCGAGGTCCCGATCATCACCGGGCTCAAACCGAGCGGCGGCGAGCACACGGCCCTCGACCTGTGGCGGGCCGGCGGGACCTCGCTGGTGGTGCGCCGGCTGCTGGCCGCCGGGCTGCTGCGCGACGACGTCACGCTGGTGGACGGCCGCACGCTCGCCGAGGTCGCGGCGGGGGCCCACGAGGCGCCGGGGCAGCGGGTCGTGGCGAGCGTGGCTGAGCCGTTCAAGTCGCGCGGCGCGCTGGCCATCCTGCGGGGCTCGCTCGCGCCCGACGGGTGCGTGCTCAAGCTGGGCGGCAAGCAGGATTTCCGGCACGAGGGGCCCGCCAGGGTGTTCGACTCGGAGGCCGAGTGCACAGCCGCGATCGACGCCGGGCAGATCGTGGCCGGTGACGTCATCGTCGTCCGCTACGAGGGGCCGGCGGGCGGTCCCGGCATGCGCGAGATGCTCTCGATCACCGGGCCACTCGTCGGCCGGGGCCTCGGCGACTCGGTGGCGCTGGTCACCGACGGGCGCTTCAGCGGGGTCTCGCACGGGCTGGTGATCGGGCACGTGGCCCCGGAGGCGTACCACGGAGGGCCGATCGCGCTGGTGCGCGACGGCGACACGGTGGTCGTCGACAGCGCGGCGGGGACACTGGACCTGGTGGTGCCCGAGGAGGAGCTGGAGCGGCGCCGGGCGGCCTGGCGACGGCCCGAGCGGGCGGTCGAGCGCGGAGTGCTGACGAAGTACGTCGCCACGGTCGGCTCCGCCTCGGACGGCGCGGTCACGACCTGACCCGGGCGGAACGAGCAGGTGGCGGGGGCGGCTATGCTGCAGTCACTCATGCCGTCCCCGCAGAAGGAGACTTACGCGATGTACAAGGAGTTCGCTCTTGAGGCCGTGATGTGGCTCGTCCCGGTCGTCGTGCTGATCGGAGTGGCCATCCTCGTCACCGCGTGAGGCCAGGGGACCGGCCGGGGGTCGACCGGCCCCTGGCGGTCACTCAGCGGTAGTAGAGGTACGACACGGACGTGCGGGCGTACTTGTTGTAGGACGCGAGGTCACCGTCCAGCCAGGCGTTGTAGTAACGGCTCAGCGTGGCGGTGCGCACGGTGCAGGACGCCCAGCGGACCTTACGGGCCTTGATGGTGCCCACGTTGTCGTAGCAGGCCCCCATCTTGCGGCCGTTGATCGTGAGGTTCGCGTTCAGCTTCACGCGGTAGAGGGTCTTGCGGGAGATGTTCGTGACGCGGACCTTGACCTGGCAGGTGTCCTTGCATCTACCGAAGTAGACCTTGGTACGGATGAGCTGAGGTCTGGCGGCGGTGGCGGCGACCGACGCGTCGGCGGACGTACCCGCCGTGGACGCGTTGGCGGGTGCCGCCAGGAGAGCGGTCGCGGCAGCAACGACTAAGGCCACGCCGGCAAGACTCTTGAACATGTGATGCCCCCAGTGATGAAGACGGCCGCTTCCCCCTGTTGGTAACGACCAGTACCTGATCAACCCCTATCAAGAAAAGCGGCACGCCGACATTTCACCGGGCACTTCCGATACGAAACGGTTATCAGCTTATATCGCCCTTATACGCCCAATCCCGAGGACGCCCACGCCAGTAACGGGCCGCCCTTCCTGAGCCGTTTCAGCGCCTGGCGCTCCAACGGGCGAATGCGCTCCCTGGCCAGGCCCAGGCGCTCCGCGATCTCGGTGCACGTCCGGACCTCCTGCCCGGCCAGGCGTGCCCCCATCACGCTCGATGAGCACGGGCACTACCCGGTGAACGGCGGCGAACTCCCGGGTTCGTTGAGTTCCGCGATGGCCAGCTCGGCCGTGCTGCGGATGTCGAAGAACTTGTCCAGCGCGGTGATCGCGAACAGGTGCTTGCACCGGCCGTTCAGCCCGGACAGCAGCAGCTTGCCGCCGGAGGCGGTGACCGCCTTGTGCAGGTAGACCAGCACGGACAGGCCGGAGGAGTCGCAGACGCTGACCGCCTGCATGTCGATGACGAGCAACGGGGGCTGGGTGAGGTCGAGGGCCTTGGTGACGCGGTCACGGACCTCGGCCGCGGAGCCGAAGTCGAAATCCCCTGTCAGCCGCGCGATGACGCAGGGTCCCTGGAGTCCGAGGCTGATCGACAAGGCCTGCTCCGAAGTCACCCAGCTCCACCTACCCGCGCGTTGTTCTCCCGATCGCACCTACTTTACGAGAAGTAGCGTTTCGGGTTGAACACCAGCATCTGCTCAATCTGGTCGTCGGTCACACCCGAGTCCAGCAGTGCGGCCAAAACGTCGTCGTGAATGTGATCGTAGCGCCAGTTCGGCGCGAGCGTCGGACGGGCCTCGTCCCAGGCGCCACCGAAATAGTCCATGAAGCACGCCGTGTCGTGGCTGAGGACCATGCGGTCGGCGTATCCCCGCTGGCAGAGCGCGGCGACCGTGGCCACCCGCTGGGCCGTCGAGTTGTAGACGTCCAGCCCGAATCGGTCCATCCCGAGGATCGCGCCCGTGTCCGCCAGGCGCATGAGGTAGTCCAGGTCGTTGCTGTCGCCCGCGTGCCCGACGACCACCTTCGTCAGGTCGGCCCCCTCCTTGCCGAACAGGTCCAGGACGAGCAGGCCGCTCCGCGTGTAGGAGTTGGTGTGCACGGTGATCGGCGCGCCGGTGCGCACGTGCGCCTGGGCCACGGCGCGGCAGATGCGCTCGACGCCGGGGGTCAGGCCCTTCGCCTCGACCACGCACTTGAGGAACGCGGCCTTGACGCCGGTGTCGGCGATGCCGTCGGTGAGGTCGCGGACGAAGTCGTCGACCATCGGGTCGGGGCCGTCGATGGCCAGGCCGGGGCCGCGGTGCTCGTACTGGTGCGGGAGCTCCTCGAAGGAGTAGATGCCGGTGGCGACGACGATGTTGAGGCCGGGCACCTGCTCGGCGATCCGCTGGACGCGCGGGATGTAGCGGCCCAGCCCCCACACGGTCGGGTCGACGAGCGTCCGCACCCCCTTGGCGGCCACCGCGTTGAGCTTGGTGACGGCGTCCGCCACCCGGAACTCCTCGTCCCACCAGGCACCCTTGCCGTAGTTGTCCAGGTGCTCGGTGGCCACGACGAAGATGTGCTCATGCATGAGGGTCTGACCAAGTTCGTCCACGTCAAGGGGGCCGCGGACGGTGTTGATGGTGGGCACGAGCACCTCCATACCGACTGGTTGGTCGCGCCGCCAACCTAGGCCCCCAGTCGATCTCCGTCAACCTTCGCCACGAGGCGCCGGAACAGCGGCTCCGGCCGCGGCAACCGCTCTCCGCGCACCGCCGCCGCCACCCGCGCCGCCGCCGTCGGCAGGAAGGGCTCCAACTGCACGGCGATCTCCCGGCAGGCCCGCACGAGCGTGGCCAGCGACACCTCCCGCGCGTCGGGGGCCTGCCGCCACGGCTGGGTCTGATCGACGAACCTGTTGGCCGCCTCGACGAGCGCCCACACGGCCGCCGCCGCCCGCCGGAAGTCGAAGTCCTCCAGCGCCTCGTGCACCGCGCCGGACACCTGGGCCGGCTCCCGCGCGGGAACCTCGGGCACCCGGCCGTCCAGGAACCGGTGCACCATGGTGACGACCCGGTTGACCAGATTTCCCAGGCCGTTGGCCAGGTCCTCGTCGGCGCGGGCGGCCAGCCCGCCCTCAGTGAAGTCGCGGTCGCCGACGCGCGGCACCTCGCGCAGCAGCCACCACCGCACGGCGTCGACCCCGTACGCGTCCACCAGCGACACCGGGTCGGCGGCGGATCCCGCCGACTTGCTGATCTTGCGCCCATCCACCGTGAGGTAGTCGTGCACGAAGATCTCGGTGGGCAGCGGCAGCCCGGCCGACAGCAGCATCGCCGGCCAGTAGACCGCGTGGAACCGGATCACGCCCTTGCCCACCAGGTGGGTCCTGCGTTTCTCGGAAACCCACCAGCGCTCGTAGTCGCCGCCCTCCAGCCCGGTCACGTAGTTGGCCAGGGCGTCCCACCACACGTACACCACCTGGCCGGGGTCGCCCGGCACCGGGATCCCCCACCCCCTGGCGCGTACGGCCGACCGCGAGACGCTGATGTCGGCCAGCCCCGCCCGGACGAACGCCAGCACCTCGTTCCGCCGCCCGGCCGGCTCGATCCTGAGCCGGCCGCCCTCGATCAGCTCCAGCAGCGCGTCCCGGTAGCGGGACAGCCGGAAGAACCAGTTCTCCTCCGACACCTGCTGCAGCGGCGCCTCGTGCCCGTCGGGGCAGGGGCCCGCCGGGTAGAACTGCTCGCAGCCCACGCAGTAGAGCCCCGCGTAGTGCCGCTGGTAGAGGTCGTGCCGGGTGGCCGCCCAGATCCGCTCGACCCCGGCCCGGTGCCCCGGATGGCCGCTGGTCCGGATGAACGAGTCGAAGGACAGGTCCAGCGGCCGCCGCAGCCCCTCGAACGCGGCCGCGTTCCGCTCCACCAGGTCCCGCACCGGCACGCCCAGCTCCTCGGCGGCCAGCACGTTCTTCAGCGAGTTGTCGTCGGTCCCGGTCTGGAACCGTACGGGCTCACCCCGCCGCCGGTGGTGCCGGGCCAGCACGTCGGCCTGGACGAGCTCCAGCGCGTGCCCGAGATGCGGCCGGGCGTTGACGTAGGGAATGGTCGTCGTGACGTACATCGGATGCCTCCAAGGGGCCCCGGACACGACGAGAGGCCCCGCTCGCAGGGCCTCAACAAGACGTCGCCGGTGAAACCCCCTAGGGGGCCATCATCACCAGGCGAGCCGTCATGCCTCCATGATAGCCCGCCCGGCCGGCTCGGTCAGTCGCTTTTCTCCGGGGCGGGCACCACCAGCACCGGCCGGTTCGCGTGGTGCAGCACCCGGTCGGAGGTGCCGCCCAGCAGCAGCGAGCGCACCCCGCCGAGCCCTCGCGTGCCGGTCACGATGAGCTTGGCGTCGATCTCGTCGGCCACGTCCACGATCGTCGACCAGACGGACACCGAGTCCGTGTCACAGCGCGCGCTCGCCTCCAGTCCCGCCTGGCGGGCCAGCTCCGCGCCCTGCTCGGCGAGCTGCCTCATCGCCTCCCCGATCGCCTCGTCCTCCAGGCCGGCCTGGTCGAGCGTCAGCATGAGCCCGGCCGAGGCCCGGGACGCGGCCAGCGCCACCCGCTCCCACACCGTCAGCACCACCGCGTGCTCCCCACGCATGAGCTCACCCGCGAGGGCGATGGCGGCCTTGGCATCATCAGAACCGTCGTACGCCACCAGAATCGTCATGTCAGACCTCCCGCTTGCCACGTTGGGCAATCCCCCCTTTCCCGATCACCGCGTTTCACGCACGTGGATCACGGAAAAGGGCTCCCGGAGTGCCCGGAAGCCTCCACAGGACGGCGCGTCACGCCAGGGCGGGCTCGGCGGCGGCGTGCCGGACCCGGGGCCGCAGCATCGACAGCCCGGCCAGCGCCAGCACCCCCAGCTCCGCGACCACCACGACCCGCTGGGTCAGCCCGGCCGGGATGTCGTCGTTGCTCAGGGGCACGCCGAACATCCGCACCACGTACGGGATCACCACCAGCAGCAGCGCCCCGAGCGCGATCCCGCTGAGGACGCGCACCGCCCCGGCGTAGCGGATGCGGGCCCTGGCGAGCAGCAGCCCGACCACGGGCATCGCGAGGAAGGCCGCGAAGGCGGCATAGCGGTGGATGCCCCCCGACATGGACAGCGGCACCCCGGGCCGGTCGGTGGGGAAGGCACCGATCAGGAACATGCTCGCCGCCCACGCCAGCACCAGCGCGACGGCCCAGCGGCTCGTCCCGGCCCGGCGCAGCGCCTCGGCGATCAGCGTGCCGCCGACGGCGAACAACGTCAGCGAGGCGGGCAGCAGCCAGCCGCCGGCGTGGAAGGCGTACTCGCTGATGACACTGTGCACCGGGTCGAGCCCCGCCTCGGCGTGCAACGTGAGCATGGCGCCGGTCCCGGTGCCCATGGCCGCGAACCCACTGACAAGCAATCCCTTCATGCCTACAAAAGTCCTGGAACGCGGCCACGCGCAGTATCGGAGATGGACCCCAACCGGCCCTGAAGGATCCCCTGATACCTTGGTCGGTGTCTCCCCTGAGGGGCCCTGGTGACCTGTGTGAACGTGACCCTTGGTAGGGCTCGCCCCCTCAGGGTGGGTACAGGGACCCGCACCCGGTTTGACTTAGAGCGCGCTCTAAGGGCGAACATGACGATCCAGGGGGCCGCACCGCGGCTGCGGACAACTGCGAGAGGCAGACATGAACAAGCGCACTCTAGGACAGGACAACCTCCAGGTCTCCGCGCTGGGCCTCGGTTGCATGGGCATGTCGGAGTTCTACGGCCAGGGGGACGACAAGGAGTCCATCGCCGTCATCCACCGCGCGCTCGATCTCGGCGTGAATTTCCTCGACACAGCCGACATGTACGGCAGCGGAGCCAACGAGGAGCTCGTCGGCCGCGCCATCAGGGACCGGCGAGACGAGGTCGTGCTGGCCACCAAGTTCGGCATCAAGCGCGAGGGCACCACCCGCTCCATCGAGAACAGCCCCGAGTACATCAGGGCCGCCTGCGACGCCTCGCTGCGCCGCCTCGGCGTCGACCGCATCGACCTCTACTACATGCACCGCCGCAACCCGGAGGTGCCGGTCGAGGAGTCGGTGGGGGCCATGGCCGAGCTGGTCAAGGAGGGCAAGGTCGGCCACCTCGGCCTGTCGGAGGTCGGTGCGGACACACTGCGCAAGGCCGCGTCGGTGCACCCGATCGCCGCTTTGCAGACCGAATACTCGCTGTTCACCAGGGACCTGGAGGCGGAGATCCTGCCGGCGGCCAGGGAGCTGGGGGTGGGACTGGTGGCGTACTCGCCGATCAGCCGCGGTTTCCTGACCGGAACGCTGCCGCCCGCCGACGAGATGCCCGACACCGACTTCCGCAAGTGGATGCCGCGCAACTCGGGCGAGAACGCCGCGCACAACGCGGCGCTGGCGGCCGAGGTGAAGAAGGTCGCGGACGCGGCCGGGGTCACCGCGGCGCAGATCTCGCTCGCGTGGGTGCTCGCCCAGGGCGAGGACGTGGTGCCGATCCCGGGCACGAAGCGGCTGAAGTATCTGGAGGAGAACGCGGCCGCCGCGGACATCACGCTGACCGCCGAGCAGCTCGCCGCGCTCGCGGCGGCCGTGCCCGCGGACGCCGTGCGCGGCACCCGCTACCCCAACATGTCGGAGATCGGCCGCTGAGAGGGCCGGGCTGGTCAGGGGAGGTCGAAGTAGGCGCGGACCGCTGTGCCACCGGCATGGGTGTGGACGCGGACGAGGTCGCTGAGAAGGTTGACGATGAGCAGCCCGCGCGAGCCCGACGCCCGCGGATCGACGGGCTTGCGCCCGGCCAGCGGGTCGGTGATGTGGCCCGCGTCGCTGACCTCGCACACCAGCCGCCCTTCCGCGGTCCACACCCTGATCAGCCCCGCGCCGCCGCCGTGGTCGAGGCTGTTGGCGCCGAGCTCGGCCACCGTCAGCCGGATGTCGTCGAGCCGGTCTCTGCCGAACCCCAGCTCGACCGCCCGGCGCGCGGCCAGCGCCCGCGTGGCGGACAGGTTGGTGCGGTCGAACCGCAGGGAGACGAACCCCACCGGCTCCTCCAGCGGCCGGTTGTGCCCGTCCACCACGAGGTCCGGCGCGTAGTCGGCGCTGGGCCACTCTCCCGTGGCGTCGCGCAGCACGGGATGGGTGAGCGCGGCCTCGCGGAGGATCAAGGGGTCCAGGCGGGCGGCGTCGTACGGGCACAGGATCGTGATCCACCGCCCCGCGAACGACAGGTTGATCAGCGCCTCGTGCTGCGCGCACGCGGGATATTCCGTCGCGGTGCGGCCCGGCCAGATCGGCTCACCGATGATCCGCACGGGCCGGCCGGGATGCCGGTCGGCGAAGTCGCCCAGCACGGCGGGGATGATCCGCCCCGGATTGCGCCCGACCTTGCTCATGTCGAGCAGGTGCACGGCCCTGGCGTCGGAACCCAGCTCGGCCTCGATCACGGCGAGGTTTCCGGCCGGTACGGCGACCGCGACGGGCTCCCCGGCGGCCAGACCGGCCCGCACGAACGCCGTGGTGGCAGCCGCGTATTCTCGCTCCCCACGATAGAAGAGCGCCGGGTGCAGGAAGGGCTCCGCGAACATCAGCTCTCACGCTACCCAACGAAGGTGACTTCATGGCGAGCCGTTGGGTACGTAGATGTTGTGAGAAGAATCCAGGTCATCCGCCGTCCCCGGCCGGAGCGCCGGCCGGTTCCTCTCGATCTGCGCACCCCATCAGGCCGGCATCTCCCGTTCTGAGCGCCACGAACCTATGCTCAAGATATGTCGGAATTGCAGATGCGGGTCTCCGACGAGGACCGGGAGCGCACCGCACAGCGCCTGCAGCACGCGTTCGCCGAGGGTCGTCTCACCCAGATGGAGCTCGAAGACCGCCTCGAACTGGCCCTGGGCGCGAAGATCTACGGCGACCTGGCCGGCCTGGTCAGCGATCTACCCGACGATCGGCCTCCGGCCAGGGACGTGATCGAGCTGGAGGCGAAGAACGGCCACCTCAAGCGTTCCGGCGACTGGTTGGTCCCGCGCCGGCTGCGGGTGACCTCCAAGCACGGCAGCGTCGACCTCGACCTTTCCGAAGCCGTCATCGACCACCCGGTCGTCGAGATCGAGCTCAACCTCACCTACGGCTCCGCCCGGATCACCCTGCCGGAGGGCGCGGCGGCGAACGTGGACGGGTTCCAGAGCGACTGGGGGCGCGCGAACTCGGGCGTGTCGCACAGGTCCAGCCCCGGCTCCGTGCAGGTGGTGATCAGCGGCCGGTCGAAATACGGCGGCGTCACCGTGCGCTACCCGCGCAAGCGCTGGTTCACCCAGTGATGGAAGATCGAGATGTGGTGCTCGCTGGGCACCAGCACGCCGCCGTCCCGGTAGGCCCGTGACGACATCCCCGGCTGGGTCCGCTCGCATGCCGCGAAGTCCTGCTCGTTGACCCGGTGGAACAGCTCCACCGACGACGACAGGTCCGCCCCGGAGGCGACCACGTCGGGGTGGTAGAGCCAGTCGCACTCGACCACCGTCCGATCGACGGCCAGCGGGAACATCCGGTGCATGATCACGTGGTCGGGCACCAGGTTGACGAAGACCTGCGGCTTGACGGTGATCGCGTAGTAGCGGCGGTCCTGCTCCGGAGCCACGCTGGGCAGTTTGCCGAACCCCGCCCTGCCGTCCACGGTGAACCCCTCGGCCCGCTCGGCGAACTCGGCTCCGTGGCCCACGTAGTACTGGGCCGCGTAGCCGCCGGCGAACTCCGGGAGCACGGCGGTCAGCTCGGGGTGGATGGTGGCGCAGTGGTAGCACTCCATGAAGTTCTCGACCAGGAGCTTCCAGTTGGCCCGGACGTCGTAGACGATCCTGCGGCCGAGCGCGAGCCCGTCCACGTGGTAGCGCTCGATGGCGGCGGGGTCGCCGAGCCGCTCGGTGGCCGCGTACGTCACCGTCTCCTCGAACGAGGGCGGCCGCTCGGCCAGGCACACCCAGGCGTAGCCGAGCCATTCGCGCAGGTGCACGGGGACCAGGCCGTACTCCACCCGATCGATGTCGGGCATCTTGGCCAGGTTGGGCGCGGCGGCGAGGCGGCCGTCGAGATCGTAGGACCAGGCGTGATAGGCACACCTGATCGTGCGCTTCACCGCGCCGCTCTCCTCCAGGCACAGCCGGGCGCCGCGGTGCCGGCACACGTTGAGGAAGGCACGCAGCCGCTCGTCGCGGCCGCGTAGGACGATCACGCTCTCCCTGCCGACCTGGACCGTCCTGAACGCGCCCGGCGTGGGCAGGTCGGCGGCCCGGACCGCGCAGAACCAGAGGCTTTCGAAGATCGTGGCCTGCTCGTCGGCGAACACCTCAGGGTCGGTGTACGAGCGGCCGGGCAGCGTGGAGATCAAGCTCGAAGTGGTCGTCAACCCGCACCCCTTGTTGCGTATTACGCACCGAGTTGCTCTATATGCGAATAGTCGGGCGGGTCTCCCGAGGTGTCAAGGGATGTCACCCACTGGGAGCCCCCGGATTTTCTCTCCCTTGCAGGAGGGGATTCCCCAGGTCGATCCGGTGGCTTTACGCCCACTTGACGCGGGCGGTGTTAGTGGGGTGCAAGTGACGATCAAGCGCTCATCCATAATGTTCCCTTCGTTGTAAGAACCTACGAAGGGCACGGAATGACACCCCCTCGTCGCCTCGCCGTCGCGGCCGCGACGCTGACTCTCGCCGTTCTCACCACGTCTTGTGGAGCGGTCGGCCAGGCTGTTGACTGCGCCAACGTCAGTCAGGAGATCACCAAGATCACGACTGAGTTCAGCAGCGCGGGAAGCGACCCCGCGGCCATCGAGAAGGCCAGCCAGGACGCCGCCGGCAAACTCAAGACTCTCGCGGGCCAGTATGACGGGGACCTCGCGAGCGCGGTGAACGACATGGCGACCGTCTTCGAGAGCGTCAATTTCGACGACCCGACCGCCACCACGGACGCGATGTCGAAGCTCCCAGAGATCCAGGCCAAGGCCGTCGCCGCCTGCGGCTGATCAACGCGCGACCGTCGCACAGCGGCCCGTGGGGGGCAGGTCGCAGCGGCGGTCGCGCCCCGACCGGTCGTCGCACCGCCCGCGGGGGCAGGTGGTGCGGCGACCGTGTCATGTCCGGGGTCATATCCGGCCCGGCGCGCTACGCGGTGCCGCGCCGCGACCGGCTCACCGCCTGCTCGTACGCCCCCTCGAACCCCTCCAGCACGGTCGGCCACGAGCCCGCGGCGGGCGGCGTCGACCGGTTGTGCGCCGCGATCGCCTCGCGCAGCCCCGCGTCCACGCACAGTCGCGCCACCGCCCGCGACAGGTCGCCCAGCGTGCGTCCGAGCAGTCCCTCGGTGCCGTTCTTGACGAAGTCGGCCACCCCGCTCTGCTCCCTGGCCACCACCGGCAGCCCCGCCGCCCGCGCCTCAAGGGCCGCGATGCCGAACGACTCGCGCGGCGCGGGCGCCACGAACACGTCGGCCGACTCCAGCACCTTGGCGATCTGCTCCCGGGTGTAGCGGCCGGGCAGGGAGACCCAGCCGGCCATCCGGTGCCGGGCGAGGAAGCGCTCCATCTGCCCTCTGGCGGGACCGTCGCCGACGATCGTGGCCCGGATGGGGATCCGCGCGGGCACCCGCGCCCTCGCCGCCCGCAGCAGCCTCAGCAGGCGTACGGGCTGCTTGCGCGGCGCCAACCGGCCGACGGCCACGATGTGCACCTCGCCGTTGCGGTGCGGGCTCCCCGGCAGCGCCCAGCCGGACAGGTCAAGGCCGTTGGAGACCACCCGCACCGGCACCGCCGGCCCCGCCACCGCGCGGATCGGGACCGCGGCGGCGTTGCTGACCGTGGTGGCCACCAGCCCCCACCCCTGCCAGCCGAACACCAGCCGCAGCAGCCGATAGGCCCCGCGGGTGAGCGGATCCCACATGCTGTGCACGGTCACCACGCACGGCACCCGCGCCCGCACCGCCGCCCGCACCCCCATCCAGGCGAACGGCGAGACCGCCCCCGCATGCACGTGCACCACGTCGGGCCGGACCGCGGTGATGCGGCGGGTGAGCAACCCCACACCGAACGGGTGCACCGGCAGGTCGAAGGGCATCCTGGCGACGATCCTGTGCACACCTGGCAGCGGCTCGCCCCGGGTCGCCGTGGCCACCGAGACCTCGTGCCCGGCCTCCCGCTGCATCCGTACGAGGTCGGCGACCTGGACCTCGATTCCCCCGAGTCGTGGCAGGTAACAGTCACTCACGTGAAAGATCCGCACCCCTCCCAGACTAATCTGGGCGTGTGCCTCCACGTACCGCTGTGTTCTTCCATGCCCATCCCGACGACGAGGCCCTGCTGACGGCGGGCACCATGGCGATGCTCGCGGCCGAAGGACACCGCGTGGTGCTCGTGGTGGCCACCGCGGGCGAGCGCGGGCTGGCCGAGATGGAGCCGGGCGAGGCGCTCGGCGAGACCAGGCTCAAGGAGCTCTACACGTCGGCCGCGCTGCTGGGCTGCGCCCGGGTGGAGTGCCTCGGCTACGGCGACTCGGGGCTGAGCCCCAAGGGCGGCATCGCCGAGGAGCGGCCCGACAACGCCTTCATCGACGCCGACAGCGAGGAGGCGGCCAAGGCGCTGGCCGCGATCCTCCAGGAGGAGCAGGCCGACCTGCTGGCGATCTACGATCCCGCGGGCGGCTACGGCCATCCCGACCACGTGCAGGTGCACCGGGTGGGCAAGCGGGCGGCGAAGATCGCGGGCACGAAGATCGTCCTGGAGGCGACGGTCAACCGCGACCCGCTGGTCAGGCTGCTGCGGATCGCGGGCAGGTTCTACAGGTTCCCGCCGGAGTTCGACGTACGGACCTTCGAGAGCGCCTACTCCTCCAGCGAGACGATCACCCACCGGGTCAACGTCCGGAGATACACCAGCCAGAAGCGGGCCTCCATGGCCGCGCACGCCTCCCAGGCCAGCGGCGGCGACAGCGACCGCACGCTCGCCGTCATGCTCAAGGTCCCCCGCCCTCTCTACCGGCTGGTCTTCGGCACCGAATGGTACGTACGCCGCGACCTCCCCCCGGGCACCCGCCTCACTCATCCCTTCGACCGGTGGCCCGACTGATACCTGAGATTGACGAGGCCCCCGCCGCCAACCGGCAGACTGGACCCGATGAAGAACAAGTGGCTCCAGATCACCCTCTCCGTGCTGTCGCTCGGGCTGGCCGTGCTGCTCGTGCTCTACCTGCCGCAGATCCTGCGCACGCTCACCGGCAAGCCCGTGTCCTGGCAGCAGATCCTCGCGGTGTTCGGCACGCTCGGGGGCGGCGAGATCGCGCTGATGACCGCGCTGTGGCTGCTGAGCCTGCTGGCCTACACGTTCGTGCTGACCAACTCCCTGCCCGGCCTCAACAACCTGCAGGGCCTCACGCTCAACGCGGCGGGCAGCGCGGTGAGCAACCTGCTGCCCTTCGGCGGGGCCGTGGGGGTCGCGCTGTCCTTCGCGATGACCAGGGGCTGGGGCTTCACCAGCCGGTCGTTCGTGGTCATGACGCTGGTCAGCGGCATCTGGAACACGCTGTTCAGGTTCGTCCTGCCGGCCGTCGGGATCATCGCGCTGCTGATCGCGGGCAAGGCGGCCACCCCGCAGATCGCCCAGGCGGGCTGGACCGGCGCGATCTCCATCCTGGTGCTCTGCGTGGTCGTGGCCGTCGCCCTCTACTGGGACCGCGCCGCCACCGTGCTCGGCCGCGTGCTCGACGTGCTCGCCCGGCTGCTGCGCCTGAAGATCAACGCCTCCGAGGCGTTCCAGAAGCTGCGCGCCGACACCGCCGGGGTCGTCAGGAGCCGGTGGCCGGGGCTCTCCCTCGGCATGGTGTTCTTCCTCGGCTCCCAGTGGGCGATCATGGCGGTCTGCCTGGAGGCCACCGGCGCCTGGCCGGGACCGGCCGAGTCGATCGCCGTCTTCGCCCTGTCCCGCGTGCTCACCAGCGTCCTGATCACGCCCAGCGGCGCCGGGATCATGGAGGGCGGCGTGGTCCTGCTCCTCACCCAGGGCTTCGGGGTCGAGGTCGCTCCGGCGACGGCCGCCGCACTGCTTTTCGGCTTCTGGACTTACACTATCGAGATCCCGTTCGGTGGCCTGGCTCTGGGCGCGTGGGCACTCCTGCGCAGGCGCAACGGCCGGAACGCCGGCGCGGAGCCCCCGTCCGCGATCCCGAAGGCCACCCGGTGACAATCCCAAACCCAACAGATGCTAATCAACCACGGGCCTTGTGCGTGATTCCAAGGCACGCATAGCGTGGCGGCTGACATGGTGGCGTTCCGAGTTCTGGGGCCAGTCGAGGCGTACGAACACGACGACGAACTCGACCTCGGCGGGTTGCGGCAGCGGGCCGTCCTCGCCCGACTGCTCGTGGCAAGAGGTCAGGTCGTGCCCGTTGACACACTTCTTTACGATTTGTGGGATGACGACGCGGCCAAGGGCGCGCAGTCGGGCCTGCAGGTCTACATCTCGCGCCTGCGCCGGGTGCTGGAGCCGGGCCGCCCGCGCGGCGGGCCCAACCGGCTGCTGGTGACGGTGGCCTCCGGCTACGCGTTGCGGGTGGCTCCCGACCAGGTCGACGCGCTCAGGTTCGAGCAGCTCGTCCGCGCCGCCGGCGAGCACCTCGAAGAGAGCGACCCGCAGTCGGCCCGCGGCCGCCTGGAAAAGGCGCTGGGCCTGTGGCGCGGCACCCCCTACTCCGACTTCGCCGACCAGCAGTGGGCCGAGGCCGAGGTCAACCGGCTGGCGGAGCTGCGCGTGGTGGCCCGCGAGCGGCACGCCGACACCGGCCTGCGGCTCGGCCTGCACGCCGAGACCGTGCCCGACCTGGAGGCGCTCACCACCGAGCACCCGCTGCGCGAGGAGGGCTGGCGGCTGCTGGCGCTCGGCCTCTACCGCTGCGGCCGGCAGGGCGACGCGCTGGCCGCGCTGCGCAGGGCCAGAAACATGCTGGCCGACGAGCTCGGCATCGACCCCGGGCCGGCGCTGCGCAAGCTGGAGTCCGACATCCTGTCCCAGGCACCCGAGCTGGAGCTGGCCGCCCCGGCCCGGCCGCCGCGGCCCGCCCCGGTCAGCGACACCTGGCCGCCCCGGCCGGCCACGCCGGTCGAGCCGCCGCCGCTGGAGCCGGAGCCGTTCGTCGGCCGCGACACCGAGCTGGCCCGGCTGACCACGGCGGCCTCACGCACGGGCCGGTTCCAGGTGGCGCTCGTGACCGGGGTCGCGGGCGCGGGCAAGACCACGCTGCTGCGCCAGCTCGAAAGCAGGCTGGCCACGGACGGCTGGATCACCTCCTCCGGCGCCTGCCCCGACTCCAGCGCCACCCCGCCCGGCTGGGCCTGGGTGGAGATCCTGCGCACGCTCACCGAGACGACCGGCGCGGGCGAATACGCGCAGTTGCTCGCCCCGCTGCTCGACGACGCCGCCCCCGACCCCGACGAGGACGAGGTGTCGGGCGGCTTCCGGCTGCACCGCGCGGTCGGCGGCTACCTGGCCGGGGTGGCGCGCCGCGCGCCGGTGCTGCTGACGCTCGAAGACCTGCACTGGGCCGACGACCAGACGCTGGCCCTGCTGCGCGCGCTGCCGAGCCTGCTGGCCACCAGCCGGGTGCTGCTGGTGGTGACGTGCAGGGAGAGCGAGCTCGACGACCGCCAGTCCGACGTGCTGGCCGCGCTGGCCAGGCTGAGCCCGGTGCGCGTGGGCCTGTCGGGGCTCGACCCGAAGGCCGTGGCCGAGCTGGTCAAGGCGACGTGCGTACGCGAGATCGACGAGGACGCGGTCGAGTCGATCGTCGAGCGCACCGGCGGCAACCCGTTCTTCGTCCGCGAGACCGTGCGCCTGCTCGACGCCGAGGGCGCGGCCGACCGGGCCAGTGCGACCGAGGTGCTCTCGCGGGTGCCCTCCGGCGTGCGTGACGTGCTGCGGCGGCGCATCTCCCGGCTGCCGTCCGGCGCGCAGCAGATCCTGCTGCAGGCCGCCGTGATCGGCCGGGACGTCGATCTCGACGTGCTGGTGGCCGTGGCGGTGGACGAGGAGTCCGTGATCGAGGCCGTGGAGGCGGCGCTGCTGGCGGGGCTGGTGACCGAGCCGGGCCCCGGGCTGCTCAGGTTCGACCACGACCTGGTGCGCGACACGATCTACTCCGATGCCTCCCGGCTGCGCCGCACCCGGCTGCACGCGGCCGTGGCCTCGGTGATCGAGCAGCGCACCCCGTCCGACGTGGCGGCGCTGGCCCACCACTACTTCCTGGCCGACGCGGCCGAGAAGGCGGTGCACTACGCGGGACTGGCGGCCGAGCAGGCCGAACGGCGGTTCGCCCACCGCGAGGCGGCCACGCTGTGGGAGCAGGCCATCGCCGCGTTCGACCGGTCGCACAACGACGACCAGGGCGGCGCGCAGGAGCCCGAGCCCGCCAAGGAGCGGCTGCGGCTCATGCTGCGCCAGATCAGGGCGCTGGCGCTGTGCGGCGACATGACGGCGGCCAGGCTGCTGCGCCGCCAGGCCATGGACGCGGCGCTGCCGCTGGGCGACCTGGAGATCACCGCGAAGGTGGCGGCCTCGCTGGCCGTGCCGCACAAGGGCATGGCCCGCGACTTCACCCGCACTGCGTGGGAGATCGTGGACGTCACCGAGAAGGCGCTCATGGAGCTGCCCGCGGGCGAGCAGCGGCTGCGGGCCAGCCTGCTGACGACGCTCGCCCTGGAGCTGGAGGGCTCCTCCTCGCCCGAGCGCGGGCGGCAGGCGTCGCTGGAGGCGCTGGAGCTGGCCAGGCAGAGCGGCGACCCGGCGCTGATCGCGGCGGCGCTCAGCGGGCGGCTGCGCCAGTCCTACGACATCCCCGCCGTGGACTCGCGCGAGAGCATCGGCCGGGAGCTGCTGGAGGTGGCCCAGCGCTCCGGGCAGATGGCCACGCAGGCGCTGGCGCACCTGGTGCTGCTGGAGTGCGCGGCGGCCAGGGGCGAGTTCGCGGTCGCCGACGAGCACGCGGCCGCGGCCGACCGCCTGGCCAGGCAGTACGACCTGTCGGCGCCCGCCGCGGTCGTCGTCTGGTATGCGGGCCAGCGGCTGATGATCGCCGGCGACTACGAGGGCGCCGAGCGGACCTACCGCGAGGCGGCCAGGATGACGCAGCGGGCCGGCATGCTGGAGGGCCGCCAGGACCTGCCGCTGATCACGCAGTTCTGCCTGCACCTGGTGGCGGGCCGGGCGGCCGAGACGGTCGATCTGCTGGCCGACAAGCACATGGGCGGCTCCAAGTGGACGCTCGACGCCTACGCGCTGGCCCTGGCCTCGGCCGGGCACCTCAACGACGCCAGGGCCGTGGCCGCCACCCGCCCGCCGGTGCGGCCCGACTTCCTCTACGAGCTGGCGATGACCTGGCGGGCGCTGGCCGGGATGCTGCTCGACGACCGGGAGCGGATGGTCGACTGCTACGACAAGCTCAAGCCGTTCGCCGACCGGGTGGCGGGCGCCGGCACCGGCGTGGTGGCGTTGTGGCCGGTGGCGCTGACCCTCGGTGACCTGGCCGTGCGCCTCGGGCAGCCGGACGCCGCGCGTGACCACTACAACAAGGCTCTGGAGGTGGCCGGGCGGGTCGGCGTGCCGCGCTGGGTGGAGGCGGCGCGGCAGGCGGTCAGCAGCTCACCTGGAAACGCTCACTCTTGACGGGCTCGGCGCCCGCGACCGACAGCTCGACGCGATACCATCCGGGGTCGCCGGAGACGTGGAGCCGCCACTCGACGCTGTCCGCGCCGCGGGCGAAGCCGTCGTAGTCGGCCAGGTAGGTGCGCCAGGTCTTGGTGGCCTGGCTCCAGCGGGTGAGCCTCCAGCCGTACGTCACGGGCTCGGCCGGCTCGGACGGGGTGGGCCTGCTGCGGGCCACGTACGACTTGGCGCAGTTCTCGCCGGCGGCCAGGAGGCTGAGGGTGACCTCGCCCGCCTTGACGGGGGCGGCGATCTTCTCGACGACCGGCAGCTCGCGGGCCGAAAGGGCGATCTGGGTGGGGCGGGTCTGGGCGCCGGTGCCGGAGGTGGCGTTGCTGTAGGCGGTGAAGCCGACGTACGCGCTGGTGAAGGCGAGGGCCGCCACGAAGAGTTTGGCCGCGTTCGCGGTGCCGGTGACCAGGACGGTCGCGCTTCTCGACGTCATCTTCAACACCCCTTTGACTCACCCCTAGAGTGGGTCAGGGCGGTTGAGTGGCACTTGTCGGGCGGTTGCACCTTTTGCGGGGGGCTTGCAGGCCGATGTAGCGATAACTTGCCCCTTGAACTAAGGTAAGGCTGACCTAAGGGGCGGAGGGGCGATGGGTCAGAGGTGTGGCAAGTGATGATCGCCGACCCGACGCGCCCGTCCTTGCTCGGGCTGCCGTACTGGCTGGTGGGCGCCGTGCTGATCCTCGCCCTGTTCGGCGCGTTCCAGGTCTACTACTGGGTGGGCCGCAAGCTGGGCGAGAAGCTCTACGACTCGCGCATGGGCGTCAGGCTGGGGCGCGAGCGCATCGCGAAGATCGAGCAGATCGTCGAGAAGTGGGGGGCGCTGGCCGTCTACGGCTGCTTCTGGGTGCCCATGCTGCGGCACACGCTGCCGTGGGTGGCCGGGGCACTGCGCGTGTCCTACCCCTGGTACGTGGTCGCCAGCGCGCTGGGCTGCCTGACCTGGGCGCCCATCTGGTGGTTCGGGCTCACGGCCATCGTGTGGGGGTGGCTGGAGCTGGCCGCGCGGTCGCCGCTCACGGCGGGCGTGGTGGCGGTGGCGGTCATCGCGGGCGCGTGGTGGTTCGGGGCCCGGCGCAGGCGCAAGCGGCGGACGGCCGAGGCCGCGGTCTCCTAGCTAGGGCTCCTGCGACTGGCCGCTCCGGTCGTCGATCGTGGCCTCGGGAGCGTTCCTGCGTACGGTCTCGATGCCGTTCACGCAGGCCACCTTGGTCGGGAAGCCCTCCCCCACCGCCAGTGTCTGCCCGTTGTTCGCGACGAGCTCGAAACGGAATCCACCGCGCTCGTCCTTGCTGATGACGAACCTGCCCGCCACAGCCGCCACCCCCGCCCTTTTCCGATCTGCCATACATTTACCCCTCTCTGAGGGTGCCTTATGGCCCGAGTCGGCAAACGAACCCTTGATCTCCTGAGACCATGATTGCCATGCGTATTGGGGGTTTCATAGTTTCTGCCGCGCTCGCACTGGTTGTCGGCGTCTCCACACCCGCCGTGGCCGTGGCGCGGGAGACGGCCGCTCACACTCCTAAAGTGACGGCCAAGGCGGCGTACGTGGTCGATTCCACCGGAACGATCCACTTCGGCAAGCAGGAGACTACGCGGCTCCCGGTGGCCAGCCTGGTCAAGGTCATGACGGCGTACGTGGTGCTGCGCGAGGCCCGGCTGAGCGACACCATCACGATCACCGCCACCGACGTCAAGTACGGGTCCAGGGACGGCGCCACCACGGCGGGATTGAAGGCGGGCGAGCGCCTGACGGTCAGGGACCTCCTCTACGGACTCCTGCTGCCCTCGGGAGCCGACGCGGCCAACGCCCTGGCCCGCCGGTACGGCCCGGGCAGGACGGCCTTCGTCGCCAAGATGAACCGCGCCGCCCAATCCCTCGGCCTGGACAACACCCGCTACACCAACGCGGACGGCATGCCGGATCCGGATGACGGCACCTCGACCGCCGTCGACCAGGCCCGGCTGGCGCAGCACCTGCTGGAGAGCAGCACGTTCAGGACCGTGGTGGGAACCAAGGTGCACAAGGTGGCCAAGTCGGCGGTGCACCGGGCGCACACCTGGCACAACTCCAACAAGCTGTTGTCGCAGGCGAGCGGGGTGCTCGGGGTGAAGACCGGCTACATCCGTGCGGCCGGCTACTGCCTGCTGTTCGCGGGCGAGCGGGGCGGCGAGCAGGTCGTGGGCGTGCTGCTGGGCGGCAAGAGCTCCGAGGGCCGCTTCACGACGGCCGAGCAACTGCTCGACTACGCCGGGGACCAGATCACGGGCCGCTGACCGCCCGTCCGGGGGAAGCCCTTAACCGAAGGTGACGCGGCCGGAGCCGGCCAGGCCGGCCATGCCCTGGGTGGCGCAGCCAAGGAGGGCCGTGGCGGGGGTGACACCGCCGCGGGCCCGCTCGCCGGTGAGCGGGCCGGCGGTGACGGAGCCGATGAGCAGGGTGTCGGCCGGGCGCTGGATGGCCGGCCGGTCGGCCCCGACGCGTAGCTTCGAGGTGCCGACCGGGCGACTGTCCAGGCCGAACCAGGTGATGACGGCGCTGCCGCGGACGCGCCGCGTGCTCGTGCAGGAGGTCTGCAGGGTGGCCTTGACGGCGACCCAGCCCGAGCTCAGGGCGGCGGCCGTGCCGTCGGGTGACACGCAGCCGGTGAACTCGAGGTGGCCGCTGGCGGTCACGCGTCTCGGGGTCAGGCCCACGCTGGGACTGAAGGCCAGCGGGCTGCCCGCGGGGGTGGCGACATGGCAGGTCAGAGTGGCCGGCTCGGCCGGGCTCTGCGGGACCGCCGCAGCCGTGACGGCGATGATCCAGGCCATGTGCATCAGACACTCCGGACACTACTGAGGGTGACAGGCCCGCCACAGTCTAGAGGGGCCGGCCTCCGCCTGCCGTCAGCCCGGGTGGCATGCCGGGTCCAGGCGGTCGGCGGTCCACCTGAGCGAATACGCGAGCCGCACGCGGACCGTGCGCCTCTCCCGGTGCGGGCGGCGTGGGGCATCGGGCAGGGCCTCGCCCAGCGCGGTGCGATGACCCATGGCCGTCTGGTGCGCGAGGACTTGCATGGCGTCCATGACTCCTCCTTAATCAATTAAGAGCTTAATTGATTAAGGAGGAGTGGGCAACCCGTTGCCGATACCGTTGGACAATGGCCAGGGTCACTCTCCAGACGATCGCCGACCGGCTCGGCGTCTCCCGGGCCACCGTGTCCTACGCCTTCTCCCGCCCCGACCAGCTCAGCGACGGGCTGCGGCGGCGCATCCTGGAGGTGGCCGACGAGCTCGGCTACGCGGGGCCCAACCCGACCGCGCGCTCCCTGCGGCTGGGCCGGGCCGGGGCGCTCGGGCTGCTGTTCGGCGAGACGCTGGCCTACGCGTTCGCCGACCCCTACGCGATCGGGTTCTTCCAGGGGCTGGCGACGGCCGCCGAGGACGCGGGGGTGGGGCTGCTGATCCTGCCGCTGCCGCACGGCGACCGGCGCAGCGACACGGTCAAGGACGCAGTGGTGGACGCCTTCTGCGTGGTCTCGCTGCCCGACGGGCATCCGGCGCTGGCGGAGGTGCTGGCCAGGAAGCTGCCCGTGGTGGTGGTGGACGAGCCCTACGTGCCCGGACGTCCGTTCCTGGGGATCGACGAGCCCGCCGCCGCGGCCGCGGCGGCCCGGCACGTGCTGGAGCTCGGACATCGGCGACTGGGGGTGGCCATGGTCGCGCTCAACGACGACGGCCACTCCGGCTGGGCCGGCCGCGACCGGCAGGAAGGCGCGGTGTTCGAGGCCATGCGGCGGCGGCGCTCGGGCTATCAGCGGGCCTGCGAGGAGGCCGGAGTGGACTGGGCCGGGGTGCCGCTCTACGAGCTGGCGCGCAACTCCCGCGAGTCCGGGCGCCGGGCGGGGCACGCCCTGCTCGGGCTCGATCCGCGGCCCACCGCGATCCTGACCAACACCGACGTGCTGGCCCTGGGGGTGCTGGACGCCGCGGCCGACCTGGGGCTGCAGGTGCCCGGGGAGCTGTCGGTGGTGGGATTCTCGGACAGCGCGGCCGAGGAGGCGGGGCTCACCACGATCCGGCAGGCCAAGCAGGAGATCGGGGAGGCGGCCGGGCGGCTACTGCTGTCGGGGGAGGCGGCGCGGCCGGAGCGGCTGATCTTCCCGTACGAGCTCGTCGTCCGCTCCTCCACAGCCCCACCACCCGCCTGACCCGTCCGCCCTTCACTTTCCCCTTCTCCTCAGTTGCGACCGTCCAGGAGCACCTTTACCGTACGATCCCCCTGGTGCGGCCGTGTGGGTACATCTGCCCGGCGCAGGCTCGCCGGGCCCCACCTGCCCGGACCCGAAGCCACGGGTAACTTGTCCTGAATTCCGCTGAGCCATCCCTGCCCTGGGCGTTTCCGTGGGTAGGGTTGAGATCAACCCCTCCAGAAGGAAATCCCTCATGGCGGAATTCATTGAGGTCCACACGACGATCGAGGGGCATGAGAGGGCCGCCGAGCTCGTCCATGGCATCCTCGATGCCGGCCTCGCCACCTCGATCGACATTTCCGAGGTGCCACCGGCCGCCGCCCTTTCCGAGGATGTCACGACGTGGGAGCTCACGTTCATCGCTCCGGCGGCCCAGGCTCCTGTCCTCGAACGCCACATCAGGGAGCGCGGCTTTGGCAACCTGATCGTCAGCCTGCCGGTCACTCACAGCCTCGACAACCACCCCGGCTGGCTCACCGACGGCCCGGTCTGAGCCTCCCCCCGGCGACGCCCTGCGCTCGCCATGGTGATGACGGCCGGCTCACGTTTGTCGGCAGGACTCTGAGGTAAGCATCAGCCCGTGGCACGCGATCGCAGCGGCGGCCACGACGTTGAGCGAATCCACTCCGGCCGCCATGGCTTCCGCGCTCATCGGGATGCACACCGTCTCGTCCGCCTCCTCCAGCCAGTGGGAGGAGAGCCCGTCGCCCTCGGCGCCCAGCAACAGCGCCACCCGGTCGCCCGTCTTGACGCTGTCGATGGGCGTGGCGCGCTGGTCGGGGGTCAGCGCCAGCGTACGGAAGCCCGCCCCGCGCAGCCGCCCGAGGCCCTCGAACCAGTCGTCCATCCGCGCGTACGGGATCGAGAACACCGCCCCCATGGACACCTTCACCGCCCGCCGATACAGGGGATCGGCGCACCGGGGCGACAGGATGATCCCGTCCACTCCCAGCGCGGCCGCGGACCTGAAGATCGCGCCGACGTTGGAGTGGTCGACCAGGTCCTCCAGCACGAGCAGGCGGCGCGGGCCGTCGTCGAGCAGGGTTTCGACGGCGGGGAGCGGGAGGCGCTCCATCGAGGCCAGGGCGCCGCGGTGGACCTGGAAACCCGCTATGCCGGACATGATCTCGTCGCTCACCACATAGACGGTGGCGTCCCCGAGCACGTCGGCCAGCGGGGACAGCCAGCGCCGGGTGGTCAGGACCGAGCGGATCGGGTAGCCGGCGCCGATGGCCCGCCTGATCACCTTCTCCCCCTCCGCCAGGAACAGGCCGCGCTCGGCCTCCAGGCTCTTGCGCAGCTCCACGTCCCGCAGCCGGGTGTAGTCGGACAGGCGCGGGTCGTCGGGGTCGGTTACGAGCTCATGCACCTTCCGATAGTGCCATGCGCCGGCCGACCTGCCAGACCACGGCATAGGAGACGAGGACCAGGCACAGGCCGACCACGGTGCCCGCGCCGGTCTTGGTGATCACGCTCGGCAGGCCCAGCTCGGGGCTGGGCCGGTCCACGAGCGGCCAGAGGACGGCGCCCGCGACGACGCCCGCGGCGCAGGCGCCCAGCACGGTCCAGCGTACGCGCGGGGCCAGGCGCAGGCGGTCCGGGACCGCCGTGGCGGGCATCCCGGCCAGGCCGCGCCAGCCCCACCCGACCACGACGGTCAGGCCGATCACGGACGAGACGTATTGCAGCAGGCGGAAGAGCGGGATCACGCCGAGGACCGAGACGGACAGCCAGGGGCCCCATTCCGCCGGGCCGGTGGAGTGCGTGAAGGAGTCCCACAGGATGTGCGAGGCGGCGCCGATCACCCCGCCCGCGACCATGGGCAGGAAGGCCGGCCGGGACGGGACCAGCCGGGCGGCGCGGCCGGCCAGCGACGGCGGCAGGAGCGAGATCAGCGGGTCGCGCAGGACGAAGTGGAACAGGGGCGTCAGCAGCAGCACGGCGGCCAGGTCGATGGTGACCACGCCGGCCCAGGAGTGCCAGTCGGTGTAGTCAGGCAGGAACGGCAGGAAGAGCGGCAGGTCCGGGACCATCGCTCCCAGCGCCAGCGCCCACGGATCGACGAACCTGCGCACGGTCGGCGAAACCATCAGTGGCACCACCAAGGCCACGTGACTGGGCGTGAACGG
This sequence comes from Nonomuraea sp. B12E4, assembly GCF_039871825.1. Lineage (NCBI taxonomy): Bacteria > Bacillati > Actinomycetota > Actinomycetes > Streptosporangiales > Streptosporangiaceae > Nonomuraea > Nonomuraea sp. B12E4. Next base: position 110,704 of record NZ_JBDPME010000020.1, on the reverse strand, counting down.
CACGAACCCTCCCCCTCAGCGATCTTCGGCCATTATGCGGCGAAGCTTGAGCATCCTTTGCCAAGGTAGCCTTGAATCACTCTCCGTAGTTGGTACCGTACATATCGCTGTCGACGGCCGGAAGCCGGGAGTTCGGGGGATCAAGGTGCCTGACCAGCGGATTCTGCAGCATCCGGCCGCGTCAGCCGACTGGTTGCACGCAGCGCGGACGGCTCGTTCGCTGTCCGTGGTCACGCTGGCCTGGCTGGGCGTGGAGAGCACGCTCGGCCTGGCCGCGGGGCTGGCCGCGCATTCCGTGGCGTTGATCGGATGGGGACTGTCGGCCTTCGTGGAGGCGGCGGCCAGCCTGATCGTGGTGTGGCGGTTCACCGGCGCCCGCACGCGCTCGCCGCACGCGGAGACCACCGCCAGGCGGGCGGTCGCGGTGAGCTTCTGGCTGCTCGCGCCCTATCTCATCGTGCACGTCGCGCACGACCTGGACGCGGGCCACCGGGCGGTGCCGAGCACTCTGGGGATCGTGGTGACGACGCTCAGCCTGATCGGCATGCCGGTGCTGGGGGTGGCCAAGCGGCGGCTGGGCCTGCGGCTGGCGTCGGCGGCCACGTCGGGCGAGGGTGCTCAGAACCTCATCTGCGCCGCGATGGCAGCGGGAGTGCTGGCCGGATTGTGGCTCAACACCGTGGGCTGGTGGTGGGCCGATCCGGCGATGGCGGTGGCGCTGGCGGTGGTCGCCGTACGCGAGGGCACGCGCGCCTGGCACGGCCATTTGTGCTGCCATCGAACGTAACAAGCGCCACATACGTATCAGTGATAGATGTACCAGAACAGTCACGCATATAGCAATTAACCGCAACACTGGGTAATCGCCGCATCAAAACGGCTGTTTTCCCCCACTGACCGCACCGAGTATCGTTCCCGGGAGTATTGCGGAGCATCTCCCGCTAGGGTCTCCGGACCGCTGCGTGCGAACGCGGCGATAAGGTCACAAGCACACCGAAGAGGACATCGTGGGGCGACACCGCACAGACGAGCTCGACGACGGATACCGCGCGAACCACCCACCGGCCCGTAGACGGTCTCGCGGTCGCGGCAGAGTGCTCGTACCGCTGGCCGGGGCGGTCGCCCTGGCCGTGCTGCTCGGTGTCGCGGCTTTTGTGATCTTCAATCGCGACCACGACTGCTCGGACGGCAAGCTGCCGCTGCGCGTCGTCGCGACCCCGGACATCCAGCCCGCGCTCGACAAGATCGCCGGCCGGTATAACAAGGCCCTGCACTCGGTCGACAGCCGCTGCGTCGAGGTGACGGTGGCCAAGGAAGCGGCGGCCAGGACAGCGAACGGGCTGGCCGCGGGCAAGGTGTCCGCCGACTTCTGGGTGGCCGACTCCAGCCTCCTCCTGGAGAGCATGCGCAAGACCCCGGCGGGCGAGGCGCTGCCACAGCCGGAGGGCTCGGTCGCCACCTCCCCCGTGGTGCTGGCGGCGGCCAGGTCGGCGGCCTCGAAGCTGTCCTCCAGCCTCCAGCCGAGCTGGGGCAGCATGGTCGCCGCCGCGAACGTGGCGAACGTGGACGGCCCCGGCCGGAAGGTGCGCGTGCTCGCCCTCGACCCGCAGAAGAACTCCGCGGGCCTGGCCGCGCTGCTGGCCGCGGCGGGCGTCGCCAAGGAGACCAAGCAGGACCAGGCGCTGGTGGGAGCGATGAAGGAGCTGTCGGGCCAGCTCGCCTCCGACTCCACGGCGCTGCTGGCCAGCCTCACCGTGAAGTCCGGCAGCAGGGTGCCCATCGGCGTCACCTCCGAGCAGGCGATCTTCTCCCACAACGCGAACAAGCCGGACGCCCCGGTGGTCGCCCTCTATCCGAAGGAGGGCACGCTGAGCCTGGACTACCCGGTCACGATCCTCACCAAGGACCCGTCGGTGATCAAGGCGGCGGCGGACTTCAAGCAGGACCTCGCCACCGATTCGGCCCAGAAGACCCTGCGCGAGGCCGGGTTCCGCGGCACGGACGGCCAGGCCGGGTCCGGGCTGTCCAAGGACAAGGGGTTCACGCCCGGCAAGCCGCTGGCCCTGGACCCGCCCGACGGCGCGACCGTGGCCAGGATGGTGCAGACCTGGTCCAGGCTGAATCTCGGCTCCCGGCTGCTCACCCTCCTCGACGTCTCGGGCACGATGGCCCTTCCCGTGCCGGGCACGAACATGACCCGCATGCAGGCCATCAACAAGATCGCCACCGAGGGTCTCTCGCTCTTCCCCGCCGAGTCCGAGCTGGGCCTGTGGACGTTCTCCACGCACCTGAACGGGCAGGGCAAGGACTGGAAGGAGCTGGTCTCCGTCGGCCCGGCCAGCGAGACCATCAACGGAGTGCTCCGCAAGGACCAGCTCGTCCGGGCGTTCGCCCAGGTCCGGGCCAAGCCCACCGGCGACACCGGGCTGAACGACACGGTCAAGGCGGCCTACACGGAGCTGACCAAGACGTACGCCGAGGACAAGATCAACACACTGCTGATCCTCACGGACGGCGCGGGTAACGACGATCCTGACGGCGGCGTCAGCAACTCCCAGATGCTGCAGTTCCTGAAGAAGACCTACGACCCGAAGCGGCCCATCAGCATCCTGCTCATCGCGTTCGGCCCGGAGGCCGAGAAGGGCAAGACGCAGATGGACGCGCTGGCCAAGGCCACGGGCGGCGAGGCGTACATCGCCAAGGACATCCTGCAGGTCCGCGACTTCTTCCTGCAGGGGATGGAGCGCCGCCTCTGCTCCCCCAACTGCGACGGCTGATCCGGCGACCGGCCCGCCCGCCATGCCTGTTGGGCATGGCGGGCGAACCTGCCCGAATGAGGCCGCGTCCTCTCCCGCGTGGGGCCTGAGTGCCCGTTCCACCTGCGGGGAGGGAAATCCGTGCCCGGATGGCCGACCGTCGACCGCGCCGAGGACAACGAGCTCGTCGAGACTCTGCTGCGCGCGACCGCCGACGCTCCCGCCAAGCTCTACGACCTGTACGCCGAACGCCTGCACGACTACGCCTTCGGCCTGGCCGGCGACCGGGACGTGGCGGCGGACGCCGTACATGACGCGCTCGTCACCGCGCAGGGAAGCGTGCGGCGGTTACGCGACCCCGGCCGGCTGCGACCCTGGCTGTACGCGCTGACCCGCTTCCAGGTACGCGCCAGGCTCGCCCACCGGCCCCCCGCGACGGGAACGCCCGCACCCGCGGAGCAGGAGCACGACGACCCCGAGCTGGCCGAGCTCGTCCACGAGACGCTGGGCGACCTCAGCGGCAACGAGCGCGAGATACTGCGGCTGTCGCTGCGCCACCGCCTGACCCCGGCCGAGGTCGCCGCGGTGCTCGGGCTGACCTCGCGGCAGGCGGCGGCCCGGCTCGGCAGGGCCCGCGACCACCTGGAGAACGCCGCCGCGGCCGTGGTGCTGGCCAGGACCGGCCGGGCGCACTGCCCCGACCTGTCGGCGATGGTGGACTCGTGGGAGGGACCGCTCACCCCGCTGCTGCGGCGGCGGCTGACCGGGCACATCAGCGGGTGCGAGGTGTGCACGGAGAGGCGGCACCGGCAGGTCTCGGCCTCGCGGCTGCTGGACATGGTGCCGGTGGAGTACCCGGCGCTCTCGCTGCGCCGCCGGGTAATTGACACGTGCGTCAGCCCCGAGCGCGACCCGACCCGGACGCTGATCATGGAACGTGGGGAGGCCTTCGACCGGACTGGCTTCCCCGTGGCCGCCGACCGGCGCCCGCGCCGGCGCAGGCCGCTCCGCCTGGCGCCGGTGGTGCTGGCGGGCGCCTGCGTGCTGGCCGCGACCGGCGCCATGGTCGTGATCAACGGCCGCGGGGCCTCCGACACCGCCACCCTGCGGCTTCCCCCCTCCCCCACGCCCTCCCAGGAGGAGGAGAGCCCCGCGCCCGAGCCCGTACCGGACCTGGACGAGCTCACGCCGTCGCCTACGCCCACGCCCACGCCGAGCCCCAGGAAGTCCGTACGGGTCCCGCCCACCCCGCGACCGGCCGCCGCGCGGCCGAGCACCCGGCCCGCCACCGCGCCCACGGCCACCCGCCGCCGGTCCGCGCCCGGTGCACGGCTCACCACCACGTGCCCGGCGTCGATCGACGAGGTGGCCGAGATCGGGCTGCGCGCCCGCCACGCCGCCGTCTCCTGGGTCGCGACCGCCTCGGAGGGCCTGGACGCCTACCCGGCCACCGGGTCGATCAAGTCCGGCGGCTCCATGCGAATCTGGGTGACGGTCGTGGACCCGTCCGGCTCCGGCAGCGGCCGCGTCGTCTTCACCTCGAACGGCGGCACCGCGACCTGCGCGTTGTCCTGGGACGGCGAGCGGCTCTCCACCTCCGAGCCGCCGGACGACCAGCTCACGACCTCCCCGGAGCCGAGCGAGTCGGCCTCCGACGCCCGGACTGCTTTACGGGAAAGCGACCCGGAGAGCGACACGGCGGGCAAAACGCCCACAAACTCACAGTAATCCTGCAGTTTAAGCCGACAAACAGGTATAAATCGGGCCCTGAGTCGAGGAACCTCAGCCAGATAGGGCATTCTGGTGTGCTTGGGGCGGCGTCGGAGCGGCAGACTGCTTGACCGTGTGCTGAAACTCACAGAAGAAAACTTTGCCCGCCGGTAAACCGGAGCGCGTCACCAAGCGTCGGCATTGACGTGTCCAGGCACCGATTGGTCCCATGAACTGCGATCCGATCGGCCTTTACCAGGAAGAGCAGGAGAGAAACAGGAGATGCTCAAGCACCGCAGAGCGCTGGCCTGGCTGCTGGCGCTCGCCTGCATAGCCGGGGCGGCGGTCGCGCTGTTCGACATACAGACGCCGTTGCGCCCGTTCCTGATCTCTCTGTTCCTCCTGGTGGTCCCAGGGGCCGCGGTGGTGGGGCTGTTGCGTGATCGTGACCCCCTTGCCGCACTATCGGTGGGGGCCGCGGCAAGCCTCGTACTGAACGTGCTTCTCGCGCAGGCCATGCTCCTCTTCGGCGCGTGGTCGCCCCGGGCAGGTGTGGCCACGGTCGCCGTGCTCGGCGGGTTCATGTACGTGCTCCGCGTGCTGTACCGGGGGAAGAGCATCCAAACCGAACAGGGGGCCAGGGCAAGGTGAACATCCAGGTAGTTCGGCCGAACGAACTCGGCGACGCCGAACGGGACCGGTGGCGTGAGCTGCAGAAGGCCGACCCGAGTCTGGACAACCCGTTCCTGTCCGTCGAGTTCGCCCTGGCGATGGACCGCTTGCGCGGCTACGTGAGGGTGGCGGTCATCTCCGACGGCGGCCGCATCGCGGGGTTCTTCCCCCACGAGCGGCACAGCTTCGGCATCGGCAAACCGCTCGGCGGCTTCCTGACCACGTGTCACGGCCTGATCGCCGGCCCGGAGCTCAACCTCGACGCGAAGGCCCTGCTACGGGCCTGCAGACTCAGCGTGTTCGACTTCGACCACCTCGTGGCGGGGCAGCCGACGTTCGCCCCTTATGAGATGGACGTGCGCCCGGCCCCGGTCATGGACTTCACCGCCGGGTTCGACGCCTGGATCGACCAGGTCAAGTCCAACTCGCCGAAAAACCTCAAGACCGTGCGTTACAAGGAGCGCAAGCTCGGCCGGGAACAGGGCGAGCTGCGCTTCGAATGGGCCTCGGCCGACCCCGAGGTGCTGCGCACGCTGCTCAACTGGAAGTCCGATCAGTATCGCCGCACCGGCCGGGTCGACAGGTTCGCCCAGCCGTGGATCGTCGAGCTGACCGACATGATGCATACCGAAAAGTCATCGGACTTCGCGGGTGTGCTGACCATGCTGTATGCGGGGGACGTACCGGTGGCCGGCCATTTCGGCCTCCGGACGGCGACCACGCTTGTAGGGTGGTTCCCCGCCTACGACACCGAGTTCGGGCGCTATTCGCCCGGCATCGTCCACCACCTGCAGATGGCCGAGGCCGCCGCGAACGACGGCCTGCACATGGTCGACATGGGTAAGGGCGGCAAGGAGTACAAAGACTGGCTGAAGAGCGGAGTCCTGTACGTTGCCGAAGGCCGCATCTCGAGACCGTCCGCGACGGCGGCGGTCCACTGGATGGGCCGAACTCCTTTGAACAAGGCCCGAACAATTGTCATGGACCGGCCGTCTCTTTATAGGGCGGCCGATCGTGTCCTCAAGGGCTTCGGTCGGGTGCGCACCTCGATGCAGCAGCAGGAGTCACCCAACTCGGTAGTCAAGGAACCAACGGGAGCGAGCTGAGCGCTCCCAAACCCGGCACAGCACAGCACACCCTCACAGCACAGGACCCTTCAATGCAGCGTTCAGCGGCCTCGCCATTCCCACAGCACCCGGGGCTGGCTTCATCCGGGCCGCGGCAGGGCTGGGTCCCGGAAGGATTTCCCTCGCCATGAGTCCCGAGATAGCCAAGTACAACGGCCAGCGCCAAGGCTCCCCCCTTCGCGCTGTGCCGTCACCCTCGAGCTTCACGCCGGTCACCCCACACCTGGCCATCTCACCCACGGTGAGCGTGGTGGTGCCGGCGATGAACGAAGCCGAGAACCTGCCGCACGTCTTCGCCACGGTGCCGCAGTGGGTCGACGAGATCGTGCTCGTCGACGGCAACTCCACTGACGACACCGTGGCCGTGGCCAAGCGCCTGCGGCCCAACGTGAAGGTCGTCACCCAGACGGGCAAGGGCAAGGGCGACGCCCTGGCCGCCGGATTCGCCGCGTGCACCAGCGACATCATCGTGATGATCGACGCCGACGGCTCGACCGACGGCAGGGAGATCGTCAACTTCGTGGGCGCGCTGGTGACGGGCGCCGACTTCGTGAAGGGCTCGCGCTACGCCTCCGGTGGCGGCAGCGACGACCTGACGATCAACCGGCGGCTCGGCAACAAGGTGCTGACCGGCATCGTCAACGTGATGTACAACACCAAGTACACCGACCTCTGCTACGGCTACAACGCCTTCTGGGCCCGTCACCTCGACGTGCTCGACCTCGACTGCGACGGCTTCGAGGTGGAGACGCTGATGAACGTGCGCGCCGCCAAGGCCGGGCTGAAGGTCCACGAGGTGCCGAGCCACGAGCGCAACCGCATCCACGGCGAGAGCAACCTGCACGTTGTACGAGATGGCTTCCGGGTGCTCAAGACCATCCTGAAGGAGTGGCGACGCCGGCCCTCTCCCTCTCAGCCTGAGCCGACCGCCACCCCTGCCGCTGACCGAGGCGTCGCATAAAAAGGACCGTTGTGAACACGTCTGTTGTCATCTGCGTCTACACCGAGGACCGGTGGGAGGACATCAGGCAGGCAGTCGAGTCGGTGGAGAAGCAGACCCGCCCGGCACACGAGCTGATCCTGGTGGTCGACCACAACCCGGACCTGCACCTGAAGCTCAAGCGTGAATATCCACAGGCCATCGTGGTGGAGAACTCGCACGAGCAGGGGCTGTCCGGGGGCAAGAACACCGGCGTGGCCACGGCCAACGGTGAGATCGTCGCGTTCCTCGACGACGACGCGGTCGCCGACGCCGGGTGGCTGGAGGCTTTGGAGGAGGGCTTCCAGAACCCCGGTGTGGTGGGCGTGGGGGGTCGGACCGACCCCCTGTGGGCGTCCTCGCGGCGCCCGCGGTGGTTCCCGTACGAGTTCGACTGGACGGTCGGGTGCACCTACCGCGGCATGCCCGAGGTACGCGCGCCCATCCGCAACGTGATGGGGGGCAACGCCGCCTTCCTACGGGACGCCGTGGCCGAGGTCGGCGGGTTCCACAGTGGCATCGGGCGCAGCGTACAGGGGCGCAAGTCCCGCCCGCTCGGGTGCGAGGAGACCGAGTTCTGCATCCGGCTGAGCCAGCGCAAACCCGGCTCGGTCATGTTGTTCGAACCGCGCGCGGTGATCGGGCACAAGGTGTCCGCGCAGCGCGAGCGGTTCGCCTACTTCAGGTCCAGGTGCTACGCGGAGGGGCTCTCCAAGGCCCTGGTGACGCAGGAGGTCGGCACCCAGGACGGGCTGGCCAGCGAGCGGGCGCACGCGCTCAAGACGCTGCCGCTCGGAGCGCTGCGCGGGGTCGGCGAGGCCCTGCGCGGCGACGTGGGCGGCCTCGGCCGGGCCGCCGCGATCGTGGTCGGGCTGGCCTGGACGACCTGGGGTTACCTGGTGGGTTCCGTACGGCTGAAGGCGGCACGCTCATGATCCGGGTTCCGATCCTGATGTACCACTCGGTCACCGACAACCCCAACCCGGAGACCAAGCCGCACGCCGTACGGCCGGGCGACCTGGCCGAGCAGGTGGCATACCTGTCGGAGAGCGGCTTCACCCCGCTCACGCTGGGCGACCTGGTCGCCTCACTGAACAAGAACAACGGCCGGTCGCTGCCCGCCAAACCGGTCGTGCTGACCTTCGACGACGGCTACGCCGACTTCCACAGCCACGCGCTGCCCCTGCTCGAACGGCATGGCTTCCCCGCCACGGTCTTCCTGACCAGCGGGTGGGTGTCCGACGCGGGCCAGGACGCCGCGGGCCGGCCGCTGGACGCCATGCTGTCCTGGACCCAGGCCCTCGAGGCGGCCCAGACGGGCATCGAGATCGGCGGGCACAGCCACAGCCATCCCCAGCTCGACCAGCTCCGCATGGACGACCTGCGGCAGGAGCTGCGCAGGAACAAGGGCCTGCTGGAGGAGAAGATCGGCGCGCCGGTCGCCACCATGGCCTATCCCTACGGCTATTCCAGCGCCCGCGTACGCCGCGAAGTGCGCAAAGCCGGTTATTTCGCTGCTTGCGCCGTGAACAACTCGCTCGCCGCCGACCGGCACGACGTGCTCGCCATCCCCCGGCTGACGGTCGGCAAGGGCACCACCCTCAGCATGTTCAAGCGCGCCGTCGAAGGCAGCTCCGTGCCCCTCATCTACCTGCGCGAGCGCATCCTCACCAAGGGGTACGCGGTCGTGCGGCGGACGAGGTACGGGCTGCAACGGGTGCGCGGAAATGTCTAAGGTCTGGAACCGGGTCCTCGTCGACCTGCGTAACCCGCTCTTCCGGCAGGGTTACTCGCTCATGGCGAACACCGTCATCACCGGTGTGCTCGGCATGGGCTACTGGCTGCTGGCCGCGCACTACTACACGCCCGAGGAGTTCGGCCGCGGCCAGGCCGTGATCACGGCGATGCGGCTGTTCGCGTCGCTGACGGCGCTGGGCTTCGTGGGCGCGCTGGCCCGCTTCCTGCCGCTGGCGGGCCGCCGCACGCCGGAGCTCATCCTGCGCGGGTACGGCCTGGCCGCCGCGACGGGCGGGGTGGCCGCCGTGGGATTCCTGCTGACGCTGCCACTGTGGGGTGAGACCTACTCGGTGCTGGCCGGATTCGGCCCCGGGTTGTTCTTCGTGGCCTCCGTGGTCGTGTGGGCCGTGTTCACGCTGCAGGACGTGGTGCTGACCGGGCTGCGCAGGGCCACCTTCGTACCCCTGAACAACCTCGTCTTCGGCGTGGTCAAGATGGGGTTGCTGTTCGCGCTGGCGGGCGCGCTGCCCGAGGGCGGGATTTTCACCTCCTGGGTCATCCCGACCGCGCTGGCGCTGATCCCGGTCAACTGGCTGATCTTCGGCCTGGTGGTGCCGAGGCACGTCCGGCAGGTCGACGCGGCCGCCCAGCCACCTCGGCTGCGCGAGGTCGGCAGGTTCCTGGCCGGGGACTTCCCTGGCACGCTGTCGATCCTGGCGATCGTCTACCTGGTGCCCGTGGTGATCGCCACGCAGGTGGGCGAGGCCACGTTCGGGCGCTTCTCGATGGCGTTCACCCTGGCGAGCATGATCGAGCTGCTGGCCATGAACATGGCGGTGTCGCTGACCGTCGAAGGCTCTATAGAACGTGCCAAACTGGCCGTGAACGCCAGGAACGCGTTGCGGCGCGCCCTCCTGGTCGTCACTCCGATCATCGCCGTCGCCATCGTCGGAGGGCCGCTGATCCTGCACATCTTCGGCTCGGACTTCGCCGACGAGGGCTCCACGTTGCTGCGGCTGATGTCGCTGGCCGTGCTGCCGAGAGTGCTGATCGAGGTCTATCTGAGCACGTTGCGGGCGCAGAGCAAGGCGCGGACGCTGGCGACCGTGCAGGTCGGGCTGGCGGTGCTGGTGCTGATCTCCGTCGCGGCGCTGTTCCCCCTCGCCGGGGTGAACGCGGTGGGGTACGGACTGCTCTTCAGCGAACTTCTCATGGCACTTTTGATCTTCGGAAATCTACGCAAAACGCTCAGATATCGCGAAACTGGCAAGCCGACTGTCACCCAGGGGTCGTCCGGGGCCGCATGATGGTCAACGTGAGGCAACGGGACGGCGATGGCATGACAACCGGGATCACCGGCTCCTCAGGCGTGCGCGGCGACAAGGAGGAGTCAGAGGTGCCCTTCGATCCGGAAGCCACGGGGGTCATCCCGCGGCTGACGTTCGATCCCCCGGCCGGTCCGGTGAAGTCCGGGTCGGACAAGGAGGCTGCGAAGGGCGCCGCCGAGGGCGGCTCCAAGAGCGGTTCCGACGGTTTCGACGGGTCCAAGGGCGGTTCTGAGGGCGGTTCCGACGGCTCCAAGGGCGGTGCTGAGGGCGACTCCGAGGGCGCCGGGAGCGCTGCCGGGGCCGCCGGTTCTCCGGGTGCGGAGAAGACGACGGCCTTCCGGCTTCCCGGGCCCGTCCGCATCGGGCAGCCGCCCGCGGCGGAGAAGGGGGCGGCCGCCGCGTCGCCGGTTGCCGGGACGCAGCCCATGAGCCTTCCGTCCGTCGGAGCGACACCCGGCGAAGGAACGCCTTCGGCCGAGGCTGCCCCGGCCGCCGGGCCGCAGCAGGCACCGGCCACCGGCCCACACCAGGCGCCAGATAGCGGACCGCGGCAAGCACCGGGCACCGGACCGCACCAGGTGCCGGGCGCCGGGCCGCAGCAGGTGCCGGGTGAGTGGCACCAGGCCGGTGGTGGGGAACCGCAGGGGGCGGGTGGCGCTGCTCTGCGGCAGCCCGCCCTGGCGGGGCCCGGTGGAGGCGCGGGGCAGCGGAGTGCCGGCGCGCCCGGGCTCGCCGGGCGGGCCGGGGCGCTGGTCGCCAGCGCGCCCAAGTGGCTGCCGGTGCTGCTGGTCCTTGAGGGCCTGTTCATGTACATCCTCGCCCTCAAGGTCTCCCCCGGCCCGCTCCGCGGCGTCAACCCGGCCGACATCGACGGGCTCGGACTGATCTCGGCGCTGCCGGTGACCGCGTTCGTCGCGATCCTGATCATGATCGTGTCGTTCTTCGTCACCGTCGCCCAGAGCACCGACCGCAAGTTCCTGCTGTTGTTCCAGATCGCGGCGATCACCTTCGCCCTGCACGGGGCCGGGGCGCTGGTGTCCAGCGAGCCGCGCTTCCCCACGGCCTACATTCATGCGGGTTTCGTGGAGTTCATCGGCAGGACGGGCGAGACCGCGATCAACATCGACGCCCGCATGGGATGGCCGGGCTTCTTCGCGCTGTTCGCGTTCGTCACCAAGGCCGCGGGCATCACCGACATGACGACGATCCTGCAGTGGACGCCGTTGCTGTCGAATCTGCTCTACCTGCTCCCGTTCGTGCTGATCCTGCGTCAGGTGGTGGCCACCACGCGGGCGCGCTGGTTCGCGGCGCTGCTGTTCGTCCTGGTGCAGTGGATCGGGCAGGACTACTTCTCGCCGCAGGGCTTCACGTTCGCCCTGTATCTGGCCTGGGTGGCGATCCTGCTGCGATGGTTCGGACGGGTGGAGCCGCGGACCAAGCCGATCCCGCCCAAGGGGCTGCGCAAGCTGCTCGGGCGACTGGACGCCATGACGCCGGGCGAGCTCGCCAACACCGGGACGTACCGGGCCGACAAGCTGCTCATGCTGATGATGCTGCTCGCGCTGTTCTTCGCGGCGACGGCCTCTCACCAGATCACGCCGTTCATGATGCTGGGCGTCGTCACGGCGTTCCTGATCTTCAAGCGGACCTCGCTGACGTGGGCGCTGGCGTTCTTCCTCGGCCTGGTGGTGGCGGCCTGGATCAGCTACATGACCGTGGGGTTCTGGGCCAGCCAGATCGACACGATCTTCGGCGGGTTCGGCGACATCATGGCGAACCTGCGAAGCAACACCGGCGACCGGATCGAGGGCACCGACCCCGCGCACACGATGGTGCTGCAGGCCCGGCTGGGCATTCTGGTGGTGATCCTGGCGCTGGCCGCGACCGGGTTGTTCCGGCGGTTGCGGCGCGGGGTGTTCGACCGGTCGGCGCTGATCCTGCTGTGCGTGCCGGTACTGGCGCTGGGACTGCAGAGCTACGGCGGCGAGATCGGGCTGCGGATCTACATGTTCGCACTGCCCGGCGCGTGCCTGCTGGCCGCGTACGCGTTCTTCCCGAACCTGCCCGCCGACAGCGCGGACGTGCGCGAAGAGACCGTGCCGATGCGCAAGCGGAACACGCGCCTCAACCCCGAGCTCACGAAGAAGCTCACAGTGGTGCTGGCGGCCTGCTTCGCGGTCCTGTTCGCGATGGCGTTCCTGCTGGCCAGGTACGGCAACGAGAAGTTCGAGCGGGTCACCACCGGCGAGGTGGCCGCCATGCGCTACGTTTACGACCACGACAAGCCCAGCGCGAGGGTGGTCTACCTGGTGCCCAAGCTGGGGGACGAGGTCACGCCGACCATGCCGTGGGGCGAGCAGGACATCGAGCGGGTCAACTTCGGCGTGCAGGCCCTCGTGCACAAGGACCCGACGCAGATCGCGGACACGGTGGCCAGCGTCAAGGCGCAGCCGCGTAACACGTACCTGATGGTGAGCGCCGGCCAGGTGAGCTACCTGCAGCTCAACGAGGGTTATCCGGCCGACTGGGGAACACGGTTCCGGGCGGCGCTGGACGCCTCGCCGGATCTGAAGCGGGTCTACTCCAACACCGACGCGGCGCTCTACACGTGGAAGAGCTTCGTCCGGGGCACGGAGATCCCGGAGCCGGAGCCGTACAAGGGGAGCGGCGATCCCAGCACGCCGTGGACGCCGGTGGGCATCGGCGCGCTGGCCGTGACCTGGGTGGCGCTCCTCGGCTACGAGATCATCCGGCTGAACGGCCCGAACCGGGCGCGGAAGGCGCGCAAACGCCTGCTGTTCCTGGCGGTTCCCGGCTTCGTGGTGGCGGTGGCGGTCATCGTCGAGCGGTTCATCTATATCGCGGCGAACAACTGAACCCCGCGGAATGCGCCCTTGTGGCCCCCGTTGGGCACAAGGGCGCGTCCCGCCCGTGCACGGTAGCCGGCCCGGCTCGGCACCCGGAATCAGGCTGACCTCCAGGTCGGTGTTCGCGTTCCGTCCCGAGACGGCGCGCCTGGGGTGGCTGCCGGTGTTCGCGGTGGCCCTGGTGGGCTGCTGGGTGCTGGTGCGCGGCCGCAGGCCGATCAGGTGATGCGGTAGCCCACGCCCGGCGTGGTGGTGATGATCGGGGGGTCGCCGAGTTTGCGGCGTAGCCGGCCGATGGTCACGGTGACGGTGTTGGTGAACGGGTCGGCGTGCTCGTCCCAGACCTGTTCGAGCAGGTCCTCGGCGCTCAGGAAGGCCGGGGTGGCCCGCAGCAGGGCCTCCAGCAGGGCGAACTCCTTGACCGACAGGTCCAGGTGGCGGCCGTCGCGGGTGGCGGTGCGGCGTACCGGGTCCAGCTCGATGCCGGCCGCGCGCAGCGTGCGCGGGCGGGCCGAGGGCCGGCGGCGGGCCAGCGAGCGGACGCGCAGCACCAGCTCGGGGAAGTGGAACGGCTTGGCCAGGTAGTCGTCGGCGCCCAGGGTCAGGCCGCTGACCCGGTCGCCGGGCGAGCCGGCCGCGGTCAGCATCAGCACCATGGCCCGGTCGTCGCGCTCGGTGATCATCTGGCAGAGGGTGTCGCCGTGGATGCCGGGCAGGTCGCGGTCGAGCACGACCACGTCGTAGGAGTTGACGTCGAGCTTGGCCGCCGCCGCCAGCCCGTCGTAGGCCAGGTCCACGGCCATGCCCTGGTCACGCAGGCCCTCGGCCAGCACGTCGGCCAGGGCCCGCGCGTCCTCCACCACCAGCACCCTCATCCCGGCACCGACGGCAGCGTGATGGCGACCCGCAGGCCACCCGCCGGCCGGGCGCTCAGGTCCAGGGCGCCGCCGTGCGCGGCGGCGACGGCCGCGACGATCGTCAGCCCCAGCCCCGACCCGTCGCCGGAGTGGGTGCGGTCCGGACCGAGCCGCTGGAACGGCCGGGCCAGCAGCGCGACCTGCTCCTGGTCGAGAGCGTCCCCGCCGGTCTCGACGACCAGCAGCGCCGTGCCGTCCGCGGCCGTGGCGGCGACCTGGATCCAGCCGCCCGGGCGGTTGTGCCGGACCGCGTTGTCGATCACGTTGTCGACCATCCGGGACAGCAGCGTCCGGCTCCCCCGCGTCCGGACGTCGCCGAGGTCGGTGCGCACGGTCAGGTCCTGGGCCGCGATGCCGGCGGCCCGGGCCTCCAGGGCCGCCGCCACGGCGTCGCCGAGCGAGACCGCCGCCCGGTCGACCATCGCGCCGTGCTGGGCCCTGGCCAGCACGAGCAGTCCGTCGAGCAGCCGATCGACCTGGTCCAGCTCGGTACGCAGCCGCCCGGCCAGCGACACGGTCTGCTCGGGCACCGGCTCGGGCTTGGCCACCGCCACGTCCAGGGAGGCCCGCATGGTCGCCAGCGGCGTCCGTAACTCGTGCGAGGCGTCGGCCACGAACCGGCGTTGCGCGGCGAACGAGCCCTCCAGCCGCTCCAGCAGCCCGTCGATGGTGTCGGCCAGATCCTTCACCTCGTCGGCGGGACCCGCCACGGCCAGCCGTTCGTGCAGGTTGTCGGCGGAGATGCGGCGGGTGGTCGCGGTGATCGCCCGCAACGGGCGCAGCACCCGGCCCGCGACGAACCGCCCCAGCACCATCGACACCACCGCCATGACGCCGAGCGCGACCGCCGACCCCAGCAGCAGTTGCCGCGACTGGTGCGTCTCCGCCTGCGCGAGCTCGGCCTCGAGCTGCCCGATGCGCTCCTGGGCGGCGGCGAGAGCGGAGGACCGGTACGGCTGCTCACCCATGGGCGCGGCCCGGCTGATGTTCGACGGGCCGCTGGCCACGACATAGGTGAGGGCCAGCAGCCCGATGGCCGACAGCAGGAACAGGGCACCGTAAAGGGCGGTGAAACGCTGCCGTACGGTCCGGGCCGGGCGTCGCGGCTTGCTCATCGGTTCTCTCTCGTCGCGGGTTCTCCAGGATGCCGTGCCGGGCCTAACAGCGGTATGACGGCCCTCGTTCGGCCCGTGTCAGGGGCACGGCCGTACAACTTCGTCGCATGCGAGCAACCATCGAAGTCATCGGCCTGCGCAAACGCTTCGGGCCCACCCTGGCTCTGGACGGGATGTCGTTCACGGTCGAACCCGGGCGGGTCACCGCGTTCGTCGGGCCCAACGGGGCGGGCAAGTCCACCACCATGCGGGTGGTCCTCGGCCTGGACGCCGCTGACGAGGGCCGGGCGCTGGTGGGCGGGCGGCCGTACCGGACCCTGCGGCATCCACTGCGCCACGTCGGCGCGCTGCTGGACGCGGCGGCGCTGCAGCCGGGCCGCACCGGCCGCGACCACCTGCTGTGGCTGGCCCACTCCCAGGGGCTGGGCGCGGCGCGGGTGACGGAGGTGCTCGACCTGACCGGCCTGGGCGGCGGGGTGGCCCGGCGCAGGGCGGGCGGGTACTCGCTGGGCATGCGGCAGCGGCTCGGCCTGGCCGCCGCGCTGCTCGGCGACCCACCGGTGCTCATGCTGGACGAGCCGTTCAACGGCCTGGACCCCGAGGGCATCGGGTGGCTGCGCGGGCTGCTGGCCGGGCTGGCCGCGGAGGGGCGGGCGGTGCTGGTGTCCAGCCATCTGCTGAGCGAGCTGCAGCACGTGGCCGGGCACCTGGTGGTGGCCGACCGCGGCCGGGTCGTGGCCGACACCGGGGTCGCGGCCCTGGCCGCGGCCACCGGCGGCCTGGAGGCTGCCTACCTGAGGCTCATCGGGCGGCGCGGCGATGCCTGAGCTCCTTCGCGCCGAATGGACGAAATTCCGCACCGTACGCGGCTGGGTGCTCACCGTCGTGGCCGCGGCGCTGGTCACCATGGTCCCCGGGCTGCTCTTCGCCGCGGGCAGCCATTCCTCCTGCAGCGAGGGCCCGATCGAGGTGCCCTGCCCGGCGCCGCTGCTGGGGCCGGACGGCGAGACCGTGGAGGACCGCTTCTCCTTCGCGCACCGGGAGCTGACCGGCGACGGCGCCCTCACCGTCCGCCTGACCTCCATGACCGGTGTCATCACCTACCCCCCGCCCGACCACGACAAGATCGTCGCGGGGCTGGTGCCGTGGGCGAAGGCCGGGATCATGGTCAAGGACGGCACGCGGCCGGGGTCGTCGTACGCGGCCGTGCTGCTCACCGGCGGCCACGGCGTGCGCATGCAGTACGACTTCGCCCACGACACCGCCGGCCGCCCCGGCGGCGTCTCCCCGCGGTCCCCGCGCTGGCTGCGCCTGACCCGCTCCGGCGACCGCCTCACCGGGTACGAGTCCCCCGACGGCCGCCACTGGACCGAGGTCGGCACGGCCCGCCTCAGCCTCCCGGACACCGTACGCATCGGCATGTTCGCCGCCTCGCCCGGCGACCTCACGGTCAAGCAGAGCGAGACGGGCGGCAGCATCGGGCAGGTACGGTTCACCCAGACCACCGCCGTCTTCGACCAGGTCAGCCTCCAGGGCGCGTGGGCCGCCACCGAAGTGGGCGACAGCCCCGGGCAGACCGACTGGGAGCGCTACCACCGCGCCAACGGCCTCGTCAGGTCCGGCGGCACGTTCACCGTCACCGGCACCGGCGACATCGCGCCCTCCGAGGACGGCCCGACCGTCCAGGACACACTCCCCGGCGTGCCGTTCGGGCTGGTCGTGGTGGTCGTGGCGGCGGTGCTGCCGATCGCGGCGGAGTACCGGCGGGGCCTGATCCGCACCACCCTGCTGGCGTGCCCGCGGCGGGGCCGGGCCCTGGCGGCGAAGGCTGCGGTGATCGGCGTGGTGGCCTTCGCCGCCGGGCTGGCCGCCGCCGCCGTGACGGCTCCGATCGGCATGAGCCTGCTGCGCGCGAACGGGTTCGTTCTCCCGCCGACGCCACTGCTCACCGAGGTACGGGTGATCGCCGGGGTGGGGATGGTCTTCGCGCTGGCCGCCGTGCTCGCCCTGGCCCTGGGCGCCCTGTTCCGGCGCGCCACCGGGGCCGTCGTCACCGCCGTGGCTCTGGTCGTGCTGCCGTACATGCTGGCGGTCTTCTCCCCCGTGCCCGACGACGTGTCGCGGTGGCTGCTGCGCCTGACCCCGGCGGCCGGCCTGGCGATCCAGCAGAGCGTCCCCGCGTACCCGCAGGTGCTGAGCCATTACGTGCCGGGCACCGGCTACTATCCGCTGCCGCCGTGGGCGGGGCTCGCGGTGACGGCCGGGTACGCCGCGCTCGCCCTGGCCCTGGCGATCCGCTCGGTGCGCCGGAGGGACGCATGAGGCGGGAACTGCATGCGGAATGGACGAAACTCCGCACTGTGCCCGGCGCCGGTCGGCTCCTGCTCGGCCTCGTCACGCTCACCGCGGCGGCGGGCGTCGCGCTGAGCGCCGGCGTGACGTGCCCGTGGGGCCGTTGCACCCAGGACACGGTCAGGCTCGGGCTCAGCGGGATCCAGCTCGGCCAGGTGTTCGTCGTGATGCTGGCGGTGAGCATGATCTCCGGCGAGTACGGCACCGGCCTGATCCGCCTCACCCTGGCCGCGATGCCCCGCCGGGCCACCGTCCTGGCCGCGAAGGCGGCCCTGCTGACCGGCCTGACGGTGGCCGGGGGCGCCGTCGCGGTGGCGGCGTCGCTGCTGGGCGCGGGCCTCGTCCTGCCCGCCCGCGGCTACCCGCCGCCGTCCCCGGCCGACGGCCCGACGCTGCGGGCGGCCCTCGGCTCGGTCCTCTATCTCGCCCTGATCGCCCTGCTCAGCCTCGGGGTCGCCACGGCGCTGCGGGAGCCGGCGGCGGCCACCGGCACGGTGCTCGGGCTGCTCTACCTCTTCCCGCTCGCCGTCCTGCTGCTCCCCGACCCGGACTGGCAGCGGCTGCTGTGGCGCCTGTCCCCGATGAACGCCGGCCTCGCCGTCCAGGCCACCACCGGCCTGGACGGCCTGCCCCTGGATCCGTGGACGGGCCTGGCCGTGCCCGCCGCCTGGGCCACGGCGGCCCTGCTGGCCGGCGGGCTGGCGCTACGGCGCCGCGACGCCTAGCCCACGCTCGTGGTCAGGCGGCGCCGCGGTGCCCAGCCCGCCGGCAAGGCGTCACCGCCGCGCCTGACCTCCGCTCGTGGTCAGGCGCCGCCGCGACCGGCCCACTTGATCTCGTAGGGCGCCAGGGACACCTGCTTGCCGTCCACCGACGCCGTCACGGGCTGGTCAGAGGTGTTCACCATGACCACCTGGCGCTGCTGTGCGAGCACCCGCACCCGGTTGTCCGACGACTGCACGCCGACCAGCCCCACTCCCGTGGGGAACCACTTGGCGAAACCGCTCAGCAGGCCCGCCATCGGCAGTTCGCCGCCCACCTTGGGGGCCCACAGGCAGCCCGGGCACTCGCCCGCCTCGTTCAGCTGCGGATTCCAGTAGAGAGCCGTCGTGACGCCGCTCCTGGCGAACTCCATCAGGGCCGTCGCCTGCACCGCCGTGCGCTTCTCCTCCGACCAGCCGGAGTTCTCCGGCTCGACGTACCACTCCGCCCACCACACGGGCATGTCGCCGCTCTGCTGCCGCAACCACTGCGTGATCGCGCCGAACTTCGCCTGAGCCGCGAAGTCGTCGGGCACGTTGCGCTTGTCGTCCTTGGCCACGGACGCGCCGTCCACCACGATGAAGTCGGCGCCCTTCTTGTGCTGGATCCAGTATTTGATCGCGTCCAGCGACCGCTGGTCCACCGTGCCCCAGGGGCCGCTCAGCTCCGAGGAGGCGGCGGCACTGGAGTTGGTGTCGATCGACACGTACGGCCCGCCGACCTGGATCGCCGGGTTGACCTCCTTCAACGCCGTGTAGACCTGGTTGTAGAGCTCGGTGTAGCCCTTGGCGTCCCATTTGTTCGTGCTCGGGTTCCAGAAGCCCTTGAGCTCGTTCCACACCATGAAGTGCCGGACGGTCGGATACTGCTCGGCGACCCGCGCGGCCAGCTTGGCGTAGTCGGCGAAGTGCTCGGGTTCCGGGGCGACCGTGGGGTTCTTGCTCCAGTCCGTACGCCCGGCCTGCCCGCCCTTCATCCAGTCCGGCGCGCAGCACAGCGTGATCACCGGCACCGCCCGCGACGACGACATGAACTTCAGCCGCCGGTTGAGATCGCGGAAGTTGAACTGCCCCGGGCTCGGCTCGGGATTGCCCACCCCCCAGCCCATGATGTGCTGGTTCTGCAGCATCGGGACGCGGCCCAGCAGGTCTCTGGCCTCGTCCAGGACCGGCTCCGGCTCGTTGTCGGCACTGAACTGGGTGTGCGTGACCCCCCAGCGGGGCCAGGCGTCCAGCGCCGGGGGCTGCTCCAACTCGGGCGCGGGCTCGCTGGGGACCGTCGTGGCGATGTCGGTGCCGTTGAACTCACTGCGCGACTTGGCCCGGTTGGAGGCGTAGAACATGATGCCCGCCACCAGGACGATCGCCAGGAAGCCGGCTCCCAGGGCGACGGGCCCTCGTGATCGTCGGCGCGCGTGCCGGCCGTCGGTCGGAATCACGGTAGCTCCTCGGGGTGTGCGAGCAAGAGGGAGACCCTCTGAACGTACTGAAGGGCTGGGCAAGGCCCAGCCCTAATGACGCTAATGGTCCCACCTACCAGGAACTTGCCGTCACTGAACCCCTGGCGGCCGCTGCCCTCCGGCCGGACCGGGGACCCCGGCATAACGGTAGGGCACCGGCGGGCGCCCGGGTTGCACGACGAGGAGAGTACCGGAGGTCTCGGCATAGAAGGCGGACTCGACGGCGGCGGCCACGTCCTCGGCCGACAGCAGCGGGAAGCCCGCGTTGACGAACATCTCCCGCGTCTCGGCGACCAGCGGCGTGTCCGTGAAGCCGGGACAGACGGCGCCGATGCGCACGTTCTGCTCGGCCAGCGGCTTGGCCAGCCCTCTGACCAGGCCGACGACGGCATGCTTGGTCATGGTGTAGATCGGGTCGCCGGCGAAGCCGACCAGGCCCGCCAGAGACGAGGTGACCACGATGGCGCCGCCGCCGGAGCGTACGAGCAGCGGGAGGCTGGCCCGGACGCCGAACACGACGCCGTCCACGTTCACCGCGACCACCTTGCGGTAGCGCTCCAGGTCGAAGTCCGCGAAGTCCACCCGCCCGCTGATCCCGGCGTTGAGGTGGACGAGGTCGAGCCGGCCGTAGCGCCGCCCGGCCAGCGCGACCGCCTCCCGCGAGGCCTCCTCCTGGCTGACGTCGGCGGCCAGCCACGCGCCCTCCACCTCCTTGGCCAGCCGCTCCACGCCCTCACCGTTGAGGTCGACGAGGACGCATTTGACGCCACCCGCCGACAGTCGCCGAGCCACGGCCGCCCCGATGCCGCTGGCCGCTCCGGTGATCAGTGCAACTGTGCTCATGGCGCTCCCTGCGAGATTCCGGTAAGTGGTTCAGGGCTGGTCGAGCATGCGATGCGCACGGGTGATCAGAGTGGGCACGGCCGAGCCGATGCGGTCGAACCCCTCACCGACGGTCTTCCCTTGCCGGAACCTGGCGTGGATACCCTCCACGATGACGGCGAGCTTGAAGTTGCCAAAGGCCACATAGAACCCAAGATCCGAAATATCCCTGCCCGACACTTTCTGGTAGTGCCCAGCGAACTCTGCGGCATTCATGAATCCGGGCGCCACCGTCACATCCCCCGCCACCGGGATCCCCGCCCGCTCCTCGTCCCCGCGATCGTGCCAGTACGTCAGCGTCAGCCCCAGATCCGCCAGCGGATCCCCGAGTGTGGACATCTCCCAGTCGACCACCGCCAGGATGTCGAGGTCCGCCGGCCTGATCAGCGTGTTGTCCAGCCGGTAGTCGCCGTGCACCAGCGTGTTCGCCGAGGTGGCGGGCAGGCGCTGCCGCAGCCGCTCCACGAGCCGGTAGTAGTCCGGCAGATCCGCCGTCTTCGACCGCTCCCACTGCTGGCACCACCGGTCGAGCTGCCTGGCCATGTATCCCTCGGGCCGGCCGAAGTCACCCAGCCCCACCTCGCGGTAGTCCACGGCGTGGATGGCGGCCAGCACCTCGGCCAGCCGCTCCGACAGCCGCCGCGTCTGCTTCTCGGTGGGCCGCCCCAGCTCCTCCCGCGTCCGCACGGCGGCGCCGGGCACGTATGCCATGAGGTAGAACGGCGCGCCGATCACGTCCTCGTCCCCGCAGAAGGCGACCGGCTCGGGCACCGGCACGGGCGTGGGCGCCAGGGCCGAGATGACCCGCCACTCCCGCCGCATGTCGTGGGCGGTGGGCAGCACGTGACCGAGCGGCGGGCGGCGCAGCACCAGGCGGCGCTCCCCGGTCTCGACCAGGTAAGTCAAATTGGACCGGCCGCCGGAGATCAGCGAGACGGACCGGGGCTCGCCCGCGTCGGGCACGTGACGGCTCATCCATGCGTACAGGCGGGGCTGGTCTACGCCGGGAACGGTCATGGACACACATTAGAACGTCACTCGGTCCTGAAAGCTAGCTGGTAGTTGTGTAACGTTCCGGACCTGCGACGATGTGATCAGGCGAGATCCTTTACCCTGGCCGTATACGCCTGCACGCATGCTGGCCGGGCAGTGGTATGCCGACAGTAGGAGCCCATGCACGTCACCCTTGCCCTCCCCCGTGAGCTGGGACAAACAGAGCTGAGCCGTTGGCGGGCTCTTCAGGAGTCGGATCCGACCCTGGACAATCCCTTTCTGTCCCCAGAGTTCACCATCACCGTCGGAGAACTCCGCGATGCCGTGCGTGTCGCGGTTCTTTACGATGCTTCTGACATCGTGGGCTTTTTCCCCTTTGAGAGGCATCCTATGGGCATCGGCAAGCCGGTCGCCGCGGGACTGACCGACGCGCAGGGGCTGGTGTGCGTGAAGGACTTCGAGTTCGACCCGATCCGGCTGATCAAGGATTGCGGGCTGGCCGTCTACGAGTTCGACCACCTGGTCTCCGGGCAACCGCTGCTCAGCGAGCGGCACGAGAGGCACCCGTCGCCGATCATCGACCTGCGCGACGGCTATGAGCGTTACACCGAGTGGTTGCGGGAGCACTCCGGCAAGACGTACAAGTCGACACTGGCCAAGTCCCGCAAGCTGCAGCGTGAGGCGGGAACGTTCCGCCACGACTACGCGACGACCGACCTCGAGCCGCTGCGCACACTGCTCGGCTGGAAGACCGACCAATACCGGCGGACCGGGCGCACCGACAGGTTCGCCCACCAGTGGATCGTGGAGCTGGTGGAGCGGCTGCTGACCACCCGGTCGGAGAGCTTCGCCGGGGTGCTCGACATGGTCTACGCGGACGACCAGCCGGTGGCCGGGCATTTCGGGCTGCGCACACGCAGGACGCTGGCCGGGTGGTTCCCCGCCTACGACACCCGTTTCGCGAAATACTCCCCCGGCCTCATCCAGCACCTGGCGATGACCGAGCGGGCCGCCGAATCCGGCATCCAGGTGATCGACATGGGCCGGGGCCAGAAGGAATACAAGGACAAGCTCAAGAACGACGAGTTCGAAGTGGCCGAGGGCCGGGTGGCCCGGCTCGGCCCGGCGGCGGGCGTGCACTGGATGATGCGGGTGCCGGTGCGCAAGACCCGGGCCACGGTGCTGGCCCATCCGCTACTTCTCAAGACCGCCGACAAAGCGCTCAAAACCTTGGGACGACTCAGGACCGTCGTACAAGGGTGAAGTTCATCGCACAGCGCACGGATCGTCACTTCCTGTTGCCGCCTTCCAACCGCCTGGACCTCTACCTGGCACTACGTGCTGGCCGTCGAGCACGAGTCCGACCTGCGGGCCCTCACCACCGCCCGCGACGCCCTGCTCATCCCCGCCTCACCGCGGGCCGACGTGGTCAGCGTGGCCACTTCGATGGCCCGCCAGGCGGCGCTCAAGCTCGGCCTCGTGCGCCCCGCGCTCGCCCTCGCCCGCGCCCTGCCCGTCCTGCGCCGCCTCAAGCCCCCGACGCAGAGCCCGCCCTGAGCTCGGTATCCAGGATCAGACCGGCCAGGATCCGGCAGCCACGGCGGACGTCGTTGAGCGAGGCGGAGCCGTACCCGATCACCAGGCCGTGCAGGCGCTCGCGGCCGTGGTGGTGGCGCTCCACGGAGTCGAGCAGCACGCCGCGCTCCCTGGCCCGCTCGATCAGGCCGGGCACCACGTCCGGAGGCAGCTCGGCGAGCATGTGCAGCCCGGCCGTGTCGCCGCGCAGGCGGCAGACGGGCCCGAGCAGCTCCACCACGGCGGTGCGGCGGCGCGCGTATTCCAGGCGCATCCTGCGCAGGTGCCGGTCGAGGTCGCCGCGCTCCAGGAGGGTGGCCACGGCCTGCTGCACGGGGCCGGAGGTGCGGTCGCCCACGGCGCGGCGCAGCGCGGCGACCCTGCTCACCAGCCCGGCCTCGCCCACCAGCCAGCCCACGCCCACGTCGGGCGCGAGGGTCTTGGACAGCGTGCCCAGCAGCACCACCCGCGACGGATCAAGGCCGTAGAGGGCGGGCAGCGGCGCGACGTCGTAGCGGAACTCGGCGTCGTAGTCGTCCTCCACGATCGTCGCGCCGGTGCTCCTGGCCCAGGCCAGCAGCCGCTCCCTGCGCGGGATCGGCAGCCGCCCGCCCAGCGGATACTGGTGGGCGGGCGTGGTGTAGAGCACCCGCAGATCGCGGGGCAGCCCGTCCACGATCACGCCGTCCTCGTCCACCGGGCACGGCACGACCTCGGCGCCCCTGGCCGCGAACACCGTGCGCGCCGCGTGGTAGCCCGGGTCCTCCACCCCGGCCCGGCGGCCGGCGCCGAGCAGGGCCATCGCGCACAGGTCGAGCCCGTTGCCGGTGCCCCTGGTGACCAGGATGTTCTCCGGGCCGACGGCCATGCCCCTGGCCCGCCTGAGGTGGTCGGCCAGCAGCTCCCTGAGGTGCGGCAGGCCGTACGGGTCGGGCGCGTCTCCGGGCGGCAGGTCGGCGGCCCGGCGCCAGGCCCGCTTCCAGGCCGCCCGGTCGTAGTCCCGCACCCAGGGCCGGCCCGGCGTGAGATCGATCCACTCGGCCGGAGGCGGCGTCGGGGCCGGGACGTGGGAGCTCTCGCGGGGCGGGCTGGGCGCCTCCCTGTCGGCGATGATGTCGGCCACGAACGTCCCCGAGCCGTGCCGCCCGTCCAGCCACCCCTCCGCGTAGAGCTGCTGGTAGGCCTCCGTGACCACGGTCCTGCTCACCGCGAGCTGGGCCGCCAGTGCCCGCGAGGACGGCAGCCGCTCGCCCGGGGCCAGCGTGCCGTCCAGCATGGCGCGCCGCAGCCAGTCCGCGAGCTGCGCGGTGAGCGGCGCGTCCGAGCCCCGCTGCAGCGATATGGGCAGGTCAACCTGGGTACGCACGTAAGTGGTCTCTACGAAGGGCTCGATAGTGGCCCTACAGCATAGGTCCACTTCGTCGTTACGGTCGAATCATGCTCTCTTCCACACCGCGCACCACCCTCGGCCGCGAGAAGCAGCGCGGCAGCACCGACCGGAACGATCTCTACGAGGTGCTCGACAGCGGACTGGTCTGCCACCTGGGCGTGCTGGCGAACGGACACCCCATGGTGGTGCCCACCGGCTACGGGCGTATCGGCGAGACCCTCTACCTGCACGGCTCCACCGGGGCCTCGTCGCTGCGCGCCGGGGACGGCAGCGAGGTGTGCGTCACGGTCACGCACCTGGACGGCGTCGTCCTGGCCCGCTCGATCTTCCACCACTCCGTCAACTACCGCTCGGCGATCATCTACGGGCGGCTCCGGCTGGTGACGGACCCCGAGGAGCGCATGGAGGGGCTGCGGGCCCTGGCGGAGCAACTGGCTCCGGGCCAGTGGGACTACGTCCGCCGGCCCTCGCGCAAGGAGCTGGCCGCCACGGCCGTGCTGGCGCTGTCGCTGGCGGAGGCGTCGGTCAAGATCCGGCGCGGCGGGCCGAAGGACGAGCCGGAGGACTACGAGTCGCCGGTGTGGGCAGGGGTGCTTCCGCTGGTCACGTCATGGGGCGAACCCGAACCTGATTCGGTGCTCCCAGAGGGTATCGGCACGCCGGTTCACATCCTCCGTCGGGAGTAGTTCCATAAATCCGGAACCACCTGGCCAACTCGCCTCCTTGATCGTACGTCTCATCAGGTGGGCCGGCCCCTGATGGGAGAGGGCAATGGAGTGGAGCGTTCCCGGTTACACGGAGATCAAGCAGCTCGGGGCGGGCGCCAGCGGACGGGTGGTACTGGCCGTCCATGATGAGACGGGCGTCGAGGTCGCGATCAAGTACCTGTCCGAGCGTCTGCGTCGGGATCCGGCCGCGCTGGCCAGGTTCCGGGCCGAGGCGCGGCTGCTGACCACACTGCGCGATCCGAACATCGCCACACTGTGGGAGTACGTGCAGGACGACGATGGCGCGGCCATCGTGATGGAGCTGGTCAACGGCGTCGCGTTACGCGCCCTGATACGCGAGCACGGCGCGACCGAGCCGGAGGCGGCCCTGGCCGTGCTGAAGGGCTCCTTGCTCGGCCTGGCCCAGGCGCACGCGCACGGCCTGGTGCACCGGGACTACAAGCCGGAGAACGTGATCGTCAGGAACGACGGGGTGAGCAAGCTCGTCGACTTCGGCATCGCCGTCCCCCAGGGCACGACGCTCGCCCACGTGGAGGGCACGCCTCCCTACATGGCGCCCGAGCTCTGGGAGGCGCTGCCCCCCTCGCCCGCCACGGACGTGTACGCGGCCACCGCGGTCTTCTTCGAGTGCCTGACCGGGCACCGGCCCTACCGCTCGACGGAGCCGAGCGTGCTGGGTTACCAGCACGTGCACGCCCCCGTGCCCTTCCACGACGCGCCGGAGCCGGTGCGCGGGCTGATCCGGCGCGGGCTGGCCAAGGACCCGGTGCGCCGGCCGGCGAGCGCGCTGGAGTTCGTCGAGGAGCTGGAGAGCACGGCCAGGGCGGCGTACGGGGAGGACTGGGAGGAGCGCGGCAGGCGGCGGCTGGTCGTGCTCGTCGGCCTGCTCGCGCTGCTGCTGCCGAGCCCCCAGACCCCGTTGCCCGAGACCGGCACCTCGCTGGCCAGGACGGTGTTCCGCGGCCTGCGGTCGGGCGCGGCCCGGGTGAAGGCGTTCCGTCGCCTGCGCTCGAACGCGGCCCGGGTCTCCGCGGCCGCCGCCACGGTCGCGGCGGTGGGCATCACGGTGGCGGTGCTGCTGGCCAACCGCCAGCCGCCGCCCGCGGAGCCGATCGGCGCGGCGGCTGCCGTGCCGCCGAGCGAGGTGGTGACCGACCCGGCCGCGGGCCCTCCGGACACCTCCGAGCCGGAGCCCACCTCCTCCGAGGGATTACCCGAGGCCGGGCCGCAGGACTCGCCCGAGGCCACGCCGCAGGACTCGCCCGAGGCGGCCGTACCCGGGGACGACCCCGACTCGCCCCCGGCGGACGACACCGACCCGGTGCGGCCCCCCAAGGCCACGAAGAAGGCCGATCCGAAGACGACGCCCACCGGCACCGAGGACCCGGCTGACCCGCCCACCGAGGCGTCCACGGACCCGCCCGGGGCCTCCACCGAACCCCCCGACGACCCGCCGTCACCGCCGACCTCGGTGCTCGGGGTGCGCGTGGGCGGCCTCGCGGTCGACGCCGACGGGGACGCCGCCGCCACGGTCACCCTCAGCACCAGCGGCACCGCCGCCGTCACCGCCACCGCCACCTGGAGCGCTCCCGGCACCGACGGCCGCGTCCAGCGGGTACGCCTGAGCGGCGCCCGGTCCTACACCCGCGAGCTCACCTGGGCCATCGGCGAGCGCCCGTGCGGCAGCACGGTCACGCTGTCCGTCACCACCACCCCGGCCGCGCCCGGCGGCGCCCGATCGGCCTCCGTGTCCGTGCCGCCCTGCCCGACCCGGGTGACCGGGCTGCGCGTGCGCCTCAACCTGCCCGCCGCGCCCGCCCGTACGGCGACCGCCCGGGTCATGGTGACGGCGAGCGGCACCGCGGCGATCCCCGTCGAGGCCCGGTTCGCGGTCGACGGCGAGTCCGTGGCCACCCGCACCGCGACCCTGTCGGGGCGGACCTCCTACACCAGGCCGTTCACTTACACCTTCAGATCCCGCCCCTGCGGCTCGACGCTGTCGGTGACGGTGAGCGCGGGCGGCCGGACGGCCACCGCACGGGCCTCGGTGCCCTGCCCGCCGGCGGTGCGGCAGGTGCGGATCGTCCGGGCCGGTCCCGGCGAGGGCGGGCTGTACGCGACCGTGTCCGTGACCACGTCCAACACCCAGCCGGTACGGCTCATCGTGCGGTTCTCGGCGGGCGAGGGGAGCCGTACCGAGACGGTCACCCTGTCCGGCCGCACGTCGTACACCTCCAGCGTGAGCGGGTCGGTCAAACCGCCCTGTGGCACGAGGTGGGTCGTGACGGCGGCCACCGCCCCGGCGGCGGCCGGCGGGAGCGACAGCGCGAGCGGCAGCACGTCGGAATGCCCCAAGGACCCGGAGCCGGACCCGGAGCCCGAGCCGGAGCAGTCGGAGAAGACCCCCAGACCGGAGTCGCCGGGCACCATCGAATGACAATTTCCCCTTATCAGGATTTGAGTAGCGGGAAAGCGGTTCCCTCTGGTTAAGCTACGGACCGGTTGATGAGGGTGGGGGCCCATATAACTCCAGGAGTCCGCATGTACGGTGATGGGCAGTGGGGGGTCCCTGGCTACACCGCGATCCGGGAGCTCGGCACGGGAGCTGCCGGGCGCGTGGTGCTGGCCAGGCGCGACTACGACGGTGTCGAGGTCGCGATCAAGTACCTCAGCGACGAGCTGAGGTCCGACATGGGCTTTGTCGCCCGGTTCCGGCACGAGGCCCGGCTGCTCGCGACCGTGCAGAGCGTGCACCACGCCCGGCTGCTCGACTATGTCGAGAACGGCCTGGGCGCGGCGATCATCATGGAGCTGATCGAAGGGATCTCGCTGCGCGAGCTCCTGCGCTCCGAGGGACCCACCGGCCCTGAGGCGGCCCTGGTCGTGCTGAAGGGCTCGCTGCAGGGTCTGGCCTCGGCCCACGCGATCGGGATCGTGCACCGCGACTTCAAGCCCGAGAACGTCATGGTCCAGGGCGACGGCACCAGCAAGCTGGTGGACTTCGGCATCGCGGTCAGGGTGGGCGAGGGGGCGAGCGCCGCGGGCACGCCGCCGTACATGGCGCCCGAGCAGTGGTCGGGCGGGGCCCCCGGGCCCGCCACAGACGTCTACGCGGCCACCGTCGTGTTCTTCGAGTGCCTGACCGGCTCCCGTCCCTACCGCGCGGCCAACATCGCCGCGCTGGCCCACCAGCACCAGAGCGCGGCGCCTCCGGTGGAGGAGGTGCCCGTTCCGCTGCGCGGCCTGATCGAGCGCGGCCTGGCCAAGGACCCGGCCGAGCGGCCGCCGTCGGCGGAGGCGTTCCTGACGGAGCTGGAGGCGGTCGCGGCGGAGGGGTACGGCTCCGACTGGGAGGAGCGCGGGCGCCGCCGCCTGGCCGCCCTGGCGGGCGTGCTGGCCGTTCTCTTCCCGACCGCCCTCGACGAGCCCTCCCGGTCCGCGACCTCGCTCGCCGAGACCCGCTTCCCGAGCCCGTCCCGGCTGCTCGGCAAGCTGCCCGCCAAGATCGCCGTCGCGGCGACCGCCGTGGGCGCGCTGGTGGTGGCGGCCGTGGTCATCGCGAACGCCTCCGCCGAGGAGCCGCGGCTGCAGGCGCAGTCCGGCCGGATCACGCCGTCCACGACGCCGGCCACCAGCCTGAACCCGGTGGAGACGGAGGAGCCGCCACCCACCCTGGAGGAGGTCACGCCGACGCCCACGCCGACGCCCACGCCCACGGCCACGGACAGCGCCGAACCGCCGCCCGCCCAGCCGAGGAACGCCCGGCCCGCCCGGACACGTGCCCCCAGGCCCACGCCGACCCGGGTCAGAGCGCCCAGGACGAGGGCGCCCGCCACGACACCCGCCACGACGCCCGCCACGACACCGACCGATTCGACCCGGCCGCGACTCTCCGGCGGGGTGGACGAGTGGGAGAACGCCCGGCCGACCCGCACGACGCCCGCGCCCGCGCCCTCCACCCAGATCCCGAGCACCCCGCCGACCCGGCCGACCGAGCCGACGCAGGGCCCCACCGAGGAGCCCGGCGGCAGCGAGAGCCCCGGCGGCAGCGAAGGCCCCAAGCCGACGGATCAGCGCGGCGGGCAGACCCGCGCGGTCGAGCCGGCGGCCCAGCAGTGGCAGGACGGCTGGGGCCCGGAGCCGGCCGCGTTGATCGCACTCGGACTGGTGACGTCGGGCGCGCTTCCGGTCACACTTGCGGTGAGGCGCCGCATGGCGGGACGCCGCAGACGGAAGCGCTAGATCGCGCCGGGGGGCAACGGCGATGGGCAACCCTGGAAACGACATTGCCGGATTCCGGCTCACCGAGCACACCTGGATGACCGAACTCGGCAACTGGATCGACGCCATCTCACCCGACGGCCGCAGGGCGGGCGCGCTGCTGTTCGATCCGAAGATCATCAGCGTGCCCGGCGTGCGCGAGCGCGTGGTGCAGGCGGTCATGACCGACCAGCGGCTGGTGCTGGGCGGGCTGACCGGCCTCATCCCCGTGGCGGACGTGGTCGCGGCGGGCAGCCAGGTGTGGCTGCTCACCGGGCAGGCGGTCAGCCCCACCCTGGCCGACCTGCTCACCGCCGGGCCGATCGACCCGGGCGGCGCGGCGGCCGTGCTGGTGGAGACCGCCCAGACGCTCGCGGCGCTGCACGCCGCCGGGGTCACGCACGGCTCACTGCACGCGGGCACCGTGGTGATCAGCGCGGAGGGCGCCGCGCTGCTGTCGGAACGCGGCCTGTCGGACGCCATCCGCGGCCTGGCCTCGCCGCCCGAGCGGGACGCGGCCGGGTGGGCCTCGCTGGCCCGGGGGCTGGCCGCGCCCTTCGCGCAGAGCGCGCCGCGGGCCGCCGACCTGTTCGAGCGCGCCGCGGCGACCGCCGCCACCCTGGGCCTGGCCGTCGCCCGCGACCTGCTCGTCAACGAGCGTTCGGTGCTGCCGGACGGCCTGATCATCAGGGACGGGCTGGCCCAGGCGGCGCGGAGCAGGTCGGCGTTCGCGCGGGCGCCCGCGTACGCGCAGGCTCCGGTCCTGCCCAAGGACGAGGGTGACATCGTCACGCTGCTGCACCCTCCCGGCCGGTCGGCGGGGAGGGCCCGGTTCGGGCCGGGGGTCGCGACCACCGGCACGCAGCCGCAGCGGCCGGAGACGACGGCCGAGCGGATCTGGCGGGCCGGGCGCGACGAGGCCGCCACCAAGCGCCGCCCCGGCACCAGGACGAGCCGGACCGGGCGGGCCCGCCGGCGGCGCACGATCCTGGCCACGGCCGTCTTCGCGGTGATCATGGCGGGGGCGGTGGTGGCCTGGATCAAGCTGGGGAACGTGCCGGATCTCGTGGTCAAGTCGATCAACGTGATGGCGCCGAAGAAGACCCAGAGGTGCGGCAGCGCCGTACTGGTCACAGGTACGGTCGTGACCAACGGGGCGCCTGGGGAGATCACCTATGAATGGCGCAAGAATCTCGACAAAGATTTCGTCAAGGGAAAATTGCTTACAAGCTCCGGCAAAACCTCCTACACCGTGCCGCTGCGATGGACGTTGCAAGGAAAGAGCAACGTCAAAGCCACGGCCACGCTGCGGATCCTGACTCCGGGGCCAGTGCTGACGGACAAGGCGACCTTCACGTACAAGTGTTGAGGCCTCCTTCTGGCCATGCATATCCAAGCAGTTCTTACTAATCTGGCGAACATGACCACGCACACCCCCGCAGGGTGGTATCCGGACCCCTACGGAGAGCCCCAGCTCCGCTGGTGGGATGGCGACCAGTGGACCGACGCCACCCACGCGCAGGAGCAGGGGCCAGGGCAGCCCCGGCAGCCGACCTCCGGGCCCCAGCAGCAGCAACGCGCTGACGCCCGCGAGGGGTGGCAGCAGCCGCAGCCCCCGTCGCAGCCCCAGATCCAGACCCAGATCCAGCCGCAGCCGGAGCCGCCGGGGCAGTCGCAGCCGGGCCCGGACTGGTCGGCGACGCCGGCGAACCCCACACTCCAGTTCGGCCAGCCGGCCTATGGCCAGTCCGCCTACGGCCAGCCCTCACCCGGCCAGTCGCCCTACGGCCGGCCCCCGGCCGGACAGTCGGCCTACGGCCAGGTCTCGGCGCCCACCCAGCAGTGGGGCGGCGGGGGCGGATACGCGCCGCCGCCACCGCGGCAGGGCAATCCGCTGCCGTGGGTGTTCGGCGGGCTGGCGGCGCTGGTGGTGGTCGCGCTGATCGCGGTGGCCGGGATCTTCTTCATCAGGCCGACCAGCACGGAGAGCGCGGCACCACCGGTCGACACGTTCGAGCCGGAGCAGCCGCCCGGCAAC
This sequence comes from Nonomuraea sp. B12E4, assembly GCF_039871825.1. Lineage (NCBI taxonomy): Bacteria > Bacillati > Actinomycetota > Actinomycetes > Streptosporangiales > Streptosporangiaceae > Nonomuraea > Nonomuraea sp. B12E4. The sequence continues at coordinate 79,057 of NZ_JBDPME010000020.1, read as the reverse complement.
GAGCCGCCGTCCAACGAGCCGCCGACGCGGCAGGGCCCGGCCGAGCTGCCGCAGCCGGCCGACGGCGTCATCACCGACGCGCGCAGCGGCCTCTCCTTCCAGGTGCCGGACAGCTGGAAGGTGCCGCCCGTCAACGAGCTCAACGGCCCCGACCCGACCCAGCAGGCGTGGACGAGCGGGGTGCAGGCCGTCTCGCAGGACAACTACGAAGGCGAGTCCGACTGGATCGGCAACGTCTACGTGGGCCTGCTCAACGAGCTCTATCCCTATACCGGCACCTCGGGTCTCGGCGACACCGCGAAGGCCGTCTTCGTGGACTTCTCCACGAAGTACTACCAGCTCGCCCACGAGAGCAAGGTCGTCGAGGACAAGGCCATGAAGATCGGCGACCGCGACGCGTGGGTGCTGCGGTTCGAGCTCGACTTCAGCAAGGTCTCGGAGGAGAAGGGCTACAAGTGGAAGAAGGAGAACGGCGCGATCGTTCTCATGGACCGCGGCGAGGGTGAGACTCCGGCCATCGTTTACGCCTCCGTGCCCGACAATCTGGGCACCGATGTGGTCGGTAAGGTTCTCGGCTCGCTCAAGCCCGCGTAACCAGTGGCACTAGGCTGGTGGGGTAACAAGCGGGCGGATTGCTCCGAGCCGCTGGGCGAGGAGATCGAATGAGTGACTTGCTGGTCTGGATCGACTGCGAGATGACTGGGCTCGACCTTGGTCGTGACGCGCTCGTCGAAGTGGCGTGCGTCATCACCGACAGCGAGCTCAATCAACTGGACGAGGGCGTGGACGTGGTCATCAAGCCGCCCCCGGAGTCGCTGGAGCAGATGTCGCAGGTCGTTCGTGAGATGCACACCGCCTCGGGACTGCTGCCCGAGCTGGCGGGCGGGGTGACGCTGGCGGAGGCCGAGTCGCTCGTGCTCGACTACATCCGCCGGCATGTCTCCGAGCCGAAGAAGGCGCCGCTGTGCGGCAACTCGATCGGCACCGACCGCACGTTCCTCGCGCGCGACATGCCCGGGGTGGATGCCTATCTGCATTATCGGATGATCGACGTCTCGTCGATCAAGGAGCTGGTCCGCCGCTGGTATCCCCGGGTCTACTTCGCCGCGCCCGAAAAGCAGGGCGGGCACAGGGCTCTGGCCGACATCACGGAGAGCATCAGGGAGCTGCGCTACTACCGCGCGGCCATCTTCGTGGAGCAGCCCGGGCCCGATTCGGCCACCGCCAGATCGCTGGCGGAGCGTGTCAGCGGGTAATCGGGTGGCGTAAAGGGTCCCGATGCCCGCTACACTTTTCCTGTGCCACCCTGCGGGGTGGCCGTGGTGGGTGTAGCTCAGTTGGCAGAGCGCCAGGTTGTGGTCCTGGATGTCGAGGGTTCAAGTCCCTTCACTCACCCCAGTGCGTGACGGCCGATCCTTCGGGGTCGGCCGTCGCCGTTTTCTCCCAACAACGGCCCCAAATCGTGACAATGCGAGTTATGCTCGCTGTCTACCGCTAACGCCGGAAGCACGGGGGCTATCGGCAATCTGTCCGACTGCACGCCCCCGGAGGCCGGATGAGAGTCGACGACGCAGCGTTCGAGAGCGTGTTCACGTCCCTGAGCAAACGCGAGGCCGAGGTCATGGACCTGATCGCCACGGGCCAGTCCAACGGCCAGATCGCGCAACGGCTGTTCCTCAGTGAGAAGACCGTCAAGAACCACGTCAACCGCATCTATGCCAAGCTGGGCGTGGACTCCCGGGTCACCGCCATCGGCCTGTGGCTGTCCCGCCAGGAATAACCTTCCCCGGTCCACTCAGCCGGCCGCTCCGCCACGGGGGACGGCGGAACGGGCCGCACGCGTGCCCGGGGGACGGTCCTCCGGCCCGTTTCATCCCGTGTGATCCCGTAGCAGGTTCCCTGATGCGGTTTATGAGAGGGTGACGGTGCCATAGGTATCCATGAAGGCGTTCATGGAAAGGACCGCATCATGGTGCAGAGAGCTCGGGTCGTGGTCGTGGGTGCGGGGTTCGCGGGCCTGGCCGCCACCAAGGTGCTCGCGCGGGCGGGGGCGCTGGTGACGCTGGTCGACCGCAACGCGTACGCGACCTTCCAGCCCCTGCTCTACCAGGTCGCCACCGCCGGTATGGGCACCTCGGACGTGTCCTATCCGATCCGCACCTTCGCCGCCAGATGGCCCAACGTACGGACGCGCCGGGCCGGCCTGAGCAAGGTGCTGCCCGGGGAGCGGCGGGTGGAGTTCGAGGACGGGAGCGGCCTGGACTACGACTACCTCGTGCTGGCCACGGGCGTGACCACCAACTGGCTCGGCGTCGAGGGGGCGCGGGACAACGCGCTGCCGATCTACTCGCTCCGGGACGCGACGGCGATGCGCGACCGGCTGGGGCAGCGGCTGGAGGACACGGCGCTCGGCCGGCGCGAGAGCACGCACGTCGTGGTGGTGGGCGCGGGCGCGACGGGGGTGGAGATGGCGGGCACGCTGGCCGAGTTGCGGCGGCGCACGCTGCCGCTGACGCATCCGGAGATCAAGCCGGGCCAGACCAGCGTGACGCTGGTGGAGCGGTTCGACTACGTGCTGGCGCCGTACAAGCCCCGGTTGCGGGACGCGGCGGCCGCGGCGCTGCGCAAGAGAGGGGTGAAGCTGCGGCTGGGGTCCACGGTGGCGGCGGTGGAGCCGGACGCGGTGGTGCTGGCGGACGGCACGCGGCTGCCGAGCGACCTGACCGTGTGGGCGCTCGGCGTGACGGCGCCCAAGCAGGTCTCCGACTGGGGCCTGCCGCAGGGCAGGGGCGGCCGGATCACGCTCACGGATGCGCTGAACGTGCCGGGCCATCCGGAGATCTTCGTGGCGGGCGACCTGTCGGGGCCGCCCTCGCCGCAGCCGCAGCTCGCCCAGCCCGCGATCCAGATGGGCGAGCACGTGGGCAGGCAGATCGCCGCGGCCGCGCAGGGCAGGCCGGTGCGGCCGTTCTCGTACGACGATCCGGGCATCATGGCCACCGTGGGCAAGGCCGAGGCCGTGTTGCAGCTACCCAAGGGGCTGACCGTGCACGGCCTCCCCGCCTGGCTGGTGTGGATCTTCATCCACGTGTCCTACCTGCTGGGCGGCCGCAACCGGGCCAGCGTGCTGCTCAACTTCTTCTGGCGGTACGCCGGGCCGCGCCGCAGCGCCACCAGCGTCTCCCAGTAGCCCCTCAGAGGGCCGCGGACAAGGCCGCCAGACCGTGGTCCAGGTCGGGGTCCGGGATGTTCAGGGCGGGGCGCAGGCGTACGGAGCGGGGCCCGCAGGGCAGCACCAGCACCCCCTGCTCCTCCCTGAGCCTGGTCACCAGGGCGTCCCTGGCGGCCTGGTCGGGCAGGTCGAACGCGCACATCAGGCCCCTGCCGCGGACGTTCGACAGCGACTCGGGGCGCTCGGCCTCCAGCTTGTTGAGGCGTTCGAGCAGCACGTTGCCCAGGGTCGCGGCGCGGGCGATCAGGTCGTCGCGCTCGATGATCTCCAGCAGGCCCCGGCTGCGGACCATGTCCACCAGGCCGCCGCCCCACGTGGAGTTGATGCGGCCGCTCTGCTGGAACACGTTGTCCGTCACCAGGTCGACCCGGCGGCCCGCCATGATCCCGCCCACCTGGACCTTCTTGGCGAACGCCACCACGTCAGGGGAGAGCCCGAGCTGCTGGTAGGCCCACGGGGTGCCGGTCGTGCCGCCGCCCGTCTGGACCTCGTCGAGGATGAAGAGGGCGTCGTACTCGTGGCACAGGTGCTGCATGGCCTGCAGGAACTGGGGCCGCATGTGGTTGTCGCCGCCCTCCCCCTGGATGGGCTCGGCGATGAAGCAGGCGATGTCGTACGGATCGGCCTCGAACGCCTCCCTGGCCTGGGCCAGCGCGCGTGCCTCGGCCTCCTCGACGTCGCCGAAGTGGATCGCGGGCACCTCGATCCGCGGCCAGTCGAACTTGGGGAAGCGGTCGGTCTTGGCCGGCTCGGTGTTGGTCAGGCTCAGGGTGTAGCCGCTGCGGCCGTGGAAGGCCCTGGTCAGGTGCATGACCTTGGTGCCCAGGTCGCGTGACCTGCCCGCGGCCTCGTTGCGCCGGCTCTTCCAGTCGAAAGCCGTCTTGAGGGCGTTCTCGACGGCGAGGGCGCCGCCTTCGACGAAGAACAGGTGAGGGAGCTCCGGGTCGCCGAGCACACGGACGAAGGTATCGACGAAGTCCGCCAGGTGCTCGGTGTAGGTGTCGGGGTTGGCCGGCTTGTTGCGCGCGACCTGGCCGAGCAGTTGGGCGAAGTCGGAGTCGAAGGGTGGGTTCACACCGAGGGGGGCCGAGGCGAAGAACGTGTAGAAGTCGAGGTATCGGCGGCCGTTTCTGGCGTCGACGAGCCAGGAGCCGCGACTGAGCTCCAGGTCGAGCACGAGCCGGTATCCGTCGACGAGCAGATGGCGGGCAAGGCGGGTGTGTACATCCATGGCGCCTCCACATTCGGTCGGTCGGTGTTACGTTCCTACGGAGGAACGCCGACATATATGAAAAATTTACGGCACACATCCCCCTTGAGCGAAGTTCTTAACGTGCTGTCCTCGTTGTGATCATGGCGGACGCCGTGCGGGACGGCGAATGCGCCGACCGGCGGGAACGGGGCGAGCAGCCGCGCGCCGGGCCGGATGAGAAGCAGGGCGCCGGGAACGATGGCGGCCACGCCGGAAGTGGGGAGTGACCGCCACGGTCGTACGTTTTCCCGCATGCCAGTCTGCTATCCGGACGCGCCCGAAAAGAGACCAGCGCGGGGTCAAAAGTCGGCGATCCGCACTCTCGCGGTCCCGGAAGACGTCACAGGCCGACGATCCGCACTCCCACGGTCCCGTCGCGGCCCCTGCGCACCTTGCTGCCGAAGATCGTGATCCGCCCCATGAGCCCATATTTCCGGCGCAGCAACTCCCGAACCCGCTCGGTCTCGGCCGCGTCCAGCACCTCGGCCCGCCCTCTGACCGGCTCGGTGCCGAGGTTGCCCCTGAAGTCACACCCGGCCACGCTGACCTCGGGGTTGTTCCTGATCCGCTTGATCTTCCCGGAGTCGGCGACGGTCCAGAAGACCACCGCGTCGCCGTCCTGCGCCGCCCACACGGGGGTCGCCACCGGTGTGCCGTCCCTGCGGTAGGTGGTCACCGAGATGTACCGCTGCGTGCCGAGATCCATCACACGTGCGAGTAGACCACGATCGACACCGCGATGTACTGGATCAGGTACGCGGCGATGGTGAACGCGTGGAACACCTCGTGGAAGCCGAACCAGCGGGGTGAGGGGTCGGGGCGGCGCAGGCCGTACACGATCGCGCCCGCCGAGTAGAACACGCCGCCGACGGCCACCAGCACGACGGCGGCCACGCCCGCGCCCTCCAGCAGTTGCGGCACGACGAAGATCGCCGTCCAGCCCAGGGCCAGGTAGAGCACGGTGTAGAGCCACCTCGGGGCGCCCATCCACAACACCCGGAACAGCACCCCGGCCAGGGCGCCGCCCCAGATCACCGACAGCACCGCGATCCTGGCCACCCCCTCCAGCGCCAGCAGGGCGAAGGGCGTGTAGGTCCCGGCGATGATCAGATAGATGTTGGCGTGATCGAACCTGCGCAGGAACTCCGCCAGCCGCGGGCCCAGCGTGCTGCGGTGATAGGTGGCCGAGATGCCGAACAACGACGCCGACGTGATCGCGTAGACGGCGGCGGCCAGCCGGGCCTGCAGGGTGGGGCCGAGCGCCACGAGCACGAACCCCGCGACCAGCGTCACGGGCAGCGCCCCGGCGTGCAACCAGCCTCGCAGCCTGGGCTTCACGGTGATGGTCGTCATGAAACCTACGGTACCGTAGGTTATGGTCAGGAACCGGCACAGGGCCACTACCACCCAGGTCAGAAGACCGCTCGCCCGCCGAGCCGACGGCCACCGGAGGCCGTGACCCACCCAGAGGCCGTCGCCGCCAGAGATCACCACCCGTCAGAGGCCGTTGAGGAAGCGGGCCGCCACGGGGACGGCGGCCGCCCGGCCCGAGCCGCCGTTCCGGACGAACACGCAGAAGGCCAGGTCGTCGCGGAAGCCGATGAACCACGCGTGCGACCTCTCGCCCTCCACCTCCGCCGTGCCCGTCTTGCCCGACACGCCCTCCGGCAGCCCCGCGTCACTGGCCGTGCCGTGGTCGACCACGGCCGCCATCATGTCGCGGAGCGCCGCCACGATCCCCTCGTCGAGCTGGACGTCCTCGAACGGCATGCCGTCGATGCGGCGTACCTGCTCCTTCGACAGCAGCCGGGGCGAGCGCCAGACGCCGCTCTGGACGGCAGCGGCGACGGAGGCCATGCACAGCGGCGTGGCGACGACCTGGCCCTGACCGATCGCGTCCGCCGCGAACATGTCGACGTTGTCGGTTTCCGGCATGTCGCCGCAGACCCCGCCGATGCCGGTGGCGATCGGGCGGCTGAAGCCCCATTCGTCCGCCGCCTGGCGCAGCGCGTCCACGCTGAGCAGGGTGGTGGCCTGTTCGATGAACGTCGTGTTGCAGGAGTGGGCGAACGCGTCGGTGAAGCTGACGACGCCGCGGTCCACCTCGCCGTCGTTCTGGAAGGGCTGGTGGGACGGGACGGTGTACGTCCCCGGGCACCGGAGCTGCGCCGCCGGGTCCAGCCCGGCCCTGAGCAGGGCCGCCGCCGTGATCACCTTGAACGTGGAGCCGGGCGGGAAGACGTCGCGCACGGCGCTGTAGTTGTCCTCCAGGCGGTCGGCCAGTGCGAGGATCTCCCCCGTGCTCGGGCGGATCGCGACGATCGCGGAGTTGCCGGCCCCGTCCAGCGCCCGGGCGGCCGCCGCCTGCACGGAGCGGGACAGGGTGGTGCGCTCGACGTTCGCCTCGGGCCGGCGGGTCATCAACCGCCGCGCCGGTTGTCCGGGCACCTTCGACACCAGCTCCCAGCCGCTCCTGGCCTGCTCGAACTCGGGTTCGAGCTCGTCGAGGTAGGCATCGGCGTAGCTGTCGTTCGGGATCTTGTCACCCTCAGTGGTGAGCAGCTCGGCCGCGGTGACGTCGATCTGGTCCAGTTCCAGCGTGCCGCCGTCCTTGAGCAGCGGGTGCAGCGTCTCGGGCGCCCATAACACCTTCCAGGCCCGATCCCGTACGCCCAGCCGCAACGTGCCGTCGAACGGCCACGCCCCGAACTCGGTCAGTTGCCGCACCCCCGCGAACGGCACCTCCGCGGCCTCCTCCCCCATGCTCCGCAGCGTCCCCGGCGTGAGCTGGATGGATTCGACGTGCAGTTCGTCCGTGAGCGCGTGGTGGAGGACGACGAAGTCGGCCGGCGGCCGGTACACCAGGCGCGCCATGGCCGCCACGTCCCCCTCGTGCCATGCCTGGAAGTACGCGGCCGCCGTCTGAGAGGCACTCCCCTTGATCCGATTCGACGCGGTGATCGCGAAAGCTCCCGCACCAAATACCGCGGCAACAGCGATAACGAGCACAATCAGCCTTCGTCGTCGCATACGGTTTCTCCCAGGAGGGAATCAGCGTGGCACGAGGACAGCGGGAACCGGCGCCTGGCCTGTACCCGGTGACGTTCGGGGAGATCGAACTTCTCCGGGACCTGGACAGGCAGGACGGCTGGATGCTGTCCAAGGATGGCGTACCTCAGTCGTACGTCGATCTACAAGACCCGACATTTCTCGAATTCGAGTATGTACGACTCATGGCGGACGTGATCGACCTTCTCCAGGAAGGGCCGCTGAGCTGCGTCCACGTGGGCGGGGGCGGCTGCACGATCCCCCGCTACGTCGCGGCCACCCGTCCCGGCTCGCGGCACATCGTGATCGAGCCGGACGGCCTGCTGGTGAACCTCGTACGCGAGCAGCTCGATCTCCGTTCGGTGCCCCGGTTGAAGGTCATCGTGGCCGACGGGCGGGCGGGCACGGCCAGGGTGTGGGACGCGTCGGCGGAGCTGGTGGTGCTGGACGCGTTCACGGGCGCGACGATGCCGGTGGAGCTGGCGACCACCGAATACATGGGGGACATCGCCCGGATCCTGCGGCCCGGGGGCACCCTGTTGATCAACATGGCGGACGGGAAGGGCCTGTCCTTCGCCAAGCGCCTGCTCGCGACAGTGGCCGGTACGTTCCGGCATGTGGCGTTGCTGGCCGAACCCGGGATCATGCGGGGCCGCCGGTTCGGCAACCTGATCGTGGCGGCCTCGCGTACGGAACTGCCTGTCGACCTGCTCACCCGGCGCGCGGCCGGCGGCCTGACACAGGCGAGGTGCGTGCACGGGGAGGCGCTGACGAACTTCATCGCCGGCGCGTCCCCCATCAAGGACGGCGACCCCGTCCTCGCCCCGGTCCCCCCGCCCGCCGTCTTCGGCTGAGCGACCGGAGATATCCGGTCGCTCCGGCGACCGGATATCGCGACCGACACGGGTCGCATGATTCCCGCCGCCGGCCACCACCGCCTGACCCGGCTCACCGAACGCAATCTGGCGGCCATGTGGGGAAACTACGCGGCGCTCGGGCACCGGCGGTTGGTCTACACGAACACGGTCACAACCCCCTTCCCTCGCTCTCAAAAAAGTGATATCACTTTGCTATCAAGGTGAAGTCAGATAGAGGAGGAGGCAGAGATGGGGGAAGCATCAGGCGGGGTCGTCCTTGAGAGCGCCGTCGTGGACATGCCCGCGCCACGCATCAACGAGCGCCCGATGCGAGCCACCAACGGGTTCGTGATGCTGGTGACAGCGTCGGTGCTGGACCTGGCCGGGGTGGTGCTGCTGATCGTCGCCATCGCCATGCTCGCCGGGGGGGCCGGGCAAGGCGGTCTGTGGCTGCTCATCGCGGCCATCCTGCTGATCATCATCAGCACGACGCTGTTCTTCGGCCTCACCGCCGTGGCACCGGGCGAGGCCAGGGTCGTCCAACTGCTCGGCCGCTACGTCGGCACCATGCGCACGCCGGGTTTCCAGTGGGTCAACCCGTTCACCGTGCGGCGGCGCATCTCCACCAGGATCCGCAACCACGAGACGGAAGTGACGAAGGTCAACGAGGCCGACGGCAACCCGATCCAGATCGCGACCGTGGTGGTCTGGCAGGTGCAGGACACGGCGCAGGCGGTGTTCGAGGTGGACGACTTCGTGGAGTTCGTCGCCATCCAGGCGGAGACGGCGGTGCGGCACATCGCGGGCAGTTATCCGTACGACTCGCACGGCGAGCCCAGGCTGTCCCTGCGCGACAACGCCGACGAGATCAACGAGCAACTGTCGGCGGAGATCGCGGCCCGGGTCGCCTCGGCCGGGGTGCGGATCATCGAGTCGCGCATCATCCACCTGGCCTACGCGCCGGAGATCGCCCACGCGATGCTGCGCCGCCAGCAGGCCGGCGCGGTGGTGGCGGCCCGCCAGCGGATCGTCGAGGGGGCGGTCGGCATGGTGGAGATGGCCCTGGAGAGGCTCGCCGAGCACGACGTGGTCGATCTGGACGAGGAGCGCAAGGCTGCCATGGTCAGCAACCTGCTGGTGGTGCTCGTCGGCGACCGGGACACCCAGCCCGTGGTCAACACCGGCACGCTCTACCAGTAATCACCGTGGAGAGGAAAAAGATCCTCTTGCGGCTCGACCCGGTGGTCCACGACGCACTGGCCAAGTGGGCGTCCGACGAGCTGCGCAGCACCAACTCGCAGATCGAGTTCCTGTTGCGCAAGGCGCTCTCCGACGCCGGGCGGCTACCTGAAGGAGTGGGGAAGATACGCCCCCGCGGGCGGCCGAGAAAGACCCCAGAGGAAGTCCTGGAAACCGCCTTGGAAGAGGCCCTGGAAGGAGGCGAGACAGCGGATGGAGACACGGATGAGAGCCAAGCGGGGTGAGTCCCTCACGAAATCGGTCTTCCTGCTGGCGTTCGACCTCCGCAAGGAAAAGCTGGTCAACCGCCGCGAGCTGGGCTATCTCCTGCGGGCGGCGGCACTCGCCGAGCTCATGATGAGCGGCAACCTGGCGGACGAGTCGGGGAAGGCGCGGGCCGTCAGCGCCCCTGCCGACCCGGATCCGCTGCGGGCGGCCGTCTGGGAGCAGATCGCCAACTCCCCGCCCAAGGCGTGGCAGCGGTGGATCCGCATGGATCGCAGGCACGCGTTCCGGCTGGTGCGGGACGCGTTGGCGGCCGACCGGCTGATCAGGGTGGAGCAGCGCCGCATCCTGCTGTTCCGGGTGGAGCGGATCACGCTCCGCCGGCCGTACGTCTCGCGCAGGCTAGCCGATCGCGTCGGCCGGGCGATCCGCGGCGGCCGGCCGGTCAGCCGCATCGAGTCCGACGTCCGCGCCCTGGCTGCCCTGGCCGCGGCGGCCCGGCTCAAGACGGTCCTGCTCACGGGGGACCGGCGCCGCCAGAAGGAGCGGATCGCGGCCCTGTCCACGCCCATCGAGCCGATCACCACCGCGTTGCGCGAGAGCGTGGACGCGGCCGCGCGACAGGGCACGGCCGGCGGCGGCTGACCACCGCCCAGCCCAGACCTTCCACGGCGACACCGGGGGCTCGCCGTGGCCCGCCGAACCAGCCCGACCTCAGCTCCACAGAAGCGCCACGGCAAAGCAAGATCATCGCTCAGGCAGCGCGGTGACAGAGGCAAGACCGTCACGCGGTCCACGCGGCACGGAGGCGAGACCACGGCGCAGCCCGCGCCGTGGCCCAGGCAAGACCGGCTTTCGTCGCTGCCAGGAGAAGGGCGGGCCGTAGCCCCACCACCACGACACCTTCGAGGAGTTAGGTCTTGAACACGACCATCCAGGCACGAACGTCGTCCCACAGCCCGCCCGGTGCCCCCGCGCGGGCCCTGGCCCCGGACCTGGCCCGCGGCTTCATGTTGCTGGCCATCGCCTTCGCGCACGGGCCACTGTTCGTGGTCGACATCGACCGCGGCCCGGCCGTGGTCAACGACATCACCGCCTTCTTCCACCAGCTCTTCGTCAACAACCATGCGCGGCCGATGTTCGCGTTCCTGTTCGGCTACTCGCTGGTCCAGCTCATGCATCGGCAGACCCAGCGCGGCAGCGACTGGCCGGGCGTCCGCAAGCTGCTCCGCCGCCGGGGGTGGTGGCTGGTGGCGATCGGGTTCTTGCACACGGTGCTGCTTGTTCCGCTCGACATCCTCGCCATCTACGGCCTGGCCGCCGTCCTGCTGGTCGGCATGCTGCGGCGCAAGGACTCGACCCTGCTGTGGACGGCGGGGCTCCTCCAGGTGCCGGCCACCGCGATAGTCGGATTTTTGATGGTATATCCGCTCTCGGAGGGCATCTCGACCTACACGGTGGGCACTGTCTCCGTGGCCGGGCAGAGCCCTTGGGAGCTGCTCGTCACTCGAATCCAGATCTGGCCGTTCAGCCTGCCCTTCGCGGTCCTCACGGTCGTGCCCGGGGTGCTCCTCGGCATATGGGCGGCGCGGCGCCGCTTCCTGGACGAGCCCGCGCGGCATCGCGGTTTCCTGATCCGGGTCTCCGTGGTCACTACCGTCCTGTCAGTGCTCGGCTCCGTACCCGCCGGTCTCATCCAGACCGGGCTCTGGACGGACCCACCGGCCACCGCGGTGTGGACCGCCGCCTTCGCGCAGCCGCTCACCGGTTATCTCGGCGGGATCGGCATGGCGGCGATCAGCGGCCTGTTCGCGCTCTGGGCCGGCCGCCGGCGCAACGGAGTGATCACCGCGATCCAGGCGCTCGGCCAGCGCTCGATGACCTTCTACATCTTCCAGTCGATCGTCTTCGTCGCCCTCTTCTACCCGTACGGGCTGGGACTGCAGGACGACCTCGGCCTCGCGGGCGCCACGGGCGTGGCGGCGGCAGCCTGGATGATCTCGATCCTCCTCGCCGACGTCATGCGGCGCGTCGGGCACCGCGGCCCGGCGGAGATCCTGCTTCGCCGCCTCGCCTACCGCCGGCCCCGTGGTGGTCACGGGGAGCCGGGGCCGAGGTAGGTCAGGACCGCCGCCACCCGGCGGTGCACGTCTCCGCTGTTCTCCAGGCCGAGCTTGGTGAAGATGGCGTTGACGTGCTTCTCCACCGAGGAGATCGACAGGTGCAGGGCCTTGGCGATAGCGGAGTTGGAGCGGCCGTGGGCCATCTCCCTGAGCACGTCACGCTCCCGCGACGTCAGCGCCTCCTGCTGGCCGCGTACGTCCCGCCGGGCCAGCAGGCCCTCCACCACCTTGGGGTCGATGACCGAGCCGCCCGAGGCGACCGCCCTGATGGCGCCCAGCAACTCGTCCAGATCCCCCACCCGGTCCTTGAGCAAGTACGCGTAGCCCTCGGTGCCCTGCTTGAACAGCTCCAACGCGAACAGCGCGTCCGCGAACTGCGACAGCACCACGATCCCGACCCGGGGATGCGCCGAGCGGATGTGGTGGGCCGCGTCTATGCCCTCGAAGCCCTGCCGCCACTGCCCGCCAGGCATCCGGATGTCGGTGATCACAACATCGGGGCCGAGCCTGCGGACGGCGTCCAGGAGCTCGTCGGCGTCACCGACCGCGCCCACGACCGCCACCTCGCCCGACAGTTCCAGGAGTTGCCGGGTGCCCTCGCGGACGAGGTAGTGGTCGTCGGCCAGCACCGTACGGATGCGCTCACTCATCGACCGGCACCCACGCGTTCACCCGTGTCCCCTTCCCCGGCTCGCTTTCCACGATCAGCTCGCCACCGAGGGCGTTCAGCCGGTCGGACAGCGTCGCCAGCCCTCTGCGGCCCGTGGCCGACGGGTCAAAGCCCGTCCCGTCGTCGGTGACCGTGGCCCGCAGGCGTCCGCCGGACTGCGCCAGGCCCACCTGGATGCGGGTGGCGCCCGCGTGCTTGAGGGCGTTGGCCACGGCCTCGCTCACGGTGAAGTATGCCGCGCCCTCGATCTCGTCCGGAAAGCGCCTGGTCCGCAGCGCGGGGGACGACGTCACCGTGGTCTGCACGGGCAGGCCGGAGCAGCGCTCCTCCACGGCCTCCACCAGGCCCCCCTGGCTGAGAGCGGAGGGGTGGATGCCGGCCGCCAGCTCGCGCAGGTCGTGGAGCGTCTGGCGGGCCTGTTCGCGCAGATGGGCGAGAATGTCAGGGTCGGCTCCGGTGGCCCGGGCGAGCTCCAGTCCGGCGATGAGGGCGACGAGCTGCTGCTGCACGCCGTCGTGGATGTTGCGCTCGATGCGCCGGCGTTCGGCCTCCTGGGCGTTGACCAGGCGGCCGACCAGGCCGGCGCTCTGGATGGCGAGCCCGGCGGGCACGGCCAGCGCCGCCAGCAGCCGCCGGTCCTCGCGGGTCAGCGGGCCGGCCTCCCTGGGGCCGCATTCGAGCCGCCCGCCGCGTACCGGCACGGTCAGCACGGCCTGGCCCTGTTCGGTGCCCGCGACCACGCGGGTCCCGTCCGCGAGCGTGACGGCCGCCCACCTGGCCTCCAGCCCGGCGCGCACGGCCGCGGCGAGCCGGTCGAGCTGCTCGGCCGGCTCGGGCGTGTCGTGCAGGGCCGTGCCGAGGTCGGACAGCACCTCGTCCACCGTCGGGCGCAGGTCGAACACCAGCTGCAGCCGCGATCCCCGGATGCCGATGCGCAGGTCGAGCAGCCGGTGCCGGATGATCGCCACTCCGATCGTGACGGGCACCGACCCCAGCATCGCCATGAGCCCGATCGCCCCGGACATCGTGAACCGCGAGGCGTCCCACAGCACCAGCACGCCGCCGGTCAGGCTCATGGCCACGCCCGCGACCATCCAGGCGAACTGCCCGCGCTCGCCCGGGGTGCTACGTCTCCACCGGAGCACGAGCCCGCAGAACACGACCACCGCCATGATCCACGTGACGAGCTGCCCGATCCCGCCCAGGAACGCCCCGACGATCTCGGTGCCCGACAACGGCGGCGTCGGCACCTCTATCAAGGAGTACCCGGCCAGCGCGAGCCCGCCACCGTGCGCCGCGATGGCCGGGACCGAGACCCGGGCGACCCAGCGCCACCGGCGGGAGGGCAGCCGGCCGTCGGGGAAGAGCAGCGGGACGAAGATCCAGATCAGGCCGTAGAAGACGGCGAGGATGTAGACGAGGGGGTTCGGCTGCCCGGTGCGGCTGGACAGGCCGACGCCGAAGAGGCCGATCCCGAGGGAGAGCCCGCAGGCCAGGAGCAACCAGCTGTAGCGGTTGCCGGGACGCCGGACCGCCAACAACCAGCCCAGCGCGGGCAGGACCAGGCCGATCACGACGAAGGCCCACTGCGTCGCCGGAGCGGGCAGCCCGCTTTCGAGGAGCGCGCCCGCCACGACGCCGACGGCCGCGAGCACGGACAGCGACCCGGCCACGAGCCTGGATCTCATAGGCCCCAATCGTCATGAGTGCTGTGGAGGGCGTCTACGAGGTTATCCACATATTTCCTGCGGCCAGCCTCACCTTCGGGAACGGTGGCCTCCTTGGTGGTCCCCCGCCCCATGGCCGCGATTGCCTTGGATCACGGAAACGCAGCCCCGAGCCGGAGGACTTTTCATGCATGCCCCGTCGAAAACCGCCCGATCCCTGGTGGTGACCGCGGCAGCGGCCACGATGACCGTCTGCGTGGCCCAGCCCGTGCCCGTGCAAGCCACCACGACCCCCGTCAGCGCCCTCACCGCACCGGCGACGGCCCCTGTCACCGCGCCGGCGATCCCGGACACGCCCGCCGGCAGGCAGTTGCGCTGGTTGCTGGACGCAGCCACCCGGCCGCCGGTGCCGGAGAGCGAGCTTGCCCAGCACTTCACCGCCGGCTTCCTCAAGGAAATCCCGGCCGCCACGATCAACCAGATCCTGGCCGCCTTCCGGGGCATGCGGCTGGAGCGGCTGACGCAGGCGCAGCAAACGGCGCTGATCGCCCTTGTGACGGCGGGCGGGACGGCGTACGAGGTGCTGCTCGGCGTGGACGCCGCGGGCCTGATCGGCAGCCTGCAGTTCCGCGCGCCCGCACCGCGGAGCTGGGCCGAGTTGGACGAACGGCTACGCAAGGCGGCACCCCAGGCCGGCTTCGTCGCGGCCGAGCTGACCAAGAACGGCGACTGCCGTCCCGTCCACTCGATCGCCGCCGACAAGGTGCGCCCGCTCGGCTCGATGTTCAAGCTGTACGTGCTGGGCGCGGTGGCCGAGGCCGTCGAGCGCGGCGAGTTCGGCTGGAACACTCAGCTCACGATCGAGCCGGAGCTGAAGAGCCTGCCCTCCGGCCAGCTCCAGGACCGCCCGGACGGCAGCAAGGTGTCGGTTCTGGAGGCCGCCAAGCTGATGATCTCCATCAGCGACAACACGGCCGCGGACCTGCTGATCCACAAGGTGGGCCGCAAGGCCGTGGAGCGCACGACGCGGGCGTGGGGCGGTCACGACAAGCGCAACGCGCCCTTCCTCACGACGCGGGAGATGTTCGTGCTCAAGGGCGTGGACTATCCCCGGTACGCCAAGAAGTACCGGTCGTTGAGCACCACCAAGAAGCGCGCCTACCTGGACGAGGTCGTCGCCAAGGTGCCCTTGTCCAGCTTCGCGATGTGGAGCGCGCCGCGCGAGCTGGACACGCTCGAGTGGTACGGCTCGCCCGCCGACGTCTGCCAGGCCTACGCGGGGCTGACGAAGCTGCGCGACGCGCACGTCGGCCAGGCACTGTCGATCAACGACGGCGGGCTTGGGCTGGACCCGAGCCAGTGGCCGACGGTGTGGTACAAGGGAGGGTCGGAGCCGGGCGTGCTCGACGTGGGCTACCTCGCCCGCATGAAGGACGGCAGGACGTACGTGGTGGCGGCGATGGCGAGCGACCCGGACGCGCCGTTCAGTGAGGCCCAGCTGGGCCAGGAGCTGGTGGGGTTGGCCCGAGGCGCGTTCACCCTGGTCAAGGAGGACTGACCGGAGAGTGCTCGGGGAGGCGGAGTAGTTGAAGGTAAATCGGGTTGAGCGGGGCAGACTCGCTGGAAGGAGCGCGCGACATGCCCGCCATGACCGCAGAAAACCCCCTCAGCCTCCCGCGCCTGCCCGAGCCCGTGGCCTGGATACCCGAACGCAAGGTGCTCACCGTCGAGACCGCGCCCAGGTGGGGCGGGGGCTTGGTGGAACGCCGGCGGGATCCGTCGGACGGGCGGATCGTACTCGTCGTGATCACCGATGCGGGCCGCGAGGTGCTGCGGCACCGGGCGGCCGCCCGCGTCGCGTTCGTGGCCACCCTCATCGGCAAGCTGGATGAGACCGGCCAGCGGGCGCTGGCCGATGCCACGCCCGCCCTGCGTCACATGATCGACCAGGCCGCCGTGCCCGCCGCGCTGGCCGCGGCGAGAAAGGCGACCGAGCATCTCGGGGAGTGAAAGCGATGTCCACCGACACCACCACAGGACCGGGGAGGCCCACAGAGATCCCGTACTACCCGATGGAGAGGTCGGCGGGGTGCCCGTTCGACCCCCCGCCGGAGCTGCGGGATCTGCAGGCGAGGACGCCGCTGACCAAAGTCCGGCTCTGGGACGGCAGCACGCCGTGGCTGGTCACCCGGTACGCCGAACAGCGTGCCCTGCTGGCCGACCCGCGGATCAGCGCCGACACCACCCGGCCCGGCTACCCGTTCGCGACCGCGGGGATCCGGGAGCGCAGGAAGATCGCGCAGACGTTCATCAGCATGGACGATCCGGGCCACGCCCGGCTGCGCCGCATGGTCACCGCGCCTTTCACGGTCAGGCGGATCGAGGCGCTGCGGCCGGCCGTCCAGCGCATCGTGGACCGGCTGATCGACGACATGCTCGCCGGCCCCCGGCCGGTGGACCTGGTCCAGGCGTTCGCGCTGCCGGCGCCGTCCCTGGTGATCTGCGAACTGCTTGGCGTGCCGTACGCCGACCACGACTTCTTCCAGTCGTGCGGCAAGGTTCTCGTCAACCGCGACACCTCGCCCCGGGACCAGGAACGCGCCCAGAACAGCCTGACGGACTACCTGGAACGCCTGGTCGAGGACAAGCAGGCCCACCCGGGAGACGACCTGCTGTCCCGGCTGGCGGTCGGCCAGGTCGCCACCGGCGCGCTGTCCCGCCGCGAGGCGGCCCTGATGAGCACGTTGCTGCTGGTCGCCGGGCACGAGACGACCGCGAACATGATCGCCCTGGGCACCCTCGCGCTGCTGCGCGACCCGGTCCAGCTCGGCGAACTGCGCGACGGCGACCCCGCGCTGATCGCCGGCGCGGTGGAGGAGCTGCTGCGCTACCTGACCATCGTGCACACCGGGCGGCGCCGGGTCGCGGTGGCCGACATCGAGATCGGCGGCCAGGTCATCCGCGCCGGCGACGGCGTGATCCTCGCGTCCGAGATCGGCAACCGGGACACGGAGGTCTTCGACCACCCCGACCGCCTGGACGGACACCGTGACGCCCACGGCCACATGGCCTTCGGGTTCGGGGTGCACCAGTGCCTGGGCCAGAACCTCGCCCGAATGGAGCTCCAGGTCGCCTACGGCACCCTGTACCGGCGAATCCCGGACCTTCGGCTCGCCGTGGACGCGGCTCAGGTCCGGTTCAAGCACGACGGGCTGATCTACGGGGTGTACGAGCTGCCTGTCACATGGTGAAAGGGGGCAATGCCATGAAGGTGACCGTCGATCGAGAGCTGTGCGTCGGATCGGGGCAGTGCGTATTGAGCACCGCCCAGGTGTTCGACCAGCGTGACGAGGACGGCGCCGTCGTGCTGCTCGACGACGAGCCGCCCTGGTTCGCGCCGTTCCGATGCCCAGCAGTGATCGCAGGATGGCGGAATAGTTGAAAAGTAAATCGAGTTGAGTGGGGCAGATCCGCTGGAAGGAGCGCGACATGCCCGCCGTGACCGTAGAGAACCCCCTCAGCCTCCCTCGTCTCCCCGAGCCCGTGGCCGGGAGGCCCGAACGCAAGGTGCTCGCCGTCGAGACCGCGCCCAGCGGGTTCGAAGGGGAAGGGTTCCCGGTGCGCCGGGCGCTGGCCGCGATCAAGCCCGAATACCTGGACCCGTTCGTGATGATGGACCAGATGGGCGAGGTGGACTACGCGGCGGGTGAGCCCAAGGGCACGCCGTGGCACCCTCACCGGGGCTTCGAGACCGTCACGTACATGATCGACGGGGTGATGGACCATCTCGACTCCAACGGCGGCGGCGGGACGATCACCAACGGTGACACGCAATGGATGACCGCCGGAGCGGGGATCCTGCATAAAGAAGCGCCGCCGGAGTGGCTGGTGCAGCAGGGCGGGCTGTTTCACGGAATCCAGCTCTGGGTGAACCTGCCGGGGGCCAAGAAGATGACCGCCCCGAAATACCAGGACATCAGGGGGTCCAATGTCGTGCTCCTGAGCAGTCACGACGGTGGCGCCCTGGTCCGGCTCATCGCCGGTGACCTCGGCGGGAACCTCGGCCCCGGCAGCACGCAGACGCCGATCACGCTGCTGCACGCCACCGTCTCCCCCGGCGCGCGGCTGGTCATGCCGTGGCGCAAGGACTTCAACGCGCTTGCGTACGCGCTGTCGGGCCGGGGGACGGTGGGGGCCGAGCGCCGGCCGTTCCACGGCGGGCAACTCGCCGTGTTCGACGGGTTCGGGAACCGTCCGGGGCTCACCACGGCGGGTGAGAGCATCACCATCACGGCCAAGGAAACACTCGAAGTGATCGTCCTCGGCGGCGAGCCCATCGGGGAGCCGGTGGCGCACTACGGGCCGTTCGTCATGAACACCAAGGCCGAGCTGGCCCAGGCCTTCGAGGACTACCAGGCGGGCCGGCTCGGCACCATCCCCGCCCAGCACGCCTGACGCGGCCCGAGCGGGCCGGATCGCGGATCGCTCGGGTCCTCCGCATCGCGAGGAGGGTCGGGATACGCGGGTCCCGCATCGCGAGGAGGGCCGGACTGCCTGTACCGCGCCGCCGGATCGACCACCCGGCCGAGGCGGATCATCCCGGTCCGTGTTCGGGTTGGCTGGTCAGGTGGACTTTTTCAGGGTCAGGCAGGCGACGCGGTCTCCGGCCGTACCGACCTGGGGGCCCGAGGTGACGGTGGGCTTGGCGTGGATCACCAGGGAGCCCGGCAGTTCGGTGGGGTCGAACTGCCAGTCGTTGCGGGCCGTGGAGCGGCCCGCGCCGGAGGCGTTGGTCTTGACGTCGAGCCAGACCTCGCTGGCCGGGGTGATCTGGCCGGGATGGTGCTGGTAGTGCGGTCCGGAGTCGTCGGGGCGCTTACCGCAGGGCTTGGTGTGCAGATGAGCGCCGTAGGTGCGGTTGGGGCGCATGCCCTCGACGACGAGGGAGGTGCGCGCTCCCTGGTTCGTGGACTCGGCGGTGACGCTGGCCTGGGAGCCCTTCGGGGCCAGTTTGCGGTCGTAGGCGATGGCCGAGGTGTCGTCGGAGGTGAACTGGCCGCCGCCGGTCAGCGTGATCCCGGCGGCGGGCGCGGTCGGGCTGCTGCCCGAGGCGTTCTGCAGCGGGGCGGGTGAGCCGGCGCAACCTCCGGCGGCGGTGAGCAGGACGAGCAGGAACGCGGGCACGCGCATGAGACCCCCCATGGTTCGAGCCCGTTCGGTGCGGACTCCGAGAGGTCACCACTCTAACGAGTGACCAGGTGGATACGGTGAGTATTCGCCTCAGTCGCCGTGTTTCGCCGCGATGTCGTCGATCCGGGCGGCCAGCGTGAAGTCGAGGTCGGTGAGGCCGCCCTGGTCGTGCGTGGCCAGCGCGAGATGCAGCGTGCGCCAGCGGATGTCGATGTCGGGATGGTGGTTGAGCTCCTCGGCCTGTACGGCGATGTCGTCCACGATGCGGATGGCGGCCGGGAAGTCGGGGGCCTCGATCGTACGGCGGATCTCCTCGCCCTCGCGCCGCCAGGCGGGCAGGGCCGCGAGCTTGGCTTCGATGTCCATGGCGCCACGTTACTTCAGCGCGCCGGAGCTGAGCCCCGACTGGATCTGGCGCTGGAAGATGATGTAGACGATCAGCACGGGCAGGATGGTCATGCTCAGCGCGGCGAACAGCCCCGGCCAGTCCGCTTCGTAGCCCGCCAGGGTGGAGATGCCGGCGATGCCCTGGGTGAGCACCCATTTGTCCGGAGCGCCGGCCAGCAGGACCAGGGGCAGCAGATACTGGTTCCACTGGCCCAGGACGTTGAAGATCGTGATGCTGATCAGGCCGGGCTTCGCCATGGGAACCATGATCTGGAAGAACGTACGGGTGTGGGAGGCGCCGTCGATGCGGGCGGCCTCGGCGACCGCTTCCGGCAATGTCCGGAAAAATGCCGCCAAGAAGAAGACCGTGAACGGCAGCGAATAGGCGATGTAGACCAGGATCAGCCGATGTGGGAGTTCAGCAGGCCGACCTGCTTGACCACGAAGAAGAGCGGCCCGAGGGCCAGGAAGACCGGAAACGCCAGCCCGGCCACGAAGTAGTAATAGATCAGCTTGTTGCCGACGAACCGGTAGCGCCCCAGCACGTACGCCGCCATCGACCCGAACAGCATCGTGCCCGCCGTACCGAAGAAGACGACGATGACCGTGTTGAGCATGTACTGGCCGATGTGCGCCTTGCCCCACGCCCTACCCCATGAGTCCAGGCGCAGCGCCCCGGGAAGCTGGAGCGGGTCGCCGAAGATCTCGGTGTTGTTCTTGAACGACGCCAGGAACGTCCACAGCAGCGGCAGGACGATCAGCAGCGCCCACACGGCCAGCGCCACGTGGGAGAGCCCGCTGAGCACGCTGGGGCGCGGCCCGCCCCTGTCACGCGAGGCCATCTCTACAGCTCAACCCTCTCACGCCGGGTCGTACGCAAGGTCAGCACGGCGAATGTCACGGTCAGGAAGAACAGCGCCACGCCCATCGCGGAGGCGTAACCGACCTTCCCGAAGGAAAAGGCGTTCTTGTAGATGGTGATCGGCAGAATGGTCGTGGCGCCGTCCGGCTCGCCCTTGTCGCCCACCAGCACCTGGATCAGCGCGAAACCGTCCATGGCCGCGATGCCGAGATAGATCCAGCCCACCTGGACGGTGTCCCGCAGCAGCGGCAACGTGATGGAGAAGAACAGCCGCGCCCGGCCCGCGCCGTCGATCGCGGCCGCCTCGAAATAGTCCTTGGGAATGGCCGCCATACCCGCCGAGAACAGCACGACGTAGAAGCCGACCCCCTGCCAGACCATCACCGCCATGACCGACCAGAGGGCCAGTCTCGGCTCGATGAGCCAGCCGACGGGCTCGACGCCGAATCTGGCCAGCAGCCCGTTGACGACGCCGTCCTCGTCCGGCCGGTAAATGGCCTGGAACAGCACGCCGACCACGGCCACGGCGAGGACCTGGGGGAAGAAGAACACCACCCGGTAGAACTTCGACCCCCACACTCCCCGCATGCCCGCGCCACGGGTGCCGCCGCCGAGATTCAGCAGGAAGGACAGGAACAGCGCGATGACGAGCGTCGTGAGCGGCATCGCGAGCAGCAACAGCCCGTGGTTGCGCAGGGCCTGCCAGAACACCTCGTCACCGAGCAACCGGCCGAAATTGTCCAGCCCCACGTAGCGCACGATCGAGCTGTATCCGTTCCAGCTCGTCAAGGAGAGCTGGAACGCCTGGACATAGGGG
The DNA here is from genome assembly GCF_039871825.1 of Nonomuraea sp. B12E4. Taxonomy (NCBI): domain Bacteria; kingdom Bacillati; phylum Actinomycetota; class Actinomycetes; order Streptosporangiales; family Streptosporangiaceae; genus Nonomuraea; species Nonomuraea sp. B12E4. Next base: position 57,488 of record NZ_JBDPME010000020.1, on the reverse strand, counting down.
CTGATGACGAAGACCGAATAGAGCGTGAGCGGGACGATGAGAAATCCGGCGACGAACCCGTACTTGCGCAGCCGCTCCATCTGCTCACTGGCTCCGCGTCTGCTTGGTGACCGCGTCGTCCTGCTTGACGTCGTCGGCTTTCTGCTGCATGTTGGCGCAGAACCTCTCCGGTGTGATGCGCCCGGCCATGACCACGTTGATCTGCTCGGTGCCGTAGTCGAAAAGCTCCTTGTACCAGCCCTCGAAACGCGCGTCGGTGATGATGTTCTGGCCGGCCGCGTCCTGGGCCCTGGCCGCGCTCATCAGGCCGGCGGGCAGGTCGAGTCCCTCGGCGGCGCCGTTCACCACGGTGACGTTCTTGGTCTTCTCGGTGAAACCCCGGGCGCCTTCCTTGGAGAGCATGATGCGCAGGTATTCGAGCCCGCCCCGCGGGTTCTTGCCCTTGGCCCCGACCACGAAGTTCTCGCCGACGCCGACCTGAATGGCGCCGTAGGGCATCTGGTCGGCCGCGGTGACGTCGGGAATGGGGGCGATGGCGTATTCGAAGTCGGCCGGCTTGTCCTTGGCCATCTCGTTCTCGATCCAGGAGCCGACGGGGTAGAACAGCAGCTCGTTCTGGAGTTGCTTCACCTGGGTCTGGGTGTGGTCGAGGCCGAAGTACGCTTCGTCGCCATATTTCGCCTGAACGTCCGCCCAGGCGGTGACCGCCTGCTTCATCGCCTCGGCGTTCCAGGCGTTGTCGACCAGGTTGTCGATGTCGATGAGGACCTGGTTTCCGCCGATCTTGGCGGCGGTGTAGAGGACGTTCCAGAGCTGGTAGTACGGGCCCTTCTGCCCCGGATAGGCGAAGAGCAGGATGCCTTCCGCCTTGGCCGTGTCCCCCAGCGCCGTGAACTCGGCCCACGTCTTCGGCAGCGTCCACCCCTTGGAGGCGAACAGCTTGGCGTTGTACCAGAGCGCACGGTGGGACACGGTGTAGTTCAGCACCAGGTCCCTGTCGTTGATCTTGGCGTTGACGAGCACGGCGGGGGTGACGGTGTCGCGGACCTTCTTGGCCGGGTCGTCGACCGAGGGCGCGTCGAACAGCGGGGCCAGGTCGGCCAGGTGCCCCTCGGCGGCCAGCGCGGCCAGGTCCAGCGAGTCGGGGCCGGAGTTGTTCAGCACGTCGGGGACGTCGCCGCCGATGATGCGGGGGCGGAGCTGGGTGCCGATCTGCTGGGTGGCGTTGTGCTTGATCGACACGCCGGGGAACGCCTTCTTGTAGAGCTCCTCGTGGAGGTCCCTGGCGTACGAGTCGCCGTACCCGCCGCTGAAGATGACCACTTCGAGCGGCTTCTTGGCGTCGGCCCCGAAGGGGTTCTTCGCGTCCGCCGAAGCCGCGATCGACGTGGTCGGCGCGGCGGACCCGCCTCCCGCGCCGCCGGTGGCGCACCCGCTCAGCAGGCCCGCCCCGGGGCCGGCGACGAACGCGGTCAGGCCGATCCGGCGTATCAACTGACGCCGTGTGATTTCGCCCGGGTGGGTCATGAGGGCTCCTGGAATTAGGAAAGTTTCCTAAACGTTTGCCCGAACGTACGAATGGCCCCGACACGCGTCAAGGGGGTGCGATCGAGACGTGACCCTGCCGTGATGCCTGTCTAGAATGAGATTCTAGAAGGGGGTGGTCATGTGATTGTCGAGTACGCGGAGCGCGTGTGGCGCGGGGAATCAGAGGACAGCATCGTGGACGCGGGCATGGGGGGCAAGGGCGTCCAGACAATAACCGACGGGCTGGGGTGGTGGCCAGGGTTCGGAAATGTCATCACTTTCGAGACCGAGGGGGAATTGTTGCTGTTCGACACCAGCAGTCCGCTTTCGGCCTCCCAACTCCACGAGGACGTACGCAAGTGGAGCAAGGCGCCACTGACGACCGCGTTCTACTCACACGGGCATATCGATCATGTATTCGGTACGGGACCCTTCGAGGAGGCCGGACCGCGTGCCACGGTTTACGCCCATGAAGCGGTAGTTGACCGGTTTGAGCGATATTTGCTGACGAATGGCTACAACGCGGTGATCAATCAGCGGCAGTTCCAGACCCCGGAGCTCCGCTGGCCCACCCGCTACCGCCACCCCGACGTCACGTACTCCTCCAGCCTGACCGTGCGGCGCGGCGGCCTGACGTTCGACCTGCTGCACGCCAAGGGCGAGACGGACGACGCGACCATCGGATACGTCCCCGAGCACCGCCTGCTGCTCCCCGGCGACCTGTTCATCTGGGTGACGCCGAACTGCGGCAATCCGCAGAAGGTCCAGCGCTATCCCCGGGAATGGGTGCACGCGCTGCACCGGATGGCCGCGCTGGACGCCGAGATCATGCTGCCCAGCCACGGCGCCCCGATCTTCGGCCGGGCGCGCATCCGCAAGGCGCTGCTGGAGACCGCCGAATGGCTGGAATCGCTGGTCACGCAGACCCTGGAGCTGCTCAACGCGGGCGCCCGGCTCGACGAGATCGTCCATTCCGTACGCCCGCCCGCCCACCTGTCCGACCGCCCCTACCTGCGGGCCCGCTACGACGAGCCGGAGTTCGTCGTACGGAATCTGTGGCGCCTCTACGGCGGCTGGTACGACGGCAACCCCGCCAACCTGAAACCCGCACCCGACGCGGTCCTGGCGAAATCGGTCGCCGAGCTGGCGGGTGGCGCGACGGCGCTCGCGGACGCGGCGCTGCGGGCCCTCGCGGACGGCGACGAGCGGCTGGCCGGGCAACTGGCGGAGATGGCCGCCCTGGCGGCTCCGGACGACGCGGGAGTGCACCGCGTACGCGCGGAGGTGTTCTCCACCAGGGCGGCCAACGAGTTGTCCCTCATGGCGAAGGGCATCTTCACCTGGGCCGCCGCCGAGTCCAGGCGGCGGTCTTCCTAAGGTCAGTCCTGCCACCAGGTGCGGCGGGCAGCGGGTGGGTCAGCCGAAGTGGGCGCGGGTTTCGGCGAACGCCTGGTCGGTGCCCTCCAGGGCCAGCGCCACCTCCGCCTCCGTGTGGGCCGCCGACATGAACCAGTTGTGCCACGGATGGAGGTACACCCCGTGCCGCAGGCAGGCGTCGCTCCAGTACATGGCCACCGACAGGTCGGCGTCGCCGTCGAAGCTGAGCCACGGGATCGTCACCGGGCCCGTCTGGTTGATCACGAACCCGTGGGACTTGGCCTGCCCGTACAGCCCCTCCCTGAGTTGGGTGCCGGCCCGCTCCATGGTGGCGATTCCGTCCGTGTCGCGGAGGGTCTCGATCGTGGCCTTGGCGGCGGCCATCGCGACCGCCGAGAACCAGAACGAGCCGGTCGAGTAGAGGGTCTGGGCGGGGCCGCGCAGCGCGTCCGTGCCCGTCACCGCGGCGATCGGGTAGCCGTTCGCCATGGCCTTCGACCAGGCCGTCAGGTCGGGGCGCACCCCGTACGGCTCCCACGAGCCGCGCAGGTCGATGCGGAAACCCGCGCGCACGTCGTCGATCACCAGGGCGGCCCCGAGCCGGTCGGCCAGGGCCCGGGCGCCGCGCGCGAAGGCGGGCTCGACGAGCTCCTGGTCCTCGAAGGCGTCGTGCTTGAACGGGGTGACGATGATCGCCGCCACGTCGTCCTCCACGGTCGCCGCCGCGGCCCGCAGGGATTCCAGCGAGTTGTAGGTGAACTCGACCAGGTCGGCCCGCTCGTTCGGGGTCGTCCCGGACAGGGAGGGCGTGCACCACGGGTCGGCCCCGTGGTAGGCCCCGTGGGCCATCAGGACCTTGGTCCGGCCGGTGGCGGCGCGGGCGACCATGAGGGCCTGCGTGGTGGCGTCGGTGCCGTTCTTGGAGAACATCGCCCAGTCGGCGCTGGGCACGGTGTCCACGAGGAGTTCGGCCAGCTCGACCATGATCGGGCCGGGGCCGTTGAGGCAGTCGCCGGAGGCGGCCTGCCGGGCGGCGGCCGCCTCCACCCGCGGGTGGTGGTGACCCAGCACGACCGGGCCCCAGCTGCACATGAAGTCGATGTACTCGCGCCCGTTCACGTCCCACTGCCGGCAGCCCTCGCCGCGCTCGAAGAACTGGGGGAAACCGGGGGCGAAGAGGGCGGCGTTGAGGTGGCCGTACATGCCGCCGGGGACGACTTTCGCGGCCCGCCGGCGGAGGTCGGCGTCGTTCTGGAGATCCATCGGGGGGGTCCTTAGACAAGGTTCTCGGAGGGGGTCTCAGAGGGGGTTCTCAGAGAAGGGCGAGGGTGGATTCGAGGTCGGTGAGGCCGGCGTCCGAGCCGAGCCCGGTGGCGACGCGGGCGGCGGCGGCCGTGCCCCAGCGGGCGGCGGTCAGCACGTCGCGGCCGTGCAGGAGACCGGTGATGAACCCGGCGCAGTACGCGTCACCGCAGCCGGTGGTGTCCGAGACGTCCGTTTTCAGGGCGGGCACCCGCTCCGCCGAGTCCCCGGTGACGACCAGGCTGCCCGACTCCCCGAGCGTGACCAGGACGCCCCGGGGTCCGTCCGCCAGCAGGGCGCGGGCGGCGTCGGCGACGGAGCGCTCCCCCGTCATGAGCAGGACCTGGGACTCGTTCGGCAGGACGTAGTCGACGTGCGGCAGGAAGGCGCGCGCCGGGCCCAGCAGGTCGGGCATCTCCGACAGGAGGTCCATGGTGACGATGGTCCCGGCCGCGCGCACCGAGTCCAGCAGGGCGAAGAACTCCGGGTCGCCGAGGCCGAACGTGACGTCCATCCCGCCGAGGTGGATCGCCCGCGCCGCGCGTAACGCCGGGACGTCCAGGTCCGCGTACGTCACCCCGAGGTTCGCCCCGGGCACGTGGAAGCTGGGGCGCCCGCCGTCCGGCCTGATCGGCAGGATCGAGGCGGCCGTCTGCTCCCCCGCCCTGCGCACCAGCCGCGTGGCGTCCACCCCCCGCCTGCCCAGCACCGCCACCAGGAAGTCGCCCAGCTCGTCGTCCCCGACGGCGCCCATGGTGACCACGGTGTTGCCCAGCTTGACCAGGTCCACCGCGGTCCCCGCGGCGGCGCCGGCGGCGGTCAGGCGGATCTGGTCGACCAGCACGGTGTCCTGGCCCTCGGGAATGTGCTCGACGGGCCTGGCGAGGATGTCCACGATGTGGACACCGACGGTGGCGACGTTGGCGACGGTCATGGTCTAAATAGACAGACGTCCGAATAAAAAGTCAACGTGCCCGGGGAGGCAGCGGATGCCGAAGATCGTCGATCATGGCGAGCGCAGGCGGGAGCTCCTGTCGGCGGCCCGGCAGGTGATCGTCAGGGACGGCATCGACGCCGCCACCACGCGCGCCATCGCCAAGGAGGCCGGATACTCCAACGGTGTGCTGGCCCACTATTTCGCCGACAAGGACGAGATCCTGCTGTCGGCGCTGCGCCAGTCGCACCAGCGCATCAGGGATCGGCTGACCGGCAAGGTCGAGGGGCTGGCGGGGCTGGCGGCGCTGCGCGAGCTGCTGCTGGACAACCTGCCGCTGGACGCCGGGCGTACTCAGGAGACCCGGCTGGAGGTCAGCTTCTGGAGCCGGAGCCTGGCCTCGGAGCGGCTGGCCGAGGTGCAGCGGGCGGAGGCGGGCGAGCTGCGCGCCGCCGTACGCGACCTGCTGGGCCAGGCCCGCGCGGCCGGCGAGCTGCGCACGGACGACAGCCTGGACGACCTCACCGAGCACCTGCTCGCCCTGGTCGACGGCCTCAGCCTGCACCTGCTCCTCTACCCCGGCCGCCTGGACCGGGCCGATGTCGAACGCCTCATGTCGCGGGCCGTCGACCGCCTTTGACGACATTTCGGACGACCTACTACATTGCTCGCGCATGAGCCTGCGCGAGCAGTTGTGCGAGTACGGCCGGCGCGCCGTCGAGCTGGGACTGGTCATCGGCACCTCGGGGAACCTGAGCGTGCGCGACGGCGACCTGGTCGCGGTCACCCCCTCGGGCGCGGCGCTCGACCGGCTGACGCCCGACATGTGCCCGATCGTGGACGTGGCGGGGCATCTGGTGGAGGGGGACCTGCAGCCGTCCAGCGAGACCCCCATGCACCTGGCCGTCTACGAGACCACCGCCGCCCAGGCGATCGTCCACACGCACTCGGTGTTCGGCACGGTCGTGGCCAGCACGATGACGGAGCTGCCGCCGGTGCACTACAACGCGCTGATGCTCGGCGGGGTGGTCAAGGTGGCGCCGTACGCCACCTACGGCACGCCCGAGCTGGCCGCCAACGTGCGTGCCGCGATGGAGGGCAAGCAGGCCGTGCTGATGGCCAACCACGGCGGGGTGACCATCGGCTCGACGCTGGAGCAGGCGTTCGAGGCCACCCGCCTGCTGGAGTGGCTGTGCGAGGTGTACGTGCGGGGGCTCGGCGTGGGCAACCCCACCATCCTGACGGACGAGCAGCTCGCCGCCGTGGTCGAGCGCTCGCTGAACCCGCCGGTGTTCCCCCGCCGGCTATGACCGGATCGCCCGCTCGGCCAGGCCCAGCGGCAGCCCGCCGGATCCGGCGATCCGGTCGTGGAAGTCCTTCAGCGATCCCTGCCACGACTCCCTGATGCGGTCGATCTCGATCGCGCCCGTGAGGTAGGAGGGGGCCTGCGTGGGCCAGGCGCAGTAGCGGTTCACCTCGCCCTGCGCGGTGCCGGGCGACAACGACGCCTTGGTGGCCATGAACGTCTCCGCCTCCTCGACGGACATGTCGTCGCAGTGCAACGCCGTGTCCACGATGATCCTGGCGGCCCGGAAGAGCCGGAGGTCCAGGTGGGCCAGCTCGGTGGCCGGGGTGTCGAAGTAGCCCTGCTCGTGCAGGACCTTCTCGGCGTACAGGGCCCAGCCCTCGGTGAAGTAGGGGGTCCTGAAGACCTTCCTGACGGTACGCGGGTTGCCCGCGATGTGCGACAGGTGCCAGTGGTGCCCCGGGTAGACCTCGTGCACGGCGATGGAGGGCATGTGGGCCCGCGCGTTCGTCCGCAGGCGCTGGCGTACCTGCTCGGGGGTGAAGTAGTCCGGCGTGTACGGGACGAAGAAGATGCCGGTGCGCGAGGAGCTCAGGGGCGGCGGCGCCAGGTAGTGGGCCACCGCCAGGATCGGGCGGTTGTGCTCGGCCGACGGCAGCACCTGGCACTCCTCGCCATCCGGGAAGGTGACCAGGTCCCGCTCACGGACGAACTCGCGGGCGCGCCGCGTCTCGGCCTCGCACTCGGCCCGCATGTCGGCCAGGGTCGGCGGGTGGTCGTCCATGAGGAACTCCATGGCCGCCCGCCAGTCCTCACCACCGTTGACCCCGACCGCGACCCGGCGCATGCGCGCGTCCAGGTCCGCCCAGGCGGCCCTGCCCTTGTCGTGCAACTCGGCGGCGCCGTACCCGAGCATCTCGCGCTCGCGCAGCAGGGTGGAGTAGAGCCGCTCCCCCATCCGCCAGGTGCCGCCGCACTCGAAGCCTTCCAGGAACGTCACCAGCTCGTCGAACGCCCGCGCGGCCGGCTCGGCCGCCTCGGCCAGCCTGGCCCGCAGGTCCGGGTCCTCGACCATGCCGGGAAGCGCGCCCGTGAGCAGGTTGCGGCCGGTACGGGCCTGGCCCAGGCCCCGCTTGACCAGCAGCGGCGCGGCCAGGTCGGGGTCCAGGTTCGCGCGGCAGGCGGCCAGCACGCCGGGCACCTCGGCCAGCCGGGCGATCGCGGCCGCCACCAGCTCGGGCTCCGGCTTGAGCCTGTACTGGAACGGCGTGTACATGGACGTGAAGACCGCCGAGAGGTACGCGGCCGGGTCGCGGCGCCACTCGGGCCACGACGCCATCGCGATCGACCCCCTGAGCCGCGAGAGGACGAGATCCCTGTCGATCGCGTCGTCCGGGGAGGCGACCTCCGCCGCCGACAGGCGTTCGAGCCAGCGGACTTCCTCGCGCTCGCGGGCCGCCCAGGCGGAGGCGGTGAAGTCACCGAGGGTGTGATCGTAACCGTCGGCTCCTAAGGAGCTGGCGACGACGGGATGTTCGGAAAAGTACCACTTGAGAAACTCGTCCATCGACGCACCATATCCTGGGCCAATGCCCCTCCAGATCACCGGCGCGCTAGGCGACCCTGACCTGATCCGGCTCCCCTGGGAGACGCCCCTGGCGGACTGGCCACAGCAGTACCTCGTCGATCTGCCGCGCGGTATCTCGCGGCATGTGGTGAGGTTCGCGCGGCTGTCCGGCAAGGTGTACGCGATCAAGGAGATCAGCGAGCGCTACGCCAAGCGGGAGTACCAGTTGCTGTGGGACCTCGCCCGGCTCGACGCGCCCGCCGTGGCACCCGTCGCGTACGTCACCGGCCGCGAGAACGACCTCGACGCGGCCCTGATCACCCGGCACCTGCAGTATTCCCTGCCCTACCGCGCGGTCATGTCGGGCACCCTGCGGCCCGACACGCTCACCCGGCTGCTCGACGCGCTGGCCGTGCTGCTGGTGCGGCTGCACCTGAACGGCTTCTACTGGGGCGACTGCTCGCTGTCCAACACGCTGTTCCGCCGGGACGCCGGGGCCTTCGCCGCGTACCTGGTGGACGCCGAGACCGGCGAGATGCATCCGATGATCAGCGAGGGCCAGCGGCTCGGCGACATCGACGTCGCGCACACGAACATCTTCGGCGAGATGCTCGACCTGGAGGCCGGCGGCCTGCTGCACCCGTCGATCGACCCGATGGACACCGCCGAGGACATCGTCACCCGCTACCACCGCCTGTGGGACGAGATCACCCAGAGCGAGATCATCGAGGAGGTGGACTGGCACCGGGTGGAACACCGGATCAGGCGGCTCAACCGGCTGGGCTTCGACGTGGCCGAGATGATGGTGCGGCGCAAGGTCGGCACCGGCCGGCTGATCGTGCGGCCCAAGGTCGTCGACGCCGGGCACCACCAGCGGCGGCTGCTCCGGCTGACCGGGCTCGACGTGGAGGAGAACCAGGCGCGGCGGCTGCTCAACGACCTGGACGGGTTCCGGGTGGCCCAGGGGCTGCGGAACGAGGAGGAGGCCATCGTGGCGCACCGGTGGCTGGCGGAGGTGTTCCAGCCGACGGTGGCGGCCATTCCCCCGGAGCTGCGCGGGAAGCTGGAACCCGCGCAGCTCTTCCACGAGATCCTCGACCACCGCTGGTACCTGTCCGAGAGGGCGGACGCCGACGTGGGGCTGGCCGCGGCCGTCACGTCCTACGTGGAGAACGTGCTGGTCCACCGGCCCGACGAGCGGGCCCTGCTGCCGGAGTCACCCGACGGGCAGCCGGCGCTGCCCGAGGGGCCCGCGAGTTAGGGCCGGGTCAGGCGCCTTCGGTGGTCAGCTTGGTGATCTCGGCCGTGATCTGCGGCCACAACGGCACCGGCAGATCGTGTCCCATGCCCGGATAGGTCACCAGCCGGGCGCCGGGGATGGCGGCCGCCGTGGCCCGCCCGCCCGCGACCGGGATGAGCGGGTCGTCCTCGCCGTGCAGCACCAATGCGGGCACGCCCACCCCGCCCAGCCCCTCGGTACGGTCGCCCGAGGCCATGATCGCCGCGAGCTGCCGGGCCGTGCCCAGGGGGTCGAAGCACCGGTCGTAGGCCAGCGCGGCCTTCATGGTGACGTTCTCCCGGTCCAGCTCGTAACCGGGCGACCCGATGATCGACCAGGTCCGCACCGCCTGTGCCAGCACGGACTCGCGGTCGGCGGGCGGGGTGGCCCGCAGCACCGCGGAGGCGGCCTCGGTCGGCGGGGCGATCGAGGGGCCGGGCGTGGACATGATCGAGGTCAGCGTCAGCACCCGCGCCGGGTGCCGGATGGCCAGCGTCTGGGCGATCATCCCGCCCATCGAGGCGCCGACCACGTGCGCGGCGGGCCAGCCGAGGGCGTCCATCAGCCCGGCGGTGTCGTCGGCCAGGTCGTCGAGCACGTACGCGGACGGCGCGCCCCGCGCGGGCGCCCCCCTGTCGTGGAAGTGGGTGGACAGGCCCACGTCGCGGTTGTCGAAGCGCACGACGTGGTGTCCCTGCTCCGCCAGGAGCCGGCAGAATCCTTCGTCCCAGTGGATGAGCTGGGCGCCGAGCCCCATGATGAGGAGCAGCGGGCGTCCTGCCGGCGAGCCGAAGCTCTCATAGGCGATTTCGATGCCGTTCGCGGCTACGCGGGTGGTCACCGGACCAGAATGACATTCTGGAACGGCCCCGTAAAGGATGCCGCGGGCGGTGTCAGCCGCGGTCGGCCCAGGCGCCGGTGGAGAACGGGACCGGCCGGCCCCTCCTGCCGGGGCCGTCGCCCCACTTGGTGATGACGTAGTCCACGTCGATGTGGCCCTCGCCGCCGTTGCCGTCGACGCCCAGGGTGTCGGGGTTGAACGTGCCGCCGGTCAGGTCGGCGAAGGTCTTGGCGTCCAGGTCCAGCATGACGCCGTTGCTGGAGGGCTCGCCCGGGCCGCGGTCGCCCACGAAGAAGGGCATCTTCTTGCCCTTGTAGATGACGTAGCCCTCGGTCATGAGCGGCCAGCTCGGGCTGGCGGCCAACTGCTTCTGCATCGGCTTGCCGCTGGCCGGCAGTCCCGTGTCACCGGCTCTGCCGGAGGCGTCGTCCCAGAAGTATGACGCCGTGGTGGAGCCCTTGAGCAGCACTTCCTCGTCGGCGCCCGAGTCGGCGTACGCCGCGGTGCCGGCTAGTGCCAGCGCGCAGCAACTGGAGGCGGTGATCAGAGCGAGGGAACGCAGACCAGTGCGAGCAGACATGAAAAGTAGAGCCCTTCACGAGGAAACAGGGGGTCGCGCTCTCCGGGGGCGCAGGCATGGCCGCTCAGGCCACCCGGCGGGGTCAGGTGGAGCGCTTGGAGAATCCGGGAAAGGGGCTGCTCAGAAGGCAGCCGACACTACGTTGTCCAGTGGTTCGATCATGGGTATGTCCTCTCCATCACGCCTACCGGGTTAGCTGACGGGCTCGGGCGTGGAGATGCCCTACCGGCGCGGCCGGATTCACCCCAGTGGAGGTGGGTCCCCGGTTCCCGACTGATCGGGATTCGGCGCCAACCGGTGGTCCCTCTTGGGTAAGGGCCGGGTCACCAGTTGGTAATGGCGAAAACAGTAGCATCGAATCGGACAAACGCAAACGTTTCACCATGAATCGGGCGAAGATCTACCTTAAATGGCAAAGAGAAAGGGGGTACGGCATGCCGTACCCCCATGGAAACCGGGCCTCAGCCGCCGCTCTTGCGCCTGAACGATCTTTTACTCGCAGCTGGACCGTGCGCCCCGTGGATCTTCGATGGGTCGCCGCCCCTGCCACCCGCGCCCGAGCCGGCGTGCTGGTTGCGCTTGCGCTCCAGCGCCTCACGGAACTTGCGCTTCATCTCGTCCTCGGGAGTTTCGTCGTTTTCCGGCTCCGGTGTTTCCGCCATGAGAGGACCTCCGTGGTGTTGGGGACACCCACAGCTTCGCACGCCGCTGCTAATGACGCGAAACCGGCGCGGACCAACGTCACGGCGTGGCGGGCCCGCGCGGCCTCGCCGCTGCCTGCGACAGCACCGCGCGCGGGCCGACAAACCCCCGCTGACCTCGGCCTTCACGCGAGGTAAAGCGGAACGGTTACGTTCCTGGTATTGCGTTGGAGCAGCTCCGGAAATAGACCCGGCATGATGCTCCGGCCCCCGGTCCCGCAATGAGCCTTCTCGGTCGTGACCTGGCCCTGGATCTGGGCACGGCCAGCACCCGGATATACGTCAAGCGCAAAGGGATCGTGCTGGACGAGCCTTCGGCCGTCCGGCGCGACAACAACTCCGGCAAGGTCATCGCATTCGGCACGGAGGCGGCCGACGGCGCCGACGACGCCGACGACGCCGAGACGTACTGGCCGATCAACGGCGGCCTGCCGGCCGACGGCGAGATGAGCCGGCGCATGGTCAAGCATTTCCTGCGCAAGGTGCACCGGCATCCGTTCTCCAGGCCGCGCATCGTCATGGCGATGCCCGACGACTCCACCCCGATCGCGCAGATGGCGCTGCGCGATCTGGCGTTCGAGGCGGACGCCAGGGGGATCCTGCTGTTCCCGCACGCGCTGGCGGCGGCGCTCGGCGCGGGCCTGCCGGTCAGGGACTGCGTGGGCAGCATGGTGATCGACATCGGCTGCGAAACCACCAGGATCGCCGTGGTCTCGCGCGGGGACGTGGTGGCGACCAGCACCGTCCTCGGCGGCGGCCGGGGCGTCGACAGGGCCATCGCCCGGTGGGTGGAGAGCCAGTACGGGCTGGTGCTCGACGAGGGCGAGGCGGACGCGGCCAAGCGTGGCGCCGGGCAGCCGCCGTACGAGGAGGTCGTGGTCAAGGGGCACGATCCGGACACCGGCGAGCGGCGCTGGGTGGCCCTGCCCGCGCAGGGGATCCGCGAGGCGGGCGGGCAGCAGGTCGAGTCCATCGCGTGGGCGGCGGTCGAGACGGTGGAGCGCTGCCCCGCCGAGCTGGCCGCCGACCTCAGCGAGCAGGGGGCGATGCTGATCGGGGGCGGCTCGTTGCTGCGAGGGCTGGGCCGGCGGCTGCGTACGGCGCTGAGCATGCCGGTACGGCGGGCCGAACGCCCCCTTGAGGCGGTCGCGCTCGGGCTGGGCCGGTGCGCGGAGGAGCTGGGGCTGATCGCGAAGCTCCGGCGGCAATGAGCGAGGACCTGCTGCACGCCGGGGTCTCCCTCGCCGACAAGGCCGTCAGGACCGTGGCCGTCTACCTCACCGTGGCGGCGCTGCTGCGGATCGCCGGCAAGCGCGGCATCGCCCAGCTCAACAACTTCGACTTCGTGGTCATGCTGCTGATGAGCAACGTCGTGCAGAACGCGATCATCGGCCCGGACAACTCGCTGGTCGGCGGGCTGGCGGGGGTGGTGATCCTGGTGGCGTTCAACGCGGTGGTGGTGCGGTTCGCGGCGGAGGTGCCGGTCGTGGGCAAGATCGTCGAGGGCGGGCCGATCGTGCTGGCCCGCGACGGGCACTACATCAGGTCGGCGCTGCGCCGGATGGGGCTGCGGCAGGCCGACGTGGACGTGTCGATCCAGCTCAGAGGCGGTACGAGCGTGGCCGACACGAGCCTCGTACGGCTGGAGCCCGGCGGCGCTGTGCTTATCCGGCTACGCCCCGAGGAGGAGCCCGCCGAGCGCGGCGACCTGGCGGAGCTGCGGCTCAGGCTCGACCGCATCGAACGCAAGCTCGACAGCCTCGCCGGCCACGACGGGGCCTGAGGCTCGCCGGCGCGGGGGGCGGGGCGGACCTGAGCCTCGCCGGCGTCTCCGTCCCGGGTCACTCCCTGATCACCCGCAGCCGGACAAACTGCTACGTCCCCGATTAGGCCCCGGGCAGGGGGAAGGCGTGATCGGGGTTCCGGGCCGCCGGCAGCCGGCGGCCGGTCCCCCGCACGGTACGGGCCCGCCCCCCCGAGCCCCGGTTCCCCCTACGGCGTGGCCAGGGCCTCTGTCGGTGAGAGGCGGGAGGCGCGGATGGCCGGGTAGAGGCCCGCCACGGCGCCGATGAGCAGCGTGGCCGCCAGGCCGCCCGCCGTGGCCCAGGCCGGCACCACCGAGGGCCAGCCACTGTAATACGCGTAGCCCATCGTGACCCCCATGCCGAGCAGCACTCCCCCGCATCCGCCCAGGGCCGACAGCAGCAGCGACTCCGACAGGAACTGGGTGCGGATCTGACCGCGGGTGGCGCCCAGGGAGCGGCGCAGGCCGATCTCCGCCCGGCGTTCCAGGACCGAGATGACCATCGTGTTGGCCACGCCGACCCCGCCGACCAGCAGCGCCACCGCTCCCACGCCGAGCAGGAGGTTCGCGAACGCCTGGCTGGTCGCCTGCTTGGCCGCCAGGGCGTCCGACGGCCGGGAGACGTCCACCTCGTTCGGCGCCTCCGGGTTGGCCGTGGCGGCCAGGACCTGGCGTACGGCCTCCAGCCTGGCCTCCTCCGAGCGCGTGTAGAGGGTGGTCGGATGGCCGTCGAAGTTCAGCCTGGCCTCCGCCACCGGCCAGCCGACCAGGACCCCGCTGTCCAGGTCCGTCGCCAGCGCCACCGGCGCCAGCACGCCGATCACCGTGAAGCGCACACCGCCCACCACGACCTGCGTGTCGGGTCCCGCCGCGCCGACCCCGAGCCGCTGGGCCGCGGAGGCCCCGAGCACGGCGGCCGGATAGCGTTCGGTGGCCGCGTTGAGCCAGGTCCCGCTCTGCAGGGTGGCGCCCACGGTGGCGGGCAGGTCGAGGCGGACCGCGTACGCGGACAGGCCGCCCGTCTGGGCCTCCGGGATCCGCTCGGAGCGGTAGACCTTGGCGTCGGCGACCTTGCCCGTGGCCGAGGCGGCCTGGACCGGTCCGATGCGCTCGATCATCGCCTCGGCGTCCATCGGCATCTTGGCCTCCTCGCCCATGAGCGTGGTGCCCGGCGAGACGGTGAGCAGGTTGGTGCCCAGCGCGGAGAGCGTACGGTCCAGCTCGGCGCCCGAGGAGGACGAGAGCCCGACCACGCCGACCATGGCCGCGATGCCGATGGCGATGCCGAGCGCCGACAGGAACGCCCGTAGCGGCCGCGTACGCAGGCCGACCGCGCCCACCCGGAGCACGTCGCCCAGGCTCATCCTGGCCGGGACCAGCTTCGGCCGCGGAGCCTCGAAGCCCGCCGTCACCGGACACCCGATTCGGCGGGCCAGGGCTCGCTCTCGACGGCGGAGTCGGAGATGATCATCCCATCACGCATGCGTACCTGCCTGGGCAGACTGGCGGCGATCTCCCGGTCGTGAGTGATGATCACGATGGTGGTGCCGCCGGCGTTCAGCTCGTGCAGCAGCTCCATCACGCCCGCGCCCGACACCGAGTCCAGCGCGCCGGTCGGCTCGTCGGCCAGCACCAGCGGCGGGTCCCCGGCCACGGCCCTGGCGATGGCCACACGCTGCCGCTCGCCGCCGGACAGCTCGTGCGGCTCGTGGTCCAGCCGGTGGCCGAGGCCCACGCGTTCCAGCGCGGCGGCCGCCCGCCGGCGGCGCTCGGGACGGCTCAGGCCGGTGTAGATCAGGCCGTCGGCCACGTTGTCCAGCGCCGGAACCTTCGCGGCGAGGTGGAACGACTGGAAGACGAAGCCGATCGTGGTGGCCCGCAACGCCGAGAGCTTGCCGTCGGAGAGCTGCGACACGTCGTACCCGTCGATGTGGATGGTCCCGGAGGTGGGCCGGTCGAGGGTGCCGACGACATTGAGCATCGTCGACTTCCCCGACCCGGACGGGCCCACGATGGCGATCAGCTCGCCGTGCTGGATGTGCAGGGACACCGAGCTCAGCGCCGTGACGCCGCCGGGGTAGGTCTTGGAGACGTCCGTCAGGGTGATCATGGGGAACGTCATTTCGGCATCCCCACGGTCATGCCCTCGGTGAGCCCGTCGCCGAGGACCTCGACCCGGCCTCCGGCGAACAAACCCGTCTCAACAACGATATATCGGGACTTGCCGCCTTCGATGACTTCGAGGCCGTACCCGCCCTCCTGCAGCGCCACCAGCGCCGCGACCGGCACGGTGAGCACGTCCTTGCGCTGCGAGGCCGTGAACGTCACGTCCACCGCCGCCTTGTCGAGCCCGCGCGCGGACTTGCTGTCGCCGATCGAGACGAGCGCCTCCAGCCGGGTCTCCGCCTCGTCGTTCTGGCTCTCGCCCGGCACGATGACCGTGGCCACCTCGGTGACCTTGCCGTTCACGCTCTTGCCGTCCGGCAGCGTGACCTGGACCTTGGCGCCCTTCTTGGCCATGCGCTGGTCCTCGGCCTCCATCTGGACCGTGACGACCTTGGACGTACCGGTATAGGTCAGTACCCGCTGGCCGGGAGCGGCCGGCTGGCCCTTCTCCGCCTCCAGGCTCTCCACCCGTACCTTGTCCGGCGCGAACACGACCCGGCCCAGCTCGACCACGCCGGTCTCGTCCAGGCCCCGGTCGTCCTGCCATTCCTGGACGGCCTCGGCCGTGTCGTAGGTGTACTCGTCGTCGACGGTGAAACCGTCGTAGCCGAGCTTGCTGAGGTTGCGCTCCAGGTTCTCGACGTCCGTGCCCTCCGTGCCGATCGTGAGGTCGCGGTAGGCGGGCGTCGAGCCGTACATGAGCAGGACCGGCTTGTTGTCCACCCGGTAGAGCGGCTTGCCGCGGGTGATCTCCGCGCCGCTGTCGGGCAGCCAGGTGATCGTGCCGCGCTGGCGGCTCATCGCCGTGGTCACCGGGCCGTAGCCGAGCTCGCCGTCGGCGTCCACGGTGTCGTTCAGCGTCTGCCGGGACACCGTGGTGGTGGCCGGGGGCAGGGCGCTGGCCGAGCGGGTCGGGCCGGCGTTCCCGTCGAGCAGGCCCGCGCTGTTGACGGCCACGAGAGCGCCACCGGCGACGGCCACCACGACCAGGAGACCGGCGGCGAGTTTGCCCCGGCCGCGCCGCCGCCGGCGCGCGGGCGCCGCGCCGGGGTCGGCCCTGCCGTCGAGGGTGACCCTGTCCGCCGCCGGGCCCATCAAGAACCTCCCATACCGGCGTCAGCGGCCTGCTGCTGGCACTTCTCCTCGGCGGACTTGAAGTCGGGGTCCTGGGAGACCTCGGCGTTGATGCGCATCATGCCGCCCTCGGGGTCGGGGTAGCTCTCCACGCCGTTGTCGCGCATGCACTGGGCGAGCTTGCGCAGGTTCTCGCCCATCTTGGGGTCGCCCTGGCCCGAGCGCTGTCCGCTCGGCGCGTACTGCTTGCAGGCTTCCTGAGCCTTCTTGACCGCCTCCTGGTTCTGCCCGGTGATCTTCATCCTGACGCCCTTGCCCGGCTCCGGATCATCCATGTCCACGCCGTTCTCGCGCATGCACTGGGCGAACTTCAGGGCGCGCTCGTGCGGGTCCTCGCTCGGCTTCGCGCTGGCCGCGGCCGGGCTCCCGGCGCCGGCGACCGATGCCACGTCCGAGCCGCCCGCGTCGCCGCCGCCGCAGCCTGACAGGAGCACTGTCGCGGCCGCCAACGCGATGAGGACTGGTCCTCTCATGGGTCTTCTCCTTCGTCGAACGAATGTCATTCGAGGGGAGATGCAATACGGCGGCGCGTTTCCTTAGCGTTTCCATTTCGGCTTACTCCGACCGAATGTCCTCTGGGCCACACTCGGCTCTGCAAGCGGATGTCGGCGCGTTCCGGGGAGAGTCGGCGCGTCCTGGGGAGAGTCGCGCGTTCTGGGGAGAACCGGAGCGTTCTGGAGAGAAAGGTGCGTCATGCGGGTGCTGGTGGTTGAGGACGAGCGCTTGCTCGCAGACGCGATAGCCGAGTGGCTGCGCGACGAGACCCACGCGGTCGATCTCGCGCACGACGGCGAGGCCGCGCTGGAGCGGATCGCGATCAACGACTACGACGTGGTCGTGCTCGACCGCGACCTGCCGCGGGTGCACGGCGACGAGGTGTGCCGGGAGCTGGTGGCCTCCGAACGCGACGCGCGGGTGCTGATGCTCACCGCCGCCGCCCAGCTCGACGACCGGGTGACCGGCCTGTCCCTGGGGGCCGACGACTACCTGACGAAGCCGTTCGCGTTCCCCGAGCTGGCAGCCCGCGTCCTGGCGCTGGGGCGGCGCTCGCGCCCGGCCGTGCCGCCCGTGCTGCGGCGGGCCGGAATCACGCTCGATCCGGCGCGCAGGGAGGTGTTCCGGAACGGGCGGTTCGTCCCGCTGTCGAAGAAGGAGTTCGCGGTGCTGACCGAGCTGATGCGGGCGGGCGGGAGCGTCGTCTCGGCCGAGCAGCTCCTGGAGAAGGCGTGGGACGAGCACGCGGACCCGTTCACCGGCGCGGTCCGGCTCACCATCCTCAAGCTGCGCCGCAAGCTCGGCGATCCGCCGGTGGTGGAGACGGTGCCGGGTGTGGGGTATCGGATCGCATGAAGTCCTCGGTGTCCGACCGGCTGGGCGGCCGCCTGCCGCTGCGGCCGACGTTGCGGCTGCGGCTCACCCTCGTGTACGGAGCCGTCTTCCTGCTCGCCGGGCTGACCTTGCTCGGTGTCACGTACCTGCTGTTCAACCAGAAGGTCGCCGAGCAGTACGAGAGCCGGTTCGAGCCGCAGCCGGGCCGGCGCAAAGAGATCTTCATCATGAAGAACGGCGTCACGCTCCAGGGCGAGGACGCTGTCAGGTTCATGCGGCAGGAGGCCGAGGTGCTGCGCAGCGCCGCCGTCACCTCGATGCTCACCCAGGGCGGCATCGCGCTCGGCGTGGTCGGCGGGGCCGCGGTGGGGCTCGGGTGGGTGGTGGCGGGCCGGATGCTCGCCCCGCTGCACAAGGTCACCGACACGGCACGCAAGATCGCCGCGGCACCCGCCGAGCGCGGGCTGCACGAGCGGATCGCGCTGAGCGGGCCGGAGGACGAGGTCAAACAGCTCGCGGACACGTTCGACACCATGGTGGAGCGGCTCGACCACTCTTTCGACGGGCAACGCAGGTTCGTGGCGAACGCCTCACACGAGCTGCGTACGCCGCTGACGCTCAACCGCGCGCTGGTCGAGCTGGCCATGCACCGCCGTACCGCCTCGCCGGACGTCAAGGAGCTGGGCGAGAGCCTGCTGGAGATCAACGCCCGGCACGAACATCTCATCTCCGGGCTCCTCCTGCTGGCCCGGTCGGAGCAGGAGACCGTGGACCGGTCGCCGGTGGACCTGGCGGACGTGGTCACCCACGTGACCCAGCAGTCCGCGGCCGAGGCCCACGAGGCCAAGGTCGCCATGTACGAGGTGACCGCGCCTGCGCCCACCACCGGCGACGCGCTGCTGCTCGAACGGCTGGTGCACAACCTGGTCGAGAACGGCATCCGGTACAACCTGGACGACGGCACCGGGTGGGTGCGGGTGGTGAGCCGAACGGTGGCGGACAGGAAGGTCGAGGTGGAGGTCAGCAACACCGGGCCGAGCGTGCCGCCGTACGAGGTGCCGCAGTTGTTCAAGCCGTTCCACCGGCACGCGGCCGACCGGGTGATCACCGCGCGCAGCGCCGGGCTGGGGTTGTCGATCGTCCGGTCGGTGGCGGTCGCGCACGGCGGCGACATCAGGGCCCGCGCCCGCGAAGGCGGCGGCCTGATCGTGGTCGCCTCCCTCCCCCGCGGCGCCGCGTACCCGCCGTAGAGCCTCGATCACCAATTGCGCAGATACTTGTAGATCAACGAGCCGTTGTACGGGCTGTGGGCCCAGGGATGCCGCATCTGCGGTAAGGGGCCCCCTTCGAGACGACGAACGCGCCCACGGTGTCGTCCCCGATCCCGGAATGGTCGTCGCTCTGCCAGGACCAGCGCAGGTTCGCCGGGTAGGGAGGGCCGGCCGAGAACCACTGAATGTAGCTGCCGTCCAGCCAGTAGGTGTTGTCGCCCGGATCGTTCATCCAGTAGTTCCCAAATGGCGAGGTCGAATACCAGGCGAAGGCATGGCAGTTGTACGTCCGGCTCGCGTTCCTGACCAACGTGGCGAGCGGGTAGGCCGCTCGTGTCTCCCGGTTGATCTCCTCGATCGTCGCGGCGTCGAATTCGTCCAGGGCGAAGACGGTGGCCGGCGTGCCCCTCGGCGTGTAGATCGTGGCGAGCCGATCGACGAGCGGTTGCGCGCTTTCGGGGGCCTTACCCGGATGGGCCAAGGAGTGCTCGACCTCCCCCACCACCCGGTCGACGTCGGCCATCGTCCGGACCATCGCGTCACGCAGCAGCGCGGAGTCTTCCCAGTTCCTGTTCTCCTGGCGGGCGAGAGCGCGGGCGAGCAGGACCGCGGTCTGTTCCAGGCCGAAGATGTCGTACGTGCCGGGCATGGCCTTCTTGGCGGTGCAGGCGTCGTATGCGGCGCGCACGGTCCGGTCGAGTTGCTGGGTGGACAGGGTCCGCAGGAGCTGCCGCTGGGCGAGCAGCAGCTCCAGCTTCCACCACCCGAAGGCATGGGCCGCCGGGCCGTCGGCGGCTTTGGGAGGCTGGACGTCCAGGCCGGTGTACCTCTCCAGCAGCACCGGGCCGGCGTCGGGGCGGCGCAGCAGCTCGGCGAGCCCGCGGAACCGGGCGGCGACGGTCTCGACTCCGCGCTGCGGGCGCGCGGCGCCGACGTGCGTGCAGCCTCACGCCGCGGTCCGACACCTTTCGACTGGTACGACAGCCTGGCGAAGGGCAAGCCCTGCCCCCAAGATGTTGATCGCCGCGTTCACATCAGCGTGCGCGCTGTGCCCACACGCCTTACACCGGAACTCGGCCTGGGTTTGGCGGTTCTCCTTCGCACAGTGCCCACACCGGGCACATGTGCGGGAGGTGTTGGCAGGGTTCACCGCGATCAGCTCTCGACCGGCGCTTTCAGCCTTGTACGCGAGGACCGTCAGGAACACCCCCCAACCCGCGTCCAGAATCGAACGATTAAGCCCGGATTTTGCCGACGCGCCGTTGGATAGGTACGTGCCCTCGCCGTCCAGCTTGGGCGCGGCCCGCTTGGTCATATCGGTGACCTTGAGCGCCTCGTGCACGATCACGCCGCAGCCGCGGACCAGCGCGAGCGCGGCCTTGTGCGCGCCGTCCAGACGCTGCCGCCGCACCTTGGCATACAGCGCCGCGACGCGCGCCACGGCCTTGCGGCGCCGCTTGGAGCCGCGCTTCTTACCAGCGAGGTGCCGTTGTGCGGCGGCCAGCCGTTCGGCGGATGTGGTCAGGTAGCGCGGGTTGGCCAGGTGCTCGCCGTCACTGGTGGTCACCAGGGACGCCACGCCCAGGTCGATCCCCACGACTGCAGGTGTCGCCGGGAGCGGTTCGGCGGGCACGTCATCGCAGGAGAGGATCACGTACCAGCGCGAGCCTTCCCGCTTTACACTGATCGTCTTGACCCTGCCCTTGATCGGACGGTGCTGGTGGACACGCACCTGCCCGACCCCCTGCAAGCGAAGGAAGGTCGCGGACGGATGCCTCGGCTGGGAGTCCCAACGGCAGCCGTCGCCGTCCTTGGGCCACTCCACCGTATCGAACCGGCCCGCGCCCTTGAACCGCGGGAACCCGGGCGTACGGCCCTCGCGGACCCGCCTGAAGAATGCGGCGAACGCCTTGTCAAGCCTTCGCAGGGTGGCCTGCTGGGAGGAGAACGACCAGCGGCCCTGACCGTCGGTGTCATCGGCGCGAATGTGTTTCAACTCGCCCGACTGTTCACCGTACCGGACCGTGACGCCCGCCTTGCGGTAGGCCGTACGCCGGTGCTCAAGTGCGGCGTTGTACAGTTCACGGTGATCTTCCAGACAGGCGGCCAGGGCGACGGCCTGCTTACTGCTGGGGCGCAGCAGGAACTTGAACGACCTGTGCACACCCACCCCCGGACGCTCGACAACGCGACCACCACGTTATCGACAGGCAACGACAAAATTCGTGAGGAGGGAGCGCGGATCCCCCGCTGAGGCAGGCGGTCCCCTCCGCGCAATCTTGATGGCGCATGTCGAACCGCTGCGGGAGGATGATCCAGCGGCAGTAGGGATATATCGGCTGCTCGGCCGGTTGGGTGCGGGCGGTCAGGGGACCGTGTACCTCGGTCAGGCGCCTGACGGCCGGCAGGTGGCGGTCAAGGTCTTACGCGGTGGTGGCGCGGGGTTCGCCGACAGGTTCGACAAGGAGATCGCGGCGGCGCGGCGGGTGGAGCCGTTCTGCATCGCCCAGGTGCTGGACGCGTCGCCGGGCGAGCAGCCGTACATCGTCACCGAGTACGTCGAAGGCCCCTCCCTCCAGCAGGCCGGCCGCCACACCGGAGCCGACCTGCAGCGGCTCGCCGTCGCCACCGCCACCGCGCTGACCGCCATCCATCAGGCGGGCGTCGTGCACCGCGACTTCAAACCCGCCAACGTCCTGCTCGGCCCCGGTGGCCCCCGGGTCATCGACTTCGGCATCGCCCGCGCCATGGACGACGCCATGACCCACACCAGCAGCATCGTGGGCACACCCGCGTACATGGCGCCCGAGCAACTGGCCGGGCAGGCGGTGGGCGCGCCGGCCGACGTGTTCGCCTGGGCTTCGGTCATGGTGTGGGCGGCCAACGAGACACCGCCGTTCGGCAGTGACACGCTGCCCGCGATCATCAACCGCATCCTGCACAACGAGCCGCAACTGGGGGATCTGCCGCACACGCTGCGCCCGATCGTGTACGCCTGCCTGGTCAAGGACCCCGCTGCCCGTCCCACTATGCGAGACGTGCTGCTGGGCTTGCTGAACGGCCAGAACCCGGCACCCCATCCGCAGCAACAACCCATGCACGTGCAGGGCTGGGGCCAGGCTCCGGGGCCGGGGCCGATGGGCGGACTGGCGATGCCGGGGCCCGGGGTCGGGCCGATGGGCGGACCCGGTGGTGGGCCGATGGGCGGGCCGATGGGCGGGCCTGGAGCCGGTGGGGTGCCGGGGGCGCGGCGGGGTGGGCGTCGGCGGAGTGGGGCCAGTAGTGGTGTCTCGACGGCCACCGCCGTGGGAATCGGTCTGTCGGGCGTCCTGGTCGCGACGCTCGTCGGTGGTGCCGTCTGGCTCGCTCCCTGGTCGGAGCGGCCGGGCGCGTCCAGTGCCGCCGCCTCCGCGAGCCCGTCCCCGCAGTCCTCCTCCCAGCCGGTTCCGACCCGCTCGGAGACGAAGCCGCCCCGCAAGCGCACCCACAAACCCACTCGAACACCGACGAAGAGCCAATCCCCCGAGCCCACAGTCACGTCTTCTCCCACGCACAGCCCTGCCCGCACGACCAAGCGCCCGACCCCCACCCGAACCACCCAGAAACCGGCGACGTCGGCCAAGGTCAGCATTCTCCCGATCGAATTGTTCGAAGGCCCCGGCCACGTCCAGGGCACCACCTGCCTCATGCCTCCCGTGCACTTCCAGGGCCAGGTGGAATCAAGCCGTCCAGGGGTGTGGATCAAGCATGCGTGGGACGTGGACGGCAAGACCGTCTTCAGCAGTACGAGTTGGGTGCCGAGGGGCGAATACACCGCACCCGTAAGCTCCCACGAGTACATGCTGGAGGCCGGGCCCCATACGGTCACCCTGCGGGTCACGTCCCCGGGCACAGCCCGTAGAAGCCTCTCGTTCGACGTCTGCGCGATGGAAACCTGGTGATGTCACAAGAGGCCATCGGGCCGTACAAGATCGTCCGGCAGCTCGGAGAGGGTGGCCAGGGCATGGTCTACCTGGCCACCGCCCCCGACGGCACGCCGGTCGCCGTCAAGGTGCTGCGCGAGGGCGTGCCCGGGGACGGCCGATTCGCCAAGGAGATCGCGGCGGCGCGGCGGGTGGAGCCGTTCTGCATCGCCCAGGTGCTCGACGCCTCGCTGGGCGCCCGCCCGTACATCGTCACCGAGTACGTCGAAGGCCCCTCCCTCGCGCAGGCGGGCGTCCACACCGGGGCCGACCTGCAGCGGCTCGCCGTCGCCACCGCCACCGCGCTGGCCGCCATCCACCGGGCGGGCGTCGTGCACCGCGACTTCAAGCCCGGCAACGTCCTGCTCGGCCGCGACGGTCCCCGGGTGATCGACTTCGGCATCGCCCGGGCCATGGACGCCGCGGTCACCCGTACCAGCAGCATCGTGGGCACGCCCGCGTACATGTCGCCCGAGCAGTTCCTGGGCGCGACCGTCGGCCCGCCCACCGACGTGTTCGCGTGGGGCTCCGTCATCGTGTACGCGGCCGCCGGCACCCCCCCGTTCGGCAACGACTCCCTCCCCGCGGTGCTCAGGCGCATCCAGTACGACGAACCGCACCTGGGCCCGCTGCCCGAGCCGATGCGCTCGATCGTGTACGCCTGCCTGGCCAAGGACCCCACGGCCCGCCCGACCATGCAGGACGTGCTCTTCGCCCTCATCAGCGGCACCCCCATGCAGGCCCCCATTCCCCCGCAGGCCCCGCCTCCCATGCAGGCACCACCGCGGGGCGGCCCGGTATACCCGCCCCCACCAGCCGGAATGCCCCACTCACCGACCGGGCCAGGGCCCGGGCAGCCACCGATCGGGCCGGGTCAGCCGCCGGGCGCCTTCCACCGGACCGGCCCCACCAACCCGGGCGGCCGCCGGCGCCGGGCAGTCGGGCGCCGACGCCGGACCACCGTCCTCCTGACCGCCGGAACGGCGCTCACCGTGACCGGTGCCCTGGCCGCCGCCTGGTTCTGGCTGCCCATCCCGCCGGGGCGGACCAGCACGGCCCCCGCCGCCACGACCCCGGCCCCGACCTCGGCCCACAGCCCCTCCCCCACCGTGTCCAAGGGCACCAAGGGCACCGCCAAGACCCAGCGCCCGAAGCACACCCGGACCGCCGCGGCCGCCGAGACCCCGTCCGCCGAGGAGCCCACCCCGACCCGCACCCCCACGAAGAAGCCCACCCCCAAGCGCACCGCGAAGGCGGGCGGCGTGAAGTCGGTGTCGTTCGACTACCAGGGCCTCCGGCTCGGAGACTGCTGGCGAAGCGACCTGAACATCTGGGTGGACGTCTCCGCCACCGGCCCCTTCACCTACCGCTGGCTGCTCAACGGCCAGAACCAGGGCAGGCAGGTGAGCGACCCGGAGCGGAGGCCCCTGCTTCCCACCATCGTGTGGAAGAAGGCGGGCACGTACGACGTGGTCTTCGAGATCGTCACGCCGACGCCCATCCGGAGGAGCTTCTCCGTGACCATCTGCGACTTCAATGAGAGCTGGTACGGGTCGAACAACGGCAGCGAGGACGACACGGAGCAGCCGTAGATCGGGCGATCAGGAGCCGGCGGTAGGCGAGCGCACCGCTCCATCCGCCAGGTGGCGGATTCCGCGACCGACCGCCAGGGTAGCTTTTCGTGATGAATTGCACATCATGTCCGGAAAGGTGAAGTCTGTCATGACCACGATCCCCCGTTTTCATCTGGCCGTGCCCGTGGACGACCTGGACGCGGCCCGCCGCTTCTACGGCGAGCTCATGGGTTGCGCGCAGGGCCGCAGCTCCGACACGTGGATCGACTGGAACCTCCACGGCCACCAGTTCGTCACCCACCTGGCCCCCGCCCGCTCCGAACGCGTGCACAACCCGGTCGACGGCCACGACGTCCCCGTGCCTCACTTCGGACTTATCCTGACAATTCCGGAATTTCACAAACTGGCCGACCGGTTCCGCGAGGCCGGCACCGAGTTCGTCATCAAGCCCTACCTGCGCTTCGAGGGCCTGCCCGGCGAACAGTGGACGATGTTCCTGCTGGACCCGGCGGGCAACGCGATGGAGTTCAAGGCGTTCGCGGACGACGCGCAGGTGTTCGCCGTCTAGCGGCCGGCGTTGCGCAACGCCCGGTAGAGCAGCCGCGGATCACCCAGGTGATGGCGCAGCAGCTTTTCCAGGCCGCCGATCGGGACCAGGTTCTGGGGCGCGCGCGGGTCCTTGTAGTCCACCCCGGCCAGGGCGGGCAGCGCCAGCGTCACCGCGTCGGCCAGCCGCGCCACCTCCCCCGCGTCCAGGTCGGCGCTGGCCTCGCAGCGCGCGATGCCCGCCCAGGGGGCCGACGACTGCACCGGAAGGCGCAGGTACCAGGCGTGCCGGCGCCAGCTCGTGCCCATGAGGAACACCGGCGTGCGCTGCCCCGGCCCGAGCGCCGCCACCACGGCGGACTGCGGCGAGGGCAGGTAGGCGGTGTGGTGGGTCTTGATGTAGCCGACCGTGCGCGGCAGGTGCGTACGCCCCCGCAACGGCCCGTCCACCAGCAGCAGATCATCGCTCCCCGACCGGTGCCGCACCGCCAGGTCCACCTCCGACTGGGTGACCTGGCGCTGCAGGGCCAGGGACAGCTCGTCGAAGGTGGAACCCGCGGCCCGGCTCGGCCGGTAGACGGCGTGCGCGGTCTTCACCTCGGGTGTGAGCGGCGAGGCGGAGATCAGCGTCCGGTGGACGTCGATCGCGGCCGGCTCCGCCCCGTCCGGACCACAGCGGACGATCCCGGCCGCGTAGGAGGCGGCGATCCCGGGCAAGGGCATGGGCGCGTCGTCGTCGTGCACCCAGACCCGGGCGTCGATCCTGCGTACGCCGTCCGCGACCAGCAGCGTGCCGGGAGCGGCGGCGCCGGGCCCGGGCGTAACCGGCTTCCAGTCCGCCGCCGGCCGCTCGACGTCGAGAACCAGCTCGGCACTGGTCGCCCCCAGCTCGGCGAGCGCCTCGACGGCGAGCGCGGCGGCATAGCCGGGATCCCAGGGATCGACGGTGAAACCTGTCACAGACCTGCCTTTCGAACATGTGAGCCCTTGGCGTCGCGCTTGACCTCGAAGCGTACCGGCACCCGGTCGGCCAGCGCGGGAACGTGGGTGACGACGCCGATCATGCGTTCCCGGCCGGAGGCGAGGCGTTCGAGGGTGGTGGCGACGGTGTCCAGCGTGGCCGGGTCCAGGGTGCCGAATCCCTCGTCCAGGAAGATCGAGTCCAGGCCCCGGGCGACGGCGCCGGACAGCGCCAGGGCCAGCGCCAGGGCCGCCTGGAACGTCTCGCCGCCCGACAGCGTGCGGGCGCTGCGCCGCATCCCGGCCTCACCGTGGTCGATGACCTCGATGTCCCCGGTACGGTCGGCGAGTGCCAGCTCGTACTGGCCGTCGGACAGCTCGCGCAGCGTGTCGGAAGCACCGGCGACCAGGACCTCCAGGGCCTCGGCGCACAGCCAGCGCTCGAAGGCGTTGGCCCGCAGCCGCAGCGCCAGCTCGTGCGCGACCTTGGCCTCGTGCTCCTTCTCGGCGACGACCCGCTCCAGCTCGGCGGCCCGCCTGCGGTCCTCCCTGAGTCGTTCGAGCGCGCCGTCGGCCCGTGCCACGGCCGCGGCGACCGCGGCGCCGAGCTGGTCGGGCGACGCCTCGCGCGGGACGGTGACGCCGTGCTCGGCGAGGCGGTCGGCGAGGTTGCGGCGATCTCCAGCGAGCCGGGCGGCGGCCTCGGCGAGTTCGGCCTCGCGCGCGGCGAGCGCGGTGGCGGCGGCCCGCGCGGCCTCGTCCCGCCAGCCGAGCAGCTCGGTCCAGGCCCGGTGCAGGTCGCCGCGGTCGAGCGCGGGCGGGGGCACGTCGTGCGGGCCGAGCACGAGGAGGCGGTCGCGGGTGGACTCCAGGGTGCGCCAGGCGCTCTCGGCCTGGCGTCCGACCTGCTGGGCGGCGGCGCGGGCCTGGTCCAGCCGGCGGCGGGCGGCGCGCACGGCCGTACGCGCCTGGTTGGCCAGCTCGTCGGCCTTGCCGAACGCGGCCAGCGCCGCCTCGATCCCGGCCCGGTCGCCCGGGGCGGGCAGCGCGGCCAGCTCGGACTCCAGCCGGGTCGCCTGCCCGGCCAGCATCGACGCCGACGTCTCCGCCTTGGCGTGGGCGGACCCGGCGCGGGCGGCGCGGTCGCGGGCGCGTGCCAGGGCGCGCTCGACCGGCCCGAGATCGAAAACCTCCTCGCCAGAGCCATGACCGCCACCGGTAGTGCCGCGGCCATCGGGTGCCCCGCGCTCGGCGGGCAGTTCGGTGACCGTACGCAGGCACACCGGGCACGGCTCGCCCACGGCCAGCCGGTGGGCCAGCCCGGCGGCGGCGTGGGCGTCGCGCAGCCGCTCGCGCTCGTGCTCGGCCGCGGCCACCGCCTGCTCGGCCGCGACAAGGTCGGCCTTGGTGCCCTCCAGCGACCCGCCGGCGGCCGAGGCGGCGGCGCGGGCCTCGCCCGCCTCGGCGGTCAGCCGCTCGCGGGCCTCCAGGGCGGCCAGGGCGGCCAGCGGCTCGGCGCGGTCGCCCAGCGCCGCCAGCGCCTCGTCCGCCGCGCGGTCGTCGGCCTCCAGCCCGGCCACCTCGTCGGTCAGGGACGCGATCGACTCCTCGGCGGCGCGCCGGGCCTCGGCCAGCGTCGGCACCGCGCCCGGCATGCGCAGCGAGGACAGCGCGGACTGCCGCTCGGCCACGGAGGCCCGCTCCTGCTCGGCCCGCCGGATGTCGGCCTCGCGGGCCCGCAGCAGGTCCAGGTCGGTGTCCATGGTCCCGGCCAGCCGCCGCAGCGCCGCCAGCCGGTCGGCCGCCTCCCGCTCGGCCGTCTCCGACGCGCCGGACAGCCGGCCGAGCTGGTCCCGGGCGAAGGCGGCGGCGCTCTTGGCGGCCTCCTCCTCGCCGGCCGCCCGCTGCCTGATCCGCTCGTACACGTCGGCGTCGAGGAGCTGCACCAGCAGGTCCTGCCGCTCGCGCGGCGCGGCGTGCAGGAACTCGGCGAAGCGGCCCTGGGGCAGCACCACGCACTGGGTGAAGAACTTGTACTCCAGGCCGGTCAGCCCCTGCACCTCAGGGGTGACGTGCTCACCCTCGGCGAGCGGCTTGAGCACCGCCTCGTACGCCCGGTCGAGCGGCGCGGCCGGGTCCAGCTCGTCGAGCCTGGCCGCCTTGGTACGCACCGCGCCCTTGTTGTCACGGGCCACCGACCGGACGACGCCGTATCGCCGGCCGCCGCTCTCGAACACCAGCCCCACCTTGCCGGCGGCCGCCGAGGGAGCCAGGGCGTGGGAGATGACGTTCTCCTTGCCCCAGCGCGGGACCGTGCCGTACAGGGCGAAGCAGATGGCGTCGATGATCGTGCTCTTGCCCGCGCCGGTCGGACCGACCAGGGCGAAGTATTCGGTGTCGGAGAAGTCCACGGCCGCCGGCTCGCGGAAGCTGCCGAAGTGGTCGAGGTTGAGCAGCAGGGGACGCATCAGCCGGTCACCTCGTCGTAGAGCCGGTCGAACAGGGTGGCCACCTGGTCGTCGTGGCGTCCGGTGGCGGTGAGGTATTCGCGGAACAACTCGCGCGGACTGCGCTCGGCCGAGCCGCCCTTGCGCACGGCCGGCACCGGCCTGAACCGCTCGTCCAGCAGCACGTCCACGGCGCCGGGCAGCAGGTCGCGCACCGAGTCGGCCAGGCCCACCCGGGGCCGCTCCTCGACGATCACCTTGAGCCAGTCGTCGCCCGCCTCCTGTATCTGGGCCTCCAGTTGCTCCAGGGTGCCGCGCACGGTCCGCAGCCGGCGGGCCGAGCTGAACGTCAGCTCACGCACCACCGCCGGGCGGCCGGGCGAGACCTCGACCAGCAGCGCGCCGGGGATGTTGCCCTCCTCACCGAAGTCGACGGCGACCGGCGAGCCGCTGTACCAGATCGGGCAGGGGCCGGGGATCTGCTGGCGGCGGTGCAGGTGGCCGAGGGCGGCGTACTGGGTGGAGGGCGGGAACGCGGTCGGCTCGAAGTAGTAGGAGAAGATGGACTGCGCCTCCCGCTCCCCGCCGCCGAACGCCCCGCCGGGCAGGGTGCCGTGGGTGGTGACCAGGTTGACGGTGTCGCCGTGGAACCCGGCGGTCAGCGCGCCCATCAGCTCCGCGACGCGGGTGGCGTAGTCGCGGTTGTGCTCTGCGGCGGTGCCGGTCAGCACCTCGGCGGCGCGGACGACGTACCGGTGTGACAGGAAGGGCAGCACGGCCAGGCGTACCGGCTCGCCGGAACGGGCGGTGAAGGCCAGCGTGCCGCCCGCGTCGGGGCGGCGGAAGGCGCCGACCACGTGCAGGCCGAGCGCGCCGAGCACCGGCCGGTAGACCTCGAAGAGCTGCGGGTTGTCGTGGTTGCCGGCCAGCACCACCACGTCCCGGCCGTCGCCGCGCAGCGCCATGAGCGCGCCCAGGACCAGCGACTGCGCCTCGGGCGTGGGGGCGGAGGTGTCGAAGAGGTCGCCGGCCACGATGACGGCGTCCACGTCGTGGGTGCGCGCGGCGGCGACCAGCTCGCGCAGCACGGCTCGGTGCTCGTCGAAGCGGGGCCGGCCCTTGAGCACCTTGCCCACGTGCCAGTCCGCGGTGTGCAGGATCTTCACGAAACCACCTGACTCAGAAGGGCGGGATGTCGTCTTCGACGCCGGGCAACCCCTTGAACGGATCTTCGGAGGCCGCCGCCGTCGCCGGGGCCGCCGCCTCGGAGGGCCGGGTCGCCCAGGCCGGGAAGGGGAAGGCGACGGCCAGCGGCACCGGGATCTCGGGCTGGGCCACGAACATGGTGCCCGGCTTGGCGATCGTGGCGCGTTCCCGTACGGCCGGGGGCAGCCAGCCGTACTCGGACCTGGCGGCCTCGGCCGGGTCGAGGCGGCCGGCGACGCGTACGGCGCTGTTGGAGACGATGCGGCGCTCCACCTCCGAGGCGGTCTGCTGGGCGCCGATGAGGATCACGCCGAGCGAGCGGCCCCGCTCGGCCACGTCGAGCAGGATCTCCTTGATCGGGGAGTCGCCCTCGCGCGGCGCGTACTTGTTCAGCTCGTCCAGCACCACGAACAGCAGCGGCCGGGCCGTGCCCGAGGACTCCTTGCGGTGGAACTCCCCGCGCAGCACCACGCCCACCACGAACCGCTGCGCCCGCTCCGGCAGGTTGTGCAGATCCACGATCGAGACCTGCGCGTCGGAGGTGCTGACGGAGTGGGCGCGGTAGAACGGCAGGTCGCCCCGCACGATCGGGGACAGCGCGCGCACGGCGCTGCGCAGCCTGCGCAGGAACGCGTTGACGGTGCCCAGCGGCGTCTGCGCCCCGGTCCACTCCAGGCGGCTGGCCTCGTCCTGCAGCTCGTCGGACAGCAGCTCGACCAGGTCGGCGAAGGTACGGCAGGCGGTGCCGCGCACCATGACCGCGCCGCCGTCGCCCACCGGCTCCGCCCACGCCTTCAGCCGGGCGGCGACCTGGCCCACCAGCAGCGAGTAACCGGCCCGCTCGTCGTCGGCGTCGGCGAAGACGAACCTCAGCAGCTCCTCCGCGCAGAACTCCACGAGCGTCCAGTAGAACGCGCTCACCCCCTGGGTCCGAGCGGCCACGTGCGGCACGCCGTTGGGGTCGCCGGGCCGGGGCGGCGCGAACACGTGCACGCTGCCGAACGCCCGCGCGGGCAGCCCGAGCCGGCCGTAGACGCCCCGGGCGCTCTCATCCAGCCGCAGGTTGTCGTGGTCCAGGAACAGCAGGTCCTCACCCTTGACGGAGAAGATCAGCGCCTTGGTGTTGGCCGACTCCTCACGCAGCACCCCGGAGTTGAAGATCGAGTAGAGCAGGAACGTGGCGAACGACGTCTTGGTGGCCACCCCGGACACTCCGGAGATCGACACGTGGGCGCCGCGGGTGCCGTCCAGGAAGTCGAAGTTGACGTAGAGCGGCTGGCCGTCGCGCCCCATGCCGAGCGGCACCCGCCGCTCCATCACGTCGAAGTAGAGTGCCTGGTCGCGGTCGCCGGCCCTGGCCAGGTGCACCTTCGCGCCGGGCAGCGGCGGCACGAACACCTCCGGCTCGACCCGGGTCACCCGCACCTCGGCCACCTCGACCACGGCCGCGGGCAGCGCGCCGTCGGCGATCAGGAAGACGTCGGAGTCGTACGCGGCGCCCTCGTGCCTGGCCTCGACGGTCGAGACCACGCCCGCCACCAGCACCGGCCCGTATCCGGGCACCTCCCGCCTGGTCACCACCACGTCGTCGAGTTGCAGCACCTTGCCGGGCTCCAGCCCCACCCAGAACGACAGCGGCGAGGCCGCCTGCGTCCCGAGCACCCGCCCGACCACCTCACCCGCCGCAGGCATCTCGGCCGTCGCCTCTCGGCTCGCCGCTGCCCCGTTGACCGTCACAAATCCCTCCGCCCCCATGAATGCTCGTCAATGGGAGCGTAGTGGCGCTCGGGGGATGCGTCCGGCTCATTACCGCTTCGACCCGCGGCGTCCGGTCACGCGATGATCACATTTGTCCTAAAGTAGATAGGCTGGTCAACCCAGCGTCGGCATCCCCCGTCTCCTCTGATGCACCATCCGCAGCAAGGGAGCTCTCGTGCGCGTCGAACTGGCCATCTCAGCAGCCGCCCTGCTCTTCTCGTACGCCGCCGCTCCCGCGGCACACGCGAAGGCGGAAACCGTGGCGTACTCGTGCAAGACGGTCGCCACGGGCGAGACGCAGACCGTCCAGCTCGACATCCAGCTCACGATACCCACCGACGCCCAGGTGAACAGGGAGATGAGCATCGGCTGGAAGGCCTCCTACGTGGGCAGCGAGCTCATGGCCCCGGACACCGGGCTGGAGGGCGAGATCAACCTGTACGCCTATGCCGGCATCAGCGGCTTCCAGGGGCTGACCTCCGCCACCGGCGTCGCGCCCCTCGGCACGATCGTCCCGGGGGATTCCATCCCGCTCCCCGTGACGACCGTCGAGCTCAAGACCACCCCGAACAGGGAGGGCGAGGGCACGGTGCACGTGGCCGCCATCAACATCGGCTCCGATCCGCAGAATGCGGCGATCGAGTGCGACCCCGCGGGCACGAGCGCCCGGACGGAATATCCCCTGCGGGTCCCCGGCACCGGCCAGGACTCCACCCCCAGCACCGACCCGACCTCCACCGAGACCTCCGACCCCGACCCGACCACCACGGACCCGACCACCGAACCGGACACTCCCACCGACACCGAGAGCGACACCGACACCGACACCGAGAGCCAGACTCCCGACGGAGGGGCCGCGACCGGCGGCGGCGGTGAGGCCGGGCCGGACGGCCGGATGCTGGTGGCGGCGGGGCTCCTGGTCGCCCTCGCCTCCGGCGCCGGGCTCTGGTTACGCCGCCCGGCCCGATCTCGACGCTGACCCGCGCGGCCGCCGTCAGTGGCAGAAGATCGAGGTCGCGATGGCGAAGACCTGCTCGGGCGCGGCTGCGGAAATCCACAGCGGTCGGCCTCCGGCGAACCTCATGGACCGCCGACCCTCCGCGTCCATAGGCTCGCCGAAGGACGACGAGACGGGAGGATCCGGTGAGCACCGGTAAGGCCAAGCAGCATCCTGGGGTACGCACACTCGATCTTCCGGGCGGGGGCACGGTGCTGGCCCGGGGGCTGCGCGCCACCCCGGTGCCGGATCCGCCGGTGGAGTTCGGGCTGTATCTGCTGGGGCATCCCCTCGACCGGCCCTCTCTTTACGGCCGCTACCTGGTCGGGCTGCGACCCTGGACGCCGCCCTGGCCGTACGAGCGCGTGGACTGGCCGGACTTCTCCGCCCCGCGCCGGCCCGAGGCGGCGATCGGGCAGCTGGGCGACCTCCTGGCGCGCGTCGGGCGCGGTGAACGCGTCGAGGTCGCCTGCGCCGGCGGCCACGGCCGCACCGGCACGGCCCTGGCCGCCCTCGCCGTCCTGCGGGGGATGTCCCCGGAGGAGGCGGTCGGCTGGGTGCGGGAGGCATATGACGCCAAGGCCGTCGAGACGCGGGCGCAGGTCCGCTTCCTGCACCGGATCACCGCGTCATGACAGCGGACGTGTGATCGCGATCACACCGCCAGCAGCGACTTGCCGATCGTGGTGCGCTCGGCCAGGGAGGCATGGGCGTCCCCGGCGCGTTCCAGCGGATAGGTCGCGCCGATGGCCGGCCGGATCCGGCCCTCTGCCGCCAGGGCGAGCGCCCGGGCGAGCGACTCCCTGACCACGGCCGGGTCGGGCGGCCCGGCCGCCAGGGCGTTGCGCACCCGTACCCGCCGCCGCTCGGCCGTCCGCGGATCGATCTCCATGAATCCGCCGTTGGCGGTGCCGTACGAGACGAACCGGCCGCCATCGGCCGTCGCGTCGAAGGCGGCCTCGCTCAGGCCACCGCCAGCGCAGCCCGCGCCGCCCGCGGCGGCGGTCACCAGGACCCACTCCCCTTCCCGGATCCGCGCCTCCCCCGCCAGGATCTTCGTCCGGATCGGGCTCCGGAACCCAGCCTGCAACCTCTAGTTAGGTTGAGGTCAATTTCGGCCCGGCTGGGCTGCCCTCAGAA
Source organism: Nonomuraea sp. B12E4 (assembly GCF_039871825.1). Lineage (NCBI taxonomy): Bacteria > Bacillati > Actinomycetota > Actinomycetes > Streptosporangiales > Streptosporangiaceae > Nonomuraea > Nonomuraea sp. B12E4. The sequence continues at coordinate 23,780 of NZ_JBDPME010000020.1, read as the reverse complement.
GGACGAGATCACGGGATACCGACGTTTCACGCCGGCGGCGCCGCTGCGGGACGGCGGATCGCTCCCCGGCCTCGCGAGCCCCCGACGACCAGTGTTCGCCCCTCAAACGGCAGGCGCGCTCAATCGCGCTGGCCGGCCCGTAGCCGGGCGGACAGGGCGGCGACTTGGGTGCGGTGCTGCATGTTGAGCTTGGACAGCAGGTTGGAGACGTAGTTCTTGATGGTCTTCTCGGCCAGGAACAGCCTCTCGCCGATCTGACGGTTGGTCAGCCCTTCGCCGATCAGGTCGAGGATGCACCGCTCTCGGTCCGACAACGCGGCCAGCGGGTCCTTGGTGGCCGTCTGTTCGCGGAGCCGTCGCAGCATGGCCGCGGTGGTCCGCGGGTCCAGCAGCGACTGCCCGGAGGCCACCGTACGCACCGCGCTGACCAGGTCGGAGCCGTGGATCTGCTTGAGCACGTATCCGGAGGCGCCGGCCATGACCGCGTCGAAAAGGGCGTCGTCGGCGGCGAACGACGTCAGCATCAGGCAGGCCAGCTCGGGCAGCCGGGAGCGGGCCTCCCGGCAAACGTCGACGCCGCTGCCGTCGGGCAGTCGCACATCGAGGATCGCCACATCGGGGCGCGATGCCGGGATACGGGAGATCGCCGACTGGGCGGTTCCCGCCTCGCCGATGACCTCGATGTCGTCCTCGGCCTCCAGCAGGGCGGCCACCCCACGCCGCACGACCTCGTGATCGTCCACGAGGAACACCCGAATCATGTATCCGACGCTAGTCAACGGCTCCGCAATGCCAAGGGGCCGACCTCCGCGGGCCGGCGCTGAAGGGGAACATTTGACCAGGCGGCGCCTGGGCCTTGGTGTCTCCGGGAAGCGCGGCGTCATCGCAGGGAATCCGGCCGGGCGCACAGGCGTACGGCGGTGACTTTGTATTCGGGACAGGAGGTGACGGTGTCCGCGTGGCCGGAGGTCAGGGCGTTGACCCCGCTGGATGGGAAGTGAAAGGCGCAGAAGAGTTGACCTTGGGTGACCTCCTCGGTGACGCGCGCGGGCAGCGTGGCCTGCCCGTGCCGGCTTTCCACCACCACCGGATCACCGTCGCGGACGGCCAGGCGGGCGGCGTCGGCAGGATGGACGTCCAGCCGGTCCGCGGGGTCGAGATCGATGGTGCCGGACCGCCCGGTCATGTTGCCGGAGTTGTAGTGCGCCCAGCGGCGGCCGGTGATCAGAATCAGCGGGTAGTCGTCGTCAGCACTCTCGCCGGGCGGCAGGTAGTCGCGGGCGGCCAGGTGCGCCAGCCCGTCCGTGGTGGCGAACCGGTCCCGGTAGAGCCTGGACTCACCTGGACGGCCGGGGTCGGGGCACGGCCACGGGATGGCGCCCTCCCGGTCCAGCCGTTCGTGGGAGATCCCGGCGAAGACGGGGGCCACTCGTCCGCATTCGGCGAGCGCCTCGGCGGGTGTCGGGCAGCCGAGATCGGCTCCGTAGGCCGCGGCGAGCGCGTGCACGATGGCGAAGTCGGTGCGGGCCTGGCCGGGCGGGACGAGCGTGGGGCGTACACGCTGGAAACGCCGGTCGAAGTTGACGAAGGTGCCGTCCTTCTCCAGCCAGGAGGCGGCCGGCAACACCACGTCGGCGTGCCGGGCGGTTTCCGAGAGGAAGAGCTCCTGGCTGACGACGAGGGGGCAGGTCTCCAGCGCCTCGACGACCCGGTTGGCATCGGGGTCGGTGCTGGCCACGTCCTCCCCGACGACCCACAGGACCCGCAGGTCTCCCGACCGGGCCGCCGCGAACATGTCGGGAATGCGCAGGCCGTCATGGGCCGGCAGGCGGGTGCCCCATATCTGCTCGGCTCGGCCGCGCGTCACGGGATCGCGGACTTTCCCGTAGCCGGGCAGCAGGTCGGGCAGGGCACCCATGTCGGAGGCGCCCTGGACGTTGTTCTGACCGCGCAGCGGGTTGACGCCATAGCCGCCCTCGGTTCCGACCGCGCCGCGCAGGATCGCCAGGTTCGCCAAAGTTCGTACGCCGTCGGTGCCGTGCAGGTGCTCGGTGACGCCGAGCCCGTACACGATCGCGGGACGTCGTGCGTGCCCGTAGAGCCGCGCGGCGGCGACCAGATCCGCCGCGGGCACGCCGGTGATCGCGGCGACCTGGTCAGGTGGGTAGTCGTCGAGGACCGCGGTCAGCTCGGGGAGCCCGGTGGCGCGGTGGCTGAGAAAGTCCTCGTCGATCAGCCCTTCGGCGAGCAGGACGTGGGCAAGCCCGTTGAACAGGGCGACGTTGGTCCCCGGCCGCGGTCGCAGGTGCACGTCGGCGTGATCGGCGAGGCCGACGGCGCGCGGGTCGGCGACGATCAGCCGGGTGCCGTGCAGGACCTGCCGGAGCAGGCGGGCGCCGACGACCGGGTGCGCCTCGATGGGGTTGGCGCCCACGACGAGGAGGCAGTCGGCTCGCTCCACGTCCTCCAAGCTGTCGGTGCCTCCCGCCAGGCCGAACGTGGCGGTGAGTCCGGCGGCCGACGGCGAATGGCACAGGCGTGAGCAGTTGTCGACGTTGTTGGTGCCGACGACCACCCTCATGAACTTCTGGATCAGATAGTTCTCCTCGTTGGTCGCGCGGGCCGAGGAGACCGCCGCCACCGCGTCAGGGCCCGCCTCCTCGACGGCGGCGCGGAGTTCGCGGGCGATGTGGCCGAGGGCCTCGGTCCAGCTGACCGGCTCCAGGCCGGAGCCGCGGCGCAGCAGAGGCTGGGTGAGCCGTTCCGGGGAATGCAGGAATCCGTGGGCGAAGCGGCCTTTGACGCATGCGTGGCCCCGGTTCACCGGCCCCTCTCTGGCGGGCCGTATGGCGGCGACCTCGCCGTCGCGGGTCAGGACGTCCAGGGTGCAGCCGACGCCGCAGTATCCGCAGGTGGTGCGGGTGGAGGTGAGCGCCGACAGGCGGGTTCCGATCGGCAGGCCCGGCTCGGTGATAGCGCCGGTGGGGCAGGTGTCCACGCACCCGCCGCACGCGACACAGTCGGAATCCACCCACAGGCCGCCGGTGCCCGGCGCGACCACGGTCTCGGGGCCCCGTCCCGTCAATGTGAGCGCGAATGTGCCCTGAACCTCGGCACACATGCGTACGCAGCGGCCGCAGGCGATGCACAGGTCCCGGTCGAGCCGGACAAAAGGATGACTGTCGTCGCGGCCCCTGCCTGCACCTTGTTGTGCGGTTTCCGGCTCGATGCCGAGTTCCTGGCAGACTTGGGCCAGCTCACCGTCCCCTTCCAGCGCATACGGCGGAAGCGCTGAAACGATCACCTCCACGGCGTCGTGGCGCAACCGGTGCAGGTCGTCTTCTTCGACGCGAACCTGGGCGCCCTCCGTCGCCGGCGTCACGCAGGACGCCGCCACGCGGCCGTCGACCCGTACCAGACAGGCCCGGCAGGAGCCGACGGGCGTCAGCCGGTCATCGTGGCACAGCGTGGGCACGTCGAGACCGGCTGCGCGCACCGCGGTCAGCAGCGTCGCCTCCTCCGGGAGGTCGACGGGTACGCCGTCCACGGTGACTCTCATCCGCCCCACCCCCGCAAGCGGTCTCCATAGGCGCGGGCCAGGCTCCGGACGGCGTGCGGCAGCCGACGGCCGAACGCGCACAGGCTGGCCTCGCTCATCACACGCAACATGCGGGCGTAGGCGTCGCCGGGAGGCACGCCTGTCCTGGCCTGCTCCAGCCCACGGCGCGAGCCGACCCGGCAGGGCGAGCAGGCGCCGCAGCTCTCGGCGGCTGCGAACGCCCACACGTGCCGAAGTACATCAAGTGGTTCCAGCCGCTCGTCGATGGCCACCAGACCGGCATGGCCGAGCGCCGCCCCATAGCCGGCCAGCGCGGTTTCGGTGAGGGGCACGTCCAGGTCCTGCTCGGACAGGAATCCGCCGAGCGGGCCGCCGACCTGCAGGACGCCGAGCTCCGCTCCGTCCCGCATTCCACCCCCCAGTTCGGTGACGATCCGCCGTACCGGGGTGCCGAGTTCCACCTCGTAGCAGCCGGGGCGCGCGAACCGCTCCGACAGGCAGACGAGCTTCGTGCCGGTCTCTCCGGGCACGCCACGACAGGCGTAGGCCGCGCCGCCGTGTCTGACGATCCACGGCACGGCGGCCAGTGTCTCAACGTTGTTGACCACGGTCGGGGCGTCCCACAAGCCGCTGTCGGTCGGGTACGGAGGGCGCGCCCGTGCGCAGCCGCGGCCGCCTTCCAACCCCGCGATCAGCGCTGTCTCCTCGCCGGTGACATAGGAGCCGGCGCCCGCCACCACCTCGACGTCCAGATCCACGCCGCTGCCGTGCACCCGGCGGCCGAGATGACCGTCCGCGTAGGCCCGCTCCACCGCCTCCCGCATGCGCGCGAGCGCCTGCGGATACTCCGAGCGCACCAGCACCAGGCCATGGCGGGCCCCGCAGGCGAAGCAGGCCAATGCCAGCCCTTCCAGCACCCGCGCCGGATCGGCCTCCATCAACAACCGGTCGGCGAAGGAACCCGGATCCCCCTCATCGCCATTGGCGATCACCACGGTGTCCGGCGAGCCGCCCACCACCGCCCACTTGGCCGCCACGGGAAAGCCCGCCCCACCCCGGCCGCGCAGGCCGGAGGCCGTCACCTCGGACCGCACCAGCTCCGGAGAGCGCTGCTCCACGGTTTCCGCCCATGTCCGCCATGGGGCTTGCCCGGCCGCGATCCCGGCGAGCACCACCGGATCGCCCGTGGCGTCGACCACGGGGATGGCAGGCGCGTGCGGCCGTACACGCCCGGCCACCTGCTCGGCGACGTCCGGACCCGCGCAGGGGGTCTCACCGTCCAGCGCCGCCGGTCCTCCATAGCAGTAGCCGAGGCATCGCACGATCTGCAACGACACCTCAGGGTCCGCATCGTGATCGTCATCGGCCGTGACGCCGAGCACGTCCTCGATGGCAGGCAGGTGCCGACCCTCCTGGGCGGCGAAGCACGCCGTCGCGCTGCACACCCGCACATGGCGGCGCCCGCGCGGGACTGCCAAATCCGCGTAGAAGGTGGCAGGTCCGAGCCCGGCCGCCGCGGGCAGCCCGAACCGCCTGGCCACCTCCGGCGCCCAGGTTCGCGGCCCTCCTGCCTGTTCCGCGGCCGCGGTGGAGAGGGCGTCGATCAGATCGGCACCTGGCCGCCCACGCCGTTCGGCGAGGGCGCGAAATGCATCAAAAGGGCTGCTTCACAGCTATGTCCATGCCCATTTCCCGGATTTATAGGGCACACACAATGGAGTCCGCTCCTCCTGAATCTCCCAACAACGATCCACCGACGCATCCTGGTGCAAAGCCGCTCCGAGGAGGAGGCTCCCCGGTACCACGGTCGCGGCTCGCGATGAAGGTCCGTGGCGGCGATTCTAAGGTGACGGGGTCACTGCCACTGGGCATCGGGCTTGGGCCAGCGCGGTCTGAGTGACCGGCCCGAGCAGCAGGCAAGGGGGTGAATCGTTCCCCCGGTTGCCGAGCACGAGCAGCGTCGCGTCCTTCGTCGAATCGAGCAGCGCCCGCTGCGGCCTCTCCGCCACGAATTCCGTGGTGACGGGAACCTTGGGGTGTCTGGAAGTCAGATGTGACGTCACTTCGCGGAAACGAACCTCCGCTCCCTCGCGTATCGCCAGGGAATCGACGAAGGGCTGCCGATCCGGGCCGGCCGGTAGCCCGTAATCGCGCCAGCAACAGATCGTGGTCACGGCACCGTCGCGGAGCGCGGCCTCGTCCAACGCGAACGCCAGAGCGGCCAGGCTGGCGGGCGAGCCGTCGACACCGACCACGATCCGCGTCCTGTCACCGGCCGGCATCGCGTCGGGCCGTACGACGATGACCGGCCTGACGCTGTGCGCGGGCACCTGCACGGCGGCCGACCCCACCTGTAGGTCCTCGAAACCACCTTGCCCCCGCGAGCCGAGCACTGTCATCTCAGCCTCGTGTGCGGCCTGCAGGAGTACCGTTGAGGCCGTCCCTCTGATCAATCGCGGCTGAACGTCCACATCAGGGGCCAGCCTCCGTACATGACCTACGCCCTCGTCCAGCACGCGGGCAGCTATCCCCTCGACCTGCGCCAGGACCTCCGGCTCCACGAGCCGCCGGGGATACGGCCACTGCCAGGCATGGCACACCAGGATCGAGGACCTGCGTAGTCGCGCCTCGTCAACCGCCCAGCACAATGCGAGCGTGCTCGCGGGCGACTCGTCGTAACCAACCAATATGGGTCGTCCCATCATGTCTCCTCGGAAAGAGGGTTTTCCTCCTGCGGCACGGGCTTCCCCTACCTGGGGGATGAGACCCATGGGTGGTGAAAATCTCGGCCGTCCCCCGTTGACCGCGTTGGGTCTCGAGAGGGGCGATGACCGGGCATCGCGCGTGGGCGACCGCATGGGTGGCCACGGAGCCGACGACGGCCTCGGCGACTGCGCCGAGTCCGCGGGAACCGACCACGAGCAGCCCGGCATCGGCCGACAGCGCTTCCAGCCGCTCGGTGGCCGACCCTTCGTACAGGTCGGGGCGTACATCCAGCCCAGGGGAACTGGCTCGCGCGCAGTCGGCGCCGTGCCAGAGCACGTGCTCGGCCGCACGCCGTAGCGACTCACGGGCCGTCGGGTCCCCCTCGCCATAGGGCCGCTGCCACGTGTGACAGATGGTCAGGGGCAGCTTCCGGAACTCGGCCTCATCTCATCGAGGTCGGCCGGCGCTCGTGAAGCCGCCATTCACCAAGAAAACCAAATAAGGTCGCATCTCCACCCAAGCTGATACCTGCACAACCTAAATCTTGGCCCAAATCCCGAAGAGGCCACTTCAACACCGAGCATCCCGAACAGTACAAAAGTCCCGCAGAAAGAGGACTAAATCCCCTAATCGAATAAAAGGCCCCAATTGATACTGAGAGGAGGGATACCAGAAGGCGGACAAAAGGCCATGGACCCCTTCCGCCGCCACGGCCCGTTCGAACCACACCGACTACCGCTGGAGGACCTGGAGTACACCGCCATGACCGTGCTCACCGAGCGGCTCGCCAGCCGCTGGACCCCCATGACAACCGAGCTCGCCACGGCTGGAACGAGCCGAAACTGACAGAGATGGAGGAGCCATGAAGGCAGCCATAGGGGACAGGCTGGTGATCGAAGGCACCCATCAGGGTGACCCACGCCGCATCGGCGTCATCGTCGCCCTGCACCACGACGACGGCACACCGCCGTACGTGGTCCGATGGCTTGAGGAAGAGCACGAGACCCTCGTCTACCCAGGACCGGGCGCCCACATCGAACACCATGACGCCAGCCCCAGACGGTGACCGACGTCAGGATGCCGCCTTGCGGGACGTTGCTGCAGACCATCGGAATCGGGCGCGTTGCGTGGGCGACAGCCGCCGGTCGCGCGGTCGTGCTTCCGGTGAACTTCGTCCTGGACGGCGAAGCGGTAGTGATCAAGACGAGCCGCGACGGCATGGCCGACGCGGTCGAGCATGACCGCGTCATCTCCTTCGAGGCCGATGACGGATAGCTCCGTTGCCCAGCAAGGAGCCTTGATCCGCGGGCCCTCACCGGTGGTTCCGCGGCGTGAAAGTGTCTGGCCCGCGACCACCGATCAAACCGGGGTGGGTGGACCCGTTCAACTGTCCGGTAGCTGTGGTCGGGAGCCGATGATGCGGCGCGCACGGTCGGCATCGGCTCGCTCCGTCTCGTCCAGCGACAGTTCGACGGCGGCCAGAGCCTCCTCCAGCAACGGGAGGAGCCGGTCTTTGAGTGCGCGGTGCCGAGCGTCTGCGGATGCCCTCGGCGGCGGCCGCGGCCTGACGCATAAGCTCCGCGACGGCCTGTTCATCGCGCCTGCGGGCAAGAGCCGATGACCGTGCGCGCTCCGCATTCGCCTCCGCACGGGCCGAGGCGACTATGGCCGCGGCCTGATCGTGGGCGCGCGCCCGTATATCGCCGGCACGGCGCTGGGCCCGCTCCCGCTCGTTCGCGCACATAGCCTGGATGTCGGCGAGCGCCGAGAAGACCGGTGCCAGTTCGTCGGCCTGGTCGGCCACGTAGTCGGCAGGGACGCCTGAGGGGGGCCGCTTTCCCGGGCACGCCGGAAGGCCGAAACCGTGCCAGGAAATCGTTCAGTCGGATCATCGCTCACCTCCCCACGTCCTGTCACCTTGGGTGATGCCCGCGACAGCGCAAAAGTCGGTCATGGCACGGCCGAATGTCTACCACGCTGTTGAGGCGACGGGTCAACGTGCGGTCATGACACCCGCGAGGGAGCATGCGGAGATCCGTACCGGCACTCCCGCGTACTCGGACGGTCAGTAATGAACCACGACAACGGGCGCTCGCGAATGGTGGAGCACGGCATGAGCTGTGCTTCCGAGGCCGAGCAAGGATCGTGCTCCGGTGTGCGCCCCGACAACGACGAGGTCGGTGTTCGTCGATGCATTGATCAGCGCCTTGGCCGGATGCTCGTGGACGACCTGCTGGATGAGCGTGACGTCGGGAAACCTCTCGCGCCACCCGGCGATGGCCTCCGCGAGCAGCAACGATTCCTCCTCGCCCACACCTTCGACGTCATAGAGAAGAGGCTGCATGTCACCAGGCTCTCGTACGGCGGGATGAACCCAGGCGTGTACCGCGCGCAAGGCAGCGGACCGCGACGCGGCCTCGCGGAAGGCGAAGTCCAGGAGTGGTTCCTGGCCGGCGCGCCCTGTGACGCCAACGACGATCTCACCGCGATCGCCGGCGTGCGGCTGCCGGATGACGGCCACCGGGCATGGTGATCGGGCCACGACGTAGCGGCTCACCGAGCCAAGCAGCAGCTCGGCGAATCCCCCGCGGCCCCGGTGTCCCACCACGATCAACTGTGCTTCTTCTGCGGCGTTGACGAGCGTCTCAGACGCTCCGCCATCGACGATCTCGGTGGTGATCGACAGACGCGGTCTTCCCGCTCCGGCATGGATGGCCGCTTGGTGAAGCATTTCCCGAGCCGCGGCTTCCGCGCCGGATCCCCAGGTAGGAGGTTGCGGGACGAGCGGAACGCTGTGGCTCCAATGCACGGCGGCGTGGACGATGTGCAACGGAGCGTCGCGGATGGCTGCTTCCTGCCCGGCCCAGCTCGCCGCCAGGAGCGAGGGCGCTGATCCGTCGACACCAACGACGATCGGCATGGCCATGACCACCACCTCGCACGTTCCTCGATGACCGTTGGAACGGGGACTCTCCAGTCCGGCTGCCGCCGGCGATCCCCCGTTTCCTCAGGTTAGGCACGCACTCGACCGTCAGGCCGAAACGTGGACTGTCCAGTCCCGGGCTTTACCCCTGTCGTGACCCGGTCATGCGGGGACACGCCAACATAGCCGTGTCCCACCACCCTCTGGGACCTCAACCTCAGCGAAGCCGCCGAGTTGGCGGGCCCGTTCCTCGATGTTGCGCAGGCCGCTGCGCCTGCTGCGCCCGCTCAGGCCGACACCGTTGTCGGTGACCACGACCGTGAGGCAGGCACCGCCAAGCTCAACCGACACCTCCGCCCGGCTCGCCCTCGCGTGCCGGGCCATGTTGGACAGGGCCTCCCGCAGCACCGCGAGCACATGATCAGCCAGAGGCTCGGACACCCTGGTGTCCAACTGACCTTCCAGCCGGAGGCCCGGCATGAAGCCGAGCCGCCCCGCCGCGTCCTCCACCAGATCGACGACCCGAGCCCGCAGCCCCGCTCGCCCGTCCTGCGTGCCGCTCTGCAGAGCGAAGACAGTCGAACGGATCTGCCGGATGGTGGCATCCAGTTCGTCCACGGCGCGCCGCACGCGCTCAGCCGCCTCAGGGCGCTCGATCAGGCGGACCGTGCTCATCAATGTCATGGCGGTGGCGAACAGACGCTGGATGACCACGTCGTGCAGATCTCTGCCGATCCGGTCGCGATCCTCCAGGAGTTGCAGCCGCTCAGCGTCGCGGCGCGCCTCGGCCAGCTCCAGTGCGATCGCCGCCTGTCCGGCGAACGACCGGACCACCTCTTCATCACCCCCGCTGAACGGCACCTGGCCGGTCCGCTTGGCCAGCCCCAGCACCCCGCGTACGTGCTCGACCGCGCCCAGGGGGACCATCAGCCGCGGCCCGTACCCCAGTCGGCGCAGCAACGAGTCCGGGCACAGGACGCCCTGCACGTCGTCCTCGGCCATCGGCTCACCTTGCGTGAACACATCCCCCGCCAAGGTGTTCGCGATCTCCAAGGTCGTCCCCAGCGATTCCTCCGCCCCAGGTCCCTCGGCGATCTCCGTGATCAACACCCGCCCGCTCGGGTCGGGCAGCAGCAACTGCACCAGGTCGGCGTTGCTCATCTCCCGGGCATGCGCCACCACGGTCGACAGCACCTCGCGCGGCTCGGCTCCCGACAGCAGGTGCGTGGTCACCTCGGCGGAGGCCTTCAGCCACGTCTCGCGCCTGCGCGAGTCCTCATACAGCCGGGCGTTCTCCACGGCGACCCCCGCCGCAGTCGCCAGGGCAACGGCAACGGCCTCGTCCTCCTCGTCGAACTCGCCGCCGTCGCGCTTCTCGGTCAGGTAAAGGTTGCCGAAAACCTTGTCGCGCACCCGAATGGGCACCCCGAGGAAACCGACCATGGGCGGATGCCCGGACGGGAAGCCGTACGACTCGGGATGGTCGCAGATGCGGCTCAGTCGCAGCGGACGGGCATCCTTGATCAGCAACCCGAGCAGGCCCCGTCCGTGCGGCCAGTGCTCGATGCGGGCTATCTCCTCCTCACTCACCCCGACCGGGATGAACTGGACGAGCGTGTTGTCCTGCCCGACGACGCCCAGCGCGCCGTAGCGGGCATCGACCAGTTCCGTGGCCGTCTCCGCGATGCGCCGCAGCACGGTCTGCAGATCCAGCTCGCCGCCTATCGACACGACCGCGCCCAGCAACGCGTGCACCCGGTCCCTGGCGGCCAGCACAGCCTTCAGCCGGCTCTGCAGCTCCGCCAGCAGCTCATCCAGCCGCGTCGAAGGAACCAACGGCCAATCCTCGCCCCCGCTCATAGGCATCAGCCTCACAAGACACGTCTCGCCCGCGCCTGGTCAATGGCCTCCCCCGGCCGTCGAAGAAGCCAATCACCGGAAGGCTCTCCGTACGCTCCCCTGCCCATGAACAGGTCCGGAACACGTGAGCGATCTTCGGCCGTTTGTTGTGGGCATCGGCGCCAACAGCCTGCCCGCCCCGGCCCGGCTTCTCTGGACGCGGATCGAAGTCAGCGCAGGCCACCAGCATCGCTGCGTACCGGCCGTCATCCGAGCCGACGTCAGCACCACAGGGGACCTTCGGGCCAAAGGTGAGGGTCGTCCGGCCCTGTCCGCGCATCGGCTCATCGGGCAGTCTCGGTGCTGGGAGGTGCTTCACGTCCATGTCGCCTGCATCCGCGCAACCCATGAGGACCCCGAGATCCGGAATGTCCGAGGGATGTCACGTCCTGTTGCGTAACGGCGGCATCGCGTACGTGCGCGCGCTCTGCCGCACCGACCGTGAGGCCCTGCACGACCTGGTGAACCGCTCGTCAGAACGCTCCGCCTACCTGCGTTTCTTCACCGGCGGTCGCAACAGCGCGCACGCCTACATCGACCGCATCACCAGTGACACCTACAGCGGCCACGCCCGGGTGGCCCGCCTGCACGACCGGCTGGTCGCGGTCGCCGAGTACATCCCCCTGGACCGCGGCCGCGCCGAACTGGGCATTCTTCTGGACGACGCGGTGCACGGGCTCGGCCTCGGCACACTGCTGCTGGAGCACGTCGCGATGGACGCCGCCGAACACGGCGTGCGCGAACTGGTGGCCGACGTGCTGGCCGAGAACCAGCCGATGATCAAGGTGCTGCGCGACCTCGGGCTGACGGTGACGCAGCGCTTCGAGGACGGCACGTTGCACTTCAGCATCGCCGCCGAGCCCACTCCCGCGCTGCTGGCGGCCATCGAGTCTCGCGACCACGAGGCGCAGCGGGCCTCGCTGGAACGGGTGCTGTCGCCCCGTTCGGTAGCGGTGATCGGCGCGAGCCGCGACGAGCGGGCCGTCGGCCACAAGGTGATCCGCAACCTCATCGAGGTCGGCTTCTGCGGGCCGATCTACCCTGTCAACCCGAACGCCACCCAGATCGCCGGCCTGGCCTGCCACAGCAAGGTGCCCAGCGGCGTGGATCTGGCGGTCGTGGCGGTGCCCGCCCCGCAGGTGCCGCAGGTGGCCCGCGATTGCGCGGACGCGGGAGTGGCCGGGCTGGTGGTGCTGAGCTCGGGGTTCGCCGAGGCAGGGCAGCATGAGGCGGAGTCGGAGTTGCTGTCGCTTTGCCGTACGGCGGGAATGCGGCTCATCGGCCCGAACTGCCTTGGCGTCATCAACACCGGGGCCTGGTTGAACGCCAGCTTCCTTCCCTGTCATCCCGTCCGAGGGTGCGTGGGTTTGATGTCCCAGTCCGGTGCCATCGGGGCGGCGCTGCTGGACCGGCTGGAGGTCTCCTCGTTCGTCTCGGTCGGCAACAAGGCCGATGTCAGCAGCAACGACCTGCTGGAGTACTGGGAGGACGACGACGACACCGGCGTGATCGCGATGTATCTGGAGTCGTTCGGCAATCCGCGCAAATTCGCCCGCATCGCCCGCCGGGTCGGCAGGCGCAAGCCGGTGCTGCTGGTCAAGAGCGGGCGGGGCGAAGCCGGCAGCAGGGCCGTCCGCTCGCACACCGCCGCCGCGGCGACCCCTGACGTGGCGGTGGACGCGCTCACCCGCGCCGCGGGCGTCATCCGGCTCGACAGCGTCCCCGAACTGATCGACACCGCCAGGCTGCTGGCCGCACAGCCGCTGCCGCGCGGTCGCCGGGTGGTCATCGTGGGCAACTCGGGTGGGCCGCAGGCGATGGCCGCCGACGCGTGCGAGCGGCACGGCCTGCTCGTGCCCGAGCTGCCGTCCGGACTGCTGAACGCCGGGGTCGCCGCGGCACTGGGCAATCCGGTCGACTTGACCGCCGGTGCCACCGCCGCCGAGATCGGTGCGGCCGTCGAGGCGCTCGCGGCCTGTCCCGACACGGACGTGGTCCTCGTCGTGTACACGCCGCCCTTCGGTGATGGCCTGGACGCGACCCGTCAGGCCATCGCCAGCGCCACCAAGACAGCGGCCAAGACGGTGCTGGCCTGCGTCGTCGGCCACGACGGCCTGATCGACGGCCGCGTACCGAGCTATGCCTTCCCCGAACAGGCCACCCAGGCCCTGGCCCACGTCGTCCGTTACGCCGAATGGCGCAACCGCCCGGACGAACCCGTGCCGGCACCTCCACCGGCCGACGAAAGGACCGCCCGGCAGATCGTGCAGGCGGAGCTGACGACACACCCGAACGGTGACTGGCTGTCACCCGCCGGCACGGCCCGGCTACTCGGCTGCTACGGCGTGCCGCTGGTGGAATCCGTCGCCGTGGACGGCCCGGAGGCCGCCGCGGCGGCGGCCTCCCGCGTCGGGCTGCCCGCCGTCCTCAAGGCCACCGGCCCTGTCCACAAGAGCGAGGTCGGCGGCGTCCGTCTCCATCTCCGGAGCACCGACGAGGTACGGCAGGCGTACCACGACATGTCGGCGCGGATCGGCGCCAAGATGACCGGCGCGATCGTCCAGCCCATGCTGTCCGCCGGAGTCGAGATCATCGTGGGTGGCGTGAACTACCCGGCGTTCGGACCGCTGGTCATGGCCGGGATGGGCGGCGTCGCGGCCGATCTGGTGGCCGATCGCGTCTTCCGCGTACCTCCCGTCGTCAACCCCCACGAAATGCTCAATGAGCTGCGCTGCTCCCCCCTGCTGCATGGCTACCGCGGCTCCCCACCCGCCGATGTCGACTCTCTGGCCGATCAGATCGTCCGCATCGGCCGGCTGCTCGAAGACCTGCCGCAGATCGCCGAACTCGATCTCAACCCCGTCATCGTCACCCCCGACGGCGCCACCACGGTAGACGCCCGGATCAGGGTGGCCCCCTGCGAGCCGCGGCCCCCGCTGCCGCTGCGGCGGCTGCGTTGACCAACGACTGCCCCGCACGGGGCTCCCGCACTCGGCGTCTCCTCTGTCGGGCGACCTGTGAAGGTGATCGACCGGTCATGAGTGCCTCCACAAGCCGCTGACCACGGCCACCGGGCAGTGCGCCCGGTGCAGGACTCCATGGCTGACCGAGCCGAGCATCAGACCGGTGAATCCACCCTGCCCGCGCGATCCCACCACCACGAGCTCGGCTGCCCGCGAGGCCTTGGCCAGGGCCGGAACGGGATGCTCGCGGACGATCGACTCGATCAGCTCAACGCCGGGGTGCTTCTCCCGCCACGCGATCAGGCGCTGCCCGACCTCAGGCGCTTCGTCGACCGGCAATGGCCCGTACCCGACGGGATGCGGAGCCGCGATCGGGTATCGCCTGCCATAGAGCACGCGAAGGGGTGCGTTACGGGCGGATGCCTGCGTCGTGGCGTACTCCAGCGCCAGGTCCGCGCACGGCGAGCCGTCGTAGCCCACCACGATCTCGCCGCTGTCTCCCCGTGGGAGCCTCCTGACGACGACCAAGGGGCTCTTGGCATACCCAGCCAGGCCCAGTCCGACCGAGCCGAGCACCAACCCGCTGAACCCGCCCCACCCCCTGCTCCCCACCACCACGGTCTCGGCACTGTCCGACTCGGTCTTGAGCCGCTCGATCACCGCCCCGGTGACCAGGACCGCCGAGATCCGCGCCGTGGGGGCGAGAGCACTGGCCCGCCGGGCCGCGCTCTCGAGCAGTTGCCGGCACCGCTCGGTCAAGGTCTCCTCGTCGCTGGAAGCGGTGAGCGGGTGCTCGGCCAGCCAGGGCTCACGCACGTGGACGATGCGCAGCGGAATGCTCCGGCGTTCGGCGTCCTCGGCCGCCCAGGCGAGTGCCGACCACGCGGCCCGGGAACCATCGACGCCCACGACGATCGCTCTGTTCATCATCGTCCCTCCATCGCTGGTGAGCAGGCCCTTGACACCGCCCATGGTGATCCGATCGCCGGCGCCCAACGGCCTTCCCCCGGCACCCGCCGGCCTTCAGGACACCGTCCGTGTAGACGCGCTTGACGTCATCGGTGCGGCCGCGACGCCGTACATATCGGCCATCGGCGAGGTGGTCTCGACTCGGAGCATCCGCCCTCCCGGAAAGGACCCGGCCATCGGGCGCGCCAGCCCCTCGAACTCCCGTTCACACGTCCAGAGTCACCCTGCAGGCCCACTGACTTACATGGTGTTCGCAGGTCAACTGGTGCAAGGTGACAGCCTTGGGGACCGCCCCGGTCTGGGGAACGGTCGTCAGGTCGGCCATGATCAGGCGGAGGATCAGATGGTTCGCCTGCTGTACGGTCAGCACCTTGATCGGGATCTGTCCTGTGGTGTCCATCAGGTAGATGACCTCCTCCAGGGCCGCCACCAATTGATCCTTGGGCTCGCCGGGCTCGATGTGAAGGTCGAGCGCTCCTGTGGCGGCGGCGCCGCGCAGGTCGAGGAAGCTCTCTACCGTGCCGAGCACAGCCTGGGCGATGCATTCCCCGGTCGTCGGTGCCCATGCCTCGATACGGGTGTCGGCGGTGTGAGGAAGGGCACGGTGCCCGGCATAGGTGCTCATCGGCGTTTCCCTTTCCTGTCGCTCATCCTTTGACGACGCCGAGGGGCATCAGGCGGGCCACCTTACGACATAGCCCTGCCCCCTCACTGGCTGTGATCACGGCGTCGATGTCCTTGTAGGCCGTGGGTGTCTCCTCGGCCAGCCCGCGCCAGGTCGCACCGCGTACGACGATGCCCTGCGCCTCCAGCCGGTCGCGCAGTTGCCTGCCGCTGATGGAACGCGCCGCCTGGTGACGGCTTTGAGTACGGCCCGCGCCGTGGCAGGTGGAGTGGAACGCCTCACCGCCGGAAACGCCAGTGAGCACGTAAGAGGCGGTGCCCATGGTGCCCGGAATCAGCACGGGCTGGCCTGCCGGGGCCAGATCGGCCGGTAGATCGGGATGGTACGGCGGCAGCGCCCGAGTGGCCCCCTTGCGGTGGACGCACAGCCGCGCGCCGTCGTGCGTTTCGATCTTCGCCAGGTTGTGCGAGACGTCATACACCAGGTCCAGGCCGCTGCCGGCGATGTCCAGGAAGGCCCGCCGCGTGGCCTCGCCGAGCAGTTGCCGGTTGGCACGCCCGTAATTGGCCGCGGCGGCCATGGCACCGAGGTACGCGCGGCCTTCGGGGGAATCGACCGGGGCACAGGCGAGTTGCCGGTCGGGCACCGTGATGCCGTAATGCGGCATCACCTTGTCCATCGCGCGTACGTGGTCCGTGCAGATCTGGTGGCCGAGCCCGCGCGAACCGCAGTGGATCATCACGCACACCTGGCCGCGATGGAGGCCGAAGGTAGCTGCCACCGCCTCGTCGTACACCTCCTGGACCGCCTGGATCTCCAGGAAGTGATTGCCGGAGCCGAGGCTGCCCACCTGGTTCAGCCCTCGCTCCATGGCGCGGGAGCCGACCTGGGAGGTGTCGGCGTCAACGATCCCGCCGAAGTCCTCGCAGCGTTCCAGATCCCGCGCCACGCCGTGGCCCTGGTCGACGGCGTACCGGGCACCGCCGTACAGGACCCTTTCCAGCTGTGGCCGCCCGGCCAGGTGCCAGACGGCGCCACGGGCGGGACCGCGCGGGATGACATGATCGAGGCGATCCAGGAGCCGGTTCATCAAGGGTGCCAGCCGGTCGCGATCGATGCCTGCCGCGAGCAGCCGTACTCCGCAGGAAATGTCGAAGCCGACCCCGCCCGGGGAGACCACACCTCCGGCCGCGATGTCGGTGGCGGCCACGCCGCCGATCGGGAATCCGTATCCCCAGTGCAGGTCGGGCATGGCGTAGGAGGCGCGGACAATGCCCGGCAGTGCGGCCACGTTGACGACCTGCCGCAGCGCCTGGTCCTCCGGAAGCAGCGCACGGGAGGCCAGGACGACGCCGGGCACTCGCATCGATCCGTGCCGCTCGATGCGGAAGCGATAGGGCGTCTCCTCGACGAGCTGGATCATGTCTTCCGCCCCCATAGTGCAGATTGCCCATATAGGAGTCCGGGTTCCGGCTGGCGGAACCAGGTATCGGCGCAGGCAACGCCGGGCCTCTCAACCCAGGCTTGTCCTGAAATGGTCGGCGAACCAGTCGCGTGCCAGGTCGGCGACGCTTTCCAGCGCTCCGGGCTCCTCGAAGAGATGCGTAGCGTCAGGGACGATCTCGAGGCGGTTTTCACAGCGCATTCGCTCTAGCGCCGCCTGATTGAGATCAACCACCAGTTCGTCCCGGCTGCCCACGATCAACAGCGTCGCCGCCCGCACCGCGGACAGCCGCGGTCCGGCCAGGTCCGGTCGTCCACCTCGTGAGACAATAGCGGCCACCTGGCTGCCCGGTTCCGCCGCGGCCCACAGCGCGGCCGCCGCTCCGGTGCTGGCGCCGAAATAGCCCACCGGCAGGTCCACAACCTGGTGATCGGTAAGCCAACCTGTCACCTGCGAGAGCCGTTCGGCCAGCAACTCGATGTCGAACACGTTGCCGCGGTCATACTCCTCCTCGACCGTGAGCAGATCAAAAAGCAAGGTACCCAGTCCCGCGCGGTTGAGCAGCGAGGCCACATACCGGTTGCGCGGGCTGTGCCGGCTGCTGCCACTGCCGTGCACGAAGACCACCATTCCCTCGGCCTTCTCCGGAATGGTGAGTTGCCCTGGCAACTGGACAGGACCGACATCCACCAGCACCTCAGCGGCGATCTCCGGCGAGGCGGATTCCGGCACGCTCCCCTTCTCAGGCATGCCCTTGGCCACCGGGTTCGCGGCCCGATGCAGCAGTTCGACCACTTGCTCATCAGTGATCTGAGTGAAGTCGACGTACCAGGCCCCGATGGAGTAGAGAGCGGCAGGCGTCTCCAGGCAGATCACCTCGTCGGCGTCTTTGCGCAGACTCGCGATCGTGTCCGGCACCCCAACAGGGATTGCCAAAATCACGCGCGAGGCCCCACTCGCACGAGCCACCCGGCAAGCGGCACGAGCGGTGCTGCCCGTGGCGACCCCGTCGTCTACCACGATGATCGTACGGCCTGCGAGGTCGACCGGCGCGCGACTGGCACGGAAGCGATGCGCACGGCGCCGTAGCTCGGCTTCCTCGCGCTCCTCGACCTTGGTCATCTCCTCGGGCGTGGCATTCGCCATCCGGACGACGTTCGCATTGATCACGCGTACGCCGCCTTCTCCGATTGCACCGAATCCCAGCTCGGGCTGGAACGGCACCCCAAGCTTACGTACCATGATCACATCCAGCGGCGCACCCAAGGCCCGGGCCACCTCGAAGGCCACCGGTACGCCGCCCCTTGGCAGCCCCAGGACCGCCACATTCTCATCCGTGATCAGTCCAGCCACTCGTTCGGCCAGGCGCACACCTGCGTCATGACGATCGGCGAACACTATCCGCACCCCCAAAGCCCCACGTCGGCGGCTTGGAAGACCTCCTCCCCTCACCATCCGAGTGCAAGCGGCCCCATGGGTAGGGTCGAAGGTCCCTATTTGTGAACCTGCCCGGCACCGCGACGACTGCGATCCCCACTGTTCGCGTTACGCAGACGGCCGTTCACGCGCGGGGTGACGACGCCGGAGGGTCTTTCCTGCGGCCACGACTCCATCCGAGCGCGTCGATGGAACCGGATTTGGGACCAAGGTCCCGGCAGGCCGGGTCACCCGGCCCTGGAAGGACTCGGGGCCGCTCTCCGAGACTGGAGGCGGTTGATTCCGTACCCTTGATGGGGGAGTACGCGAACATGAATCACATCGTGCTCGGCTATGACGGCTCGGACTTCTCGGTGCAGGCCCTGGACTGGGCCCTGGACGAGGCCGAGCTGCGTAAGCTCCCGCTGACCGTTTCCCATGCCTGGCAATGGCCTTACGGCGAGGCGCACGTGGAGGCCAAGGCCCACCTGCGCAAGGCCGCCGAGCACGTGCTGTGGCACGGCGCCGACTGCGCCCGCTCGTCCAGTTCCGGGCTACACGTGGAAACCGACCTGTACGAAGGCCCCGCCGCACAACGCCTGGTCGAGCTCTCCAGCCATGCCGCGCTCGTCGTGGTCGGCTCCCGTGGGCTGAGCGCGCTGCCCAGAGTTGTCGTCGGCTCGGTCGCCGGATACGTCGCCGCCCACGCGGACTGTCCCGTGATCGTCGTACGCGGCCCAGGGCCCCTGCCCGCCGCGACACATCTCGGACCCGTCGTCGTGGCGGGCACCGAGCCGGACGCCTCGGTCCTGGAATTCGCGTTCGGCGAGGCCGCCCTGCGCCAGGTGCCGGTGTCCGCCCCGGTGGACGTGACCAAGTGGGCGGATCGCCATCCGGAAGTCCGCGTCCAGACGGAAGCTGCCCGCGATCAGGCGACGCTCGTCGTGGTGGGGCGCAAGCGCGCCGAGTGGTTCGGCACGGCGGAGTTCCTTGCCCAGCACTCTCCCTGCCCCGTCGCGGTGGTGCCCGGAGGATGAATGTAGCCCGGCGCGGGCGGTTGGGCACCGTGACGGTCCTCGTTGCCGGGGGGGACCATGGACCTGCCACCGAGGGACGTAAGTCCCTGTGATGCGGATGCCGACCCTGGCAAAGGTAGGGAAGGAGAGCACTGCCTGGGAGATGGCCCTGATGCCTTGACCCCAAGCCCGATGCGGTTCCCGCAACCGAGGAGACGCAGCCGCTAGAGCTCGAACTGAATCTTGTCAAGGCCCGGGTCGGCAAAGCCGAGAAGCGGATCCAAGCGTTGGCCGAAGCCATTCTGGCGCTCGCGCGCGGTCTGGCGGCCGGGCCGGTGGAGAAGCCCGGGGCAGACGCACCCCGAGCAGGCCGCACGGCTCGCCCGCGAACTGCCGCTTGCTGCCGGCCTCATCAGAAGGGACGTGACACGGCATGAGCAGTCGACACGCCTCCGTGACGTTTGACCCCCGCGAGGTACGGGTGGAAACACGCGGCACCATCTCACCCGGTGCAGTCGACGATGCCCGCGAGGTGGTGGCGGCAGCGACGTCGTTCGCCCACGAGCCAGTGCTCTTCGCCCGGGTCAAGCTCAGCGCCTCGGCCGATCCAGTTGTGTTCTGTCCGTGCACCGCGCAGGCGAACATCGACGTCAGCGGGCGGCTCGTCCGCGCTCAGGCGGTCGGCGAGTCCATACACCAAGCCATCCGGCTGCTCGGCGACCGGCTCCGGGTCCGGCTGCGCCATGCCGGCGGGGACGGGGAGAACCTGCGTGGGCGACGCCCAGAGGACGCCGACGACGAGTGGCGGCGCTCCAGTCCTCACCGTCGCCCGCTGCCCTACTCCCCCCGGATCGGGGGAGAACGCGAGATCGTCCGGCACAAGGCCTACGAGCTGGCCTGGGCTACGCCCGATGAGGCGGCCTTCGACATGGAACAGTTCGACTACGACTTCTACCTGTTCACCGAGGCGGAAACCGGCCAGGACAGCGTCATCTACCACAACCGGGACGGTTACCGGCTCGCGCAGATCGTCCCCATGCCCCACAGGCTCGGCCCGGTGTCGATCCCACTCACGGTCAGCTCCGTTCCAGCACCCGTCCTCTCCATCAGTGAAGCGGTCGAGCGTCTGGAAACCACCGGTATGCCATTCATCTTCTTCGCCGACGCCGGCACGGGGCGGGGCAGCCTCGTCTACCACCGTTACGGCGGCCACTACGGCCTCATCACACCCCGCAGATGATCAGTCGGCTTCGCCTACATGGCGGAAGGCTTGCCCGCTACGGAGATCGGCGTGAAGTCACCACGGCCCACGCCGGTGCGCAAGCCAGCGTCCGCGTTCCCACTCCGCCGCCGGTAAGGGCCCGGATCCTGGAGGAATACGACCGGTTCGATAAGGCCGGCAAGGGCGCGCTGCTGAGGCGGGAGTGCCTGTACTCGTCGCTGATCTCCAGTTGGCACACGGCGGGGGATCGCCCAGCGCAAGCAGGGCATATATCCCATGTCAGGCGCTTCTGTCTGATTTCCGGAGGTGGCTGTGCGGCCATCAGAGGCCGCAAGCGGCGTTCTCCTGGTGCCCGCCTTGAACAGGAGGTAGAGATGATCACGAGACGGGGGTTCCTGGCAGGCGGGGTGGCCCTCCTCACCTCTCCCCCGGATCCTGCCGGGGCGCTCCGGGGCGGCCGGATGAACCCCGCCTCCATCGCCAAGTACGTCGTCCCCCTGCCGGTGCCCTCCATCATGCCGGCCGCCTCGAAGGACGGCCCGGCCGACCGGTACGTGATCGGCGTGCGACGGCTCCGCCTGCAGATCCTGCCGCCCGGCAGCCCAGCCACGACGGTACTGGGCTACGGAGCGGTGGGAACACCGCGAAGCTTCAGCAGCCCGGCCTTCAGGATGGAGGCCAGAGTCGGCCGTCCAGTACGGGTCACGTGGGTGAACGAGTTGGTCGACGGCCACGGGAGAGCCCTTCCACATCCGCTGCCGGTGGACCCGACACTGCACTGGGCCAACCCACCCGGCGGACGGAACGGACGCGACTCACGTCCGGCCTTCACCGCCACGCCCGGCCGCTACCCCGGGCCGGTCCCGATCGTCACGCACCTGCACGGCGGACGCAACTCCGACCACAGCGACGGCCATCCCGAGGCCTGGTTCCTGCCTGCGGCACGCGACATCCCGGGCGGGTATGCCACCGAGGGATCGCAGTATGCCGATTTCGCTGCTTCCTTCACCGACCAGCACAAAGGCTCCTGGAGTCCGGGATCGGCGGTCTTCCATTACGACAACGAGCAGCGGGCCGCGACCATGTGGTTCCACGACCACGCTCTCGGCATCACCCGGCTCAACGTCTATGCCGGGCTGGCCGGCTTCTACCTGCTGCGCGGTGGCCCTGCCGACCTCGCACCGGGCCTCCTGCCGGGCCCAGCCGCCTTCGGGGCGACGAGGAGCCAGGGCATACACGAGATACCGATCATCATCCAGGACCGGACATTCGCCGCCGACGGCTCGCTCTTCTATCCGGCGAGCCGCAGACAGTTCGACCGATTCGCCGGGCCGTACATCCCCGACAGCGATATACCACCCATCTGGAACCCCGAGTTCTACGGCAGCACCATGATGGTCAACGGCCGCACCTGGCCGTACCTGCCCGTCCAGCCACGCCGCTACCGATTCCGGCTCCTCAACGGATGCAACAGCCGCTTCCTCGACCTGAAAATCGTCACGACTCCGCTGACTCGACGGCCCGCCTCCGCCGCCCTGCCCTTCTGGCAGATCGGATCAGACGGAGGATTCCTGCCCACGCCGATCCAACTCGGAGAGGTCCTACTGGCCCCGGCGGAACGCGCCGACGTGATCGTCGATTTCTCCGGCGTACGCCCGGGGACGGAGTTGTTCCTGATCAACGAAGCCCCGGACGGCCCCTTCCACGGCCGCCACCCCGTGACCCCGGCCGACCCCGCGACCACGGGGCAGGTCCTGAAGTTCACGGTCCGCCCGCTGACGGAACCCGACCGCACCGTGCCACCCGCAGAACTTACCCTGCCCGCCTTCACCCCATTCGGCACGGCAAGTACGACTCGTCAAGTCGCGCTGCTCGAGCAGGACTCCAAGCGCGTGGCGGGCGTGGGACCGGCGGTCGCGCTCCTGGGCACCCTGGAGGGAGGCGGCACAGCGAAGATGTGGTCCGACCCGATCACCGAGAACCCGGCCGTCGGCGCCACCGAGACGTGGGAGATCCACAACTTCACCATGGATACCCACCCGATCCACCTCCACGAGGTCGTGTTCCAGGTCATCGACCGGCAGCCGTTCCACGGCCCCGCCAGGCCGCCGGAGGCTTGGGAGCGCGGCTTCAAGGACACCGTCATCGCCTACCCGAGCCAGATCACCCGGATCAAGGCCACCTTCGACCGGCCGGGCCTGTTCGTGTGGCACTGCCACGTCCTCGAACACGAGGACAACGAGATGATGCGCCCCTATCGCATCGGCCCATGAGCACCACATTCCCCCCGTTCCCCGGTCGTCCCGCGTGCTCGTGGGACGACCACAGGATCAGGTGCATGGCGCTGCCGCGCTGGCGCAAACCAGCAGACCGGAGCGGGGGCGAATCAGTGCCCGGCTAGCGTCGAGACCACCCTGAGACCTCCGTCCTCGTCGAAAGCTCGCCCGGCGGCTCCGCCCAGACTACGGAGACGTGGGCCAGAATTTGGGCGAATCCAGCGCCGGATCGATCACCCGCAGCCGACTCGCTACCGTGGGATCGACGCCTCGCAAAGCGATCAAGCGTGGTCCGCTGGATTCCTCCAGCATCGCCGGCGCGCTCGGCAATCCAGCGGCGACCGTCGCGATCGCGGCGCCCATCCCGACCAGCCCAGGGTGCTTGTGCGGGTATTCGATCCGGTGCAGACCAGAGGCGGCGACAGCGGCCACTTCCCGCGGTCGCTGCATCTGACGGCCGTCGTTGGTGAGAACCACGTGGAACCCCTTCGGCCGCGGCTCGCGGATACGGGGTCTCATCGCGCGTACCCGGCCAGCCAACAAGATCCAGAACGAGCTTCGTAGTCAATCACGACATCGTCCACCTTGAGTCGCGGGCAACTGTTCGAGCAGGCAACTGCAGCCGCGGGGGTCCCGCGGGCCCTCGCCCCGAAACGTGGACACCTTGAGTACCGGATGATGGAGATCCGGAGACAAGGAGTTCCACGTGGCGATGAAGTCGTATCCGCCGGAGTTCAAGGCGGACGCCGTCGCGTTGTACCT